>CALUTP010000048.1 GCA_944323725.1 Candidatus Gastranaerophilales bacterium | reverse complement strand
AGCCTGAGACAAATCATAGTCATCTAGTGCTACGTTCAATACTACTGCCTGTGACAATACTGATAATGCTTTTTTATATGCTGTCTTATACTGGGCTCCATTTGTTGAATTCATTAATGTTGGCATTGTCATTGCTGCGACTACACCAATAATGCCTAAAGTAATCAATACCTCAGCCAAAGTAAACGCGTTTGTTTTTTTCATAATCCTTTCACCTTTCTCTTAAATTAATCTATGTACAATTCCTGCTTAAACTCCTCATTATCAGCATAATTCTCTGATATCGCCTTTAAGAGCAGTTTTTCTCATAAAAGTTTATTATAAACTTATTTTACCATATGAATATCAATTTGTCAAGATTATTGATATATATATCATATAGAATTATGATAATCGTTAATATACTTGAATAAGAGGTGTAGTTTTGGACAAAAAAATTTTAGGGAAACAATTAAAGCAAATAAGGCTTTCTAGAGGAATTTCACAGGAAAAACTCTCTGAACTTGTATTTTTATCACCTAGACAAATGAGCATTATTGAAACGGGTAACTCTTATCCATCTCTTGATACTTTTATACGAATAGCTGAAGTTTTAGAATTTGATATTAATGAATTTTTTAATATAAATATTAAAGAAAAAGATGATTTAAGAATGTGCATAATTGAGTTAATTAAAGCAACAGACCGAAAACATCTTAATCTAATAAAAGATATTATTGATGCAGTTGAAAAAAATTGGCATTAGTCTTCGTTTTCTAATAAATCTGCAGGAAGTTCAGGGAGCTCTTTAGACATTACACCACCAAGTTTTTCAATCTTTTTAATTTGGTTTATTATATTACCAGTTCCATTGAGTTTTTTAAGAGAATTATCCAAATTTGAACGTATTTTTAACAATTCACTAAGCAGAGCTTGAAATTTATCAAGCATACCAGAACATAATCTTGAAATTTCAATAGCATTTTTATTTTGTCTATCTACTATATGGAAAGAGTTTATTATTTTTAATGATGCAAGCAAAGTTGAAGGCGATACAGGCATTACCTTATTTTTCCAAGCCAAATCCCAAAGCTGGCAGTCATCACAAAACATCATAGAATAACAACCCTCAATAGGAATAAACATCAAAACATAATCTGGAGAACTTTCTTCTAATGAATAATCCCTTTTTGCAAGCCCGATAATATGCGCCTTTGTAGAATCAAAAAATTGTCTTAGGTGTATTGCCTTTTCATTTTCATCTTCTGAATTTACATAACCATACCATGAGGCAAAAGAGGTCTTTGAATCAATATATACACACTTACCCTCTGGAAGGAATACTGTAGCATCTGGTCTGCCTTCTGAGGAACCTTTTTGAATTTTATATTCCTCGTCTTTTCTTAGTCCTGAGGCCTCTAGAACTTTTTCAAGCACAATTTCACCCCAGTGGCCTTGCTTTCTATTATCAGATTTCATAACATTTACAAGTGAATTTGTATCCTGAGAAATTTTATTTCCTGCTTCCAAAAAGCTCTTGATATTCATATCAAAACGTGTAAATTTTTCAGACTCAACTTTAAAATTTTCTTCGGTACGCTTTTCAAAATCTTCTATTTTATCCTTAAATCTTTTAAAGAATTCATCAAGCTTTTCTTTATTTTGCTCTGTTAATTCGGTAGAACTGTCTTTTATTACTTTATTAGCAGTATTTTCAAAATATAGTTTCATCTGCTCAAGCATTGCATCTTTTGTTTTTATTTCATTTCTTTTGCTCATAATAACCGGCACATAAACAGCAATTGCTCCAATTATAAAACCTGCTATGAATATCAAAATTTCCATATCCTCTCCTTATCAACTAAACTAATTAAATATTACCACAATAAAATTAGACTAAAAAGATTAGCGGGAAAATTTCATACCAAAAAATCAATCATGCCTAAACGCATGGTCTAGAGCATGGTTAAGGGAAATACTCAATCAAAAGATTTAAATCAATAATTCATGCTTTACACAACCTTATATCAATCAAGGCATGGATGAATTCACCCCTCTAAAAGTTGTAGTATGTATAGAGTAGAGGGAAGCAAATAATAAGTTTAAGAGGGGAAATAAAATGAGAGAGTTCAGAAAAAAAGCAAGAGTATTATTAATAGATGATAATGCTGAACATTTAAGAGGGGTTAAAGAACTAATTAATTTAGAAACAAGTTACGATGTAGTCGGCACTACAACAAGCGCAAATATCGGCATTAATCTTGTTAAAAAATACCGTCCTGACCTTGCATTAATGGATATAAATATGCCTGAAAAAGATGGCTTGCAAGCAATTCAGGAAATTGAAAAGCTTGAACTCGGAGTTAAAATCATTGCATTAAGCGGATATGACGATGCTGATTTAATTTTTAGAGCAATGAAAATAGGAGCTAAAGGATATGTGTTGAAAACAATGGCATCTGCGCAATTAATCTTTGCTATTGATGAAGTGCTAAATGGCAAAGTCTACCTTCCATCAGCATTATCTTCAAGATTTTTTGAATACTTCCAACGTTCATTTAAAGCAGAATCTCAAAGTACAAATGAAGAAAACCTGCTCAATTATCTTACAGCTCGTGAGGAAGAAGTTTTGGATCTTCTTACACAGGGTAATAACTACAAGGGTATTGCAGGAAAATTATTTATTTCTGAAACTACAGTTAAGACACATGTAAACAATATTTTCCAAAAATTACAAGTTAATGATAGAACTCAAGCTGTTCTTTATGCTCTGAATAACGGATTTGCTAATAAAATAAGAGCAAAAATCTCAGCTTAGGAGATTTGGAAATTATAACAAGGTTTAGCTTGTGTTTAGGCTAAACCTTTATTTTTTTAGAAAAAAGGGGATATATGCAAACAAATAACGAGTTATTACAACAGCAAGCAAGATGTATTGCCCATGAAATTAGAAACCAAATTTCAGTATGTGATGTATATTGTGAAATTATAAAAAAACATCTTGAAAAAGAAGGAATTGAAAATGATTCTATAACTAGAGCTTTAAGTTGTATTCAAAAATCAGCTAAAATGATTAATAACTCTCTTATTGACCTAAAATCACTCGATAATATCAAACCTCAAATATGTAGCCTAAAGCAGCTTGCAGAAGATTCGGCAAATCTTGCAAAAGTTTATATTCAAGAAAAAAATATTAATATAATTACTAATATAAAAAAAGATGCAAATATATATGTAGATGAAAATAAATTTTCTGCCTGCATTTTAAATTTGATAAAAAATGCAATAGAAGCCATAGAAAGTAAAGGGGAGATTATTATAACATCAGAAATAAAAGAAGATGAAGCACATCTAACCATATCAAATAATGGTAAAGCAATCACTCCAGCAGCACAGCGAGACCTTTTTAATGAAGGATTTACCACTAAAAAAACTGGAAGCGGGCTTGGACTTTTTATATGCAAACAAAACTTAAACCTGCAAAAAGCTGATCTCTATCTGGTACAATCAAACCCTAAAAAAACAGAATTCCAAATAAAAATACCAATTATAAAATAAAGAACGGCTGCTAAAATTGCAACCGTTCTTTTTATATATTACTTATCAGCAGATTCTTGAGCTGGAGGTGGAACTTCTGGCCCTTGATGACCATATCCTGATGGTGGAGGTCCAAATGGAGGTCTTAAAGAATTACCATGTTGTTTTTTGAATTCTTTTTCAAACTTCTTTCTTCCTTCTTCTTTCATTTTTTTCAACTCTTTTAACTGTTTTTTAGTAAGAATTGATTCAAATTCTTTCATATTTTTCATACGAAGTTCTCTTGCCTGCTTATGAAGTTCTCTTAATTGGATACGAATTTGACCTATTTTTTCTTCCTGCATCTGAGTAGCCATTTTTGAACGTCTTATCGCATTTTCTTCTTCTTTCAATGCTTTAATCTTTTCCATAACCGGCTTCATTTCTTCATGACCTTTAAGACGGATTTCTTTTGCTTGCGCTTTTTGTTCATCTGTTAATTTTAGGCGTTTTTCAAACTGAGCTTTTTTCTTATTGTATTCAGGTCTTTTCGGAGGCTTATTAAATTCCGGAGCTTTTTGTTCAACTGCTGGTTCTGCAGCTTTAGTAGGCACAGCTGTCTGAGCTTCTTCTGCATAAACTTGTGTTGTTGCTGCAAACGCCAGAATGCTTGCTAAAATTAAAGTTTTTTTCATCATAATTGATCCTTTCTTTTTAAATTAAATCTTTTAACTCTTCCGCTAATTGTTTTTTAGCATTATATATTCGGGATTTGACTGTTCCCACTGGACATTTTATTCTTTTTGCACATTCTTCATATGTATAACCGTTTATTTCACAGTACATAATTACCTCTTTAAATTTCGGTTTTAAATTATTTATAGCTTTTATAATACGTTTTTTTCTATCATTTTGGACTAATCTCTGATCTGGAGAAAAAGTCTTATCTTTAATATTAACTAATACACTATCATCTTCTTCGACAAGACACTCTCGACGTTTTACTGCTGATTTCAAATAGTCTTTTGAAACATTTTTTGCGATTGTATTTATCCAGCCAGTAAGAGCTCCTTGCTCTTTATACTTATGAGAATTTTTCCAGACTTTCACATACACTTCTTGTTCTAAATCTTCATTTTCTTCTCTTGTTATAAGACGAATAATATTTTTTATATTTTCTTTATTCTTCTTTATTATATTGTCTAAATTCATTAATCCACCATAAGTAAACCGTAAGAATCAACAGGGAACCCATAATCTTCTATACTGAGAGCCTGTCCATATTTTAAGGTATCAGATACATCCTGATTGAAATTTATTATTCCAAGCAAGGTTCCGCTCAAAAGAATCGCAAAAGCAGCACAGGCCACTTTCAACCTAGCTAAATCTCTTTTCTTTCTAAGCAGTTCTGGTTTAACTTCTTGTATTAGATCTGAGACTTTATTCATTCTTTCATACTCATTTCTACAGTCCTCACAAGTCTTTATATGAGAAAGTAAAGTCTCTTCATCTGAAAAAATAAATAATGCTTCATATTTATTACATTTTTCTGTCATGTTTTTAACCTCTATACTATTATAACGAATTTCAAAATAAAAAGTTCATTTTTTATTTAAAACCTTTGCTCATTTTGATTTTTGTAATAATATTTAACAGGTTAGCAAAAATATTTATTTACAGACTTTAAAAAATAACGGTATGACACTAGCAGATAAATTAAAAAATATATGTCTTTCTCTCGGAAAGAATAATAAACCCACATATGCTGTAATTGCAATTGCCTCAGTTAAAGGCATCTGCCGTCCGGCTTTTACCATGATGGATAAAACCGAAAAACCAGAAACTAAAAAATATACTGCACTACGAGAAGGGTTAACTGAACTTATTGCAATACCTGTATATTGGGCTAGTGGAGAATTTGCCGGATATTTTTCAAAATATCTTACTAAAGGCATAACAGAAGGGGATTTTCTACCTAATAAGGTAAAAGAAGACATTAAAAACGGTATAACAAATGAATCCATTAAAAAATCTATAAAAAATGCCGCAGAAAGAGTTAATGAAACAAAGTTGAAGGTAACAAATAATCTAAGACTCGCAGGAGTGTGCACTGCTGCATTATTTGTAATTCCAGCAGTCTGTTCTATAGCAATAAAACCTATTGTGAACAAGATTATAAAACAACCAAAAAAATCAATAAAAGAAGATATTGCAACAAAAACTAAATTTACAGTACAGCCTAAAATTGTTAACTTTGGTTCTAATATTTATAAATACAATCAAAACAGAACAACAAGACCACATATTGGTCTTAGAGTAGGAGGACTATGATAGGCCCTCTTACAAAAGCTCTTACTAACCCGACATTAACATCAATTTCTCAGAATACAAATGCTTCTGTAGCAACAGAAACTGTATTAAAATCAATAGGCAGACCTGGATTTATATTAATAGATAAGGATATTGATTCTGATACAAAAAAATATGCTGCAGCTAAAGAATTTCTATATCAAGCTACATGCCTGCTAGTATATGCTGCATTAGTTGTACCAGTATTTAAAAGAGGAGCTTTTAAATTAGCTAAAAACAAAATTTTCAAAAATTCTCCAGAATTTCAAAAATTTAGGAGCTTAAAAAATTACGAGTCATACCGCAAATATTCAGCAAAAAGTCTTGATACAAGAAAAATTCTATTACAACAACATAAATTGCAAGACAAATTTACTCCGGAAATTGAACAGGAACTACTTACCGCAGAAAAGCCAAATAATTATGATTTAGTAAAAGGAACTATTGAACTTGGATCAATTACAGGCTCAGTATTAGGCCTTGCCGTACTTGCTCCACAATTAAGCCACGCTGTAATTCATCCTGCATTGAGATTTATAGGTTTGGAAAAGAAAAAAGAACATAAACAAAATAATCAGCAAAAATCAATTAATACTAAAGCTTAATACCATTTAAAAACTCAATAGATCTTTTTGTAATATATTCGGCCTTTAACTTTTTATTTTTCCGTTCTTTTTTAGGCATATCAATTGGAGACACAATTCCCCAATTTGAATTTATTGGCTGAAACTTATCATGATTTTCATCAGTAATATATTGGGTTAAAGCCCCTAACATAGTCTCTTTAGGAAGGATAAAGCACTTTTCGTCATTCAAAAATCTAGCCATATTAATTCCAGCAAGTAATCCAGACGCAATTGATTCTGTATAACCTTCTGTACCTGTAATTTGTCCAGCAAAAAATAAATTAGCTCTCTTTCTTGTCTGAAGCGATGGATACAAAAGCTTAGGTGAATTTATAAAAGTATTACGGTGCATAACCCCGTATCTCACAATATTCACATTCTCTAACCCTGGAATTGCTTGTAAAAGTTCTTTTTGTGCACCCCATTTTAGATTTGTTTGAAAACCAACAAGATTATATAATGTCTTTGCTGAATTATCCTGTCTTAATTGGACTACAGCGTAATTTTCAATCCCTGTACGATTATCAATTAACCCTACAGGTTTCATCGGGCCAAAACGAAGAGTATCAATTCCCCTTGAAGCAAGTACTTCTATTGGAAGACAACTTTCAAAAAATTTTGCTTTTTTTTCGAACGATTTTAGCTCTATCTTTGGGGCATTAATTAATATATCATAAAACCTGGTATATTCTTCCTCATTCATAGGACAGTTAATATATGAAGCTTCTCCTTTATTATAACGACTTGCATAAAAAGCTTTATCAAAATTAATACTGTCTTTTTCTACAATCGGAGCAATAGCATCAAAGAAATGAAGATGTTCACTTTGAGTAAAATTCTTTATATCATCAGCTAAGCTATCACTTGTAAGCGGGCCTGATGCAATAATAACAGCACCATCTGGAATTTTTTCAACTTCACCTCTTATAATATTAATATTCGGCTCATTTTCTATTTTTTCAGTAACAGTTTTTGAAAAAAGCTTTCTGTCAATAGCAAGAGCACCCCCAGCAGGAACATGACAAGAATACGCTATATCAATTAACTCTCCGCCAAGCATCTGCATTTCTTTTTTTAAAAGACCTGATGCATTTGAACAATCCGCAGAACCAAGACTATTTGAACATACAAACTCCGCAAAATCTTCACTTACATGCGCCCCAGTAGTTTTTTGGGGACGCATCTCATATAAATTAACTTTTATTCCTCTCTTAGCAAGTTGTAAAGCAGCCTCACTGCCTGCTAAACCCGCTCCTATTACACTTACTTCCATATCAGAAAAGTTTAATTCAGACATACCTATATGTCAATTTTATATATGTTTTTTTATTAATAATAGAAATTATTGCAGGTTTTGTAAATTTATTATTATGATTGTAGCAAAAAACTTGAAAAAAACTTAAGGATTAAGTATGATAATTACACTTATTCCTTTGTACCTTTGTTAATTTATATTAAAAAACTTACCCAAAAAAGGCAATAAGAATTATTTAGAATTTTTTTAAATAATATGTGTAGATAGTAATGAAAACAAAAAAGTAGGGAAATGTCAGTAAAAGCAATCAACACCGCATTAACTAGCCATGCGAAGAACAGACTTGGGCAAAACGAAGAACACAATAAACAACAAAATTATAATCCATCATTTCAAGGCAGCAATCCTATTGTAATGCTTATGGATGCTATTGATAGAGGAGGCTTTGCAGCTTCATTTATCGCACAAGATGGTATAGGCATGGTTGCACCAAGAATAAAAGAAGGACTCAACCGTGGCCGTGAAGTAGATGAAAATGGCAAGAAAAAAGGTCCATTGAACTGGGAATTCGCTAGAAAAGAAGGATTAAGAGAAATATTAAGCGGGCCTAGTGCATTTATTATTCCTGCAGGGATTCTAGCTGGGATTAAGAAATATAGCGGAACAGCTAATAATGTATCTATGGATATGATTAAAGCTTTAGGTAAGAATTTTGAAGAATTTGCTTCAAAACAGACAAACAGAGAAGCTTTATCTGACGTTGCTACAACTAAACGAAACTTCTATGAACAAATATTTAGAAATGTTTTAGATACTTCGACAGAAGGAAAACTTGCTAAAGAAAAAGTTGATGAACTCGCTAAAACTTATACTGAAAAAGTTATTGAAATAGAAAATGCTAAACCCAAAAATGCACTAAAACATCTTATTGGGAAACAGGTTCCAAATTCAAAACAAGACTTAACTCAAGCTCTTACTGATGATTTTATGCTGTTAAGAAAACAACACGTTTCACCTTCAGCGAATGAAATTGTTGCAAGTATCAAATTAGAAGGTAAAGATGCACCAATAAGCCTTTCATTTAAAAAACTTCTTGAAAATATGAAAGACTTTACTGATGATATAACTAAATCAGTAAATACTCGTTTGAAAAAAGATACCAGCACAGATGTAGTAAACTATATCCAAAGATTTACTAAAAAACGTATTGGCTCAAGATTTATAACTAATATGTCTATGTTCTTTGCTGTAGTTGGTTTCTATACAATAATTCCTAAATTATATAATCTAGGTCTAAAAGGTAACCCTGCATTAAAAGGTACTGCAGCCGCAGAAGAACAACCTGACAAAGATATAAAAAAACAAGAAAATATAACCGAAAATAAAACACAACCATCCTTCCAAGGTAAAGAAAAAATATTCTCAAAAACCGGCGATATCGTTATGAATTCTAGCTGGCTCAAAAAAATCTCCGATAAATTTGAATTTAACGGGCCATCCATGTCTGTACCAGCAATGTTAACTTTACTTTTCGGATTTTGTTTACCTCCAAGATATATCCAAGCTCAGGATAAATATGATAAAGAAGAAATTCTCGTTCGCGATATTTCAAGCTTTACAGCAATTCTTTTTGCAGCAAAAGCACTTGCAAGAGGATTTTCTGATGGATTTGCTAAACTATCAGGTTTAGCCCTTAATACAAAACCGGAAGATCACAAAAAATCTATCTGGCATAGACTAAGAGACTATCTCACTCCAGCCTCTGGTGTAAATGTATTGTCCAGTGAAGAAATTATCTCTAAATACACCAATATTGACAAATATCCAGGTGGAATCAATGGATTCTTTGAATTCCTTGAAAAGAATGGCGGAAATATCAAAAAAGTATTAATGCTTGATAAAGATGTTAGAAAAAATGCTGAAAAAATTGTTGGTCAAGATTTGAAAAAAGCTGACATTGGAGATATTAAAGCTGCATTCCAGAATATTAAAGATACTGATGCACTTGAAAATATTTATAAGGTATTCAGAAATAAAAACAACAAATTCATAAATTATGCTAAAACAATGAACAGCACATTCGGAGCAATTTCTACATTAGCCTTAGTTCCATTATTTATGATTTGGCTTGCTAGAACTTGTGAAAGAATGACAAAAAATAGAATAGCAAAAGAACGTGGATTAGCTGAAAATAACCAAACGCCAAATAACAATTCACAACCAAAAATTCAACAAAATGTAAATATATCATCACAGTTATCTACAACAAAACCGCTATCAATGTCTGGTTTTTTAGCCAAGTAAACTATCACACATAAAATAATATAATAAAAAGAAGAGGCGGTAACCTAAAAGGTTACCGCCTCTTCTTTTACCTAAAATTATTCTTCAATCAAAGCATTAATATCAGCAACCATAGCATCTGGATCAAATCCATGTACTTTTGCGCCAGCTTCAAGATTTTCAAATCTAGCAGCAGCACAGCCAATACAGCCTAGACCATATTTTTGAAATACTTCAATACTTTGAGGATAAGCCTGAACTATATCCATAATATTCATTTCTTTTGTTACTTTTTCTGCCATAATATTTTCTCCTTATATTGACTTTTATAAATATACCATTAAATACATTATACATGAAAAAGATAAAAAGAAGGATGTGTATATGGAATTGTTAAAAAAATTTTTTAAAGATGATGAAAAAATAGTAGGGTTATGTGCTTTTCGGAAAAAATCAGAAACAAAGACCTACAGCTTTGAACACAACTTTAAAGCTACCAGACTTGTTTATTGTACAAATACAAAAAATAACTTCTTTTTACTTTAAACACTACAACAGCCGTTAAAATAACGGCTGTGTTTTAATTTATTCGAGATTGCTTTTTTATTTACAAATATTATCCAACTAAGTCTAAATGTTTAGCTAGAGTTTCTGAACCTGCAATTTTTGGATGTTCAAGATTGTAAGGAGAATTAGCTGCACTAAAAGTTTGAGCCATAAATGGTGATTTAAACTGCTCATTTTTTTGTGCACTTAAAAAGTTTACAGGTTGCGTTCTAAAGAAATTTATTGCTGAAACATTCATTTTTAAATCCCCAATCTAATCAATCCCTATACTATTATAAAGTAAAAAGGGATAGAATAATTGCTAAAAGCTTCAGCATTATTAAGAAATATTAACCTAATAAATCTAAAGAACGCCCTAAAGTCGGACTTCCCTCAATAGACGGTCTATTTAAGTTATAGTTGCCGCTAGAAAAGAAGTTTACTTCAGAATTCTTTTGTTGTCTGCCATTTGAACCATCATTAAGACTTACTGGCTGGACACGATACAGTTGTTGTGCTTGTACCGCTTTGATTGAATCCAACATATCGACCTCTTATTAAAATATTTGCTCTCAATTACATAAAAAATTTACAAGGATACTAAATTTCAATAACAAAATTTTCTGTAACATTTTTTAAAATTAATATTACAACAAAATCTCAATAATCCAACTATCTGTAATTACAGGAATTTCACTAAAATAACTTACTTTTAAAATTTATTGATCACTTTCATGATGATCATTATCTTTCATTAGCTTTGCAAAATCTGAAGGTTTAATACTTTGAACAAACTTTTTAAATTCTTGCGCTTCTTCTTCGTCTTTAGCAGAATCAGTAGATACAGAACCATTTGAAATAACATTTGCAGTCACGAATATCGGAGCATCAACCCTTATAGCTAAAGCAATCGCATCAGAAGGTCTTGAATCGATTTCAACAATTTCATCTTTATCATTTTTCAAGAACAATGTTGCATAATAAGTATCTTTTTCCACATCATTAATTTCAATTCTATCAAGTTTATAATTAAGTTTTTCAATAATATTAATGATTAAATCATGAGTCATAGGACGAGCAACTGAAAGATTCTCAATTTTTCTAATAATAGCACTTGCTTCAGCTGAACCAATCCAAATAGGTAGAGCTTTTCGATTATCCTTATCATGTAAAACAACAATAGGAGACCCAGTTCTAGTATCAAGGGCAATACCCATAACTTTCATTTCTATCATATTAAAAACCTTTCATATAAGCATATTTGTTTGTTACTAACATTATAACTTGAAAATAATAAAATAAAACTGTTTACGAAAAAAAATATTTATGTTATATTAGAAATATAATCATTGTTGAGTTGTTTAAGCATGACAATATAAAAGAGATGGAGTAATGGCCGAGTGGCTGAAGGCGGCACCCTGCTAAGGTGTTATGTGGGTTATCCTGCATCTAGGGTTCAAATCCCTATTACTCCGTTTTTTAGTCCGCAAACTGAGAATCAGTGCAGATACAAAATTGAACAACCGCCCACACAGGGCGGTTGTTAGCATGTGATTTTTTTATAGAGAATTTTTCTCATCAAATTTTCGCAACTTTTCAAACTTTTCCTGCCCAAATTCTCTTTTTCATTTTTTCGAGGTGCAGATTGTAATAAAGTGAGTGGTTTGCGTAGGACAGATGGTGCGATTATTTCGGGCAATCGGCATGTGTAGCGGATTTCAGGGGTAGGAAATAATCAAACCATGTGTACCATAATTACTCTTTTTACTCTTTTTCTACTCAGTACAGATGGTGTGATTATTTTGGGCAATGTGAGTCGTTTGAGGTTTTTGAAAATTCTGCCGTTCTGTTAAATTTATTAATTGATACAAAACCGACATAATACTCGGAAGTGGTGTTCCAATTCTTCATCTTCAGAGTTACTGTGTTGCACATGGAAAACCGTTATATAAATATCAAAGAAATCGCACAGGCTAAGGGTTTAAAAAGCACTCGTTCAATTCGAATGGAAATCAACAAACCTGAAAGCAAATATATTTCAAGGGAAGTCAAAGTTAACGGCGGTATCTCATACGAAATATTGTTTTCAAGTTTAGAACCTGAATTACAACAAAAACTTCGGGAATGCG
>CALUTP010000047.1 GCA_944323725.1 Candidatus Gastranaerophilales bacterium | reverse complement strand
ATAGTAGTTAGCAGACTGGTTAGAGAGAGTAGTTCTCTGCTGGTTAACCTGTTGTCCTTCATATTCTACGTTTGTTTTCCTAGCGGTTAGACCTAAAAATCTAGCCTGTGACGCTGCCATTCCCATAACATGTTCCCTTTCAAGTTTTTTCCCTTATGTTTTCTATTACGGCATTTTGAGTTGAGAACTTTAAACATGCGTCACATGCTTCTTAATATTTTTTAACATTTTAATTAAAAATGCATAATTAAAGGACTTTTGTTTACACAAAAGTCCTTTTCAAGAACGACAAAAAGATTATCTATTTTGCTGCTTTTACTGTTTCAAATATAACATCAAAAGCTTCTTTATCGTTTACTGCAAGCTCTGCAAGCATTTTTCTATTAACTAGTATATTAGCTTTTTTACAAGCATTAACAAATCTAGAATAGCTCATACCGCGTTCTCTTACAGCTGCGTTGATCCTTACAATCCATAATCTTCTCATATTACGTTTTGTAGTGCGTCTGTCTCTGTACGCATATTTTAAAGCTTTCATTACTGCTGTATTCGCTACTTTAAAAATTCTGCTCCTTGCACCAATAAAGCCTTTAGCAAGTTTTAATATTTTTTTGTGTCTATTACGACTTACATTACCACGTTTTACTCTCATTTTTTACGCTCCTATCTTGAATACTTCTTGTATGGTAACTCGTGAGATACCAGTTTTAAGTGTGAATCAGACAAAGTCACCATCTTGAAAATCTTACGCTTTCTAGATTCTGACTTGTGTTGGAGCAAGTGGCCTATACCTGCATGTCGTTTCATAATTTTGCCGGTTGCTGTAACTTTATAACGTTTTGCAGCCGCTCTGTGTGTTTTCATTTTTGGCATTTTCTTCTCCTTTTCAGTTAAGTAGTGACAAAAAAGTTTCAGGCATACCAAAGCCGTAAAACTTTCGTAAAAATATTCTAATACGCAGAAAAACTATTTGCAAGCATATATTAATTTTCGTTATCAAAATTTGTCAAAGCACTAACTGTCGTATCTAAAGCAATATAATACTAGGAATAAACAACTGGAAACTCAGCTTAAAAAAGCCTATTCAACTATGAATCAGGCTCTAAATTTATATCAAGCTGCAAATGGCGAAAGACTAAAAGCAGGGGAATTAGAATCGCAGAGTCTGAAAAAACTTATTATGCCTTATTTTGTTAATGCAAAAGATTGTGGAATGGGTTCTGGAAATAATGCAATTCAAGCGTGCATACCGAATAACTACTACGTAGAAGAAGACAAACGAAACGCTGGAATATATAAAACATATAATGGAAAAGCTGAACTTAGCATGTCATTTTTTGATGATGGACAATTCATTATAAATGATGGAATGATATTACTTATAGAAAATTCTGAGAACTTATCTACAAATATATATATCTGTAGATGTTAATGGTTTTAACAACAAACCTAATAGACTTGGACAAGATCTATTCACATTCCAAATTGATACAAAAGGTGCATTAAAACCTATGGGAGCAGATGGAACTACTTATAAATCCCCAGAATACTGCTCATTCAATCAAAGTAACAACCTTAATGGAATTGCTTGTACGTATAATGCATTAACAGATGTAAATTATTTTAAAAATCTGCCAAAATAATTCATTCCCAGCTATACCGCTGTCCAGTACAAACATCTTCTATTTTTACATATTTAGAGAGAATAATCTTTGCTTCTAAATCTGTGCAATGACATGGGAATATCCTTTGAACATTTTGATTACGAAGATATTCACCCAGTTGATTTATTTCTTCTTCACTCCTATTTATTAAATAAAGACCACCAATTACTGTATTTATTCTATTCTCATTAGTTACATATTTTGCATGTTCTATTATATTCTCAATACCACTATGTGAACATCCTGAAATTACAACAAGCCCATCTTGTGATTTATAAGCAAGCGCAGTCTCATCCGGAGCATAATCCATTTTTACATCTCGTGGTACTGGTATCTCACCTAAATATATCAATTTCTGAGTTATTTGACGCGGCTTGGTTGTCAATATCAAATTAAAAAACTTATCCATTTCTTCTGCTGTCAGGTGATAACTTTCATTATCTAATATATTTTTTTCACCTTGTTTAAATACTTCAGGATGAGCAATAACATTTTTTGAATTAAAGTCTATACCAACATATTTAAATTTTTGATACAAAGACTGAAGCCTTAAAAAACCGCCAATATGGTCGATATGACTATGTGATAATACAATATCTGTCACAGGAGCTAAATCTATCTGCATTTTATAAGCATTTTTTATAAAAGCATCACTGGAACCACAATCGAAAAGAAGCTTCAAGTCACAATCTTCTATCAGAAACGACAAACCGTGTTCAGAAAGTAAACAGTTCCCAGCGTGAGTATTATTGTCAACCAAAACCGTCAATTCCATATATACATTTTATATTATGTTTCAAATTTTGTCAATCATTATAAAGTATTAGAATTATTATTCTAATTTTAAATAATTTACTTTTTCCCAGCTTAAATCCAAATATTTAACTTTTGAATCCACAAGTTTTACCTGAGGTAAAATTGAAGGGATCCTTTCTAAACGTTTAAATACATTCTCATCAATCTTACCTATCCTAATATTTACGGTTTTAATCTTTACATAGACATCATTTGGATTTCGATAATCAATATATTCAACGGGTTCTTTTGAATATTCTTCAACATATTTAACTATTTTTTCGATTTTTTGAATTTTTCTTGCATCCCATTTTGTATAATCATCACCTTTATTTCCATATGACAAGACAAGAATTGTTTTGAATTTTTTATCAAGAGGTAAGAATTCTTTACCTATAATCCTACCATCTCTTGTAAAAGCCGCAACAGGAGCTATCTTCTCGCTAGGCGATATGACAATCAAAGGTACTCTTTCTTTTAATATAATCTGAAGTCTTGCAGGGAAAGCATACCGCCTTATATAAACATCTTCTACTGGAGCAAGACTTTTTATTTGCTTTTCTATAGCAGAAGTATTTGCCATATAAATTGGTACATTAGGGACTTCACTTGCTCTTAAAAGAGCTAAAATTCTATATGATTTTACTATATTATTGTTCAAGATAACAACAGAATTGTTGCTTGAAGTAGTAAATAATTTTTTATCAAGATACCATTGCGGCATTTTAGAAATATAAACGAAACACAAAAGTAAAAGTACAGTTACAATAAAACGGAAAAAATTTCTAAAAACTCCCTGAGTTTTTCTAACCCTGCGAATTTGCCTTTTTTTCCTAACAGTCTTAACCAGACGTTTAGGATCAATTGCCTCTTCTTGTATTTGATTTTGTTCAAAATCTTCCATTTAGCAACCTTATTTATTTAACCCTGCACTATTCAATATACATAAAACCAAATCATCATAACTTATACCCATAGCAGCTGCTTGAGCAGGTAAATCACTTGTAGAAGTCATTCCAGGACTTGTATTAATCTCTAAAAGATATGGAATATCATCTTTCATCATAAAATCCACTCTTGCAACACCACTACAGCCTGCAGTCTCAAAAGCTTTCACTGCAACAGCTTTTACATGTTGTGTGACTGACTCGGAAAGATTTGCAGGAACTATAAAATCAGACATCCCGCTTTTATATTTTGCTTCATAATCATACCATTCATTTTTTGGACGAATTTCAAGAATTTCAGTAGCAAAAGGTTTTCCATCAGACTCTAAAACTCCCACTGTTACAAAAAATCCATCAATAAATTCTTCAACTAGAACATCACTATTATATTTTACAGCCAGTTTATATGCTTCCATTAAATCTTCAGGATGATTCACCTTTGTCATACCAAAACTAGATCCTTCACTAACTGGTTTTGTAAATAACGGATATTTTAAACCTTTAGTTTTTCCCACAACATCTTCACCTTTTCTAACAAAGGCTGATTTTGCCATTGGAATATCAGGACAGGTAGATAAAATACGTTTTGTAAACTCTTTGTTCATGCAAATTGAACTTGCCATAACACCACATCCTGCATAAGGAATTCGCAAAATTTCTAATATTCCTTGAATACAACCATCTTCACCATATTTACCATGCAAAGCATTAAAAGCATACTCATAATTACCTTTTTTCAATTTTTCAGCTATATCTTTATCTACTACAACCATTTCAGCATTAGTAAATCCAAGTCTTTGCAACGCTTCAAAACAACCTTTACCAGAACGTAATGAAACTTCTGCTTCGGAAGACATCCCTCCACATAATACTGCGATTTTTGCATCTTTTTTTATTTTATCATTTTTAATTTTCTGCATAATTCAACCTCGTTTTTGTTATTTCCCCCTAAGTATCTCACCTCAGGTTTTAATTCTATATTAAATTTTTCTTTAACTCCGCTATACATCTTATACATAATTTCCAAAATATCCGTAGAACTTCCTAAATTATCATTAACTATAAAATTTGCATGATTTTCCCAAACACGTACCCCACCAGTTTTATAAGATTTTGCACCAGAAGCTTCTAATAGCCTTCCAGCAGAATCGCCTTCTGGGTTTCTAAATACACTTCCACAATTCGGTAAAGTAAGAGAAGGTTGTTTCGCCTTTCGGAAATTCAAATTTTCCTGCATCTTGGAATTGATTAGCTCACTATCAGCCCTAGTTAAATCAAATTCAGCAGACAACACAATTAAATTTTTGCGCTGACATATTGAAGTTCTATATGAAAAATTCATGTCATTATTTGTAAGGTATATAATAGTCTTACTATTCATATCATAACATTGAGCATTAACTAAAGTATCTTTCACAGACTGTCCATGCGCACCAGCATTCATAAAGACTTCACCCCCGACAGATCCAGGGAAAGCAACCATAAATTCCAATCCACTTAAACCTGCTTCTGCAGCAGCTTGAGAAAGCTTAGGGCCTTTCACACCGCATTCAGCTTTTACCAATGTTCCATTTATCTCATAATTTGACATATTTCTAGTAAGAATAACCGTACCATCATATCCGTCAGTAGAAACAATTGTATTACTCAAATTACCGAAAACAACAACGTTAGACTCGCTATGTAAAGCCTCAATAAAATCAGCAATACTATCTGGAAATAGGACTTTTTTAATTTTCCCGCCACATTTTAATGAAGTTAGATTTTTTACATCATAATCATACTCAATGCGCAACGTCAGCCAGCTCCTTATTTAAAGTCATCAATTCACGACCTAATGCTGTAATTGTACCAGCACCAAGTCCAATTATGACATCATTTTTCTTAAGCGACGGATATAATTTTTTAGCTACAGCTTTCATATCGCCACTCAAATATTCACAATTTACACCCTTTGATGCCAAATCTTCAGTAAATTTTTGGGAATTAATACCCTCTATAGCATCTTCAGAAGCTGCATATACATCTGTCACAATAACTTTATCTACACTATCAAAAGCATTTAAAAACTCATTCCAAAGATTTTTTAATCTAGTGTACCTATGAGGTTGAAATACTGCAATTATATGCTTATTTTTGAAACTGAGTGCCGATGAAAGTGCAGCTTTAATTTCTGTAGGATGATGTGCATAATCATCATATATAGAAATCCCGTTAAAATCTCCTACTTTTTGGAATCGTCTTCCCATACCTGTAAATGTAGCAAAATGAGGTTTAACAAGCTCTAAATTTATCCCAGCCTGATGTAAACTTGCTAAAACAGAAAGAGTATTACATACATTATGAATCCCTCTTAAAATAATTTCTAAACTAATAAGAAATTCATTATTATAATATACATCAAATTTTGTCATATCAGTATTAAATTGAATATTCTTAGCCTGATAATCTGCACCATCAGAAAGACCAAAGGTCATAGTTTTATGACAATGAAGACCTTTTGAAGCTTCACAATCATAATTTACTAAAACAACTCCGCCCTCAGGCATTTTGGAAATAAAAGTTTCAAAAGTATCTAAAATAGATTGAAGACCGTTTTTATAAAAATCCAGATGGTCGACCTCTAAATTATTTATAACAACGATATTCGGAATATACTTAACAATAGTGCCATCACTTTCATCAAGCTCTGCTGCAAAATACTTTCCATTCTGACAATGAGCATTTGTATCCAATTCAGGAATAATTCCACCCACTACATAAGATGGTTTCAAACCGGCTTTTTCCATTACATAGGAAGCTAAACCACTAGTTGTAGTCTTACCATGAGTACCTGAATAACCTAGAAAAAATTTTCCTTCTCTTGAAATTTCTGCAAGCAAATCAGAACGATGATAAATTGGTAATCCTAACTCTTTAGCACGAATCATTTCTGGATTATCCTGACGAATTGCTGTACTTGCTATAACTATGCAATCATTAGGTACATTACTTGCGTTATGTCCTATATGTACTGTCGCACCTAAATTTTTAACTTTCTGAACATACTTGCTGTCACAAACATCTGAGCCGGATACTTCACAACCATTTTCTAATAAGTATTTAGCTAACCCGCTCATTCCTACTCCGCCTATTGCTATAAAATAATATTTTCTATTCAAAACTCTATCCCTATTTATATTTTGTAAATTAACATATTCAATTATAATACAGAAAAATTTTAAAGTCTGTAATTTTACTATTTGTTAATAATAATGTTAAAAATTTTTTATTACTAGCAATTATTTTTTTTACATAATTTATAAGTTATATGACAAAACTACCAATATACAATTTCCAAACATACCTAAGACCTGCTAATAGACAAAAAATGCCAAGGTTTTTGATATATAGTAAGCGTAATATAAAAATGTTCGATTTAACACAAAAAAAAAGTGTTATTGTTGATATTCACAAAATGGCTGATACTCAATCAGGTATATATGCTGGAGAAATGATTACAAGACCTTTAAAAAATTTCAAATGTGAAGAAATTTATCCTGAAGAAAAAACTTGTAATGTTTTAAAAGTAGAACTACTCAAAATTGAACCACAACGAAATGGTTATGGGAAAGAATTTCTTAAATTTGCACAAGCAGAAAGCATAAAACAAGGATGCAATGGAAAAGTATTTTTAGTTGCAAGCAGAATATATGATCCTAAACATCCTTGCCACATATTTTATAGGAAGCAGGGTTATACATCTACAGACAACTATATAAATTATATGCTAGACCTCAGTATAAAGAACCATTCAAAACTTAGTTACGAATATGCAGATAATCTGCTCATGTATAAACCTATTCAATCCAAAGAAATCCCAATCAAAAAAAAAGGGTTAATCGCAAAACTAAAGAAATTATTAGGGATATCTAACAACTAGACATGGACAAAATGGAAATATTGACCTAAGATTTTAATTTTAATCTTTTACAAAATAACATTTTCAAATTACAATTTATCTATATAATAGGACAGATATGAACATAAATTACATAACTCCATTAAAATCTCATAAGCCATTAAAACTTCCCAATAGATTAATCTATGGTAATGGTAGTCAATTTAGAATGGTTGATTTATCCATAGGCAGGTACATTGGAAAAATAAAAATTACCCCAACAGAATTAAAAAAAAGTAAATTTTACCAAAATGACAAACCAATAAAATCTTTATATATAAATGATCTTTGGATTGTACCATTTTTTAGAAAGAAAAATGCAGGATCAGATTTTATAAAATTTGCTAAACATCTTAGCAAAAAAAATGGCTGTGAAGGCAGAATTTATACTCTGGCATATAACTATGACAATCCAGGAAAAGCCCCCCACAAATTCTGGAGAAAACAAGGATTTGCATCAGCTTCGCAAAAAGAAAACCAAATTTTAGACTTTATAATAGAAAACAATATAGAAGTGCCTCCAGATATGTGTCAGGGTACCATGATGTATATATAATTTATAATTCATAATTAAAAGACGGGTTATATAACCCGCCTTTTAAGCTATTTAACTACGATATTCACCAATTTTTTTGGAACAACAATTGTCTTCACAATAGTCTTACCGTCGGTTAACTCTTTTACTTTAGGGCTATTTAAGGCTAAAGTTTTAAGCTCATCTTCAGATGAAGCCTCATCGGCCTCAATCTTATCTTTAACTTTTCCGTTAACCTGAACGACTAAAGTAATTGAACTAGCTTTTGCCAATTTTTCATCCCATTCACACCAAGGTTCATCGTGAATTGAAGATTCTGCACCTAAATCATGCCAAGCTTCCTCTGTCAAATGAACTGCAACAGGTGACATGAGTTTTAATAAAGAAACAATAGCAAAGCTCATAACATCTTTATCTTCAGCGTTAAGTTGAGATTTTTTGCCACGCCATTCATAAATAGCATTAGTAAGTTCACGATACTTAGAAATTACAGTATTGAACTGGAAGTCATTTGAAATATCATTAGTAATTCCCTTAATTGCAATATGAACACAACGAACTAAATCGTCATTTTCTTTTTTTAGAGGGAATTTCAATTCATATTTCAAATTGATATTATCTGCATTTGTCGCTATCAAACGCCAAACTCTGTTAAGGAATTTGTAACAACCCTCAACGCCAGCGTCAGACCAGTCAAAATCTCTTGCCGGAGGTGAATCTGAAAGGATAAATAATCTTGCGGTATCTGCCCCGTAATTTTCAAATATTTCATCAGGGTCAACCGTATTTCCTTTAGATTTTGACATTTTAGAACCATCTTTTAATACCATACCTTGAGTCAATAGATTTTTGAACGGTTCATCAAAATCCAAAAGCCCTAAATCACGCAAAGCTTTTGTGAAAAATCTTGAATATAACAAGTGTAAAATAGCATGTTCGATACCACCTACATATTGGTCTACAGGCAACCAGTGATTAACTTTATCTTTTGCAAACGGCATTTTATCATTTTTAGCATCTGCATAACGTAAATAATACCAGCTTGAACAAATAAATGTATCCATAGTATCAGTCTCTCGTCTTGCTTTTCCGCCACAGCAAGGGCAAGTAGTTTCAAGAAACGTTTTTGAAGTCAAAATCGGAGATTTTCCTACAACCCTGAAATCAACATCTTTCGGAAGCATTACAGGAAGCTGGTCTTCAGGCACTGGCTGAATTCCGCATTTTTCGCAATAAACAACAGGAATTGGAGCTCCCCAGTATCTTTGACGAGAAATTAACCAGTCACGGAGTCTATATTGTGTTTTAAATTCCCCAAACCCTTCTTTTACAGCCTTTTCTGTAATAGCTTTTTTAGCATCCTCGTTTTTCATACCGTTAAATTCACCTGAATTTACAAGAACTCCGGGATCCGTATAAGCTGCATCTTTGCATTCTGAAGGATTTTCAGGATCTTGAATTACTACTTTTAACGGTAAATTATATTTTTTGGCGAAATCAAAGTCACGAGTATCGTGTGTTGGAACAGCCATTACAGCCCCTGTACCATATTCAACAAGAGCATAATCCGCAGTCCAAAGAGGGAAAATTTCTCCTGTGAAAGGGTTTTTACAATGAGTACCTAGTGGAACACCTGTTTTTATACGCTCAGTTGAAAGTCTTTCAATTTCAGTCATTTTGCGGGCATTCGCTCTGTATGCCTCAACTGCATCTTTATTATCAACAGTTGTCAACTTTTCAATATCTTTATATTCAGGAGCAACAACAAGATAAGTTATACCATGTACGGTATCAGGTCTTGTAGTATATACTGGAACTTCAATTTTTTCACCGTTTGGAGCATCTACTACAGGAAATCTGAAAATTGCACCATGAGATTTTCCTATCCAGTTAGCCTGCATAGTTTTTACGTTATCACCCCAACCTGTAAGCTTATCTAAATCTTTAAGAAGAACATCCGCATAATTTGTAATTTTTACAAACCATTGTGACAAATATTTCTTTTCAACTTCATGATCACATCTCCAGCATTTGCCATCGATTACCTGCTCATTTGCTAAAACAGTAGCACATTCTTCACACCAGTTTACTGCGGCTTCTTTTTTATAAACAAGACCTTTTTTATATAATTGTAAGAAAAGCCACTGTGTCCATTTATAATAATCAGGTTTACAAGTTGTAACTTCCCTATCCCAATCATAAGACAGACCAAGCATTTTTAATTGTTTTGTCATATATGCAATATTTTCTACTGTCCATTTTTCAGGGTCTGCACCGTGTTTCATAGCGGCATTCTCTGCAGGCAACCCAAAACTATCCCATCCCATTGGATGAAGAACATTATACCCTTGAGCCTTTTTAAATCTTGCAATAACATCAGTAATTGTATAATTTCTTACATGCCCCATATGAAGCTTTCCTGACGGATAAGGGAACATTGATAAGGCATAATACTTTGGCTTATCACTTTCATCAGGCGTTTTAAAAGCTCCTGATTCTTCCCATATTTTTTGCCATTTTTTTTCTATTTCCTGAGGAAAATAACTTTCTTTCATACTCATATTTTCTCCCTAACTCTTCTGTTAAAAAAGTAGCACAAATATACTTTTGACGCAAACCACAACTTTATAATAACTTATATTGTATAAAAATTACGATATGTTAAAAATTTGCACAAACAGCATGACAAAAAAATTTTCTTATTCTATTATTAACCTATATCTGGGGGTACTATGATAGAAGAAATTATATCCAGCAAATCTAATTTTGATTTAACTAAAAAAAGTGCATTTTCAAAAGAAGACGAAGTTTTTACCTCTCGTTCTTATGCAGCACTTTTGGCAAGAAATACTATACCTTATTCTCACAAAAAGCTTGCTGATAATTATATTATTGTCAAACGTATTTTTAAATTTCAAGCAGTTCAAAGCAGAATATCCAACACTGAAAAACAACTGCTGGCAAAATATGATTTCAATACTCTTGAATATACAACTGTAAAACAGATGTATGAGGAGCTTTCACTCCTTCAAAAATGGTCTGCTTCAACTGATGAAAAACTAAAAACTGATGCAGATACCATTATGGAAATTAGAACTAAAGAATTAAAATTCATTGATGCAAATAGTTATGCAAACATTTCTAATGAAATTTACAAAGGCTATATTGCCCTTGAACATTATTTTGAAGAAATAAGTAGATATAAAGACAGTAAATAAATATATGAATATCAAATAATAATAAAAAAATTCTCGATGTAATGCCTAAATCGAGAATTTTTTTATTATTGAATCTTTAATAACTAAGCTTCAGTTACAGCTTCTTCTGTCGGAGCATTTGCTGCTGCCTCCGCAGCTGCTTTAGCTTCTTCTTCGGCTTTAGCTTTTGCTTCTGCTTCTGCTGCAGCTTTTGCTTGAGCTTTCTTAGATAATTTTACTGATTCTTTTTTCTGATAATTTAATGTACCATCGTTGTTACAATTTTTCATTAAGTAAGCTACTGTATCAGTTGGCTGAGCACCTTTTTTTACCCATTCTTGAGCTGATGCTAAGTCTAATTTCATAACTTTTGTCTTAGGATTGTAATGCCCTAATTCCTGAATCGGTTTACCTTCTCTTTTTGTTGTTGAATTTATCACAACTATTCTGTAAGCTGGGTTCTTTTTTGCACCCATTCTTTTTAATCTTAATTTTAACATTTTAAATTTCCTTCTTTATTTTTTAGATATAACCTGCGGACTTTCAGACAATGCAGCCGCGCTTTGATTGCAAGTCCTTGAACAAGGCTAAAGAGGAATTGCCTGTTCCATTTTTATGAAAGCATAAATATATGTCTTTAGCAAGTAGTATTTAATAATTCTACATATTATTAGTTATGTATAATTTATATATTTTATATTTTAACTTTTGTAACATTATTCATAAGAATTAGTTCTTAAGGATTATATTTTTAACCCGATTGTGCTATATATAATAATAATAAAATTGGATTATAGTTATATAATAATTCAAGTTAAGAGAGATATGGAGGCGCAAATGTCAGTAGGACAATTCGTATTTATGTTACACAGCCACCTTCCTTATTACAGAAAAGCAGGCATGTGGCCTTTCGGGGAAGAGAATCTTTATGAATGTATGGCAGAGACTTACATTCCATTATTAAATGCTATAGCTGAACTGTATGAAGAGGGTATTAAAGCAAAGCTAACTGTCGGCATTACACCAATTCTGGCAGAACAGCTTAATGATGAACACCTTAAACAAGGTTTTGTTAAATATTTGGATTCAAGAATTAAGCAAGTTTCTAAAGATTTAGAAAGATATCCTGATCCAAAAGTTGCTCATTCTCAACACCTCAAATATTTAGCTAAATATTATTTTGACTGGTTTAATCATATTAAAGATTCTTTCGTTAACAAATACGGAATGGACTTAATTGGTGAATTCAAAAAGTATCAAGATTTAGGTTGTATTGAAATAACAACATCAGGAGCTACTCATGGATTTTCACCATTACTAGCTACTGACAGCAATTTGAATGCGCAATTCAAAGTCGGTTCAGACACAACAAAAAGATTATTTGGTAAAAAAGCAAAAGGATGCTGGCTACCAGAATGTGCTTATAGACAAGGTTATGAATACGTAGGTAAAGATGGCAAAAAGCATTGGAGACCTGCTATTGAAGTAACCCTTCAAAATAATGACATTGAATATTTCTTTACTGAATCACACGTAATAGAAGGTGGAAATTCTATAGGAAACAGACGTGTAATAGGCGTATATGGAAACATTGAATATATTCCGCTTCCAGAAAGACCTGCTACAGGATATGATACATATTCTGCTTACTGGTTACCTGATGCACAAGTCGCAGTTATGGGCAGAAATGATAGAGCAGGCTATCAGGTTTGGTCAGCAGCTGATGGATACCCTGGAGATGGCTGTTTTAGAGAATTTCATAAAAAAGATGATAAATCTGGTATGCATTACTGGAGAATAACTTCACCTACTACAGATTTAGGTGACAAAATGCTATATGATCCAGTATTAGCTTTAAATAAAATTAATGAAAACTCAGACCACTACACAACTTTAATTTATCATTTGTTAAATGATTATAAAAAATCACATAATGGCAAAGAAGGACTTGTAATGGTATCATTTGATACAGAATTATTCGGTCACTGGTGGTTTGAAGGTGTTGAATTTATTAAACAGGTTATTAGAAAATTCAACACATATCTTCCTGAAGTCGAAAGAATGACAGCAGGTGAATATTTACATGCACATCCGCCAACAGAAGCTATTCAAATCCCTGAAAGTTCTTGGGGACAAGGTGGTCACTTCTACGTATGGAATAACCATTTAACTGAATGGATGTGGCCAATTATTCATGCTTGCGAAAAACGTATTAATGCTATTGTTGATAAATATCCAGAAATCCCAGAAGATAAACTGCTGCACAGAGCATTAAATCAAATGGCTAGAGAAAATCTATTACTTCAAAGTTCCGATTGGCCATTCTTGATTACGACTTGGCAAGCAAAAGATTACGCTACAGATAGGTTTAGAGAACACGTTGACAGATTCGAAAAAATCTGCGACATGATTGAAAGTGGTAACATCAATGATGCTGAATTAAAAGAAATCGAAAGTATTGATAATTGCTTCCCTGTAATCGATTACAGAGTATATCAATCAATCGAAGAAGGAGTAATTCCTCAACAATCAGCAAAACTAGCACCTCTATATCAATAATAATATCTTAACTTTGACAAATAAAAACCGATATTTTAATAAATATCGGTTTTTATTTTTTATTTATCATTAAATACTAATTTTGGAAATGCTTTTTTTAATTCCTTAATAGTTTTCAGATCAGGTTCGTAAGTGTTTTCAGGCTTCAATAACAACCTATCTTCAGAATTTAATCCTAATATACGATATTTTTTCTTTGCTTGTTTGATTTTACCAGAAAACCCGTCAAGCCATAAGTCAAGAATATGTGTATCATTTGATGGGACAAAATAAATACCATTAACTTTAGTTACTGGATTATTTTTTGTACTTGGAATCTTAAAAGCAATAAGAGTGTGATCTAAATTTCTAATACTACCATCAGGAGTTTTAGCATGAAGAGTAAAAATATCGCAATTTTTAATCCCATTCATTTTTAAAATAGTTTTTCCAATCTCTGCAAATTCAGCACAATTTCCAACTTTAAACGCCTGAACACATCCGATTAGTCCGCGAAAGACTTCAGGAAGCCCCCCATCTTGATAAAATGTTTTGTTAAATTTTCTTATAAATTTCAGTCTATCACTCAAATCTTTAATTTCATCAGCCAACTCTTGCTTTTTTTCTATAGGAAGCATTTCATATCGAGATGGACTTTTAACATCCTTAAACTCTCTATTGAATACTTTCTTTACATTAGTAATATTTTTGGAGAACTGAGATTTTCCTGTAAAACTATAATTATTATTAATACTATTATTCATCTTATTAAAATGTCCTATGTTACTAAATTTTTATAAAATCTTTCTTTTGAATAAACTGCGGGAAATTACATCTCAAATAATCAATCGTACTTTGAGTCACTTGCGGATTTTGTTCAGATGTAAAAATTAATTTTTCATATTTATCACCTAGTGCAAGAAATTTGGCAAACTCTGAATTATATCTAACAACAGCATTTGATGCATAATCTGCAAACCCAAGCCAAGGATCTATCACAATCATATTTTTTAAATCTTTATTTTTATAAACTAAAAAATTATTTCCAGGAGGCCTAACAATAAGCACCCCATGATCAAGTTGCTTAAGGCTTTGAGTCATTATTCTTGCTTTAACCGTCTTTATACCATTAACAGCCAAAATTAATTCTGCTAACTTTGTATAATCAGCACAATTTATATTCTTATATTTTTTCATATTTTGTATAAAGCGCTGATAAAAATAAAGTGTTTCAGAAGTGTTAAAGAATTTCCAAGCATCATCTCGAATAGCCATATTTTGAGCCTGTTTCTTTTTATAGAATTTAATAAACCTTTCATCATGATTAGCAAATTTCATAGTTTCTACTCTAGTTCCAGAAATTGCCGGGAATTCTTTAGCAATAATTCTACAAACCTTGTCAGCATCACGAATAATTTTATTAGAGCCAAAAGAAGGCGACATTTTTACACTACCAGTTTCCATAATTCTGCTAAAACATGTAAACATAATAAATTGCCATAGATAATAAATAATTGAAAAATTTTATAATAAAGTCTTGCAAAAAAAAAATCAGCAATATATAATAATAAATGTCGAAAGACTAAAGACATGGGAGCGTAGCTCAGTTTGGTTAGAGCGCATGCCTGTCACGCATGAGGTCGCGAGTTCGAGCCTCGTCGTTCCCGCCATTTTTAAAATTAGCACCTTCGGGTGCTTTTTTAGTGCAATTTGTTGAGTTTCAGGTAGTTCGATAGTTGAATTTTGATGATTGCTTTCTTTGGCTAGCCTAAATACAACTTAATTAATA
>CALUTP010000046.1 GCA_944323725.1 Candidatus Gastranaerophilales bacterium | reverse complement strand
TTTTGCTGAGACTATATATAATTATAATTCTAATAAAGTAGAAATTATTAGTAGTATTTTCCCGCCTGCTTATGCTGCGAGTTTAGTTCCTTCGGGCAATAAAAGTATTAATGTAGATTCAGTTGAACTAGGTCTTATTAAGTATGATTATATGTTAGGTCAGGCTAATCAGGGATCTCAGGGATCTGGAGACTCTTCTAGTGTTGGACCAGGAGATGATAATGCAGGGCAGCAGATTTCTTCAAAAAATAAGCTTGATATAGTTGGAATAAGGATACTTGATGGTTCTAGTATGCTTATTGGGTATATGCCTAATTGTGTGTCTTCAGCGAAACTTGATCTGACTACCTATTCAAGTCTTTATGATTTGATTGCATCACTTGAGCCTGTTAGTGGAAAAGATTTATTAGCTTTAGGCGCTGCAGGAGATGATTCACCTTCTGGCGGATCCTCTTCATCAATGATAACAACTGATAAAACAACTGTTCAACCTGTCGCAAATGATTTAAGAGCTTGTGTTGGAGCAATGATTGATGTAAATGGTGATAAACGACCAAATACAATGGGAAAAGATATTTTTCTTTATCAATCTAATACAAGTGAAAAGAGTGATTCCCGAGATCCAGACTTTGCTGGAGAGGGTGGTCTTCTTCAATAAAGTTTTTATAACCAAGATGTTTGAATCCAGTGGGTGTCACTTTTCTTCCTCTCGGCGTTCTTTGTAATAGACCTGCTTGTAACAAAAATGGCTCGCATACATCTTCTAAGGTTCTTACATCTTCTCCTAAAGCTGCAGCAAGTGTTTCTATTCCAACAGGTCCTCCGTTGTATTTTTCTATAATCATTTTTAATAAACTTCTGTCAGTAGAATCCAGTCCGCATTTATCAATTTTTAATGTATCAAGTGCTTTGTTTGCGATATCTTCAGTAATTCTGCCATCAGATTTTACAAGAGCATAATCGCTTACTCGTTTTATTAGTCTATTGGCAATACGAGGCGTGCCTCTTGAACGTCCAGCGATAGCGAGAGCTCCTTCTTTAGTGATTTCTATATTTAATAATCGGGCAGTTCTTGTAATGACTTGTGAAAGTTCCTCATTGGTATAGAATTCAAGTCTATGAATAATTCCAAAACGGTCTCTAAGTGGTCCGGAAAGTTCCCCAGCTTTTGTGGTAGCTCCAATTAGTGTAAATTTTGGAAGCGGAACTCTTAGGGTTTTTACTGTTTGACTTTTCCCTGTAGTCATATCAAGGAAAAAGTCTTCCATTGCAGGGTATAGTATTTCTTCAGCAACTTTATTAAGTCTGTGGATTTCATCAATGAATAAAATTTCTCCGCCTTTAAGCGACATAAGTATGCCTATAATGTCACGAGGTCTTTCAAGAGCTGGAGCTGATGTGATTTTTATATCTACCCCCATTTGCTCAGCTATTACCCCAGCAAGAGTTGTCTTTCCAAGTCCAGGTGGGCCATAAAATAATAGATGATCTAAAGGCATTTCTCTCTTTTTAGCTGCGGCAATTGTTATTTTTAATGTTTCTTTTAGTGCTGACTGACCTATATAGTTCTCAAAACTTTTGGGACGGATACTATTTTCAAAATTTTTGTCAAATTCTATTGTTTCAGCCTTTATATTTTGACTTTTTTTATTAATATCAAAACTATTTTCAAATTTATTATCGTCTGTAATTATACTCATTGTTTTTCCCTATTTTTTATGTTAGCATAAAAATAAGGTTAAGGAAAATTATTAAGATATAGGGAGAGAAGATGAAAGTATCAGAACGTTTAGAAAAAATTCCTCCGTACCTTTTTGCGGAGATTGATAGAAAAATTGCAGAAGCTAGAGCTAAAGGGATTGATATAATCAGTTTAGGTATTGGAGATCCTGACAAACCCACTTTAAAGCCAATCGTTGAAGAAATGCATATGGCTATTGATAATCCTAAAAATCATGATTATCCGCCTTATAATGGGACTGAACAGTTTAGAAAAGCTGCTTGTAATTGGATGAAAGAACGTTTTGGTGTAGAATTAGATCCAGATAAAGAAATGCTATGTAATATAGGTTCCAAGGAAGCTATTGCTCATGTATTTTTTGCCTATGTTGATAAAGGTGATTATACTCTCGTACCTGATCCTGGATATCCTGTATATCATAATGCAACAATCTTTGCAGGTGGAACTCCTTTTACTATGCCATTATTAGAAGAAAATGGCTATCTGCCTGACTTTGATAAAATTCCAGAAGATGTTGCTAAAAAATCAAAAATAATGTTTTTGAATTATCCAAATAATCCTACTGGTGCTATTGCTGATTTGGAATTTTTCAAAAAAGCTGTCGATTATTGTAAAAAATATGATATTTTATTATGTCAGGATATGGCATATTCTGAAATGACTTATGATGGATATAAGGCTCCATCTGTTTTACAAGTAGAAGGAGCTAAGGATGTTGCAATTGAATTTTATTCTCACTCAAAATCATATAATATGACAGGATGGCGTGTCGGATTTGTCTGTGGTAATGCCGATGCAATTAGGGCACTTGGAACTATCAAAAATAACATTGACAGCGGTACTTTTAAAGCTATACAACAAGCTGCTGTATCTGCATTTACTGTTGATAAAAAATACATTGAAAATTTGAATAATATGTATCAGGAACGTCGTGATGTGATGGAAGAAGGTTTAAGAGAATTAGGTTGGGATATTAAACCGTCAAAAGCAACCTTTTACTTATGGCTTCCTGTTCCAAAAGGAATGACTTCTGAACAATTTGTTACTGAAATGCTTGAAAAAGCTCATGTAGTTGTTCCACCTGGAAATGGTTATGGTGCGCATGGTGAAGGATATTTCCGCATAGCATTAACTAAGGACGTTGATACTATTAAAGAATGTATTAGACGTATGAAAAATGCTGGAATTTGTTATCAGTAAATTTATGGGTGCTATCTCAAGCATAGATAGCACCATTTATTAATTAGTGTTACAATTTGTTATATAATAGCTTATGTGGTATATTTAAGTTATGGAATGTCCAAAATGTGGGTTAGAACTGGATGATAAAACGATTGTTTGTCCGAACTGTAAAAAGGTTCTGAAAGTCGTCTGTCCGGTATGTAAGACCATCAATAAAACAAATACTTGTAAAAAATGCGGTTATGTAATTATCGGTAAGTGTAATAAGTGTGGAAAAATTAATCTTACCGGTGATAAGAAGTGTAAAAAATGTGGTTTTAGTACTGAAGAAAGTGTTATTTTAAATGAATCTAATACCGATAATTTCGTATGTCTTACAATAGAATTTCCTAATATGAGCGAGATGAAAGTTTTATTAGGTTCAGCTCGTCTTTTGAATAAATTTAAAGCTAATCTAGATAAAATTATCTATGACTGCGCAAAAGAAGCTGGAGTAAGGCGTCAGCTTGTAGGTAATGCATATATACTAAGATTTTACAAAGATTATACTTTTAATAGTTCTGCAAATACTGCTATAAATACGGCTATTTCAATATTAACTGAAATTACAAAAATGAATTACAGGCTTACTAATAAAAAGAATGCTTCAGTAAGATGTAATATGTTTTTAATAAAACGTACAGTTCAGGATGATCCTTATGATCTGAATTCAGGTTTTAATATTAGCATGGTTAACCAAAGTGAAAGCCAACGTGAAAAGTTGATGAATACCTTCCAGATTATAGCAGATAGCTATGTTAACCAAGCAATTGGTGCTGATTATAAATTTACTCAATTAAATTCAGTTATGGTAAAAGGAGAAATGGTTACTTTCTTTGAAGTAAGCGTTTCTAATCTTATTGTAATTAATTATGAAGAGCTTGATGAAAAAGACGAGGAAGCTGAAATCCCTAATTTTGTCCAGAATCTTTTGATAGAGCAGGATAAACTTGATGGTGAAGCTTTGAGTAAAATGGAAAAACCTTTTGATCCTGATTCCATTTATGATATTGAAACAATTAATTTTAATGAAATTGAATCTGAGTTTATTAGAACTGAAAACATCGATGTATTTTATCATATCATGAATAAGCTCCAATCTGTTCCAAAAGGAATTATTGCAGTCAAAACTGCTCCTTTATATGTACCGTATTCTTTGAAAATTGTTACAACTATTGCCGATTTAGGTGTATATAATAATATTATTACTGTAACTTGTTATGATGAAATGAAGTATTCTCCATATTCATTTTTTAGAGATCTTGTTGCAGCAATTTTTGAATATACAGTATCTCAAAAGTTATTTTCAAAAAATGACTTTACAATGTTTTCTTCGATTGATACTACAGGCATGATTAAGGATTTAATCACTTTCAAAGAAAGAAATATTGATAGTCCTGAGGATACTCGTTATACTTATTTTGATATATTTCTTACTCTTTTACAGGCAATTCCTAATACTTTAATTTTTATTGAAAATTTTGATAAGATTGATGCAAGTTCTTATGATGTATTGAAGTATTTATTTGAAGCTTTTGATCAGTTGGATATAAGTTATTTAATACAATATGATAAAGAGTTTTCTTTGCATAAGGATATGCATTTTTTGCTGACAAAGCCTTATTATACTGAAATTACTCTGAAACCTACTCCATTTGAGAAGATGATTGCTGAAAATAAAGAGTATTATAAAAATATTATGGATACTTTTTATTTTCAACGTATTGCAAAATATTCATTTGGAAGTATTTTATTTTTAGACATAGCAATTCAATATTTGATAGAATCTGGGGTATTTGAAGCAACTGAAGATACGATAAATCTTATTAATCCAAAAACTATTATCATTCCATCAAGCTTAAATAAACTTGTAAAACGTCGTCTTAATCTATTACAGGATTATCCTGAAGCAATAAAGTTTCTTACAAAATGTGTTTTATTGGGGACCAGAATTGATCAGGAAACAATTAAAACTCTAGGTTGTGATAACTTAGAGGAAACTATAGAAAAGCTTTCTCAAATGGGATATATATATTTCTACAATAATTGTATGTATTTCCCTAATTATAATATATTAAGAGAAAATTTGCTTGAGACATTAAGTAAAGAACAACTCCAAGAAATTGCTAGTTTTCTTTTTGAAAATGTTTTTGAAGAATCAATGCCATCACCTGAAAAGGCTTATTTGTATAATCTTTTAGAGGATCATAAGTCAGAATTTTTAGAATGGGAAAAACTTGCAAAAATAGACTTATCTTTAGGTGATTTTAATGCATATCTTAATTGTGCAGAAAGAATTATCCAGCTTTTAGATATGAATACTGATGAAGAAGCTCAAGATGATATTGATAAGTATAAACTAGAATTGTTTGAAAATATTTCAAATAACTTATTTGATTATATTCCAGAACAGACATTCTCTATTGCAGAACAAACTTTACAGAATCTTGAAAAAGCTGGAGAAGCTGAAAAGGTTGTTAATTTGTGTAACAAAATGATTCAGGGTTGTTTAATAAATGGGAATTATACACATGCATTAGAGTTAACTCATAAAATATTATCAATGCTTCCAAATGCTTCAATTAATCCTGGAGCTACAGATTATAATCATTATTTCTTCCTTATGTCATTAGTTCATGTGGAAATTCTGTTTAATATAGGGGCTTGGGAGGATTGTCTTGATGTCGGTTATAGAGTATTGAATGTTGTAAATCAGGAGAATCTTGCATCATTAAAACCGGATTATTTAACTCCAGAGCAGTTTGAATCTATTATTATGGATACAATTGCTTATGTAGCATTATGTAATGTCCTGCAGTTAAAAGGTAATGTTCAGGAATTCTTGAATATAGTAAGGACTGATTTGACTAATGTTCCGCATTCTTTTGATATTTTTATAGCATTGCAGGATATGATTTTCGGTCGTATTCCAAAGTATGATAGAAGTATGGTATCAGATAATGATAAATTTTCTGCCATAATTTTTCATATTATTGAAGCTTTTATGCGTTGCAGGCATGATTATAATGTATTTGCTGAAGAAATCTATGAGGCAAAGATTCTTGCAAAAAGTAGAGGATTGCATCAATTTGAGTTATTTGCAGATTTAATGATTGCGTATGCATATATAAAACTTGATTCTCAAACTAAGGCATCAATGATAATATATAAGATTATCAAAACTGCTAATGAGAAAGGAATGACAAATCTTTTATATGTTGCATGGTATATAATGAGTGAATTAAATCTTGCTCAGGGTAAATATACTGTTACATATGGTATTGTTAATAATTCACTTATACAACTGGAAAAGGCTGATTATGCAAATGAATATATAATGCTTTTATTTAAATATAATATGTATAAGGTATTGAGATTTAAGGGACAGGATGTAAATTCACAAATTTGTCTTGCTCAGGCAAATTACATTACTAAAAAATGGGGAATTACATTTGAGTTTGATACTAATCCTGATCATTTTATTGCTCAGGTAGACCCTGATGATGAATCTAATGTTCCGCCAAAGGACTATGAAACAATTGATCCTTATGAAATTGTTGAGTCTTCAGATAATGCGGAAGCTCATGGCGAGCAGTCAGAAAGTGAGGAATAATGAAAATATTATTTGCGGCTGCTGAGGTTGCACCATTTTCAAAAGCAGGTGGACTGGCAGATGTCATAGGTAGTTTGCCTAAATATATTGAAAACGATGCAGAAATTGCAATTTTTACCCCACTGCATGGTTGTATTGACGTCGATAAATATGGAATAAAGGAGCTTGAGAATTCATCATTATGGCTTACCTTTGGAAATCAGGGGCATCGATTTAGACTGTTCATGTGTAAGTTGCCAGGAACTGATATTAATGTATTTTTTGTTCATAATGATTGGTATTTTACATGTTTTAAAGATGTTTATCCAAAATGGCTTGATACTCGATATGAACATGAAAGATATATAGCTTTTTCTCTTGCGGTAATGGAATATGCAAAACTTTTAAATTTCAGAGCAGACGTAATTCATGCAAATGATTGGCATACTGCGATGATTCCTGTGTATTTAAAAAGTAACTACCGTTATGATGATTATTGGAAAAATACAAAAACAGTTTTTGAAATCCATAATCTTGCATATCAAGGTGTTTGGTTTGAGGATGTTCTTGACTTTGCAAATATAAGAAAAGATATAGTTTATAATGAATGGGGAGTGGAGCATTACGGTAAAGTTAACTGGATGAAAGGTGCTATTAATTATTCAGACAGAATCGTTGCTGTATCTCCTACATATGCAAAAGAGATACTGACTGGTGAATATGGAGAGGGAATGGACTATACACTAAGAGGTGCTCAATATAAATTGAAAGGCATATTAAATGGTATAGATTATGATGTATTTAATCCTAAGAAAGATAAAACAATCATAAAAAATTATGATATTAAGTCTATAGAAAATAAAAATGAAAATAAAAAACGAGTATGCGAAGAGTTTGGACTTGAATATAATCCTGCTAGACCAATGTTTGCTTTTATTTCAAGACTTGTTTCGCAAAAAGGTCTTGATTTGATAAGAGAAGCTGAAAATGATTTAAAAAATTGTGATGCTGATTTTGTATTTTTAGGAAGTGGAAATTCAGATTATGAAAATTTATTGATTTGGCTTTCAAATAATACTTCAAATATAAGAGCTTATATCGGTTATAGAGGTGATTTGGCAAATCAAATATATGCAGGCAGTGATTTCTTTTTAATGCCTTCTAAATTTGAACCTTGCGGGTTGAGTCAGTTAATAGCTATGCGATATGGCTCATTACCAGTAGTAAGAGCAACTGGAGGTTTGGAAGATACAGTTACAGGCTATCCTCTTGATAATTCAAATGGATTTAAATTCTGGGGTTACGATGGTTGGGATATGATGTCGGCAATTCATTGTGCTTTAGGAGTATATAAAGATAAATATACATTTAATGCTATGAGAAAGTCTGCGATGGAAGCTGATTTTTCTTGGAAAAAAAGTTCAGTAGAATATTTGAATATGTATAAGGAACTTGTTAAATCAATAATTAACAGTTGAAAAAAAGATAAAATTACTCTATAATATAAAGGGAAACATAGTATAGTAAAAATAAAGGAGTTTAACTATGGGAAATGTAGTGATATCAAGGAAAATGGGGGGGGGGGCAAACTAGTTTAAGCTCCTTAACGGGTGTTTTATCACTAAATATATATCGTAGAAGAGGTTTTACTTTATCTGAGGTATTAATAGCTCTTGGTATACTTGGTGTTGTTGCAGCAATGACATTGCCAGCAATTGTAAATAAATCACAGGAAATGATTTTGAAGCAACAGTTTAAAAAGGTGTATAATACCTGGTCAAACGCCTTACAACGATCATATGTAAATAATGGTATGTCTTGGTATGAATGTTATTATGAAGAAGATCTCGCCTCAAAATGTATAGAACGTGATCCAGTTACTGCTAAATGTACTAAATATGAATATATATACGGATATGGAAAAAATTCACAATGTCATAATTTGTTTACAGAATTTAAAACAATTTTAAAGGTTGTTAAATCTTGTGATAATAATGCGTACGAACAAGGGTGTATACCAGACATGAAAGGTATTGATACAGTTTTGGTTTCAGAATCAGGGGATGAGAATAAAGATGAAGGTGACTATGATATTTTAGAACAAACAGATGGCTGTTCAGGTTTTAGGGAAGCTAATATTAAAACTCGAAACCCAGCATGGGTTTTAGCAGATGGTACAGTAGTTGGTTTTTATAATACTACTAATGAATCAAAAATCTTTTGGATTGATATAAATGGACATAAAAAGCCAAATAAGTGGGGACATGATATTTTTACTTTTAGTTTAAAAGGAGATGGATATAAAAAGGTTTATCTTAGTACCGGAGGCTGTATGCAAACAGAAGCTGGCGGTAAGTCAACTGGTGTAATGATGAAAGAATTGTATAATTAAATTAATACTAAAAAAACGCCTCCAATTTTGGAGGCGTTTTTTTAGTTATAAATTTTTTTTGTTAAATCGGCTTTTCTTATTCTGATGTTTTCTGGAGTAATTTCAACAAGTTCATCATCTCCGATGTATTCAAGGCTTTCTTCAAGGGAGAGAATTTTAGGAGCCTGAAGTGTTACCATAACATCAGCTGTTGCACTTCGCATATTGGTAAGTTTTTTTGTCTTACAAATATTAACTACAATATCTTGAGGCTTGTTGCATTCTCCAATAATCATTCCACGGTAGACTTTTGTCTTAGGTGTTACAAAGAATACCCCTCTATC
>CALUTP010000045.1 GCA_944323725.1 Candidatus Gastranaerophilales bacterium | reverse complement strand
AAGGCGAAGGAGAGACTGGCTGGTGGCGAGGCGGAGCCTGTGCGAATTGGGTAATAGCAACAGGAAATATGGACTATTTGCATAGAGAATTATCTCGAGAAGAATGGGTTTCTGTTATAAAATTGCTCGTTATTGACTATGAAGGTGATGAACTTTAATAGCTTTATAATATATAGTGTTTGCAAAAATAATATTCTCGTGCTATCTTTCTTTTTATGAAAAATATTATCTTTGGAATTGCCTATAATCCGCAAATTGACCATTCTGCTCAGGTCGGACTAAGATTAAATGCTATATTGACTGAATTCGATGTGAATGTGGAGACACTTGATATTGATAATCTCAAATCTGGTTATGATTTTGTTTTTGTAATCGGTGGTGATGGTACGATTTTAAAGTGTGCAAGATTTTATTCTAAATTTTTAACCCCTGTTTTTGGAATAAATTTAGGCAGGCTGGGCTTTCTTTCTCAATCTTCTGAAGCAGAATTAGAAAAGTCAGTGAAGAATATTATTAATGGGAATTTTGTAGTGGAAGATAGATTGATGCTTCAATACGAAAATTCAATAGCCCTAAATGACTTTGTGATTAAAGGTTCTGCGACTGGTAGAACTTCTAGATTTACTTTAAAGATAAATAATAAATCAGTATGCGATTATCTTGCTGACGGTATTATAATTTCAACCCCTACTGGATCGACTGCTTACGGTCTTTCTGCGGGCGGTCCTGTAATTTTTCCGGCTTTAAACGCAATAGTAGTCGTACCTATTTGTCCACATACACTTACAGCAAGACCGCTTGTGGTTCCTGATAGTGAAGTTATTTGCATATCTTCAAACAGCGGTGAAAAAAAATATGTCATTTCTGCTGATGGACAGGAGTATTTTGAAACTTCTTCTGATATAATAATAAAAAAATCAGAATTTAGCGCTAAATTGGCATTGTTAGATGATACTGATTTTTATTCTATATTAAGAAATAAATTACATTGGGGAATTTCTCCTGCTAGGATTTGTAAATAACTAAATCTATAGATGTTTGACAGCAGTATAATCCTGCTGGCAGTTAATTTTAAAAAATATATTAACTTTTGTTCATAATTTCTATGAAATTATTGTACTTTTTTTCTATTTAAAATAGTATGTTATTATACTATTGGGGTGCCTGTTAATTAATAAAATGGGTACGGATTAACGGAATACAAGTAAATATTTTATAAAAGAGGTAAAAATAGTGGAAAATTTCGTATCAGATATCTTTGCAAAAAAAGATGAATCACCTAGCCAGGGACAAAGTCCTCGTTCAGCAGTAAACCCTACAAATATTAAAGTCGTAGGTGTTGGCGGTGGTGGCGGTAATGCAGTTAATCGAATGATTAAAGCTGGGCTGTCCGGTGTAGAGTTCTGGTTAATGAATACAGACTTACAAGTTTTAGAATATGGCCAAACTAAAAATAAAATTCAATTAGGTGCTAAATCAACAGCAGGTCTAGGTGCTGGTGGTGATCCTTCAGTGGGCGAAAAGGCTGCAGAAGAAGCTCAACAAGAAATTACTGAAGCCTTAGATGGTGCTGATATGGTATTTATTACAGCTGGTATGGGCGGTGGTACCGGTACTGGAGCAGCGCCTGTTGTAGCTAAAATAGCTAAAGAATTGGGTATTTTAACAATTGCTGTTGTTACTAAGCCTTTTACTTGGGAAGGTCGTAAAAGACAAAATCAAGCTAACCAAGGCTTAGAAAAGCTCAGAGAAGCTGTAGATGCTGTCATTGTAGTTCCTAATGATAAATTACTTCAAGTTGTAGATAGACAAGTTTCTCTTACAGAATCATTCATTATTGTAGATGAAGTGCTGTTAAGAGGTGTTCAGGGTATCTCTGACATTATTACAGTTCCAGGTCTTATCAATGTTGACTTTGCGGATGTTAAATGTGTTATGCAGGCATCTGGTTCAGCCCTTATGGGTATAGGTCGTGGTACTGGTGAAGGAAGAGCTGTTAAAGCAGCAGAAATTGCTATCAACTCTCAGTTGCTGGAATCTTCTATTAATGGTGCAACTGGTGTAATTGTTAATATTACAGGTGGACCTGATATGACACTTCATGAAATTTCTGATGCTGCTAATATTATTCATGATGCAGTTACAGAAGATGCTACAGTAATTATTGGTACTGCAGTTAATGAAAATATTACAAATGAAATTCAAGTTACAGTTATTGCAACCGGTTTTGAATTAAAAAATCAAGCACCAGAGTCTAAAGCTCAACCAGCTTTAAATCAAATGAGTGCATCTGATTTCTTTGCAAGTTCATTCAATACTTCAGCAGGAATTCAGCAATCTTCAGTTAGAAAATCTATGCCTCAAATGGGGTCTGGGTTTACAAATATTGAAATACCTGATTTCTTGAAAAAGTAGGTATAAAAGATAGAGGATATAATATTGAAAAAAGGAACGGTAATGTTTTCGTTCCTTTTTCATTGTATATTAAAGGAAGAGATAAATGTCAAAATTAAGGGTTATGTTGGGAGCTGGAGTGTTTTTAGTCGCTAGCTCTGCTTATTATGGAACTCGTAATAATAATTTTAGTAGAAATAATTTAAAGTATAATAAAGAATTATCTGTTCAAAATAGGAAGAATGCTTTTGTGGAATTGAAAGACGGTTTTTCTATATCATATCCAAAAATTATGTTATATGCTAAAAATTTTAATAATTCGATAGAAGACTTAAATAAAGTTTTGAAGTTTAAATTTAGTTCTCTTAAGACAAAATCTAAAATTTGAATAAATAAACATAGTGATGAAAAAGACAGCTTTAATTATGTGCTGTTTTTTATTATGGAATTTAATATTATAATAATATTGAAAAAAGATAAAAAATAGTTTATAATAAAAATATAATTAAAGGAGGATAACTATGCAAAATGTAGTAATAGCATTAATGTCGGGGGGGGGGGGCACCTAGTTTAAGCAATAAATTTGCGAATATCCATAAATTAAATCAGCTAGCAGAAGAAGGAGGCTGATTTTTTAGTGCAAAAAAGATTAATTAAAAAAATTAAGTTTAATAA
>CALUTP010000044.1 GCA_944323725.1 Candidatus Gastranaerophilales bacterium | reverse complement strand
TTTGAAAATTCTTTATTATATGTATCATAATATATAGGTATACAAAAAATTTTTATCAACAAAAAAGAGCCTTTTCAGGCTCTTTCAAAATGGAGGAGGAGGTGGGATTCGAACCCACGGTACGCTCATCACGTACGACGGTTTTCAAGACCGCTCCGATAAACCGCTCTGGCACTCCTCCATACGATTTTTATCAGATGTAATTCTATTCTATTTGCTGAAAATATTTTGTCAATATAACTCACTTTTGTTAAATTGTATCTTTTAATTTATAGATTTTAATATTATATAATCAAAAAAAAAGCTATGTACTTTGAGGTGCATAGCTGTTGATTAGGGATATGTGTATCTTAGTCTCTAAGGAGTATGGTTTTATATTAGCAAACCAAACTTTATTTGAAATCATACGTTTTTATGATTTAAGTGATTATAAATAATGTAAAATAATGTAAAGTTTTTGTTACGCGGGTAGCATAAATTTTTATTTAGTAGTTTATAATGCATGTCAAAAGGAAGATTATATGAAGATTAATGCTATAAATATATACAGCCCTAATGCTATAAATAAAAGAAATAACAATAATCAAACGCCAAAATCTTTAAGTTTTGGATATGGCGGAGATGAAATATCTCCAATCCCAGATGAAGAATTTAAGGATTTGACAGGTGGAAATGGCAGAGGTAGTACGAAAGAAACAGCTATATTACTTGTTAAAATCCCAATTCAAATAATAAAAGAAGCTCTTGGAATTAAACCTAAAAAAAATCCTAATGTAGAAGATCCGGAAGACTTTTTTGATGAAATTCCGCCTACAATTGTAGAAGAAGATGATATAAATGATGAAAATGACGTTTAGCAAATAAATGCTTTTGTAAATAGTAATTTGCTTTAATTTGCAGGTTAATAAAAGTCTATTCTTGAATCTTGTATTTAACTGTAATTTTTGATACAATTATGCTATAGGTGATTAATGTTTGATAATCTGAGTGAAAAATTACAGGATATAATCAGTCGTACAAGAGGCAAAGAGCTGACTGCTGAAAATATGCAAGAGGCTTTACGTGAAATAAGACGAGCTCTTTTAGAAGCTGATGTTAATTTAAGAGTTGTAAAAGCTTTTATTTCTTCAATAAAAGATAAGGCAGAAGGTGAAAATGTAATTCAAGGTGTAGATCCTTCACAACAATTAATTAAAATTGTACATGATGAACTTGTAGAATTATTAGGAAAAGAATTAAAACCGCTTAATTTATCTCAAAAACCTTCATTAATTATGATGTTAGGATTACAAGGTTCAGGTAAGACTACTTCTTCAGCTAAATTAGCTGTCAAATTAAAAAAAGAAGGTAAAAATCCACTTCTTGTTGCCTGTGATGTATATCGACCTGCAGCAATTAATCAGCTCCAAACATTGGGCAGTGAAATAGGTGTTGATGTCTTTACAATTCCTGAGTCTCAAGATGTACAAAATATTGTCCAAAGTGCAATTAATTATGCGGGTGAAAAAGACTATAATGTTTTAATTTTAGATACAGCAGGACGTTTACAGATTGATGTAGATATGATGGCTGAACTTTTATTGATTGATAGAATTTTTAATCCTCAGGAAAAACTGCTTGTAATTGATGCAATGACAGGTCAAGAAGCTGTAAATGTTGCAGAAAACTTTGATGCTCAATTAGGATTAACTGGATTAGTATTAACTAAATTGGACGGGGATTCTCGAGGTGGATCTGCATTAAGTGTTGTATATTGTACTGGTAAACCTATAAAATTAACAGGTACTGGAGAAAAACTCAATGCGCTTGAGGATTTTTATCCTGAACGCATGGCAACAAGAATTCTTGGTATGGGGGATATTGTTTCCCTTGTAGAAAGAGCACAGGAAGTATTTGACGAAAAACAAGCGCAGGAACTAGAAGAAAAAATGCGCAAAAATGAATTTTCATATAATGATTTTTTGAAAATGCAAAAACAAATGAAAATGTTCGGTTCAGTAGATCAATTGTTAGGCATGATTCCAGGGATCAAGATAGGTAAAGATGATAAACAAAAACTCGCACATGAAAGTGATAAACAATTTAAGAAAATGGAAGTATTTATTCAAAGTATGACACCTGCAGAAAGAGCAAATCCTGATTTAATGAATACCAGTCGTAAAAAGCGAATATCAAAAGGTTGTGGGATGGATCTTGCTGAAATTAATCAATTTATTAAACAATTTGAACAAATGCGTATGATGATGAAAGGTATGAGCGATATTAAGAATATGATGGGGAAAATGGGTGCAAATGGCTTTAATCCAGGCGGGAAAATGGGAAAACATGCCGTTAATAAAGCACTAAAGATGATGCGGAGATTTAAATAATATGAAAAAAGGATTCACTCTTGCAGAGGTATTAATTACATTAGGAGTAATTGGTGTAGTATCTGCGTTGACATTACCGTCAATCATACAAGGTACACAAAATAAAGAACTAGAAGTGAGATTAAAAACTACATACAATCAATTAAATCAAATTAGTCAACGATTTTATGTAGATAATGGCATATCTTTTTCTGAGTGGGCTGCAGATAAGGGTAACGTAATGGCTTATGCGGCAGAGTTTATGAAATATTATAAAGGCGGTCAAAAAATTAGTGATTATACATACGAACAAGATATATCAAAAGCTCCATATCCAATGTATCTTCTTGGGGGAAATAAAACAAATTCAGTATTATGTGATGATGGAGGTTTTGACTCAGAAATAAGCGGTAAGTTATTTTTCTTTAATAATACTCCTCCTGCTGGATTAAATGGCCCAATAATTTGTGTAGATGTTAATGGATATCAAAAACCAAATACATTTGGTAAAGATATTTTTGTATTCCAATTTACAATAGATAATCTTGTAATACCAATGGGACAAAAACATCGTAATAATATTCAACTTGGTGATCCTAATTTTAATGAGAATCAGCAATTTTTCTATGAAGGTGAAACATATTGCTCCCGTGCAGCTACTAAACCTCATTTGAATTCAGCATGTGCATATTATGCTTTACAAGATATGTCACCTAAAGATGCTAATAAAACTTATTGGAAAGATTTTTTAATGGGAAAATAAATTGTTAAATTATGTTAACAGCATTTAAAAAAGTAAAAATAGCTGATATACTTACATTTTCACATATATTAATATAAAAAAGTAAAAATAAAAAGGCAATAATTTCTCTTAAAAATTGTTTCTAAATGTATGGGGAAAAGATTTTTGTAATCCAAAAATCAGAGGAAATACGAGGAAACAAAAGGAGAAAAATTATGGCAGGAGTTAGAACCTCACTTACAGAGGCTCAAATGGAGTCACGTAAAAATCATTATTTAGAAAAAGTTGGTAAAGGTAAACCAAAAGCAAAGGGTACAAAATCAAACCCGTTAAAAAATGAAGATTTAGCAAGAATGTTAAAAGAACGCTTTGGTAAAAAGAATAAAGGAAATGTTACAAAAGCAAAAGGATCAAGTGACGCAATTGCGACATTGAATCAGCAAGCCGAAACAGCGGCAAAAAATCAAAAAATAAATGCATCAAAAACAGAGATTGCAACACCTAAAAAACCATTAACATATTCAGAAGCTCACCAGCTTCAAAATATGATCTCAGATGAAAGTCTTGAAAATCTGAATAAAGCAAAATCAAAATTAGAAGCTGAAGAAGCAGCTAAAAATGAAAAAGTTACTACATCAAAAACAGAAACACCAGCAACAAAGAAATCTTCATCAGAACCAAAAACATGGAACAATTATGCAAATAAACATGGAAAAAAATATACAGCACCAAAATCTGGTGTATTAGAAGCAGATAGACGTGCAGCAGAAATTATTAAAAGAAATGAAGAAGCTGCAAAAGCCCTTCGTCAGGAAGCATTGTATAATGCAGAAAGAATTAATAAACCATTTTCAACTTCAGCACAGCAAATTGATAAACAACTAGGTCTAGGTCATAAATATGCAGTATCACCAAACTACGCAAAAGAATATGAACAGTTACTTAATCAACAAGCATTGCAAAATGCAGAAAAAATTAGTAAACCATTTTCAACTTCAGCTGAGCAAATAGATAAAAATTTAGGTATAGGTAAAAAGAATTATCCAGTATCACCAAACTATGCAGAAGAATATGGAAAATTACTTGATGAAAAATATGGTCCAAAGGGTGGTTCAAAACCAGTAATTCCTACAGGTGCAACAGGTTCTTCATTAGGTAATACTACAACTAATGTAGCAGAGGCAGCTGAAAAAGGTAAAGCTGGAACAAAACAAGCAATAAAAGATAGTGCTAAAAAACCTGGATTTTTTGCAAGAATAGGTAATGCGCTAAAAGGTAAAAAAGGTAAAATTGCACTTGCTGCTGGCGCAATAGCACTTGTTGCAGGCCTAGTTTCATACTGTAGTGGTAAAAAGGATAAAGATAACGTAAAACCAGATATGGTTGTTACTCCTACTCCGGTAAATCCTGAACCAAAACCAAAAGAAAGCAAATATGACGTATGTTATGAAGAAGGTCAAATGCCTAAATCATATACAATAAAAGCAGGGGATTATCCATCAGCAATTATTACATCAACATATGGAGTAAAATACGGTACACCAGAATATAAAGCAATTAAAGAAGCTGTATATGAAGCAAGTGAATATAAACCAAATACAAATATCTATGAAGGTGATAAATTTACTCTACCTGATGTAGAAGTTAATGGAAAAGTATATTCAGCAAATCCTGATGCAGAAGTAAAACCTGGTAGAATTGCAGATAATGGTCTTAAATTAGCACATACAAAAGAAGTTGTTAAAGAAAATGATAAATACTACATTATCTATAAAGAAACAGGTGAAAAAGTTCCGAATGAACCAGCATTTGATAGTGTCGACGCAGCGAAAGCTAGAATTGGTGAATTGGATGCACAGGAAGAAGAACAAAAATAAAAAATCCTAAAGGAAAAGGAATAAACAATAAAAAGAAAAACCGCCATAATCTGGCGGTTTTTCTTTGGCAAACGAATCAATTAACTTTACGTTTGGCATGGAGTTTGGATAAATATAATCCAGAATGTTAACTAATTAAAATTATTCTCCACTGCAGCCAAAAGCAATAGTAACGTGTTCTCTAGGGTTAACTGCGGATATTTTGTATCCTCTAGGGTCAACAAGGTAAGCAAATTCGTCGCCGGTAGTTTGGAATAAGCCCATAGTACCTGATAGTGCTGTTCTTGTAACATCAACCGGAGCTTTAACAGTTTCCCACAGACCATCTCCAAGGTTACGTGCTGCTGCACCAAATTCCCCTTGGAATGCGTGGCCTAACATATAACCTGCATCATTAGAAATATTTTCTGCAGCGTTACCTACATTAGAGATGATACCACCTGCTGTTCTTCCTACAATACCAACAAGTGAGCCGGCAAGTGTGAATGGCATTTCAACAAGTCTTGCAACTGGATTAACCTGTTTTGATTTATTAACTTGTGCCTGTAAGATTTGTTTAGGTAATTTAGTTTTGCAATCACCGTTTTTGATGTCTGTAAAGGCTAATTTTAAAGCACCTTTGTTACATCCTGAAGGTCTGATTACTTCAACGACCTGACCTGTAACAGTTGAGCCGCAAGGGTAGGTTACACCATTGATAGTAATATCTTCAAGGGTATTTGCTCTAAAGTATTGTCCTACGTGAGATGATTTTGCAGTTAACTGGTCAATCATAGCAAGTTTTAGTGTAGGGATTTTTACAATTTCTTCATTTTCAACAAATGCATTTTTATTTACAGGACAAGCTGGGCAAATATTATTTGCTGTTTTAGGGTTAGTATCATAACCGAGTGCTACACGAACGGTCTGAAGCATTGATGCTACATCTGCACGAGAAGCTTCTCTATTTGGCATAATCATATTAGGGTTTGGTGAATCTTTTAAAGCACCATTTTCAAGTGATTTTGCAATAGGAATTCTTGCCCAATTAGGAACAGTATTACCATCAGCATATTTACTTAGGATTTCATCAGCTTTACAAGCATCTATATCACAGGTCATACCTTTTGCAATTGAAGCTAGAGCTTCTGCACGTGTAACTTTGTGGTTTGGTTCAAATTTGCCGTTAGGATAGCCTGCGAGTAAGTCTTCATCAACTGCCTTAGCAATAGCTGCATTTGCCCAGTTGCTTGAAGGTACGTCTTTGAAAATGCTTTGTGTTGGCATACCGCAGTCATCAAGGTTGAAACCTTTAACAAGCATAGTTGCAAATTCTGCACGTGTGATATCTCTATTAGGTTTGAATTGACCATCTGGATAACCTACTACAACATCATTAATGGCTAATTTATCTATATCACATGCAGCCCAGTATCCATTTGGAACATCAGGGAACATACACGCATTTGAGCTTGGTGCTGCTGCTCCTAAGGGGCAACCGCTTTCTTTAATTTCATATGGAATGAAAGATTTTTTAATTGCTTCCATTGAATTTTCTGTTTGGATATCAACTGGACAGTTGTTACCATCCATAATTCTATCATTTCTATCAATAGGAATACCATTATGTCTTGTAGGTGCTTCATTTAAACAAGGTAACTGACTTGCTGCACCTGTTACATTACCTTCTGAAGATACTGCTACTCCATTTACATTTGAAGATAGAATTTGTGGTGTACCGTTTAATGCAGTTTCTGTTTGGAAAATAGAATTTGCGGGTTCACCTACATAGTTATTTGTACCATAGATTGCATTTGGATAGCCATAGACTTGTTTCATATCTTTTTTATCAGGTTTTCCTGTGCCAGGGCAGACTGCACAAGCTGGTTCTGCTGGTTCATCACAAGAAATTTCATCAGGGCATCCGCAATCTGATTTTTTAGGCGGACAAGGATCGTCTTTGCAAGGATCATTGCAAGGATCAGCTTTTTGGCAATCGCATTCATCAAATGCTTTATTGCACTTGTCACATTTTGGTGCAGGGTCACACGGACAAGCAGGGCCTGTTACGACAGGTAATGGCTCAGCACAAGGTGCTGGAGTTGCCGGTTGTGCACACGGGCAAGCTGCCATTGCTGAATTCAAGGAACACGTTGCTATTCCAACGGCAATTGCAGCTGCCACAGTAAGTTTTTTAATTGTCATTTTTACCTCCTTGTGTTTATAGGTTTTTACTTTGAAAAACCCGAAAAAAGTTTAAAAAACAAACTTATATCTGATTATGTACTTCAATTAATTTGATAAACATTACCGTAAGCGGTTATCCTGTCAGGCTATTTGATTTTAAATTTAAGTGTATCTTCTCAGGAATTGACTTTAGGTGAGCATTTAAGTATCATGTCTTTATTAAATAAGGAATAAGGAGCTGCATGTTTAAGAAATTAATCTGTACACTTTTGCTTGTGACATTATTTACCTGTGCTTGTGGAAAAGACAATTCGCAAGATGATTTAGATGTAATTACCAAAAGAGGAAGACTTATTGTCGGAGTCAGAAGTGATGCTAAACCTTTTGGTTATAAAGATATTACAGGTAAGCTCCAAGGATATGATGTTGATTTAGGAAGAAAAATTGCAAAGGAAATTTTTTCTACAGAAGATGCTGTAGAATTTGTACCAGTTACTGCTTCAAATCGTATTTCGATGCTTAGTACAAAAAAAGTAGATATGTTAATTGCAACTATGTCTATTACTGATCAAAGACAACTGGTGGTTGATTTTTCAGTACCTTATTATGTAGCAGGGCAGGCTATTGCCGTTCCTGCCAAAAGTGATATTACTTCTTTAAGACAATTAAATGGCAGACAGGTAATTATTATTTATGGATCCACAGGAGAAATGAGTGTAAGGATGAATTTGCCTGAGGCATCAATTATTGGTTATAAAACTTATATTGACGGTTTTAATGCTTTAAAATCAGGTAAAGCTGATGCTATGATTGCAGATGATACGGTTTTATATGGACTTACTATGGAGGATAGTTCAATAAAAATGCTTCCAAAAAGATATTCAAAGGAACCTTATGCTGTTGCATTTAGACGAGGTGAAGATTCTGATAGACTTAAGGCAAAAACAAACTATGTAATTAACCTGCTTACTAGGACAGGAAAACTTTCTCAGATGCAAAGGAAATGGGATATTAAGTAATTTGACTTGATAATTATAATTCCTAAAATATTGATTATAAAAAATTATCCAAGTTGATTAAGTCGATTATTAATTTCGTTCATCAAATTTATATCATCAGTTTTTTGAGCAAATTTTTGGGCTTTTGTTAAAAGTCCGCGAGCTTTTTCTTTGCTGTTATATTCAATCATAATATCAGCAGCACTTACATAATTTTGTGCAACTTTTAAAGGGGAATCTGCTTTTGTGTAATTTTGTACTGCATTTGAATAGGATTTTAGAGCTTCTTGAGGTTCGCCAAATCTTTCATATGCTCGTCCTGTGCTTGATGCGACAAACCCTTTAACCTTAGCATTATCAGTTTGTGAAACAAGAGCATTTGCCATATCAAAATATTCAAAGGCATTATCTTCATACATATCAGAGAAGATATTACCCATTCGTGTTAATGAAGTGGACTGTGCTGCTAGATTATCACTTTCTCCTCCATATGAAACTGATACAAAATAATGATCAAGTGCAGGTTCAATCTGGTTAACGTCATCATAAATTTGTGCCATAGAATAATGAGCTTTTGTCTTTATATTGTTATCTGTAGTGTTTTCAAGTGATTTATGATAACTTTTCAAAGCTTGAGCAGGGTAATCATGATTATCATATATTTGTCCAATTTCATAATAAATTTTGGATTGAGTTTCAGTATCACCTACTTCTTCTGCTCTTGATAGTGCTTTTTGGAATGTTTCTATTGCCTTTTTAGGTTCGTTAGCATATGCAAGTTTTTTGGACTGAATAAAGAGTGATTTTAATTCTTTATCTTGAGGTATATGGACATTATTAGAGGTGGTCTTTTCCGGTAATTCTTCTTGTGTTTCTATTTCAGCTGTTTGAGTGAAGGCTTCTTGAGAGGTTGTTTCTTCTACTGGGGCTTTTTCTTCGGTTTTTTGAGCTTTTTCTGTTGAACCTTCTGGGAATTTTACTAAGAATTGCGGATTAATTTCTTCTTCGTTGTATTTGAAATCAATTTGTTGTAAGAATAGTGCATCTACCCAATTTTCTACAACTTTTGAGTCTTTATTAAGAGTTTTTGAGATATATTCATCGAGTATTGAGGATGCTGTTTTTAAGTCAGATTTAATTCTGTTTACATTAGGGTTATCTTTCTCAACTTGTTTTTGGATAAGATTAAGATAAGCATCAACTTCTTCTCCTAATTCTGGAGGGGTACCGATTGCTATTTGTGTATTTTTGAAATCTTTTAATATTTGCGCAATATTTATTTTTGAACTGCGCATTGTAAAATTACCTGCAGTATTAACTGAAGGAGTATTGGTTGCTATATTAGTTCTTGTTCCAGCTTTTTGGGCATATACATTCTGCCATTGATCCGGTTGAATTCTTTGGTATGCAGGTGTTGTTTTTTGTTCATTTTCGGTATATTGAAGTCCACGACTTCTGGAATTTTGATTTTGAGCTTGTTCTTCTCGTTCTGTTTGGACAGCAGACTTTGAGGAATCTTCATCCTGTTTTTTCCTAATAGATCCTCTTCCGTCCTTCACCACGTAAGGTCGTTGATAGATATTACTTAAATTCAACCCCATCTGGTCTTACTACCTCTTTTGTGTCCGTTTGCTTCTACATTACTCTACGTTATAACTATATATTAAATTAGTCATTACGTACTCATACTTTCGTATGAAATCTTACATGATTTATTTAAGTATTTTTTTTATGAAGTCAATCATGCTTTATTTTTATATGTATTTTTTCAAATATAATTAAGACCAGATTTGCATTATGCAATTTTTACAATCAAATTCAAGACGATATTTTTTACCTTTTTCATCTATAAGGAATAATTTTTTAGGGCTTTTACACATATTGAAAGCATATTTTAAACAATGTTTTGTCCTCATAAGACATTTATTATTGATTTCATTACTACTTTCCATTGACATTTCATTAATTTGAGAGTTGCAGTTTTTATAAAATTCTTTTGCTCTTGTATTATGAATATTTGCGCTGTAATATAAATTAGTTAGCGGAAAATCAGTATAATGCAATGGTTTTTGGAGTTCGCGTTTATAATTTTTTATCCTTTCTTCCATTAATTTAATAAGAATTTGACGACGTAGTTCATTAATTTTGGATACCGGCATAAATGGTAATTCGGTTTTAACTTCAATATTTCCAGCGTAAAAACTACTTTCTCCAGTTTTCCCAAGTTGGGTTATGAAATTTTCTTTCATTTTATCAGAATTTTGAGCTTTTTCATCTGCTGTGATTGGAATTGAAATAGTATTTTTATCTTCATCTTGTACGGTGAGAATGTTATTTTCAAATTCGAAATCTACTCTTATTTTCCGTTTAGTTTTTGAATTTTTCAGTTGTTTTTCAAAAGAGGTATTTTGATTTCTATATATAGTGGTACCTATTTGCGGAAGAATTTGTTTGTTTGGAAAAATTTTTTTACCATCAGCTTTATTTACAAAACAACCTTTCAATTCCTTATTTTCAAACCAGCATAGACCATCTTGTGCTGAGAGTTTCATATTGGCAACTTCAAAATAATTTTTCCCTATTTTTGTTACTTTTCCTAATTTTTCGCCAAGTGATTTAGGTGAATTAAAGTTAAAACATTTTTTTCTTTCTATTAAAAAGTAATCTGTAAATCCTCTGTTAAAACTTTTGTTTAAATCGGGTATAAAATCACAATCAATTTTCCCAGATGAAGTTTTTGCAGCATATTTATCTATTTCTTGTCGATAAAATGATACAACATTTTTGACGTAATTTATATCTTTTAGACGACCTTCAATTTTAAAAGATTTCACTCCTGCTTTTATTAATTCTTCAAGATGTTTTGACGCATTAAAATCACGTAGATTTAGCAGATGTTTATTTTTTGCTATAATATTCCCTTCGTCATCAATAAGTGAATATTTTTTCCTGCAAGGTTGAGCACATTCACCTCTATTTGCTGACCTCCCGCCAATTGCATAACTTAAATAGCATTGTCCGCTGTATGATACACACAATGCACCATGAATAAATGTTTCTATTTCACAGTTTGTATTTTTACAAATTTCATTCATTTGTTCTAAAGAGGTTTCTCTTGCTAGGATTACTCTAGATACTCCTATATTTTCGAAAAATTTTACTTTTTCAATTGTGCTGTTATCACATTGAGTACTTGCATGTATTTGTACAGGAGGAAGTTTCCCTTTAATTGCAAGTTCTATAATCCCCATATCCTGAACTATTATTGCATCGACACCGATTTCATATAATTTATGTATAAGTTTTTGTGCTTCAATAAGTTCATTATCTGTTAATATTGTGTTAATTGTAACGTGGACTTTAGCATAAAATTTATGTGCATAATTAACGACTTCTTTAATATCATCAAGTGAATTAGGCACAGCTTTTCTTGCCCCAAAGTCAGAAGCACCAATATAAATAGCATCTGCACCATAATCAATTGCAGCAATTGCAGTTTCTTTATCTTTTGCAGGTGCTAGAAGTTCTACTTTTTTTGTATTAATACCCTCTACCATACAACTTTTTCAATCATTTCGATTTCATTGCCGTCAGGGTCTTTTACAAATGCAATTTTTGTTCCTTTTCCATTTAAATCAAATGGTTCGTAGAGATACTCATATCCCATTTCATTCATTTTTTTTGTAAATTCATCGAGTGATGATACTGAAAAGGCCAGATGTCCAAATGAGTTACCATTTGTATAACCTTCTTTTGGCGTTTCGTCATTATATGTGAGTTCAAGCTGGCAGGTGCCTTCTTCATCATTTAAAAAATATAATGTGCAGTCTTCCAGTCTTTTTTGTTTATCTATTTTCATATTTAAAAGTTCTGTGTAAAATTTTAATGAGGCATCAATATCTTTTACTCTAATCATTGTATGTAATAATTTCATTTAAGTTCTCCTTTTTGTGTAAATTTAATCTTGGTGTGAAACAATCCCTTGTGAAGTATTGTTATCTATCATTATTGTATTACGAATAATTGCGTGTGCCATTAATAATAAGTAAGGATTAATTTCATTAGTTGAGGACATATTAATTTTAGCTTTTGTTTGCTCAATATTTGCAGGTTTAGAAGAAACTGTTTCAAAGGAAATTACTGATTGCATTGAATAGTGCTTTTCTTCACCTTGAATCCTCAGCATTAATTCATCTTTTGGAAATTCTTCAGTACAGGAAATATTTACATGAACAGAATTTGATGTTTCTAAAATTAGTGTTGCTGTAATATTTCCAAAGTTAATTGTAGTAATAGTTATGACAAGGACACTGTCATTTTCTTCTCCACTTGAACCTGCTTCGATTTCTAAATCAAATCCTGCACCATCAGCAAGTGGAAGCCATGGAAGATATAAGAGCATCAAAGTTTTCAATGTTTGGGTAGGATTTTCCTGTGAGGCAAGTGCAATACTTGCATTTATAAGTTTTGCAGTATCTTTAAGCTGTGATACATCACTTACACCTTGTTTGGCTGCGCTTGCCATTGTAAGAATAAGTTTTGTTATTGCATCTTTTCCATTTGCTTGGATTAATGCCGCAATTTCACTTAGATTTATCATTGTTGTAGGTGAAATTTGCAGATTTTTTATTGTACTTGCAAGCTGGGTATTTAACTGAGTTTTTAGTACATTTTGCAAATCCTGTGTTGAAAGTCCCTGCAATTGAGCTAAAATTTGAGCCTGCTGCTGTGACATTGCCCGCCGGTTTGCCATTTCATACATTCTGTTGAATTGGATTTGAGTCATATTTTTTTGGAGCATATATATAAATTCATTAAGATTTCTTGGTAATTTCATTAAATCTTTTATATAAACAGAAGTGTCAGCTCCTCCTAATGAACCCATTTGAACGGGTGTTCCACTGTTGCTTGCTGATGTTGAAGCAGTTGGAGCTGGGGATGGTGCAGGAGTGAAATTTTGAGCTTGACTATTTTGAGTTCTTGCACCTGAAACTGAGCTGCCTTTTATTTGGTAGCCCGCAAATTTTGCAATCATGTGTCCTAGGTTGAAATTATCCACATATTTATATTAACTGATTTTTTACCCAAAGGCAATAATTAACTTATAGGCAGGTATGCCTGTGGGTAGTTGTAATCCTCTTTAAATCCTAGATGTCTATATAATTTTAATGCCTGAAAATTATTAGTCTCTGTTGTTGTATTGACCTCTGTAATAGGACGTTTACCAGATTCTGCCATTTCTATTAGTTTTTCAACTGACTTTTTCAACATATGTTTAGAAAGCCCTTTCCCTTGATGCTCTTTGGAAAGTGCCATAATTGGTATATTTGCTATTTGTCCCCCTGTAAGGTTCATAAAACAAAATCCTGCAGGTTGTCCTTTGTGTAAAAGTACAGTCGTTGCTTCAGGTAAAAATTCTGCATATAAATCTTTTACTATTTTGGTAATTATGTCTTCTGTGCCTTCTTTTGTTTTAAATCTAGGGTCAAAAAGTGCATCTGCACTGTCTATAAAAGCTTCATTTACAATACTTACTGCATCGTCGAAGAATTTTCCATTCCAGCTTGTTAGTTCATAATCTTTTTCAAGTGGAGATAATTCTGCCATACCAAGAATTTCTTTTGAATTTGTTCCAAACATCATAAATCTTAAAACAACAATCCCTACAAATCTAAATCTATATTGAGCAGTCGTATGGATTAAATCTTTCTGTGCTCCTAACATCGGGTAGCATACAACTTTGTCTTTTCTATCTTCTTCTGTTTCTCGCAAAAATTCTTCTATAAGATACTTTGAACGTTCCTCTATATTTTCCATTTGATAAGAATGAATGATATTAAGTTCTACTGCTTCTGAAATAGATGTTGTATAAATCAAAAATGCAGTTGGAATACTGTCTTCAAGCAGTATTATACATTTGATTAATTCTTTTTTTATTGCTTCTATAAAATCTTTGTATTCAAGCGGTTTTAGCTCGAATTTGTATTCATCCACAGCTCTGTCTTTGAAATCGTTATATACGCTTTCAAATCCTGCATAATCTTCTTCACTTAGCAATTTTGCTTTGAACGTCTTTTCCATAATTTTATCCTTATCCAGTTATTATTATTTGGAAATTCAGTTTAGTACGCTATTTTACAAAAACTATAACATATGGTGCATTTTTTCTTTTTTAGTTTCCATATAACGTTTATTGTAATCTGTAATTTCGGACTCTACTTTTATTATATCATTTATTTCTAGACCGTAACCCTTTAAACCGATGATTTTTTTAGGGTTATTTGTAATGAGGTTAAATTTGTCATAGCCTAAATCAAGAATTATCTGTGCTCCTACTCCATAATCCCGTAAATCTTCTTTAAAGCCTAATGATAAATTAGCTTCTACGGTATCTTGTCCACATTCTTGGAGATGATATGCTTTTATTTTATTAACAAGTCCTATGCCTCTGCCTTCATGGCCTCTAAGGTATATAACAGCTCCTTTACCATATTTTTCAATCATCCTTAATGCACCATGCAGTTGTGAATTACAATCACATTTCAAACTATGGAAAATATCGCCTGTTAAGCATTCGCTATGCACCCTTATGAGTGGAATTTTATCACTGCCATCATCTTTTACAAGTGCAACATGTTCTTCTTTAGTAATTTTATTCACATATCCGTAAATTTTAAAATGCCCATATTTTGTAGGTAAATCAGCTTCAGCTTCACGACTTATTAATTTTTCAAATCTTAGGCGGTAAGCAATTAATTCTGCTACTGAGATAAATTTAATTCCATATTTGTCTGCAAATTTCCTCAAATTATCTCTACGCATCATATGACCATCTTCATCCATAATTTCACACATAGGACCTGCTGGAATATGTCCGCATAATCTTGCAAGATCAACAACAGCCTCAGTATGTCCTGTACGCTGCAGCACACCTCCCCTTCTTGCTACACAAGGGAAAAGATGTCCTGGGCGATTTAAATCAGAAGGTAAAGCATCAGGTGCTAGTGCTACTTCTATCGTCTTTGCTCGGTCAAAAGCTGAAATTCCGGTAGTTACTCCATATTTTTCAGAAGCATCTATACTTACTGTAAATGCTGTCTTCATTCCTTCAGTATTCTGTTCTACCATTTGAGGTAACTGTAATTTGTCAGCTATTTCTTGAGAAATAGCTAAGCAAATCAATCCCTTCGCTTTTTCTGCCATGAATTTAATTATTTCAGGAGTTGTCATTTGTCCTGAGCATATTAAATCCCCTTCGTTTTCTCTGCCCTCATCATCAGCTACTATAATTGGTCTGCCGGCTTTGAAATCTTTCAATGCGTCTTCTATTGAATCAAATTTAAAATTATCTTCCATTATAAAAATCCATTCTCTTTTAAAAAATCTGCTGTAATATTATTATTATTTTTCATTGACAAAAATTTTTCAACATATCTGCCTAAAATATCAGTTTCAATATTAACAAAATCTCCATATTTTAGGGATTTTAAAGTGGTATTTTCCAGTGTATGTGGTATTATTGCTATTTGTATAGTATTTCTATCAACTTTTGCAATAGTAAGACTCACACCATTAATAGAAATTGAACCTTTATAGACAATATATTTTAATTCATTTTCAGGAATTTCAAAAGTCATTTCTCCAAGATATTTTCCAATGCAGTCAACATGTCCTTGCACTATATGTCCACCCATCCTTGATGTGGGTGTTAGTGCTCGTTCAAGATTAATTTTATCTCCAGTTTTATAACTTCCGAGTGTTGAAATATTGAGTGTCTCTGTACTTACGTCTGCACAAAATGAATCTTGGGTAATTTTTGTAACTGTTTGGCAACATCCATTTATTGATATGCTATCACCTATTTTAGTTCCTTCTAGTACTTTTGAACACTGAACAGTTATTTCAGTTCCAGTGTTTTTTTTTGTAAATCCTTTTATTGTGCCAATTTCTTCTATTATCCCTGTAAACATAATTACAGTTTAACATAAAAATATTTATTATACATAATTTGCTCTAATTAATATTGCTACTGCATTTACTCTATTTCGAGCATTTGTTTTTCTTATAATTTCGCTGATATAATGCTTAACTGTATGATGACTCATAAATACGATAGGGGCAATTTCTTTTGCTGTTAAACCTTCTGCTATGTATGGCAAAAGTTTTTTTTCAATGTCGTTCAAATCTTCAATCAAAACATCATTTTTTTTCAAATTGTTTCTCCATTAGTTCCTATGGTGCTTATATGGCAGTGGTGCTAATACAGCATAGCATATATTATTTAGTTATGTCAACAAAAAATTATGACAAATATATAGTTATAGGACAAAATATTCGTAAATACAGACTAGAAAAAGGCATTTCTCAAGAAAAACTCTCAGAGTTGCTTGGAGCTAATTCAAAATTTATTGGTCATGTTGAAAGAGTAGAAAGATTTATAAGTTTGAAAAAGCTTATTGAAACTTCTGATATATTAGGTGTAGAGTTAGAGGATCTCGTTAGAAAGCCTCTTTCAGAATAAAACATTATTATGTTTTAAAAAAATATATTTGAAATATTGAAAAAGTTATTTGGACTTTTTCTTTGTTTCTCTTCTATTTTTAGTTACTGTTATACTAGTTTTATCTCCTTTCAAATATTAATTATTAGTTAATAACTAATATATATCTATTATTAGTCGCTAGTTGGAAAAATGTCAACATTTTATAATTTAATTTATGCAGAAAAATGAAAATTTACAGAAACGTTTTGGCTCAAAATTAGCACACTTGAGAAAATGTAAAAAATATTCTCAAATGCTACTTGCTGAAAAAATAGATATGAATTTTGGATATATTGGTCAGATAGAACGTGGTGAGGCAAATGTCACCATAAAAACAATGAAAAAACTCGCTGATACTCTTGATGTCGAGGTAAAAGAGCTGTTTGATTTTTCTTTTTAAAAAATCTGGCTCGTTGCAATAAAATATTTTTCTTAATATAATATCATTGTCGGTGACTTAAAAAAGGAGAGTTATTATGTCAAGAAAACCTATTATTGCAGGAAACTGGAAAATGAATTTACTTCAGGCTCAAGCTAAAGAAGTTTTTGAAGGTGTTAAAAATTTTGTAAAAGATTACACAGCACAAGAATTGCCTACAGTAGTTATTGCTCCGGTATTTACTTCAATTTCAGCTGTTGAAACAGTAAAATGTGACTGCGGTTGCGGCGGAAATAAAATTTCTATTGCTGGTCAAAATTGCCATTGGGAAAATTCAGGTGCTTATACTGGTGAAATTTCTGTAGAAATGTTGAAAGATGCAGGATGTGACTACGTTATTATTGGTCATTCTGAAAGAAGACAATATTTCTCTGAAACTGATGAAATGATTAATAAAAAAGCTAAAGCTATTTTAGCTGGAGGATTAATTCCAATTATCTGCTGTGGTGAGACTCTTGAACAAAGAGAAGCAGGAGTTACGGATTCTTGGATTGCAGGTCAAATTAAGGCAGCTTTAGAAGGTATTTCTTCTGAAGATATTGCAAAATCAGTTATTGCATATGAACCTATCTGGGCTATTGGTACTGGTAAAACTTGTGATTCTGATGAAGCAAATAGAGTTATTGCTATGATTAGAAGTGTTGTAAAAGAAGTTGCAGGCGCAGATGCTGCTGATGCTATTAGAATCCTATATGGCGGTTCTGTAAAACCTTCTACTATTGCTGAACAAATGTCTAAATCTGATATCGACGGTGCTTTGGTAGGCGGTGCTTCTTTAAAAGCAGACAGCTTTAATGAAATTATTGCTAACACTATGAAAGTTGCTGTTGCAAAATAATTTATTTTTAAAAAATATGAATAACCGGCTATATTTTTCAGCCGGTTATTTTTTTGTGTTATTATTATATAGGCGTTTTAAAATCAATAAGAGGGTATATGAAAAATATTTTAATTACAGGTGGTGCAGGTTTTATAGGTTCTCACTTATCAGAAAAATTACTTAATGAAGGTAATCATATTATTTGTCTTGATAACTTTTTTACGGGTTCAAGAAAAAATATTGAACATTTACTTGATAATAAAGAATTTGAATTAATAAGACATGATATTGTTGAACCAATACTAGTAGAAGTTGATGAAATTTATAACCTAGCTTGTCCAGCAAGTCCGGTTCATTACCAATATAATGCTATTAAAACTATTAAGACTAGTGTATTAGGGGTGACTAATATGCTAGGACTGGCAAAACGAGCAAGAGCAAAAATTTTACAAGCATCCACCTCTGAGGTATATGGAGATCCACTGGTACACCCTCAAAGAGAAGATTATTGGGGAAATGTTAATACCATTGGTATAAGAAGCTGTTATGATGAAGGTAAACGTGTTGCTGAAACTCTTATGATGGATTATCATAGACAGCATAATGTAGATATTAAGATTATAAGAATTTTTAATACTTATGGGCCTCGTATGGCTGAAAATGACGGGCGCGTTGTTTCAAACTTTATTGTACAGGCACTTAAAGGACAAGACATCACAATTTATGGTGATGGTTCGCAAACTCGTTCTTTTTGTTATGTGGACGATTTAGTACGCGGCATGACTACATTAATGAATAAGGATGGATTTATGGGGCCTGTTAATGTGGGTAATGACGGTGAATATACCATAAAAGAACTTGCTGAAATGATTATTGAGTTAACTAATTCAAATTCAAAAATTATATACAAACCATTACCATCAGATGATCCTTGTAAACGCAGACCTGATTTAACACTTGCTCGTAAAGAATTAGGATATGAGCCTACTGTCCATGTTAAAGACGGACTAAAGAAAACTATTGAATATTTTGCTGGAATAATTTAATTGAGGAATTAATGAATAAAGTCTATTATTTATTTTTAGCTGAACTTGTTAAAGTACTTATGTGTATTATTCCATCAAAATCACTAAGGACAATGCTCAGAAATATCAAAAATAATTTTATGGCCAACACTTACAATTTTATTGGTGTAGATGATTATGCGAATAAGAAAAATCTTTCAATTGAACAGTATTCTCTTGGTAATAATAGGGTTAGTATAGTTAATGATTTTTATGTAAGTGTTTTTGAAGATTTGTCTTATATTCATGATGAAAATAATAATATTTTAGAAGAGTGTGCCTCTTTAAAAAATTCAAAAATTTTGGCTAAGAAAACTATTCATATAAAGCCTAACGAAGTTACAATGCTGGATAAAGCTGTAGTGTTTGCACTAGAAACCGAACATAATTATTGGCATTTTACATTTCACTGTCTGGATAAGGTTATAAATTTAGAAGAAAGTGGTTTTGAAGGTAAGTACCTTATTTTTGATGATTCATATCTAAAAGAGTTGATAAAACTAATTGGAATTAGTAGTGATAGAGTAATTCCAGTTCATAGAAATGAAGTATACAAAGTTTCAAATTTATACGTGGTTGATGATTATTTCAAAACTGATTATTCTGCACTTCAAAAAGTAAAAAGTAAAATTCTTTCAAATATTGATTTGTCAGATATTGAAAAATATCCTAAAAAATTGTTTGTGAGAAGAATAAAACCTTATAAAAGAATAATTAAAAATGAGTCTGAAGTTATTGAATTACTATCAAAATATGGTTTTGATATGATATTTCCTGATGATTATTCTGTAGAAGAACAAATAAAATATTTTTATGCTGCAGATATAATTGTTGCACCACATGGAGCTAATTCGACAAATGCTCTATATATGAGAGAAAATACAAGATTTATAGAATGTTTTGGTTTTTACTATCTAACCCCTTGTATGCTTGATGTTATAAAAGATAATAAAATGACTTATAATATGCTTGTTTCAGATGGAAACGATGAAGGAAAACCGGTTAAAGTTTTTGGAAGACATGAAGATTACGTTGTAAATATTACTCTCTTGGAAGATACTATTTATAATTTATAATACTTATTGCAAAACATGCAGAAAAAAGCTATAATACCCATGTTCCGTAACGGTTTGTCCGGATACGGGTTAGTTTAGAAAGGAGAGTTTTCTATGTGGGAAAAGGATATTAACATTAACGAAATTAAAGAAATCCGTACAAGAACCACTGTTTATTTTGGTGTTGGTGCTATTAAAAAAATTGATGATATTGCAAAAGTATTAAAAGAAAAAGGAATAGATAAAGTTATAGTAATGTCTGGACGTAATGCTTATAAAGCTACTGGGGCTTGGGATTACGTGGAAAAAGCTTTAAAAGATAATGGTATTGGATATATAAATTATGATCAGGTTACTCCAAACCCAACAACTGACCATGTAAATGAAGCTGCAAAAATGGCGAAAGATTTTGGTGCAAAAGGTGTTATTGCAATAGGCGGAGGCTCTCCTACTGATGCTGGTAAGTCTGTTGCTATTCTTTTGGAATATCCTGAAAAAACTGCTGAAAATATTTATGATTTTGAGTTTGCTCCTGAAAAGGCTGCTCCTATTGTATCTATTAATTTAACTCACGGTACTGGTACAGAAACAAATAGATTTGCTGTTGTTACTAACCTTAAAAAGAACTTTAAACCTGCAATTGCATATGATTGCATTTATCCAATGTTTGCTATTGATGATCCTCAGTTAATGACAAAATTGTCGCCAAAACAGACAAGATATGTTTCAATTGATGCAGTAAATCACGTTGTAGAGGCTGCAACTTCAACTGTTGCTTCACCTTATTCAATTTCTCTTGCTAAGCAGGTTATTGAATTAGTTGCTAAATATTTGCCTAAAGCAATTGCTAATCCTGATGATTTAGAAGCAAGATATTTCCTTGCCTATGCTGCAATGATGGGCGGTGTAAGCTTTGATAACGGGCTTCTTCACTATACTCACGCACTTGAACACCCGCTCAGCGCTGTAAAACCTGAACTTGCACACGGGTTGGGGCTTGCAATCCTTTTGCCGGCAGTAATTAAAGAAATCTATAAAGAAAAACCGCATATTTTAGCGGATATTCTTGCACCGATTGTTCCTGGGCTAAAAGGAGAGCCTGATGAAGCTCTGAAAGCTGCAGAAGGTGTTCAGGCATGGCTTAAATCGGTTGATGTTACCGAAAAATTAACGGATGAAGGCTTCTCTGATGCCGATGTTGATAAGCTTGTTGACTTAGTTTATACAACACCTTCTCTTGAAGGTCTTTTGCAGATTTCACCTTGCGGTGACGGCAGAGATGTTGTTAAAGAGATTTATAAAAATTCAATTAAACCTTTATAACGGTTTTGTTAATATGCAAAAGCACCTCTTTGTAAAGGGGTGCTTTTTGTTTTACATATGGAGAGAGCATACAATGTGTAGAAAATCGTAAATTGTAACGAAATGTAAATGTGAGTTTTAAAATGGCTGAAATGCAGTTATACTCTGAGATAGGATAGGATAGGATAGGATGGGGTGGGCGAATAGCAATCTTTTCGAGGATAAATACTTTTTAAAAGCATAAGCAATGTGTGCTTAAAAGAGTATAAACACGAAAGGAGAAAGAATGGGTATTGAGTTTAACGGCGATATGAAACTGAACCTTAATACTTCACAATTGGGATTTCCTAAAAATCCAAAAGTTGGAGGAACAAATGATTCTGATATTGGAAAACTATTAAGTTCATTCGGTCAGAAGGGGATTAATCTTAAAGATGATCCGCTAGGGCAGCTTGTTGCCAATGCTGCAGACATAAATATTGAAGAATCACCTAAAATAAAAGCAGCAAAATCAGAATTAAATGGGAAAGTATCTTCAACCGGCATATCTTATGCAGATGCAGAGAGTAAAATTAAAGAAATCAAAGATAAATACAATGGTGATGAATATAAGACTGAAGTTCCTGTAGACACCAGAGGATTTCTTGTACGTAAAACAATGAAAAAATTTGATTCATCAAAACTTCCGGAACCGGCCCGAACAGAGTATCAGGAAGCAATGGAGGCGAAAAATGAAATAGAAAAAAACAATGCCGCACTGGTAAAAAAGGCAGGTATTACACCTCTGGATAAGGAAGATATAGTGTCAAGCGGAAAAGATGTCAAAATTTCAGGTGAACTTTTGAAAGCAATGGGTTTCGAGGGTGTAAATCTTGCTACAGAGAAACAAAAAGCAGCACGTGCAAAAATGGACGAAAAAGTGTCCTCAACAGGAGTAAAATATAAAGATGCAAAAGCAGTACTGGATGAACTGACTGATAAATACGGAAAGGATAAAGAGTATCAATCAGAATTTTACGCTTTACCTACAGAACATGCAGTAATACGGACACACAAAGCATTTGATCCTTATAAACTTCCTGAACCTGACAAAAGTGCATATTTTGAGGCACTGCAGTCAGTATTGGAAATAGAGGATGCAAATTCAGCACTTCAAGCTCAGACAGGGCTTCCGGCTGCAAAGATGCCTCCACAAAATTATAGTAATTCGTTTGCGCAGGAAGAACTTTATTAAAATATTGTTCTCCTGAGTGAATAAGATAGAAAAAAGCAAACTTAAAAAAGTTTGCTTTTTTCTATGGCAGCCCTTTCAGGCGGGCCGGTATGTAAAGAAAGCAGTAATGCCGATTAGTTGCAAAGATATTATCTTTTTTGTAAGATTATCATGCAGTAATTATAAATTGAACTGCCGGTTGAGATGCCGGTATTCAAAAGGAGAGGCTATATGAAAAAATCAATTAAAGATTTAGGCGACATCAAGGGTAAAAGAGCATTAATCAGAGTAGATGTTAATGTACCTTTGGATGAAAACAAAAATGTGACTGATGATACAAGAATTCAGGCAATTATTCCTACTGTAAGAGCATTACAGGAAAAAGGTGCTAAAATTATTTTAATGGCTCACCTTGGAAGACCAAAAGGTGAATGGAATCCTGAATTTACTTTGGAACCTGTTGCAAAACATATGTCAAAAGTTTTGGGTGAAGATGTATTATTTGTAAAAGACCCTGTAGGAGAAGGCGCTGATAAAGCTCTTGAAGGTTTAAAAGATGGTCAGGTCGCTTTATTGGAAAATATCCGTTATTACAAAGCTGAAGAAGCTAAAGATGATGATATGACTTTTGCTAATGAACTTGCAAAATTAGGCGATTTTTATGTAAATGATGCGTTTGGTGCAGCACATAGAAATCATACATCAACTGCTAAACTGGCTAAGGTTTTAAAACCTGCTGTATCTGGTCTGTTAATGGAAAAAGAATTAAGATGTCTTTCCCAAGCACTTGATAATCCTACAAGACCTTTTACTGCTGTAGTTGGTGGTGCTAAAGTCTCTTCTAAAATCGGTGTTTTAGAAAATTTAATTGACAAAGTCGATAATCTTATTATCGGCGGTGGTATGGCTTATACATTTGTTAAAGCTAATGGCGGTAAAATTGGTAATTCAATTTGTGAAGATGACCAATTAGAAGTTGCTAAAGCTATTGAAAAGAAAGCTGCTGATAAGGGTGTAAAATTAATTATGGCTACAGATGTTCTTGTTACTGATGATTTTTCTGGTAATGGAACAAATAAATTTGTTAAAATTAATGAAATTCCTGATGGATTTGAAGGCGTTGATGCCGGCCCTGAATCTAGAAAAGCTTTTGCTGATGTTATCAAAGCTTCAAAAACAATTTTAATGAATGGCCCTGTAGGCGCATTTGAAAATCCTAAATTTGCAGATGGTACAAAGGCTGTTTTAGAAGCTATTGTTGAAGCTACTAAAAATGGTGCTGTATC
>CALUTP010000043.1 GCA_944323725.1 Candidatus Gastranaerophilales bacterium | reverse complement strand
GCAACTATATAGGGGTTTGTTTTCTTTTCTACAACTTTTTCCATTATATTTTAACCAATTTATTTATTTTTTTAACTAATTATATATTTATTTTACTTTAACTTTTGGTACGACTGACATTCCAGGTACGATATTGTAATTTGAAATATCTTCTTTAAAGATAATTTTTACAGGAACACGTTGTACAATTTTTACATAACTTCCGACTGCATTTTCAGGTGGAAATAGACTTGATTTTGCACCTGTTGCTCTTTGAATACTTTGTACTTCACCTTTAAAGCGTTTGCCTGGATAGGTGTCTATTTTTATTGATACTGGTTGTTTTTCTTTCATATTTGTAAGTTGAATTTCTTTAAAATTTGCGACTATCCATACTTCTTTTGGAACAATTTGCATTAAAGGCTGTCCAACTTGCAGATAATTACCCTTTTCAACACTCCTTGAGGAAACCTTTCCGCTTTGAGGAGCGTAGATTTTGGTATATTTAAGGTTTAATTTTGCTTGTTCTACTTCTGCTTCAAGTCTTTGAATATTTGCATTCATTGATTCTGTTTTTGCCTGATTTGAGGCAAGTGCGTGTTTTGCAGCTGCGGAACGTTCATTTGCAGCTTTATTATCTGCTTGAGATACTTCAAGTTTTGTTTTACTGTTTTCAAAATCTTGTTTTGAAACTATTCCTGCTTTATACATTTCTGTATATCGTTTATGATCTTTTTGGGCAAAATTTAGTTTTGATTCTGTTGAAGATATGTCTTCAAACGATTGATTTACGTTAGCTTCACCTTTTGCAACTTCTTTTTCTGTTACGTTTAACTCAGCTTTTGCTTGAGCTAATTTAGCTTCAGCTTCTTTTAATTGAACTTCATAATCTGCAGGATCGATTTCTACAAGAAGATCTCCTGCTTGCACTTCATCATTATCGTCTACCAGTAATTTTATAGCAGGACCTGCTACTCGAGGTGCTACTGTAATTAACCTGCCTTCTACAAACGCATCATCTGTTGATTGGAAATATGTTGAATGAATTGCTGCAAATATACCTAAAAATATTAGTAATATCGCAGTTACAGTAGGTACAATGACTCTTTTTTTCTTATATTCAGGTCGGTTTTTTTTAGCTTTTTCTTTTCTTTGTTTAATTCTTTCTTTAGCTTTTATTTCGATTTTTTCTTTGTCAATTTCTTTAATTTCGTCATTATTAGGGGTGTTTTGTTGATTTTCTTCCATATTTCTTTCCTCTATATTCTATATTTGTATATTTAAATCTTCTTCCAAGTTTTCTTTAAATTTTTGTAAGACTTTAAGTGTAATTCTTAAATCTTCTTCCGGTACGCCTTCTATAGTTTTTTGCCATAATTCTAATGCTGTTGGAATTACTTTATTAAAAACTTGGCGTCCATCTTCTGTAATAAATATTTTATATATTTTTCTTTTATTTACATCTTGTTTTCTTGTGACGAGTCCCATTTTTTCAAGAATGTTTATTATTCTAGTAATATTTGGTCTGTCTTTTAATGTAATTGCACTAATTTGTCTTTGATACATTCCGTCATGGTCTATTAATGCAGCTAGGACTGTCATTTGTTCAGGCGTAATAGGATGTCCTTCTTGTGCAAATTTTTGTACGGCTATTGCTCGGGTCATCTTCCCTATGCGTACAAGTTTCATTCCTATTCTGCTTTTTAATAATTCAAGTTGTTCCATGATTTTCTTTGTGTTATTATGATAACACAAAGAAAAGGAAAGTGAAGCATGAAAATTTTTAAAATATTTATTACCCTAATGTTATTATTAACAATGACACCTGCAATTAGTGCAAAAGAGTCATCTATTGCTGCTGATAAAATTGAATATATGAATTTAGACTGGTGGGGAAAATTTGGTGATGAAAATCTAAATAAATATATGCTCTATGCGTATGAAAATAATAAAGATTTAAAGATTGCATCTGCTGAAACTAAGCAGGCTCAACAGGTTGTAAAATTATCATTTTCAGATCAGCTTCCCCAGTTAAGGATAAATGCTCAAATAGGGAGAGAATTCACAGGGGCAACTACAAAATTTGGAGATTTAGTTATTCCCGATTACTCACAAAGTAGATTTTTATTACCTCTTACTATGACTTATGAAGCTGATATATGGGGTGAAAATTATCTTAAAACTAAAAGTGTTAAGCAAAGATTAGAAATGATTAAACAGGATGAAAGAGCTTCTTATATATTAATTACTACAGCTCTTGCTTCTAATTATTATAATCTTATAAAGGCGGATAAACTTATTGAAAATCAATCTAAATTGGTAGATTTGCAATCCGAAATCGTTAAGTTATATGAAACAAAATATGATGGAGGCTTGTGTTCTATAAATGAGGTATTATTTGAAAAACAACTTCTTACAATGTTTAAAGAAGACTTAAATAATCTAAAAGAGAAACAAGATGTTATTGAAAATCAACTAAAAGTCATTTTAGGAGATAGAAATCTCACTTCTGTTGAAAGAAGTTCATATGATTCGGTTAAGCCTTTAGATTTCCCTATGGATATTCAATCCGAAGCTATTCAACATCGTCCGGATTTGATTAAAAGTGAATTTTATATTAAAAAATTAGGGATAGATGTTAAAGTTGCAAGGCGTGATTTTTTACCTAAATTTTTAATTTTTGGTCAGGTCGGATTTAACGCATATCAACTTTCCGATGTCTTTGGTTCTCATACTTTTTTATCTAATCTTGGAGTAATGCCTTCTTTTGATTTATTCACCGGTGGAAGAAAAATGGCTATGTTACGATATAAAAAATATGAATACCAAAAAGCACTTCAGATTTATGAAAAGACAATTCTCACATCCTTGCAGGAGGTAAATGATGCTCTTGTTAGTGCAAAGACAGCAAGAAAAAATCTAGAAGTAAGTAAAGAAAGATTTGGGTTAGAGCAGACTAAATATGATTTGGCTGATAAAAAATTTAATATTGGTGCGGCATCTACTCTGGATTTGATGAAGGCTAAGGAGGCTCTTATAATTTCTGAAAAATCAAATGTTTCTAATCAAATTGATGCAATTATCTCTTCAATAAATATTTATAAGTCCGTTGGAGGTGTTGATTATATGCAATTTGAAGAAGCTATATAATTTAATATAAAAGAGATTATTAAGAAATATTAAGCCTTATTGATTAAATGAGGCAATTTTTTTATAAAAAAATCTTTTATATAAGTACGGGGATTACAAAATTAATGAGGAGTATAAATTATGGCAAACGAAGTTAAAGAAGTTAAAGTTCAAAGCAAATTATCAGTAGCAGCATATGTATCAATTCCGGTAGCTCCGGCATCAGAACTTTTAGCAGAGCTTCTTAAAAAAGCTGCTTAGTAAAAAGATTGTTAAAAGGGTAAATAAAGAAAAATATGAAAGCCTCCCATTTAAGAGAGGCTTTTAACGTATAAATCAATTTCTTCTTCTGAATTCATTTCAGTTGTCGCTATTAGAATTTTTTTATCATCAAGCTTTATACCACCTATAATATTATTTTGTTTAAGTCTTTCAAGTGTTTTTTCACTATTATCAACTTCTATAACAAATTCATTGTAGAAATTTTTATTAAGAGTTTTGATACCTATATTTGAAAGTTTTTTTGATAGCTTATGTGCATTTTTTGCAGATAAGTATCCTGTTTGACGGAAACCTTTTTCTCCCATTGCACTTAAATATACCGCAGCACATAATCCGATTAAAGCTTGATTTGAGCATATATTGCTTGTCGCTTTTTCTCTTTTAATATGCTGTTCTCTAGTCTGGATTGTCAATGTAAAAGCTTGTTCCCCATCTTTATCAATAGTCCTGCCGGCTAATCTCCCTGACATTTGGCGCATATATTTATCTTTGCAGGCAATAATCCCGGCATGAGGTCCGCCAAAATCCATCGGAATCCCTAAGCCTTGAATATCCCCTACAACTATATCTGCACCGTATTCACTAGGAGGTTTTAGTATTGATAATGATGATATATCTGTACAAATGATTAGTAAAGTATCTTCCGGTTTTATAACTTCAAGAATTTCCCCATAAAAATCAGGAGTTTGAATTAAAACACCTGCATAGTCTTTTGTATTTTCAGGAATTTTATCAAATAATTCAACTTCAATTTCACTTGCCCAAGTATAAGTTTTTATAACTTTTAAATATTCCGGATTAAGATTTTTAGAGACTAGAATTTTAGATTTTTTTTGGATTCTAACTGCCATAAGAATAGCTTCAGCACAGGCTGTAGCTCCGTCATAGACAGTTGCATTTGAAATATCCATTCCTGTAAGTCTGCAAATCATTGTCTGAAATTCATACATAACCTGTAATGTGCCTTGTGCTATTTCTGCTTGATATGGAGTATAAGCTGTTAAAAATTCAAATCGGTTTGCTATTTGGGATATGCAGGCAGGAATGAATTTATTATATACTCCGCCCCCAATAAAACTTATCATATCTGTTTTATTTTTTTTAGCTAGATTTTTAATTCTTTTTTGAACTTCCATTTCACTTATTGGATTTTCAAGTTCTAGTTTTTGCATTTTGGCTTTGTCGGGAATTTGGTTAAACAAATCTCCGATTACATTTAATCCTATGTTTTTGAGCATTTCAGCTCTTGTTTTTTCATCGTGTACTAAAAAATTTTTCATTATTCAACTTCTTCTTTGTAATCTTCGTATTCCATCAAATCATTTTGTTCTGAAATATTTCCTATAGCTTCTGCTTTTATAAGCCATCCTTTTTCATAACTATCTTCATTAAGTGTTTCGGGCGCATCTGCAAGTGTTTCATTTATTTCTATAACTTTGAAGCTAATTGGTGCATAAATTTCTGAAGCAGCTTTTACTGATTCTACAGTTGCAAATGTCTCTCCTTTTTGGAAATCAGTTCCAATCTCAGGCAGTTCAAGATATACAATATCTCCAAGTTGTTCTACAGCATAATCAGTTAAGCCAATTGTGTATGTTCCATCTTCATTTTTAAGAATGTATTCATGAGATTTGGAACATAGAATTTTTTCTGTGATACTCATTTTTTATTCTCCTATATTTTAATTTTATTTTTTTTGCTAATAAATGGTTTTTTTACTACTTCAGCATTGTGTAATTTCTCTCTTATCATAACTTGAACTGTTGAACCTATGCAAATATTTTTATCATTTTTTACATAAGCAAGTGCAATATTAGCATTTAACATTGGTGAAATACCGCCGCTAGTGATTATTCCAATCTTTTCTCCATCTTTATAAACTTCATATTCATGGCGGGCAATTGCTTTATCAAGCATTTTTAATCCAATTAGTTTTTTCCCTCCACCATTTTGAAGTTGTTCAATTATAATATTTTTTCCATTGTAATCTTCTTTTTTATCCTTCGGAATTGACCAGCTTAATCCAGCTTCAACCGGAGTGGTATTTTCATCTAAATCGTTTCCATAAAGATGCAGTGCAGCTTCTAATCTAAGAGTATCTCTAGCTCCTAAGCCTATTGGTTTTATGCCGAATTCATTACCGTAATCAAGGATTTTATCCCATAATTCTTCGGAAAATTCGTTTTCTACCAAAAGTTCATAACCGTCCTCTCCTGTGTATCCAGTTCGTGAAATAAGCAATTTACGGCCACAAATTGTAGCAGGTTTGATAGTGAAGGATTCTTGCATTGTATCAAGTCCCATTTTTCTTAAAACAGCGTCAGCTTTTGGCCCTTGTACTGCAAGTAATGAATAATTGTGTGATTGGTTATCAATTTTTACATCCAGACCTTTTTTATTTCTGACCATCCAGTTTAAATCTTCGTCAATTCTTGCAGCATTGCAAATTACTAAGTAATAATTTATGCCAAGTTTGTAGATGATAAGGTCATCAATAAGACCGCCATTTTTATTAGGTAATTGGCAATATACAGCTTTTTCGTAAGCTAGTTTGGAAATATCTTGAGGTACAATTTTTTGTAAAAATGCTAAAGAGTCTTTCCCTGATACAAAAACTTCTCCCATGTGCGAAACATCAAATAATCCTACATTTTCTCTTACTGTTTTATGTTCCTCAATAATAGATGTGTATTGTACAGGCATATGCCATCCTGCAAAGTCTACCATTCTGGCTCCTAACTGTACATGTTTATCGTGTAAATATGTCTCTTTAGTCATAATCATCCCCCTTATGCGTTTATTTTCCTTTTTTTTACTAGAAATGTCAAGCTTGAAAAATTAAATAAAATCATTTATAATAAAAATAATAAATAACGAAGGAGGACCATATGCAAAAGACGCTAATAGATAGAATTTCGGGGGGGGGGGGGCTACCGACTAACAGTTGAGTCAAGCATTTCCGACTTAGACCTCCGAAGTAAAGCAAAAGAGCTGAGAAGTAAGCCGTGCCAAAAGACACGGTGATTTGTGATGCAGAATTTTTAGAAATAGAGAATAAACAAACGGAGGTTTTATGAAAAAGAAAAATGCTTTTACCTTAGCAGAAGTGCTAATCACATTAGGAATAATCGGAATAGTCGCAGCAATGACTATGCCAACATTAATTGCAAATCATAGAAAACAAGTAACGGTTACTAAACTAAAAAAGATTTATACTGTAATGAACCAAGCAATCAATATATCTGTGGCAGAATATGGAGATGTAAAAAATTGGGCTGCAGATTGTGGGTCTAGTAATAATCCTATATGTACAACTGAAGAAGCTATGGAGTGGTTTAATAAATATATTGGGAAAAATATACAAACCTTAAAGGTAGAAAAGGATCCAAATGATGCAAATAGATTTTTGGTTTATTTGAAAGATGGCAGTATATTAATAATGTCGAATTATCTTTATGATATCGGTTTTTTTGTTGATAGAAATGCTTATAAAAATACAAGAAGAGGTATTAATTATTTCGATTTTGTTTACAAGCCAATATTGTCTACGGGTCAAAATACCGAAGCTAATAAATATTCAATAAAACCTTCTTTTGAGCCTTATGTAACAGCATGGGATGGCACAAGAGATGGACTTATTCATGCTAATAATGGGAATGGTTGTGGAGAATCCCTTAGTGCATATTGTGCAAAACTTATACAATATGAAGGGTGGCAAATACCAAAAGATTATCCGCTAAAATTTTAATATATTTATATAATCAGCTTAAATAATATAAAATGGAGGCTGGCATTTATGATGCCAGCCTTAAAAAGTTAACTTTCCTGAATTTGTTTATATAATTCGATTTGTTTGGCTGAAATATCTTTTGGTATTACAATTTTTATTTTGGCGTTCAAGTTTCCATATCCGCCTGATTTCAAAGGTAATCCTAAATTTTTTAACCTTAGCATTTGCCCTGAAGATGTTTTTGGTGGAATTTTTATTCCAATATTGCCGTGTAAGGTTTTGATTTCTTTTTTTGTACCTAATACAGCTTCTGGCGGTGTAATTTCAACTTCTTTTGTCAGGTCAGTT
>CALUTP010000042.1 GCA_944323725.1 Candidatus Gastranaerophilales bacterium | reverse complement strand
AGCAGTTCTCTATGGAGCTGGAAAATAATTGAGCTTAGAATTAATAGTTATTAATTAAAATAAGCTTTAAAAATAAGTTACTTCTTAAATGAAGTAAAACCAAATAAATCTTTTTGTTATAATCTGCGGAAGCTATGAGTTTCCGCCTTTTTTTGCTTATTGATTTTGAAAATTTTACATGTTAAGCTGTTTATGTATTGTGAGGTGGGATTAAGATGATAAAACCAGGATGTCCAAAAGATAGAATTATTCTCGCTCTAGATGTTGATACTCTTGAAGAAGTTCGTGAGCTTGTAATTGAATTAAAAGATTATGTAGGATATTTTAAAATTGGTCTGCCTTTAATTGTAAGTTATGGGTTTGAAGCTGTCAGACTGATTGAAGAACTTGGCGGTAGATGCTATTATGACAGTAAATTCCACGATATTCCAAATACAGTGCAAAAGGCTTGTATTAATCTGGTAAAAAATAATATTCACCTATTCAATATTCATATACAAGGTGGTTCAAAAATGATTGCAGGGACTGTAAAGGCGGTTAAAGCTGCCGCAAAGCGTCTTGAAAAAGAACCTCCCGTTATTTTAGGAGTAACTCTTCTTTCAAGTTTTGGACAAAGGACTCTTACAGAAGAATTATGTGTAGAAAAAAGTATTGAAGATTATGTCCTCCAGCTTGCCAAGGTTGCTTATGAAGCCGGTCTTGATGGTGTTGTCGCAAGCGCTGAAGAGGCAAAAAGAATTAGAAAACAAATTGATAATAAGGATTTTATTATAGTTTGTCCTGCGACAAGGCCTACTTGGGCTTCGGTTAATGATCAGGTTAGAGTCGATACCCCTAGAGATGCAATTCTTTCAGGTGTTGATTATATGGTGATAGGCAGACCTATTACCACTGCTGATGATAGAGTTGCAGCTGCTAAGCTTATTTTAGATGAGATTACTACTGCTATTGAAGATAAGGAAGCTTCTTTAGTATAGATTTTTTGTAGATGTTTACGTAATGTAAAATTTTTACTTAAATCTCTAAAGTTTTCTCAAATACCGGTCGTATTGGTATTTGTGAAATGTTAGAGGTGTATTTTGTACGATAATATATTTACCAAGTATGAATCAGCAGAAGAAATGATAAATATTGTTACTGCTGAGGATGTTATGAAAAAACTGGAATTGGATATTAAAAAAAATAAAGCTACAGCGGAAAAGTGTGCTTATCTTTCAAAAGCTTGCATTTTTGCTGGAGATGATAAAAAAGCTCTCAAATATGCAAAGCTTGCTGTGAAACTTGATAAAGAATACGCTTATGGATATATTAGGTTAGCTTTTGTAGAGGGACGACTTGCCCATAAGGCAGAATGTCGTTCTAATGCTTTGAAAGCTGAAGAGTTAGATCCTGATAATTGGCTTATACAGGCTTTTCTTGTCCATTTATACAAATATTGCGGAGAAGAAGAAAGAGCCAAGATTTTATATGATAAATTAGAAAATCTTGTTGAATGCTCCCCTGCTTATTTTTATAATATGGGATTTATTAATTATTCAACAACTCCTGAGGATTATAACAAAGCTATTGAGTATTTCAAGCTGGCTGAAGAATATCAATATCGTGATGAGTATAATCTTTATACTAAGATGCTTGAATGCTATGGATCTATTGGTGATGCTGAAAATACTATTTTGTATATAAATAAATGTGTAGAAATCAAAGATAGTAATGATTTACAGCAACGTTTAGCATTGTGTTATATATATTCAGAAGATTATGATAAGGCGCTTAATATTTTAAGGACTTTATATCGTAATAGTGATAATAAACAAATTATTCTAGGCTTTATTTCCAAAGTCTTTAATGCAAAACAGGAGTATAAAAAAGCGCTAAAATATCTGCGTTTTGCTGAATACACTACAAAACCATCTTTATTCCTTTATTATAAGCTTGCTGAAACTTATGAAAATTTAAAGGATTACTATTCTGCAATAGACTATTATAAAAAAGCTCGCAAATATGATAGGAAAGATGAAGATATCATTCTTGGTTTATCTTTTTGTTATTCAAAAATCGGTGACTATAAACTAGCTGAAAAATATGCTGATTTAGCTATTGCATTAGATAGTAAATCTTCATACGTGTATTTTAGAAAAGGTAAAATATTACTCGATATAGATCACTATGAAGAGGCTATAGATGCATTTATGCAAGGATTAGAAATTGATCCTGAGGATGTAGATTTTTATCAGTGGATTTCTTATGCTTATTCTAAAACTGACCAGCATGAAAAATCATTAGAATTTGCGAATAGAGCAATTTTGTTAAATACTGAGGATGCTTATTCATATTTTAGAAAAGCTTGGGCTTTACAGGAACTAAGTAAATATAATGCAGCTATTGAAGTTTATCAAAAATGTATTGAGTATGATAATCAATATGTAGATGCTTATGCAAATATTTCTTATTGTTATTCAAAATTAAAGGATTATAATCATTCAGTTCTATGGGCAAATAAAGCGATGATGATTGATAAGGATTATTCTTACGCTCACTATAGAAAGGCTTGGGCTCTTCAAGAGCTTGGTAAGTTTAATGAAGCAATGGATTTTTATACTACTGCAATTGAACTTGATCCGGCTGATGTATATAATTATCTAGGAATGGCAAGTGTTTCACTAAATACTCAGGCTAATATCTCGGCATTAAAGTTTGCTAATAAAGCTATTCTTGTAGATAGTGCCTGTGCTGGGGCTTATTACTTAAAAAGCGTTGCTCTAAGCAATCTTGGTAAGACCAAAGAGGCAGAAGTCGTTTTTGCAAAAGCTAAGGAGTTAGGCTATGAAAGTTCTTGTTAAGTTCATATTTATTTTTCAATTTATCATATGTCATAACTTTATATTGATGCCCGTCGGATGTTATTTGGATTGAATTATGCTGGTCAGTTCTATAGATATCAGTATGTCTTAGGGTGTATAAAGTCACTTTTGCCGGATGTCCAAAATGATTTGTACCTGTTGAAATTATTGAGACTTCAGCATTTAATTTGTTTAACATATCATCATTGACAACATTTTTAGCGCCATGATGACCTACTTTTATAACTTCAATATTTTCAGGTATATCTTTTTTAATTTTGTTGAAAGCATTTATCCCTGCATCTGCCATAAATAGGGTTTCGAAATCCTTGTATTTTACAAGTGTAATTATTGAATTATCATTGTCATTGTCAAGATTTGCTATATAAGTCTTTATTATAAAATCTTTTTCTTCATAAATTATTGAATTGTTTTTAGGTATAATGGTGTTAATATTTTTATCTTTTAGAGTCTTATAAATTTTATATGAGGTGTAGGATTTATTATTAAATGAATTAATGTATGCTGATTTAACTTTTCTACTGTTAAGAATATCGAAAGCTCCTCCGGAGTGGTCATTGTCAAAGTGAGTTATGAGGAGTCCTTCGATGTTTTTGATTCTTCTGTCTTTCAAGTATTTTAGTATTATAAATTTTGCCTGAGAAGAGCCATTTTTATATGGAGCCTTTCCTGTATCAATGATAAAGTATTTATTTTGAGGTGTTTTTATTAAAAATGCATCAGCATTTTCTACATCAAAAGTGATTATATTAAGATTATTATTAGGTATTCTGATTATTGTTCCTAATAAAAGTGCAGTGATAATCCCTAAAAATATAAGACACTTTTTATTAAAGCCTCTTTTGAAAGCGTATGTTATTATGAGTACTATTGAATAATATAAAAATATTTGTAATATTGAAGGATGCGGGGCTTCAATCGTAGAAGCTGGAAGATGTGAAAAGAAATTTGATATTGCAACAAGTATATCAAGTAGGTATTTTAGTATAAAATCGGTTATTAAACAAATCCATTTTGCTATTGGGGTAAAAATTGCCAGAACTGAACTTACAAAACCTCCAAAGCTAATAATACTCAAAAATGGCATTATGGAAATGTTTGCAAAAACAGAATAGGTACTTATTGTATTAAAGTAGAACATTTGTATAGGGATTACCCATATTTGAGCAATTATTGGAATTAATGTTCCACCTAGTAACCAGTCTGGAATTTTGGAGTTTTTAAACTTACTCATGACTGCTCCGGCAGTTGTTAATAAGCCAAAAGTTACAATAAAGGATAGCTGGAAACCAACATCATTAATATATGCAGGATTATATATCAGCATTAGTCCGCCTACGAGGGCTAAAAGTGCTACACTATGAGCATCTCTATCAATTAATTTCCCCGCAAGAATAAATATTAGCATTAATGCTGCTCTGATTACAGAGGGGCCAAGCCCTGTCATTAGTGTATATAAAACTACAACTCCCATACCGCTTATTACTGTAAAACGAAATGGAATTCTTAATCTTCTTAATATAAAATACCAAAACCCATATATAAATGCGACATTCATACCTGATGCAGCTAATATATGCAAAAGTCCTGAATTTGCAAAAGATGTTTTTATATAATCAGGTGGTGCTACTGCATCATCACCGAAAACGATGCCTCCTAATATTTCTAAGTTTGGACTTTGAAGGTATTTTGCATGAGTGTTTATAATTCGATTTCGTATATTATTTAGCCCTTGCAAGAATTTCCATTTTAATGACAACTTTTCCTTAATTTCTATGCAGTCTGATTTATCTGCATAAAATACTGTGTAAGTATTGAAGTTTCTTAAGTATTTCCCGTAATCAAACTGGGATGGATTAGATGCTTTAAAAGGTGTTCTTAATTTTCCTTTCATTTTGTATGTGTTGCCAATATTGAAATTACTAAAATCATTGTCTTTTGATGATATTGTGACTAGAGTTTTTCCTGTAAGTTTTTCGTTGTTTATTTCTTTTACATTAAAGAAAAATTTTGTTTTATCAGGAGTGTTGCTATTTGGTATGGAAACAATTTGACCAGTTATTTCAGTATTTAGGGGAGCTTTTTCATACAGTGCATCAGATTGTTGTATTCTAAAATATGCGTTAAAAAATCCAATATAAAATATTAAAATCCATAAAATTATATATTTTCTCGGCATATATTTTTTGAAAGAGACTACTAATGCTGTTATTGTAATTATTGCAGAAGCTGTGATTGCAAAATTATTAAAATAAGATAATATTCCAGCCATAAAAATTATAACTGTAATAAACATTACCATATTTTTATTTTGACTTACTTCCGCTAAAAGTTCCCTAATCATAGGGTGATATTAGCATAAATAAATTAATTGAACCAGCTTTTTTTCTTCTTTTTAGGAACAGTAAGTATAGGCTGAGCTGATTGTTGAGCTGGCATTATTATTGTACTTGTAGGATTTTTAGGCTTAAAAACTCTAGTTCCCAGAGTATGTATATATTTATTATCCAGATGCGCAAAGTCAAAAAGAATTACTCCACCAATATCTAGTTTTCTGGTTTCATGAATTTCTCTTATTAAATCTTCTTCACTTCCACCCATAAAAGTTACAAATAGACCAGCATAAAGATCCGTATTGGGCGCTTTATGTGAAAGAATACTTGTAATCATTGAATTAAGTGTTTTAGCATTGCACGTCAAAAATAGTGGAGTAAAGCCGTTTACATAATTATTAGTTGACCAAGTCTGCCAGTCTTGCTGTTTATAAGCTCTAGCATTTTTTATATCCGGAAATATTGCTGCACTAATATAAACGTTATTGGCTTTTCCAAGTTTACCTATTTTTTCAACAAAATTTGTGACCTGAGTTCTTCTGTATATATTCCAATATTCCCATAATGGGTCTGTATTGTTTAATTTTATTGGGTCAATGCCATATCTCTTATAAAAATCAGTTCTTGCATACTCAGTAAATCCCCAGCTGTTAGCTGCTGATGTTGAAATAGATTGAGGATATCTTATATAATCAAGATTTATCCCATCAGGTTTGTATGTTGTGATTATCTCAGTTATAAGTGCTTGTAAAAATTGTTGTACTTCCGGATTTGCAGGATCTAGAAAATAGCCGTTATGCTCAGATAGAGATGGTGTAGCATTCCCAGATTCGTAAAATTGTCTAGTTTTATTCCCCCATTGAGGTTTTACTGCTAATATATTATTTGGATTTGAATTTGGCGGTTGATTTCCTACATAGAATGTCTCAAACCAGATATGTACTTTTATATTATTTTTATGTGCTTCTTTAATCCATATTTTTAATGGATCTATTCCATTAAACTTTTCATTTTGTTCAATAAAACCATATTTTGCCATTGTTTTACTTGGGAAAATAGTTCTTCCATGAAAATATGTTTCTAAAATTATATTATCAATTCCAGCCTTTTTCAGTTTTTGGATTGATTGTATAATTTCGTTTTCGGTTGTCTCAGTTGGTCTTAGCCATACACCTTTAAATTCGGTGTTTTTATATGGAATAACACTTTTTAACGCTGAATTAGCTGCATTTATTGCAAGATGAGAGTATTTTTCGGATTCTTCTGGATTTTTGGCAGCTTTTTTTAAGTAATTATCAGCATCTTTTATATGGTTTTCCGGTTCTTTCCAATCATAATCCTGATTGGTATTTTTGTAATAATTAACCATATTTCTTGCTTCATCAATTTTTTTCCCAGCTTCAAATAAAAGACTTTCAGATGTTGTGAATGTAGTAATTACTTTTGCTTTTTCATCATAATAAATTTTTGTTCCTACTGTAATATTTGAAGTAATCCAATTTTTAGCAATTCCATGACCGCTTATTACAGCTCCATTTTTAGGTATGAAAGAATCAGCTCCACTGAGTTCAGTTACAGTATTTCCTTCAATAATGGCTTCTGTCCCAAATTCGTTAGTATTTGTTCTGTCTCCATATTCACTGGTATATAAAATAAGCTGGTTAGTGCCCCGTGCTCCAGGGAAAATACTTCCTGCGCTATTTGAGTATATGGTAGGATTGACTTTGTCAATAACTCTTTTTGATTGATTAATGAGAATTTCTCCTTTTTTAAGAGTGTATGGAGAATAAAATTCAGGATTTTTTCTTGTTTCCTCCGCCATAGATGTCATTGTGCTTGTTATTATTGTTAATAATATTATTATTAGGTTTTTAAATTTCATTGCTACTCCCTGATGAAATTATGATAATATTCTGAACTGTCATAATTTAGCTGGTTTAATTGTTCTATTTTATTTATTATATTACTATTGCTTGAATCTATTGTAATTGCCGTGTTATAATATTTTCGTGCATTTTCTAAATCACCTAGTTTTTCGTATATCATAGCAAGTCTGATGTTTAATTCATAAATCTCATTGTATCCATTTTGATATGCTATTTGATAATATTTTAATGCTCTTCTAAAATCATTTCGTTTAAAATAATATTCGCCAAAATAAAAATTTGCAAACGGATTTAAATACTCTAGATTAGTTGCTTTATAAAAATACTCTTTAGCATATTTGTCATGTTTAGTTATATCATAAATTCTTGCAAGTTGTACATAAGGTGTAATTGCTTGAGGATTTATTTTAGATAAAAGAAAATATTTTCCTGAAGCAACCTCCAATAACTGTTTTTGAATTTTGAAATCTTGAGTCGCTAAAGCTGTGTCAAGATAATAATCTGCTTCAATTTGTATTGGTTCTGGATTCATTAAAGAATAATCTACGCGATTATCATCATACTCCAATAGCCCTTTTTGAATAGCATAAACTGAAGTATTTAACAAAGAGGTGATTATGAGTATTAAAAATAAATTTAATTTCAGATTATAGATCTTCAAAGCCTGTATTCATTCTAATATCACGAGTAAAGAATTTATGATCATCATACGATGGATCTAAATAAATAAAAATATTACGAACAACATCACTTGTTGTATCAAAAACTTTATTTCCTATTTTTACACGATTATAATCAGGTTCTTTGTATGGCACAGCGTTGGCATATGCTTTATTAAGCTGAATTAATCGGATACACTCTTCGGAGTAGTTACCATTTCTTAACGTTTCAGGAGTTGTTGATTCTTTGACATCCATACTAGCAAATGCAGGGAGTGTAGCTAATGCTAAAATACCTAATAATAAATTTCTTTTCATAATACACCTCATTATTATTAATTATAATATTTTTTTACTGAGTTTACAACAGTATTATAAATTCTTTACAAAAAAAGAAAATGAATTATTCGTATGATTTTCTAATAATTTCGTCTAGTTTGTCTAAAAGTTGATTTTCAGGAACTCTAGCAATGATTTCACCTTTTTTAAAGACATAGCCTTCACCAATTCCCCCAGCAATCCCAAAATCAGCATTTCTAGCTTCACCAGGCCCGTTAACTGCGCATCCCATTGTAGCAATTGTTATCGGGTATGGTAAGTTTTTAAATTTTTCTTCTACTTTTTTAGCTAAACCTATTAAATCAATTTGGGTTCTTCCACAAGTAGGGCATGATACAAAATTTACGCCCTGTTCTTTTAATCCAAGACATTTTAAAATTTCAATTCCAGCATATACTTCTTCTATCGGATTTTCTGTAAGAGAAACTCTAATTGTATCTCCTATACCTTCAGCAAGGAGTGTGCCTATGCCTATGGAGGATTTAATTATCCCGCCTTTTAAAGTTCCAGCTTCTGTTATTCCAAGATGAAGCGGATATGGAATTTTTGTGGCAATAGACCGGTATGCTTCTATTGTGGTTAGGACATCAGAGGATTTTAATGAAACTTTGATTAAATCAAAATCTAAATCTTCTAGAATTTTAATATGTTTCATTGCACTGATAACCATTTTTTCTGAAAGTGGAATATTTTTATTTAGAAGATCTTTTTCTAAAGAGCCTGCATTAACTCCGATTCTTATCGGAATTTTTTGTTGTTTGGCAAGTGAAACAACTTTTTCAACATTTTCTTTTTTTCCAATATTACCAGGATTAAGTCTCAATGCATGGATTCCATTATTAATACATTGTATTGCGAGTCTATAATCAAAATGAATATCAGCAACGAGCGGTATTGGAGAATTTTTTACGATTTCTTTAATATTTTCAGCTGCATCTTTATTTAATACAGCTAATCTTACAATATCACATCCTGCATCAGCAAGTTCATGTATTTGCTTTAATGTTTTTTTTGTATCTCTTGTATCAGTATTACACATTGATTGAATACTGATTGGGGTATTAGCACCAATTTTAATATTTCCTATTGAAATTTGTTTTGCGTCTCTTCTTTTTATCATAATTTTATGATAACATAAAAACAAAGAGAGAGGAGTATATTTTATGAAAGTTGCAGTTTTATCAGATATACATGGTAATTTGATGGCTCTCCAGAGCGTTATGGCCGATATTGAAAAAGAAAAATGCGAAAAAGTGCTTTGTTTGGGGGATTTGGCTATGGCAGGTCCACTTCCAGTTACGACTGTTGATTTTATTATGCGCAATTGTACTGATTGGATTATTATTCAAGGTAATACAGATAAATTGATAGCTGATTTTTCGCTTGATATTTATAATAAAATGCAAAAAGTATATCCAGTTATGGCAAATGCACTTTTAGACGATGCAAATATTATGGAAGGTGAATTAAAAAAATATTTAGGGAGCTTGCCTCCAAGAAAAGAGATAATGTTAGAGGGCGTTTCTGTTTTGATGGTGCATGGATCTCCAAGGAGAATGAATGAAGATATTCTTCCTAATATGAAACTGTCTGAAGTTGAAGAAATGATTGAGGGTGAACTTGCTGATTTAATTCTTTGCGGGCATACTCATGTTCCATGTGGGTATCAGACACTTACAAAGAAAACAGTGGTTAATGTAGGTAGTGTAGGAAGACCAATGACAGGTATTCCAAAAGCAAATTATGCGGTTTTTGAATTTGATAGAGGCACTTTTACAGTCACTCATAAAGAAGTCGAATACGATTGTGAGACTGCTGCTCAAATTATGCGAGAAAGAGGATTTGAAGGATGTGAACAAATTGCAGATCAGTTACTTGTTCCTGTTTTAAGGCATCTGTAATAGGCTTATATTATACTTGATTTTGATTTGTAAAATAAGAAGTTTTGTTTTTTTTCTTTTTGTGATATTGTAGTGCCCGTAAGGACTATTTTAGTATTTGAATTATAAAGTTATGGATATTAATAAAGAAAAACTTATTTCCTATATAAATAAATTATCACAGCCAAAAATCCTTGTAATAGGTGATTTGGCAATGGATGAAATGATATATGGTGATGCTGAACGAATATCACGAGAAGCTCCAGTGCTTATTTTACAGCATACTTATACAAAACTTATACTTGGAGGAGCTTCAAATGCTGCCCATAACGTATCAACACTTAATGATGGTAAAATTAGTGTAATTGGGGTGTTAGGTGATGATTATCAGGCTGGACAGCTTATCGAAACTTTTAAAAATGCTGGTGTTAATTGTGATTATGTAATTAAAGATAAAACAAGAAAGACTACAACGAAAACAAGAATATCTGGTTCGATAACTACTTCAATTACCCAGCAAATTGTTCGAATTGATAGACAAACAAATGCATTTTTATCAGAGGAAACAGAAAAGTTAGTTCTTGAAAAAATTGAAAAAGCTATCCCTTTGAATGATGCAGTTATTTTGTCTGATTACCACATCGGTACTTTAACTCCAAAGGTAATTAAAACTGCTATAGACCTTGCTAATAAATATAATAAAATCATAGTTGTTGATGCTCAAAAAGATTTAGCTAATTATAAAGATATCACTTCAATGACACCTAATTTACCTGATACACAAAAGTCAGTAGGCTTTTTTATAAAAGATGAAAATATGATGAAAATAGCAGGAGATAAACTGCTTGCAGAAACTAATGCAAAAGCTGTTTTAATCACCTGTGGTGCAGATGGAATGTTTGTGGCAGAACAGAATAAGAAATATACAAAAATTCCAGTATTTAATAAATCAGAAGTGTTTGATGTGACAGGTGCCGGAGATACTGTAACTGCTGTGTATTCTCTTGCACTAGCTGCTGGTGCAGATTACGCTTATGCCGCAATAATAGGCAATATTGCAGCTAGTATTGTAGTAAGACAATATGGCTGTGCTACAACTACTATCCAAGAATTATTGGATGCAGTTGAAAGACTCTAAAATAGGAGAAATTTATGGATACTTTTAAAAAATTGAAAACTGTCGATTTCATTATAGTAATTGGTGTGATTATTGCTTTAGTAGTCGGTTATTTAACTTTTAAGAATTTCAGACAAACTGCCTCAAAGCAAATTGAAGCAACATCTCAAATTTCATTTGATGTTTTTATTAGAGGAATTACTTATACTGGTAGTGAACCATTAATGCAAGCTGGTGAAAAAACTTTTATTAGTATAAGAAATGTTCCTTATTCAGATTTAGAAATAGTAAATGTTAGAATGGAACGAAAGAAAACAGTTCTTCCAATGCTTGTGAATTCTAAAATAGTACAGAAAAATGTTCTTGTCGTAGATGATGTTTCTCAGGCGGATTTGTATGATATTTTGGTGACACTTACTGATACTGCAAAAATTACTAAAGATGGAGCTGTTGTTGGTGGAAATAAAATTAAAATTGGTCTGCCTATTACTTTAGAAGGTGAAAATTACAAATTTAATGGAACTGTTTCTGATTTAAAAGTTTTTCATTATAACTCAGATGATGATTTAAACACACAGATAAACAATAATAATGATATTCAATAGTATATTAAATTTAAGTCAAAAAAAATTAAAATATATATATGAAAATAGTTTGTTTTTGCATAATATCGACAAACTTATTTTCATATCAATAATTGCTGTATTCATAGCTTCAACATTTTTAAGTTCGGATTGTATAGGGTTTATAGCTTTAATTACAATATTCTTGACTACAATTAAAGTTTTTACTAAATCTGGTGAAAAGTTTGAACCAAATCATTTTGAAATCTGGCTTCTTGTATATTTTATGATTGTTTTTATAAGTTTAGCTGGTTCTACTTTGTTTGCGTTGAGTTTTAAAGGTTTTATGAAAACAGTTACGTATTTAGGTTTTTATGTATCAGTTGTGCATTTCCTTAAAGATAATAGGGATAAAATTCCGTTATTGCTTGGTATAATAGGTATTTGTGCCGGTTTTGAAAGTATTATTGGATTTTTGCAAAATTTTGCACAGGTGCAGGAAATTTCGACTTGGCAGGATGTATCCTCATTGAATCCAGAAGAGGTTATGACTAGAGTATATGGAACATTAAAACCTTATAATCCTAATTTATTAGGTGGATATTTTGTTGCTTCATTGCCAGCAATATTTGGTATATGTGGATATTTACTTGTGGAACGAAAGTATATTCTGTGTTGTTTTACAGGAGTATTAGCATTAATCTCTGTGATAGCTTTGTTCTTAACTGGTTGTAGAGGTTCATATATTGGTTGTATGGTAATTTTGCTTGGGTTTTTTGCAGTTTCAGCTAAATATTTATGGAAAAATTTTAGAAATGTATATTTATCTATTGTGGGAACTGTTTTTGTATTGTCGACATCAGCATTGTTGCTGGTTAGTTCATTGAGAGCAAGAGTATTCTCTATTTTTGCGATGAGACATGATTCATCAAATTCATTTAGATTTAATGTATATCAGTCAGCTTTGCAAATGGCAAAGGATAATTGGTTAGTGGGAATTGGGGTAGGAAATAAAAATTTTAGAGAAATATATGGTTTGTATATGAAAACTGGGTTTGATGCGTTAAGTGCGTATAATATTTTTCTTGAAACTGTTGTTGAAAGTGGAATTTTTGCTCTAATTGCTTTTTTAGGTTTCTTATTCGTAATGATAAAAAATGCTATTAATTATATATTAAAATCAGGCAATATAAAAAATGTAATTTTTGTATCAACAGCTATTATTTCTGTTATTGCTGTAATGATTCATGGATTAGTTGATACTGTATTTTTTAGGCCTCAAATTCAATTTGTTTTCTGGACAATGGTAGCAATACTTTCATCAACTTTAAAATCTACTTGTAAAGATATGTAAAATATTTTAAAGTTTTTATTATTATTTCCCGATATGTATTTAGTCGGAAAGGATTGGTATGGGTTTAGCAGCTTCACAAGCTAAATTATTAAGTATAACTTCTAGATTATCTGATAATGAACTTCGTTCTCAGACAATTGCTAATCAAAAGATGTCTCTTTCCTGTAAAACTACTGATGCAGGAAAGGAGTATAATAATGCTCTTAGTCAAACTCAATTATTATTTTCTACATATGACGCGAGTGGCAATAAAATGTCTCAAAAACTAAATGGAATTTGTTTGACTGAATATTCTGAACTTAAAAACCAGTATGGACTTATAAATACAGCAGGTCAGATTATGGTCAGTGAGCGAGATGGTGCAAATTATTATGCAAGTGCTGATATAAATGAATTTTTAGCAAAGTATGGTATTGAACAAATAGATACAGGTGAAGTTATATATGTAAAAGATGAAGCTGGCGAGGCTTTGTATAATAAGTATTTGGAAGATTATCAAATTTGGCTGAATAAAAAACCTCCAGAAACAATAATAAATGAGAAAACTCCAGCCTGGACAGAAACTACTCCAGCGTGGACTGAACGAGTGCATACGAGTGAGCTTTGGACAAAGATTATGGAAACTGGTTGTATTAGTGGTTCTTTGGGTAATACAAATTGTTATATGCATGTAATGGCAAGTTTATTAGGCCCTGGAGTCCATACAACAACTGATGGAAATAGTTTTGAAGTTTTTTCAGGAGATTGTGAAGATGGGCATACATGGTGCTGGAATACTGATAGACACCCTGTTTCAGCTGATTTAATACAAGAACTAAAAGATCATTATCCTTGTGGTGAGACTCATGATGAAACTGTAGATCTAAATTGGCATGGTAATATATATCAGGTTAATTGTAAAGATGATAATTGCAATTCTGGAATTTCTGTTTATCAAAAAATAATTAATTTACTTTGGGAGGTTCATGAGGATTATGATTTAGGATCAGCTACAGGAGGTGGTGCGGATCCTGAACATATTGCTAAATTTTGGCATATTGTGGAGTTCGATCTTGATGAAGCTACAGAAGTAGAGCACCCAGCTGAAACTATTGAACATCCTGCTGTTTTAGAGGAAGTAGAAAATCCTGAATATCAAGTATGGCTTGATAATGAGCCAGAAGTGGTTGAAGAACCGGGACTTATTGAAGAAAAAGTATATAAATATTCAGATGAAGATAAAGCTCAGTGGTATGTAAACTTATGGCACAGGATGAACGGTCCTGAAGATGATAAGGTCGTATTAAATGGTTTTGATAATGGCAGACATGCTGACAATGCTGATTTAAATGGTGCTGTAAATACGGGTAAAAGTCCAGAGAATGGTCTTACTGATGGAGGACAACTTTTGTGGACAGTTCTTGAAGACGGTTTAATGAATAGCGATGAATGGTTAAAATATGCACTGGAAAATGGCTCTGTAACTTTAGAAAGAGTTAATTTTACTGATCCAACTGAAGAAGGGACTGGACTTGTTAATGTTACTTGGACTTCAATTATTTATACAAATGCAACGGATATTTCTGAAGAACAGGATGAAATGTTGATAACAAAGGCTGAAACTAAGTATCAAAAAGTGCTAAAGGATCTAGAAGCAAAGGAAAAACAATTAGATAATCAAATTAAGCTCCTTGATACAGAACATAATGCTTTACAAACTGAGTATGATTCGCTTAAGTCAATAATTGATAAAACAATTCAACGAAATTTGAAATTGTATTCATAATAATTATTTTTTCTTTTGTTGTTTGTTGTTATTTTTATTATGATAATTTTTGTTTTGTCGCTGATTATTATTTTGGTGTGGTGCATAGGATGTTTGAATTCTTTTTACGCTATATACATCTGGAATAGCTTGGACGCAGTTAATAACTTTTTTTAGAGTCTCGATATTATCAAGTTCCATGCCAATTTCAATAATTCCAATTTTATTATTTTTAGATTTAACATTTGCGTAATTTATATTGATATTATTATCAGAAACAGCTGCAATAATATCTTTTAAAAGTCCCATTTTTTCGCCGGTTTCAATTCTTATGGTGGTCGAATAAGTTTTATTGATATTTACTCCAGACCAATGAATATCCATCATTCTTTCAGGCGGAACATTTTCTAGAGTTTTGCAATCGATGCGATGCACTGAGACTCCTTTTGAGCGGGTGACTACTCCAACGATAGGTTCTCCAGGAATTGGGGAACAGCATCTTGCAAAAGAATACATTAGACCTTCCAGTCCTACGATATCTTTTTCGGATTTCTTTCGGTTTGAAGTATGGAAATTGCTTTCAGGAGTTTTTTGCTGAGGCTTTTTAAGTTTGTTTATAATTTTATTAACAGTTGTTTCACCATAGCCAAGTGCTGCAAATAAATCGTCTGCACTTTGGTAGTTCATTTGTTTTGCAACTTTTTCAAATTCACCTTGTTTTATGTATTCATCAAATACAGCTTTAGTTAATTCGTGTTCAAGGTTAGATCTGCCTGTTTCTAAGTGGCTTTCTCTGTTGTTTTTCTTAAACCATTGTTTAATTTTAGATGAAGCTTGTTTTGTCACTACAAAATTTAGCCAATCGAGACGTGGAGCAGGAGTCTTTGAAGTTAAAATTTCAACAATATCTCCATTATTTAATTTTGTATCAAGCTGAGCAATGCGTCCGTTGATAAGAGCTCCTACTGTTTTATTTCCTACTTCTGAGTGGATTCTATATGCAAAATCTACAGGTGTTGCGTTAACTGGTAAATCAAATACATCCCCGTTAGGAGTGAATGCAAATACTTGATCTGAAAATAAATCTAGTTTTACAGAATTAACATAGTCCTCTGCTGAAGTCATATCTTTATCATATTCTGCCATTTTTCTCATCCAAGAAAATTGCATATCAGAAGGGTTATTTGCCTTTTGAGATCCTTTTTCTTTGTATCTCCAGTGCGCTGCGACACCATATTCAGCAACTTCATGCATTTCCCAGGTTCTAATTTGCACTTCAAGAGGTTTTGAGCGAGGACCTATTACTGAAGTATGCAGTGACTGATACATATTACCTTTTGGCATTGCAATATAATCTTTAAATCTTCCAGGAATTGGTTTAAATTGAGAGTGAATAAGTCCTAATACTTCATAGCATTCTTTTTCAGTGTCAACAATTACTCTAACTGCTGTAATATCATAGAGGTCATGAAAAGCTATATTAAGTCTTTTCATTTTTGAATAAATACTGTAATAATGTTTTGCTCGTCCGGTGATTTGCGCATTAATCCCGCTTTTTTTTACATCTTTGGATATTTTATCAATCAATAATTGAACGGTACTTTCTCTTTCTGCTTTTGTTTGTGAAACAAGTTGTGCAATTTCGAAATATTTATCTGGTTCAAGATATCTGAGTGATAAATCCTCAAGTTCAGCTTTGATTTTTCCCATCCCTAAACGATTAGCAAGGGGTGCAAAAATATCAAGAGTTTCTTTTGCTATTTTTTGTTGTTTTGGGGCTGCCATAAAATTAAGTGTGCGCATATTATGCAGTCTATCAGCTAATTTGAGGAAAATGATCCTAATATCATTTGCCATTGCTATAAATAGTCTGCGGAAATTTTCAGCCTGCCGTTCTTCTTTTGATTTGAATTGAAGTTTCCCTAGTTTAGTTACACCTTGTACTAGAGTCAGAACATCTTTCCCGAAAAGTTGTTCAATTTCTTCAGGTTTAGTGTCAGTATCTTCTAAAATATCATGTAAAAATGCAGCAATGATGGTGTGTGTATCAGCTTTAAGATTAACTAAAATTTTTGCGACTTCAACTGGATGTATGATATATGGCTCTTCTGATACCCTGTATTGACCGCTGTGAAGTCTTTCTGCAAAATGAAAAGCTTGTTCTATTTTATTTATATCATCAGGATTTCGTTCCTGATTGATTAATTCTTGTTTGACATCTATAAAAAGTGATTCTTCTGACATGGTATAATAATAATACGAATTTTATTTTAAATTTTCAAGGAAAACAACTAAATTTCATACATAAGGATTACAGATGATAAAAAAAACAAAAGATGGCATTATATTTCAAATAAAAATTTCACCCAATTCTTCAAAAAATGAGGTTATAAAAACACCTGATTTGGTGAAAATAAAAATTACAGCACCTCCAGTTGATGGCAAGGCGAATAAGTGCTTGATTGAATATCTTTCAAAGTTATTCAAAATCCCAAAGACCTCAGTTGAAATTATAAAAGGTGAGACATCAAAAGAGAAAACATTGTTGATTAAAGTTTTAGATGATGATAAGATAAAATTGGTTAAAAGTATTTTGGAATAATTGAAAAGGAGTTATTTGAATGAAAAAAGTTATGGTGTCCGCGCTTGCAGCATTACTAGTTATGGGTGGTATGTCTGCTGCGCTTGCTTTTGGTAAGAAAGCAGAAAGTATTGCATTAGTACCGACTATGAAATCAGAATCCATGGCTACAAATAGAATTTGGGTTGGAACTTTCCAGCTTGCTTGGAATGATTTAATGGATGGTATTGTAAAAGGACCTATTATATTTAAGGGTTATAAGTCTAAGACTGCAAAAATCCTAAATAAACAATCCTTTACGAAGGATGATGTTTCAGAAGATTCTTATTACACAACATATGGGGAAATTTCTCCTGATTTGAGAACTTCTATAGAAAAAGCAATTATGGAAAAATTTAATGAGACTAGTGATGTTTTGAATGCAGTCGATTGGTCACCTGCACCAGAAAAATATCTCGTTTATGCGATGTTGAAAAAAGATTTTAAATTCCTTACAGCTTTTGATAAGCTAAAACAAGAAAAATTTGGTTCTAATAGGACAAAAGTCGATTATTTTGGTATAAATGAAGATAGTGATAAAGTGCTAAGAGATACTGTGCATGTTCTTTTCTATAACTCATCAAAAGATTTTGCAGTAACAATTAACACTATGGGTGCAGATGTTGTATATCTTTATAGGACAGATGATGATTTAGATTTTGACAAATTATATACTGATATGTTTTTGAAACGTGCTGGATATAAAGGCAGTTTGGATTTTACAGAAAAAGATGAACTGAAAATTCCAAATATAAATCTTTATAAAGAACAATCATTTAGTGAACTTTGCGGTCGTCAGATTAAGGGTACAAATTTCATGATTGACCAAGCTCTTGAGACTGTAGATTTCAAAATGGATAATGAGGGAGTAAAACTAAAAAGCGAAGCTGTAATTGCTACAAAGATGTCTGCAATTATGTCTCCGGTAAAAGTGAAACCAAGAAAATTCTACTTTGATGATACTTATGTAATTTTCTTACAAGAATCTGGCAAAGATCAACCTTATTTTGCTATGAGAGTTAATGATGTTGAAACAATTAACAAAACAGGCAGAAAATAAAAAGATAAAAGTAACAGATGCCGAAATTTAATAATTTCGGCATCTGTTAATATTAATTAAAATAGATGTAATTGTATTGATTATAAGTATTTATTATGTATAGCATTAATTCTGTTAATATTATATAATTCTTGTATGAAAAAAGATTTAAAATATTTGATAGACTTGACGGGTGGAATGAATGGCAAAAACTAAATCAAAATGGGTTTGTAAAGAATGCGGCTATGAAACAGCGGGTTATCTTGGGAAATGTCCAGAATGTGGTTCCTGGGCTTCTTTTATAGAAGAAATTCAATTTTCTCAAAAATTACCTAATTCTGTTGCTAATGAATTTATTAACAATGAAAAACCAGAACTCTTGAAAGATATACATATTGGTGAAGAAGTTCGAGTGTCTACAAATATTTCAGAATTTGACAGAATTTTAGGCGGCGGTTTTGTTCAAGGTTCACTTGTCCTTCTTGCTGGGGATCCTGGAATTGGAAAATCGACTATTACTCTTCAAACTTGTGGAGAATTGTGTAAAAATGGAAAAAAAGTTTTGTATATTTCTGCAGAAGAAAGCTCAAGTCAGGTTAAGCTGAGAGCTGAAAGGTTAAATATTACAGAAAATACTTTATATATATATCCCCAGACAAATATGGAAAATATTAAAACTCAAATTGAAGAAATTATGCCGGACTTTGTTATTGTGGATAGTATTCAGGCTATATATTCTAATAACATACCGAGTTCTGCTGGTTCAGTTTCTCAAATTAGAGAATGTTGTAATATGTTGATGCACATAGCTAAAAGTAAAAATATTACTACTGTGGTGATTGGTCATGTGACAAAAGATGGTAATATCGCAGGGCCTAAAGTTCTTGAACATATGGTAGATACAGTTATTTATTTTGAGGGTGATAAGTATAAGTCTTATCGAATTTTGCGTTCTATGAAAAACCGTTTTGGAAATACTGCAGAAGTCGGGATTTTTGAAATGGCTCAAGACGGGCTTCGTTGTGTCAGTAATCCTAATGAACTTTTCCTAAATGAACGTTCTCAGGTAGCTGCTCCAGGTAGTGCTATAATTGTCACAAATGAAGGTACAAGACCTTTATTGGTTGAAATCCAAGCTCTTGTTGGAACTACATCTTATCCAGCACCAAGAAGAGTAACAAATGGTGTTGATTTAAGCAGGCTTCATCAGATACTTGCTGTTCTTGAAAAACGTGTAGGGCTTAACCTTTCAAAGCAGGATGTGTATGTAAATGTTATGGGTGGAATTGATGTAGATGAGCCTAGTGCTGATTTAGGTATTGCTCTTGCTGTTGCAACTTGTGCTAGAGATGTCGTTGTAGATAGCCAGACAGTTATTATTGGTGAAATAGGCTTATCTGGAGAAATACACCCTGTAAATAATATTGAACGCAGACTAAATGAAGCCATTGCTTCTGGATTTAAAAAAGCTATTATTCCTGATGCCAATAATATTCCCAAAGATTTTAATAAAATAGAGATTGTTAAGGTCAAAAGACTTATTGATGCTATTTCTGCGTGTGTTTCTACTGGGAAATAGTCTGCTTCCCTCCAGCACTTCGGGCTTATGCAGCGATTGTGGTTATGTGCAAATTTTTTTATGTTTATTTTTTATAATAATATAAGTGTAGTTATAAAAAGGTATAATATGACTTTAAATATTTCTCAGATTACAAATACTCCATGCCGTTTTACCGGAGCAGCGGCAGTTCAGTCTACTTCAAAACCTCAAAGTTTTCCGGTTGATACTATTGAACTCAGCAAAAAGAATGTTAAAAAAGGCGCAGGAATTTTCGCTGATAAAAAGTTTACAATTGAAGCTTCCGAAGGCTTAACACACCGGGATCTTACGGGTACAATAGATGGCGTGGAATTTGATATACGCCATCAGGGAAAATTTCTAAAGGCCGATACTATTACAGGCTTTGTTGGGGATAAAGAATTAAATCTTAAATCTAAAGCAAAGCTTACTGGTTCTGTTATTGAAGGTACAATCGGCGATAAAACGGTTAATCTGAAAGTAACTGACACCTGGGCGGGCAAAAGAATTAAAGGAACTTTTAAAGATAAAGATATTGACATAAAGCTTAACAGCAAGTTCATCGGTTACGCACTTGAAGGCGACAATGTTGATTTAAGAATTAAGAACAAAAATCTTTTTGGAAATGATGTTAATGTAAAAGGAACATATAATGAAGATCCTGATTTAATCCCTATTTTAATGGATACGGTCTATGGTCTGCAGGAAGAAGAACTTGTTGCAGCTATGGTCTTGATGTAGGTGGTTAGTGTTTTTGAACGCCTTCTGCATCTTTAATGATAAACGGTCTTGCAAATGCCCAGGTTCCGTATAGTGATGTCAAAAGCCCCGCTGCCATTGTGCCTTTAAAGAGTTTTGGCTGCTTTTTCCTGTTTACAAGCCCGCCGAGCGTTACAAGTGTTGTGCCGGTCATAATCCCGAGATACCCTTTAAAAATCGTACGCGGAACAACTATTGTATCTGTCATATCCGCTGAATTTTTTGTTTTTTCATGGATCCGGTCAAGCCAGCTTTCTCTTTGGGACGAGGATATCCCTGTAAATCGGTAGTTTGCTATACTTTGAATTTTCATAGTGTCCCTAATCTTTGTCAGGAATATATTCAAAAATGTCCTGAATTCTGCAATTCAGAGCATAGCACAGTTTATTTATGGTTTCAAGCTCTATTGTTTTTGTCTTATTGTGGTAGATGCGGAAAACTGCTACATGGCTTAATCCGGCTATTCTGGCGACTTCTGCCATATTCATTCGTCTTATCCCCATCATTATCGAAAGCTTATTTTTTATCATAATAAAAAGTTTAGCATTCTTAATATGGGCTTGCTTTTCATTATATAATCATATAATAATATTATATATATATATAATATTATTGTAAAGAACTATAATAAGGAGGACTTATGAATAGAAGGTTCACGTTAGCAGAAGTTTTTGCTCCCCTATCCGGCGGTAATTGTAAATTTGCATTTACTTTGGCAGAGGTTTTAATAACGCTTGGGATAATCGGTGTTGTGGCTGCCATGACGCTGCCATCAGTTGTTGGTAAGTATAACGAAAAAGTGACTATAACCCGTCTCAAAAAGGCTTATTCTGTGTTGTCCCAAATTTATACAATTGCCTCGGAAAAATACGGGGTTTCTCCTGACCAGTGGCCGGAAGTGTATAAAGAAGACGGCGGAAGTGTTGACCTTTCTGCCACGCTGCAGAATGTTATGCTTGAATCTCTGAAATCATTAGGTCTTTGTACAGACTGTCAGGCAAAAGGATATTACTATTTGAATGGACAGATTGACGGTAATTCGGGATGGAGAGCCGGGAATAAGTCAATTATAACACCTGATGGAATGACAATAAGAGCTAATAAGGATGAAGGGCAGGCAATGGATTGTTCAATAAGAAGAGGTTCTAATAACGCATTGAAAAGTGTATGTTTTGAGATTATGGTTGATGTTAATGCACAGCAAAAGCCCAATACGTATGGACGGGATATTTTTGTGTTTTATTGGACAAAATATGGTATTATTCCAACAGGCAGCGAATCAGAAAATTATGTTATGCCATTCTCTACTTGCTCAAAATCAAGTAAAGGATATGGTTGTAGTGCTTGGGTACTTTATAATAATAATTTAGATTATTTATATTGTGATGGTCTATCTTGGCAAGGAAAGAAAACTTGTAAATAATTTAACTTTTTCTTAATAATTCAAACTGTCTAAACCTATTGATTAGTTTTTTTGTTAATGATATAAATTACATGTTATAGATTTACAAAATAAGAAGGAGTAAAAACTTATGGTAAATGTAGCAATTAACGGTTTTGGTAGAATTGGCCGTAACACATTAAGAGCCGCTATCGAAGAAGGTATTTTTGACAAAATTAATTATGTAGCAATTAATGACCCAGGTCTTACCCCTGCACAAGCTGCTCATATTTTCAAATATGATTCAGTTCAAGGTAAATTCTGCGGTACTGTAGAAGCATACGAAGAAGGTATTATTATCAATGGTAAAAAAATTAAATTCTTCGCAGAAAAAGATCCAGCTCAATTGCCTTGGAAAGATTTAGGTGTTGAAGTTGTTGTTGAATCAACAGGTTTCTTTACTGATGCAACTAAAGCTAAAGCTCACTTAGATGCTGGTGCTAAAAAAGTTATCATCTCTGCTCCAGCTAAAAACGAAGACAAAACTATCGTTCTTGGTGTTAATGGTAACGATTATGATCCAGCTAAACACAACATCATTTCTATGGCTTCTTGTACAACAAACTGCTTAGCTCCTGTTGCTAAAGTTGTTATGGAAAAATTCGGTATAGTAAAAGGTTTAATGACTACAGTCCACTCTTATACTGGTGATCAAAGAATCTTAGATGCTGGTCACAAAGATCCACGTCGTGCTAGAGCTGGTGCTTTGAATATTGTTCCTACAACTACTGGTGCTGCTCGTGCTGTTGCTTTAGTTATCCCTGAATTAAAAGGAAAATTAAATGGTTTTGCTATGAGAGTACCTACTCCAGACGTTTCTGTAGTTGACGTTGTATTTGAAACTGAAAAACCTGTTACTGCTGAAGCTGTTAATGCTGCTTTAAAAGAAGCTGCTGAAGGTGAAATGAAAGGTATTTTATGCTATGAAGAAACTCCGCTTGTTTCTTCTGACTTCATTGGTTCTCACCAATCTTCAACAGTTGACGCTGCATTGACTATGACAATGGGTGACAATATGGTTAAAGTTGTTTCTTGGTATGATAACGAAATGGGTTATTCTACAAGATTAGCTGAAACTACTTTGATGGTTGCTGAAAAGTTATAATTAACTTATAAAAAGACCCCTCTTATGAGGGGTCTTCTATTTAAAAATATTTTAGTTTTCTGTTAAATTTTTTAGTCGTTTTCTATTTTATAAATTAATTTAGGAGGTATTTTATGAATATTCAAAAAACAAATTGCAGTCCTGCTTTTGGTATGGCTTTTCGTGTTAACAATTACAAAGGTGCTAAAGCTCTTGCTGAAAAATTCCATAGTTTCAGTGATCCTGTCGTTGCAGAAAAAGCTTTTGTAAAAGAGGTTGTTAAACCATTAGAAAAAGTAAAAAGTGATGTGCTTTTTGATGGAACCGATGTGTTTGTTATTGATGGTTATACTAAAGATAAGTATAAATTGCTTGATGAAATGCCTGTAACCCATAATAATACAGTCATGTATCCAGTTCAACATGAAGGAAAGAATACCACATTTGATGTTTACAAAGGTGCTGATGAAGAGGTGCCAAAAGATAAATTTAAAATAGGGGTGAAAATTGCAGAATTTATAGAATCTTTTAGAAAGCCTTTAGTTGAAAGTACTGAAGAAACAGCAGGAAGATTATATTCTTTGTATAAAGAAGTATAAATTTTTACTTATTAATAGAAGACCTCCTTTATTAAGGAGGTCTTTTATTCTTTATAATTACCTTTTAGGGGGATTAAATTATATAATATATTAACAATAATATTTTCTGAAAGGAAGGTATTATGCGTGCTTTAAAAATTATTTCTTATATTTTAGTAATTATAGGTGCTATAAATTGGGGACTTGTCGGGTTATTTAATATTGACTTAGTTGCATTACTTTTTGGTGAAATGTCTTTGATTTCAAGAATAGTTTACGGACTAGTCGGATTATCTGCTATTTTATCCATTATTACAAGTTATAGAGATATTGCATATTATGAGTAATTTATTTAGTTAATGATTTTAAGTAGTCTTCATTAGCCTTCAAGGTGTTTTCAGTTGCTACAATTGAATATGTAGGTTTTTCTTTAAAGATATAATTTGCTGTATTAAAAATATCATCAACAGTTATTTTATCTACCATTTCTAATAATTGATTTTCTCTAGATATTCCATAAAGACTGTATACATTATAATCAAGACCTTCTGTCTTGCCCAGATTACTTTCATTCTGGGCAAGAATGCGGTTTTTTAGTGATAATTTTGCGTTATTAAGTTCTTCTTCTGATACTTTTTCGGTTTGTAATTTATTAATGTGATACTTAAATCCATCAATAGATTTTTTAAGATTATCATAGCTAATTTCTCCGGTATCTTTATTTTCTGTTGTAGTACCAATTGAAAGATTAAGTACTCGTGTAGTATCAATGCCAGAAAGGTTTGAACGCACCGAATATGCTAGTTTTTGTTTTTCTCTTAGATCATTGAATAATCTTGAAGAAGGCCCTCCACCTAAAATTATGTTCAATAATTCTATTGCGGTACTGTCTTTTAAATTGCCGTTTATATTAAATTTGTATGCCATGACAATATTTGCTTGATTTTTATTATATGTATCAGTTAGAACTTTTGTATCTTTTACCGGAGTAAAATTTTCATATATAAATGGTGTAAAGCTTTTTACTTTTGGAAATTGTGCAGCATTATTAAATAGTATAGTTTTTAATTCTGGTTTTTTCTCAAATGGTGCTGAAATTGTTATTGAAGCATTAGCATCATTTATCATTGATTTATAAAGAGTTTTTACATCTTCAAGAGTGACATCATCAAGGCTGTTTAGGATTTCTTTTTCTGAGTATCCAAGTAGTGTACCTTTGAATAATTCAGTATCTAGCTTTTTATATGGAGTTTTTTCTGAACGTAGAATTGAATCTTTTATATGTGCTTTCACATTATTTAAAGTTTTTTCTGTAAATCTCGGAGTTAATAGGACTTCTTTTGCTGATTTAAGTGCATAATCTAAGTCATCAGCGTCAAAGTTGGCGTTGCATTCAATTACGTTTACTCCTGAAGCAAAGTTAAGTTCAATCCCCCTTTTTTCATTATCCACAGAGAACTGTGCATGTTTTCTATACAAAGAGCCTTCATTAAGCAATTCACTTAATATAAATGCTGTTGCAGGTTTAGGAGTTTCTTTTGGTATGTCATTATGAAAAGTTATTTTGAATGAAGCATTTCTATTTTTTGTGTTATTTGTGATTATTCTAACATTATTATTTGACATATCATATTGTTTAATATTTTCAAGATTAATCGCTTTTTTAGTAATTGTTCCTGTAAATGAGATTTTTTGTGTTTTATTGTAGTTTTGTTCAATGTTTTCTTTATTGTAACAAGAAGGATGGACGACAGTTATTGCAATTTTATTTAAATCAAGATATTTTTTTGCAGTATGCATAATGTCTTCTGGTTTCATTTCATTAACAATTTTTTCAAAATTGTTAATATAGTCCAAATCATCTTCCAAAATTGATTCTCCGATAAGATTATTCATTAGTGAAGAGTATTCAAATTTTTCCGAAAAAGATTTCATTAATCTCTTTTTGGCAATTAACATTTCATCTTCAGTTGGAAGAATATTTTGTCTGTTTGTTATTTGCTGGTATAAAATTTTAAGGATTTTTTCTGAGTTTTCTTCACTAGTATCCGAGCTAAATAAAATAGTTCTTGGTGCATCTTTTTGGGTGCTTATTTTTTCATCTTCATAGAATATATGAGTATTTAATGGTTTTATCCATTTCATTGTTGCTGGAGATGCGGTGAGCAATATTCCAAGTGCTTTCATATAAATTCTATCTTTTGTATTATTGTTTTCTGGACCTTTAAAACCTGTTGCAATTATTGTAGAAACAGCTTTGTCGGAAATAATATCTTCTCTTATAGGTTTATTAGTTGCAGTCAAATTTTCATAGTGTCTATTAGTAACTGGAGGTTTATTTGATGTAAAATATTTAGAGACAAGTCTCATTGTCTCATCAGGCTTAACATCTCCTGAAATAACTGTGACCATATTAGCTGGATAGTAATTTCTATTAAAATAATCTACAACATCTTCTCTAGTTAAATTAGTTATGTTATCAGTTGTTCCAGCAATTACATCAGTAGAAGTTGTATTAATATTAAATAAATTTTTCAAAGTTTTATTAAATGCGATATTATCTGGATTTGAGGTAATCATATTTATTTCAGAATTGACTATCCCCTTCTCTTTTTCCAGCATATCTTCAGCAAATCTAGGGGTTTCCAGCATAGACGCGTGAATTTTTATTTTTTTTTCTAAATCTTCATCATTTAATAAATAAGAACTTATATAATAATTTGTTTCAGCAAGTCCAGTGCTTGCATTAGTTTCTGCACCCATTTTATCTGTAGTTTTAAAGAATTCTCCAGCTTCAAGTCCATCAGAACCGTTGAATAAGTTATGTTCAATATAATGACTTATCCCTCGAACTTTATCTGGTTCGTTCATCGAGCCAGTATTTACATATGTTTTTACAACAGTTTCACCCTCATTAGGTACAATTATAATTTTTTGACCGTTTGATAGTTTATATACATATGCTTTTGTATCAAATGGTAAATTAAATTCTCCAATTTTTGAAAATTTTATTGGTGTTTTTATATTGAAATCAGGTGTTACATTTGAAATAGTATCTGTATGAACATTAGAATTCGCCGGCTTTTTTTTATGAGTCGTAGAATTTATATTATTACTATTTATATTTACATTACTAATGGGATAAAAATTTAACATAACTACCTGTATTTATAAAAACACGAGGCAATATAAAATTGCCTCGTGAAAATATTATTTAAAAATAGTTTGTTCTCTATCAGGTCCAACACTAACGATAGATATCGGAACTTCTAACAATTCTTCTAATCGTGCAAGATATTTTTTACAATTTTCTGGTAACTTATCATATTCACGAATGTCTGAAACGTCTTCATTCCACCCGTCGTAAGTTTCATAAATTGGTTCAAGATACTTATGAATAAATACATTTGTCGGGTATGATTTATATATTTTACCATCTCTTGTATCTTTATATGCTGTACAAACTTTTATTTCATCAAATGTATCAAAAACATCAATTTTAGTTAGTGCAATTGAAGTTAATCCGCCGACGAGAACTGAATATTTCATAGTAACAGCATCAAACCAGCCGCATCTTCTAGGACGCCCTGTTGTAACACCAAATTCATGACCTATTTCTCTAATTCTATCTCCGACAGAATCTGTAAGTTCAGTGACAAATGGCCCTTCCCCTACTCTTGTGACATATGCTTTTGCAACTCCAATAACTTCATCAATCATTTTTGGGCCATAACCAGAGCCAGTACAAGCGCCTCCTCCTATAGGATTTGAAGAAGTTACAAACGGATATGTACCATAATCAATATCAAGCATTACCCCTTGAGCACCTTCAAAAAGTATTTGTTTTTTCTTTGATGAATTAAGCATATCCTGCCAATCAAAACATACATAAGGTCTAAATATTTCAGCATATTTTTCACAAAGTGCTAAGATACATTCTTTTTTATATGCTTCAAGTCCATAGACTTTTTCTAGAGTTTTATTTTTTAAAGGTAGTATGATATCAAGTTTTTCATTCAGAGCTTCTTGAGAATATAAATCTTCAATTTTCAGCCCTATTCTAGCCATTTTATCAGTATAAGTAGGGCCTATCCCTTTTTTAGTTGTGCCAATTTTACCTTTTTGGGCGTTATCTTCGCTATATCCGTCGACTTCTGTATGATAAGGCATTGTAATTGAAGCAAGCGGACTTACCTTTAATCCAGAAACATCAATTCCCTGATTAATAAGCTCTTTTACTTCCTTATCAAATGCTTCAGGTAAAATAACAGTTCCAGCTCCAATAAAACAAGTTTTATTCCCATAAAGAATTCCAGAAGGAATTAGGTGAAATTTAAAGGTTTTATTATTTGCGACAACCGTATGTCCTGCATTACACCCTCCTTGATAGCGGATAATCAAATCAGCTTTTTGAGCTAATAAATCAGTAATCTTAGCTTTTCCTTCATCACCCCATTGGGCTCCGACAACTACTTTATTCATGTTGCACATATCCTCTCTATAATTTATTTTTTATTGTAAAAATATTTATTTTAATGAAACTTTTTACTGATTTATTTTAGCATAAAAGTAAAAAAATATCTTATTTCCAAGGATAATCGTCTTTAATTTCCCAGCCATCTATCATAATTAAGGCAGCACAATAAAATCCATTTTGAGATTTATTACAACCTCTAGAGTTCCCCCCGTTAATAAACCAATCTCTGTCAAAACCACTAGATCCGCTTATATCAGCAGTATACCCTACCCCAGCAGGGACAAATCTTTTTTCAGGTTGAATTGTAAATGTAAATACATCTCTTCCATATTGATTTGTTTTTTTAAACCCATTTAATAAAGATTTTGCGGGTTTATTTTCACAAGGCAAAAACTAAGCTATGGTAAATTTTTCCAAAAGTTTTTATCGTAGAGTGCTTTTGCTGTACAACCGGCTCCATTCATAAATTCCCCATTTCGAGTAGTAGTGCAATATTTATTATTTTTATCATAATAATCTGTGTCAACAGCTCCCATTGGAAGTAGTTTCCCATTGCTTTTGTGTAGTTGAAACATAAATAAATCTTGACCTAATCTATTTGGTCTCTTATTAAATCCATTTACATCTACAGAAATATATAAGCTACTGGTCGAGTTAGTCATAGGATCTTCAATCAATATTAGCATGCCATCGTTTAAAATAAATTGACCATCATCTATTCGGCTTGTTAAAATATTAGTATTACCAACATATGGTTTATAAATATCTTCAACTTTATTTGGGTTTTCAAGGTATCCTTTATTAGGAATGCAAGCTGTCTCTGCATCAACATCACCCATGCCACAATCTTTAACTGTTTTTAAATATTTCATTAAAATATTTTTTATTTGTCTTCCACCCAAATCAGTTCGATTTATAGGTAAACCATTTTCAGCCTGATACATATTAATAGCCTGACCTAATGCAGAATAAGCTTTTAAAAGTTGAGCGTGGAGTTCTTTGTTTCTAGTGCTTTGAATAATGCTTGGCAAAGTCATAGCCGCAATAATACCAATAATGCCGAGAGTAATTAAAACTTCTGCTAAAGTAAAGCCTTTATGGAAGCAATAGCCCCCCCCCCTATCTGAAAGCTAGTTGTATATTGAGTTTTCACGTTGTACCTCCAATCTTATATATTTATTATAAACTATTTTTTTTTATTTATCAATAATTTAGTTAAATATATAAGATTTTTATATAAAAATAATTTTAGTTACTTTTGTAGCTATATAATTTAAAATCTAAAAGGATAATCATCTGGAATTTTCCAGCCATTTAGGAAAATGATTTGAGTACAATAAACAGCTCCTCCATACTTATTATTTTTATAACAACCATAAACAGGATCAGTATATAAATCTGCTTCAGTTAAGCTACCTTCCCATTTTACATTACCATCATCATCAATAGTTGATTTTACTGCTAGATAAGGCTGAATTCCTTTTTTATAGAATTGGTTATAATAACCTTTTAATAGTGGTCTAAATGCAAATACAAAAATATCCTTTCCATATTGAGACATCCTTTTAGTTGCAAAAGTATTTTTGTTAAATTTTTTAGCATCAGGATAATAAAAATAATCCATTCCAGATTTAATGACAACAAGACTTCCATCAGGAAAATATGCTACAACGAATCCATCATTAATTGTTTCTACTTTAGCAGTTTTCCAATATTTTGCTAGGTAAGTATCGTACCATTTTTTAGTATTTTCACCAGTATTGCTTGGTTCAAAGTACCAAAAATCCCAACTTTCATTTTCAGATTCGGAAGCTTTAAGTGCATTATTAGCAACAGAATAAAATCTTTGTAATCTTGTTTCTATAACTTTTTTTTTGTAATTCCCAACAATATTAGGCAAAGTCATAGCCGCAATAATACCAATAATACCGAGAGTAATTAAAACTTCTGCTAAAGTAAAGCCTTTATGGAAGCAATAGCCCCCCCCCCCCTATCTGAAAGCTAGTTGTATATTGAGTTTTCACGTTGTACCTCCAATCTTATATATTTATTATAAACTATTTTTTATAAATATCAAGAGTGGAAATAATTTATTATTTAAATTGTTCTGATAAGATTATTAATTCAGGCAAAATTTCAAAAGCATCACCTATATATCCATAATCCGCGATTTCAAATATAGGGGCTTTTGCATCTGTATTAATTGCAATAATTTTATTTGAATTTTTCATTCCTATTGTATGTTGGATTGCTCCTGAAATTCCGCAAGCAATATATAATTTAGGAGTAACTGTTTTTCCAGTTTGACCGATTTGTATATCATGCGAAGCTAAGCCCATTTCTACGGCAACACGACTAGCTCCAACTACACCGCCAATTTTATCAGCAAAATCTTTTAATAGCTGAAACCCTTCAGAATTTTTCATTCCACGTCCGCCAGCAACTATAATTTCTGCACTGTCAAGCTCATTTATAGTATTTTGTAGTTTTTTATGAAATTCTATTATTTCAACATGTTTTGGAACATCATCTAAATTTATATTTTTATATATAATTTCAGTAGATTTTTTGTTATCTTTTTCTGCGGGTTTAAAAACTTTTGGGCGTACTGTAGCCATTTGAGGCATATTTTTACAAAGTATAGTTGCCATCAATTGTCCGCCAAATGTTGGACGAGTTGCAGCAAGTTGCCCTTTTTCATTGATATCTAACCCTGTGCAGTCAGCAGTCAATCCTGTGTGTAATGCTGTTGAAATTCTTGGAGCTAAATCTCTTCCCTGATTTGTTGCGCCTATAAGAAATATTTCTGGTTTTATTTCTTTTATAATTTCCAAAGCAGCTTTTTGGTAATAATCTGTGCAGTATGGCTGAAATCTATCATCTTCAACTGCATAAATTTTATTTATTCCGCTATTTACAAAAGCTTCTTTATATTCTTCAGCAAGTCCAGATTTAGAAATCAAAAGGGCATTAACTTCAGCATTATTAAGTTTTTCTGCTAATTCCTGAGCTTTGTTTGCAAGTTCAAAAAATACAGTGTGAATATAATTTTCTCTTGTAACTTCTGCATAAATAAGTATTTTTTTAGTCATTTTTATCTCCTATGCAGATTTGAATTTTTTCAACTAGTTGCACAAGGTTTTTTAAAAATTCACAGTTATTACCTCTAGGTTCTGGACGAAATGCTTTGCTTACATAGGTAGGAGAGCCTTTCAAGCCAACTTCTTCTGGGTTAAGTCCTAAATCTTCAAAACCATAAGTTTCAATTTTAGTATTTTGAGCTTTTTTAATTCCATTTATTTTAGCACGAGTTGGTTCATAAAAATCTTTTAGTACGCATATTAAAGCTGGTAATTTTACTTTTACAATTTCTGTCCCGTCATCAAGTTCTCTTTTGACTGTAATTGTGTTACTTTCATATGCGAGAATTTCTTTCACATAAGTTACTTGTGGAATATTTAGGGTATTTGCAATACTAGGCCCAGTCTGAGCTGTATCTCCGTCAATAGCAAATTGTCCACAAATAATTAAATCAAAATCAGAAAATTTTTCTTTAATTGCAATCCCTATTGTTTTGCCTGTTGCATATGTGTCAGCTGCTGCAAATTTTTTATCAGAAAGCAATATCCCAGTATCTACCCCAAGTGCAATTGTCTTCTTTAGCATTTCCTTAGCTTGAAACGGTCCCATAGTGAGAGCCGTTATTTCGATATTATCATAAGCCTTTTTTAATTTTAGTGCAGTTTCAATAGCATATATATCATAAGGATTTATTATGCTTTCCAAACCTTCTCTTTGGATAGTATTATTCTCAGTCCATTTTATATCAGAAGTGTCTGGTACTTGTTTTACGCATAAAATTATTTTCATTTTAATTATTCTCTTAATTAATTTATAATATATTCATTATATAATTAAATACGTTTTTTAGGCACTTGTCTAGTGTTCGCATCCAATAGGGCATCATATGCAATAATATATAATGCACATTTTCTGATGTTAGGAACATACCATGCACATCTATCTTGAGTGCATACTTTATCAATGTCACAGCCAGCACTCATTAGCGGGCAGTATGGAATATTTTCTTTCTTTTCAGCCATTTTGAATTCTCCTAGTTGTATAAGTCTTTTATACTTTAGCTTCAGCTTGTTTTAACAAGTTGCAATTTTCATCACGTTTTCTTTCCTGATCTTTGTAAATTTTCGTTCTATTGATTACTTCATCAAAATCAATTTTGTGAGCATCAAAATCAGGACCATCTACACAGGCAAATTTTACTTCCCCGCCTACAGTAACTCTGCAGGCTCCGCACATACCTGTACCATCTACCATAATAGGATTCATGCTGGCTTCTGTATATATGCCTTTATCTCTAGTCAAATTTGCGACTGCTCTCATCATAGGCATAGGACCTACTGCAATAGCGTAATCAATTTTTTCCTGATTCATTAATCTTTCCATAACCTGAGTTACAAAACCTTTTTCACCCAAAGAGCCATCATCAGTTGTAATAAATAATTCAGTACATGCATTTTTCATTTTATCAGCCCAGAAAATGAGGTCTTTATTTCTTGCGCCCATAATCATGTAAACTTTATTACCGGCTTCTTTAAAAGCTTTTGCAATTAAATAACAAGGTGCAGCTCCATATCCGCCAGCAAGACAAACTACAGTCCCATATTTTTTAATATGAGTAGGTTTGCCTAAAGGTCCAACTATGTCAGCAATCTCATCACCTACACCTAATGCTGCCAATTTTTTTGTAGAGTAACCCACAGCCATAAATACCAAAGTAAGTGCCCCATTTTTTTTGTCAACATCAGCGATTGTTAAAGGGACTCTTTCTCCGTTTTCGTCAGCTCTGAATATAATAAATTGTCCTGCTTGAGCATTCCTTACTACATAAGGGGCATCAATAGTTATTTCGTACTGGTTAGGGCAAATTTCTTTTTTTGATAAAATCTTATATCCCATATATTTATCTCTCCTTAATTTCAAAATCTATGAATATTATAACCAAATAGAAAAAATTAATCAAGATTAATAATTACTTTACAATGATTTTTGCTTTAACTATAATTTTCTTACATTGAATTGTTAGGACAAGGTGAGATATGAGCAAATATTTATTGGAAATAGGAACAGAGGAATTGCCTTATAGGTTTATTCCGCAGGCAATTGCCCAATTGAAGGATGGTTTTGAAAAATTTTTAAAAGAAAATAAAGTTGGCTTTGAAAAAGTTGAGGTGTATGCTACTCCACGAAGGCTAGCTGTTATAATAGGCGGATTAGAGACTCAGACTTCAGATGAAATAAAGATAATAAAAGGACCTATCGCAAAAGTTGCTTATGATGAGAATGGAAATTTAACTAAAGCTGGTGAAGGCTTTGCAAAGAAAAACGGGCTTGCCCCAGAAGATTTGTATGTGGAAAATGATTATGTTCATGCAAAAATTGTTATTAAAGGCAAGTCTATTGTAGAACTTTTGCAGGAAAATGTTCCTGTAATATTTGCAAAACTTCAAGGTTCACACTTCATGAGATGGGGTTATAATGACCAGAAATTTTCACGTCCTATAAAATGGATTGTATCTTTATTGGATAAAGATGAAGTAAAAGTTAAAATTATAGATAAAGAATCCTCAAACATATCTCGTGGTCATAGATTTGCTCAGCAAAATGTTATAATTGGTCATCCAGATGATTATGTTGAAATAATGCGCAATTGTTGCGTGATTGTAGATCAGAATGAGCGTAAACAGATAATTATTGATAAAGCGAAAGAAGAGGCTGCAAAACTGGGTGCTGAGCCTTATTATACTGAAGATTTACTTGATGAAGTAACTTTTATTACAGAGTATCCTGTACCTGCGACTTGTGAATTTTCTGAGGAGTATCTTAAACTTCCAGAAGAGCTTGTTGTTACAGTGATGGCTGTACACCAAAGATATTTTGCTTTATATAAAGATGGTAAATTGATTAATAAATTTATTACAATGACAAATTATATTGGTGATGAATTTGCTAATATTAAAGCAGGTAATTTAAGAGTAATAAAAGCCCGTTTAGACGATGCAGTGTTCTTCTTTAATGAAGATACTAAAAAACCATTAGAAGCATATGTAGAAGACTTAAAAGGTGTAACTTTCCAGAAGGGCATGGGCTCAGTTTATGATAAAACACAAAGATTAATTACCCTTTCTAAAGATATAGCAAAAGAATTAAATGTTTCATCACAAGAAATTGAAAGAACTGCTTTATTGTGTAAAGCAGACTTAGTTACTCAGTTAGTATTTGAGTTTACTGAATTGCAAGGGTATATAGGATCTGATTATGCAAGGGTTTCAGGTGAAGATGCAAAAGTGGTAGATGGAATTAAAGAGCATTATTACCCGCTTAATGCAGAAAGTGAGACTGCTAAAGGAATTGAGGGTCAAATCGTTGGTATCGCTGATAAACTAGATACAATTTGTGCTGTGTTTGCTGACGGTAAAAAACCTACAGGTTCATCAGATCCACTAGGGGTAAGACGTGCTGCTTTAGGTATTATTAGGACAGTTTTGAACAATAATTTGTCAATAAATTTGAGTAATTTAATTCAGAAAGATTTACTATTACTTCCAGTATCAGTAGAGACTTCTTCTGAAAAAAATGCTCTTCAAAAAATTGCAGATACAGTTAAGAAAAATGTTGCAAGAATAGTTCCAGATAAATGTTTAGCGGAAATTAATGAGTTTTTTATCCAAAGACTAATCATATTATTGAGCGATAAGTACAGCAAAAATGTTCTAGAAGCATGCTCTGCTAATAAAAATCCAATGGAAAATCTTGCTGATTATCTTGAAAGAGTTAAAGTCGTTCAAAAACTTGATAGTTCAGCACTTCTTGAATGTGCGAATAGAGTTATCAGAATATTAAAATCAGATTCAAAATCTCAAGTTAATAGAGATTTATTTAAAGAACCATCAGAGGGCATGCTTTATAAAGAGATTCAAACAGTAGATGCAAGTGCTGATTATCAGACCTATTTAAGTCAATTAATTGCAATCAATCCAGCTGTTGAAAAATTCTTTGAAGATGTTCTAGTTATGGATAATGATGAAAAAGTTAAGGAGAATAGGTTAGCTTTATTAACTTTGTTGAAGAAAAAATATGATTACTTAGCTGATTTTAGTAAGCTGTAGTTGATTTTTACTATATTATAAAGAATTGTAAATAATCATCTAAAAAGAGTAAATTATTTTTTTCAGGTTACTTTAAAATAGTACAATAAGGTAGTGAATTCCAATTCAACTAATCAAAAGTAGAGGTTCTTATGTTAAACAGATTTAAAAATCTAAAGATTGTAAGAAAGCTGAAAAATGAAATCAGTCCTAGATTAAGATGGTTAATGTTTGAAAAACAAAATATTGATAAATCTTCACCTGAATATATTAAAATGATTAGTGGAGTTGAAGATATACAAACAAATTCTGACGAACGCAGGCTGGAAGCAATGGTCAGAGAACAACTAAAGGAAGAGTTCCCGAATATCGAGAATATGAAATCCTATGAACTTCTTGTTGATGCAGTAATGCACAATTTAAAGAAAAAACAGCTTCAAGCCACTGAAGACCTTGATATAGAATAGGTCAGGAAAAAGGAGAAATATACTCCAATTGTAAAAAGAAAATAATACCCCATAGTGGGTGTTATTTTTTTTGTAAAAATATATATAATTTATTAGATTAAATTAATTTAAATATGTAGCTAAATTAAAGGAGTTTATTATGACAACAATCATAGGAGTAAACTTAACAAATAGAGCAGAATGTTCTACTGAATTTCAACAAATACTTACAAAATATGGCTGTTCAATTAGAACAAGAATAGGTCTTCATCATTCTAAAGAAAATGAATGTAGTAATAATGGTATTGTACTATTAGAGTTAAGTGATGATGGCGAGAGCTTAATCGCTGAATTATCAAAATCTTGGGAAGTTCAAACTATGCGATTTAAATGATTTGGCAAAAAAACATTTGTTTGAGTTTTTACTAACCTATGACTGAAGGATTAAACAAACGAATAAATTTTACTGGATATGATGCTAGACGCATAAGTACACTTATTATGAGTGCAAATTTTGGTAAAGTTCCTAAAGAACTGGCAATTGTTGGTGAAAAAGTAGGTTTTAAGGTTAAAGTTGCATCTGGTAATGTTTTTTATGATCCATTACAAGTAAGTCAATTTTCAAATAATAGGACAATGTCATGTTGGGCTCAAGATATAGCTGTTGTTATGCCTGATAAGAAGAATATAATTACACAAAAATCTTATTCTAGTTTTGCAGAACTTTTGTCAAAATCTATGAATTTTATTTCAACATTAAAGTTTTCTGATGATTTTCAAGGCGGTAATATGTTTTTTATAAAGAACAGCAGAGGTAATAATGATATTTTAATTGGTAAAAGTTCTATTGATGATTCTAATTCAAAAGTTTTAAAAAAACTTGGTGTAGAGCGTATTCATGTAATACCACAAATGGATTTTCATATTGATTTAGCTGTAAGGCCACTGGATAAAAAAAGAATTTTTGTTGCAGATGATGATATGACTGAGCAAGTTTTAATTAATGGTATTAAGTCAATTAATAAATATTTAAAAGAATGCAATACAAGTTTTCCTAAATCAATTCGATACAGGCTAATATTATTGCGATTGAAAGATGCTTTAAAGTCGTTTAGGCGTGCTGTAAAGTTAAATAAAATGGCGACTACTCAGGAAACTGTATCGATACTTAAAGAAAATGGATTTAATCCAATAAAGGTTCCTGGAAGATTATATAATGTTGATTGTTTGAGAGATTTAAGACATGAGATAAATTATATGAATTCAATTGTTTTAAAAGATACCTTGGGAAAACTAGTATATATAACAAATAAATCACAATTCGATTCAAAAGTAGGAATTACCCCAAAAATTGCCAAAGAAATAGGTTTTAGTTTTGAGAGTTCATTTATAGATGTAGTTTCACAATATATACCAAGGGAGAATATATATTTCATAAAAGGAGAAAACAATTTAATTGCACAATATTTACAAGAATATATGGGTGGAATTCATTGTTTAGTATCAGAGATTCCTCTATAGTAAAGATATGTAACACTTTTAATTTCTAATAGCAAAAATGGATTTTTACAGATATTTAAGTTAAAGGGATCTAAAGAGATGATTAATCCTGTAAACAATTTGCAATCGACAAATATGTTAGAAAAATATAGGCGACAGCGACAAAAATTGCTGTCAGACCAGTCTAATAAATCATTAACTAATAATATAAAGACCAGTATATTTTATGTAAATGATTATCATGGAAAAGCAATGAATATGGAGCGTACAGTTACAGCCTCCAACGAGTTTGATAAATATGTATCGTCTGAAGAAGTAGATAAATTAAAACTTTCATCAGGCGATATTTTATTAGGAGAAAATCCTCAGGTAAATCATGTTGCTGCAACATTTTTAAAATTAATTGGAGTAAGTGCTTCTGCAGTGGGAAACCATGAATGTGATATGAAATCTTCTATTTTTAAGACAATAATACCAGAATTTAGTTTTAAACTTTTAGCATGTAATTTAAAACCAGTTAATAATCAAAATCCTCTTGCTCAAAAAGTTGAAAAATCTATTATAGAAGAACATAATGGCCATAAATACGGTATTATTGGTGTTCTCCCTACTGACTTACTATCGAGGGTTAAATATGGAAAAGTTTTACAAGATCAGCAGATAGATCCTGTAAGTATCGAAGAAACAATAAAAGATATTCAAACAGAAGTTAATAAATTAAAAAGTCAGGGAGTAAATAAGATAATATTGCTTTCACATAGCGGATATGGTTATGATAGAAAAATAGCAAGAGAAACAGATGGTGTTGATATAATTTTAGGCGGTCATTCCCATAACTTAATTGAAGGTATAAAAGAAGGTGAAAATCTTTTATATTCAAAAAGCGGAGAGCCTGTGGTAATTACTCAGGCTGGACGCGATGGAAAGAATTTTGGTATATTAAATCTTGAATTTGATGAAAATGGTATAATTAAGAAGGTTCAAAATAATGTTGCAACAACTCGTAAGTTTACAAGGAATGTATTTGCGCGCCATATATTTGAGAAAATTTTAGGTAAACCAGAGGTTATTGGTGAAATAAGAACTGCTCCTCCTGTATTGACTAATGATTTAATCCAGCCTAATCCTCTAGCTTATTATGGTTTAGATGCTATAAGAGAACGTACAGGTGCTGATATAGCTATAGTTGGTGCGGCAAATATTAGAGGTTATGTTGAAAAAGGAAAAATTGATACAAGGACAATAGAAGAAATTTCTCCTTTCAAAAATAAAATACTTAAAATAAACTATACCGAAAAAGAGATTGTAGATGCTTTAAAATTTGGTGCAAAATCATTTGTGAATAGAAATAATAAGCCTGGAATCATGTATGTTTCTGGAATGAAATATACAATTTCGCAAAATGGTCAAATTTACGATTTAAAATACATAAATAAAAATGGTATTGAAGAAGATATAAATATTGTAAATCCAAGAAAAGATAAAATATACTCAGTTGCAATAAATGATTATTATTCTTCGGGTAATGATGATTTAGCAATGCTTAATAAAATAGACCAAGCAACAGCTCGGTATGATTATGATTTGAATGAATGTATAGAATATAAAATCAAAAATACCAATGGTCCGGTTGATATGGTCGATGATGGTAGAATAAGGATTGTTGATTAAGATTTTTGTAATATAATTTAACTATGGAAACTGAATTAAAACAATTAATCAATATATTGCAGCCTCGTATTAATAGTATTAAGGAGTGTCTTTGACTTTGCTAGTTTGAATGAAAAATTAGCGACTCTAGAAGCTGAAATGCAAGCTCCTGATATTTGGTCAGATAAAAGCAAAGTATCAAAGCTTGGTTCTGACATAAAAGAAATTAAGGAAAACATTGTATTAGTTAATAATTGGTGTTCTGCTGTTGATGATGCAATGGTTGCTATTGAAATTCAAGATGAAGATTTAATTTCTGAAAGTTATGAAACATTAAAGACAATTTCAAAAGAGCTAGATAAGTTTGAAATAAAATTAATGTTGAGCGGTGAGTATGACGAGGCTGATGCTATTTTAACTATAAATGCAGGGGCTGGCGGAACTGATGCTCAGGATTGGGCTAGTATGCTTTTGCGAATGTATATTCGCTGGGCTGAAAGTAGAGGCTGGCATGTTGATTTGTTGGATAAATTAGATGGAGATGAAGCTGGAATAAAATCAGCTACAATAAAAATTACAGGAAAATATGCTTTTGGTTATGCAAAAGCTGAAAAAGGAGTCCATCGATTAGTTAGAATATCGCCATTTAATGCTAATGGAAAGCGTCAGACAAGTTTTGCCTCCTTAGAAGTTTCTCCTATTATTGCGGATTTCGAAAAAACTATTACAATTCCTCCAGAAGATTTGGAAATAGATACAATGCGTTCAGGCGGGGCTGGTGGACAGAATGTTAATAAAGTAGAGACTGCTGTGAGAATTTTGCATAAGCCTACAGGTATTGTTGTAAAATGCCAACAGGAGCGTTCGCAGTTACAAAATAAAGAAAATGCCATGCAAATTTTGGCCTCAAAATTGTTAGCTATAAGACAGGCTGAGCATGAAAAAAAATTAGCTGAATTAAAAGGTGAAAATGTTGATATAAATTTCGGTTCTCAAATTCGTTCTTACGTATTCCATCCCTATAAAATGGTAAAAGATCACAGAACAGGATATGAGGTTGGAAATGTAGATGCTGTTATGGACGGCGATTTGGATGGCTTTATTGAGGCTTATTTAAAACAAAATCATTAATCAAAGTCAAATAAATCTTTAGGAAGTACATTCAAAGTGTCGGCAATTATTTTGACTTTAGATACAGTGAGATCTGTTTTTGCTATTTCAATTAAGCTAATTATTGGCCTTGAAATTTTCTCAGAAGCGAGGTTGTCTTGAGTCATGCCTTTTTTTATATATTTTTTAAAGTTTTTTCTGTAAATAATTATTCTTAATTTACGTATAAAAAATATTTTGACGCAGTATATATATTTAAAAGCAATGCTATATGAACCCGTGATATATGAAACTTAGCTGAATGTTAATTTGCGTTATTTCAATTTAGTGGTAAGTAGTTAAAGAGGATTATCATTATAAATTATCATCATGTAAATCCGTACCGCCAGTTTTTATGAGTCCGTATTTGTCAGCTATTTTTTCTATATTATGCACAGTTGTAAATTTAACAATTCCTCTATGTCTTTTGTAAGGATAAAATACTTCAATTCCATCAAGCCCATATGAAATAAGTTTTTTAACAAAATGATCATGGCTAAGTGCCCAACAGCAGGCTGGATGTGCAAGTACAGCTATGCCTCCTGCATTGTGTATAGCTGTAATTAAGTCTTTTATATTTCTGGTAGAGAAAATTCTTATTATATCAAGTTCAGTCTCTCTTTTTGATTTAGCACAGAATTTTTGCAATTCTGTATTTTTAACATCAATTCCATAACCTAAAAGATGCATAAAAATATATCCACACCAAACATCAAATTCAATTGCAGGTATTACGTAATCTGGGATTTCGTTCTCTATATATCCGTTACAAGTGTTATGGTCTGAAATGGCAATATATTTATAACCTTTTTGATGCGCTTGTTTAATTAATGTTTTAAAATCTCCTTTACCATCAGAGTAGGTTGAGTGAATGTGTAGATTTACTCTTCCTTTTTCATAATCTTCTGTTGTAAAATTTTTTATTAATTCTTTATAGTTCATTATTGTTTTTTTAAATTTATTTGTAATAAAATTATTATACAATAAATCTGGAAAATTTCTATTATTGATCATTGAATAGATAAAGGAGTAAATATGGCAAAAGCAAAACTTAATAACAGTATATTTTCAATTTTATCAGAGACGGTAAAATTGTATTGTGTTAATTTTCCACAGTTTGCTAAATATATGTTATTCCCTGTTTTAGGTCAGGTAATTGGTCTTGCTTGGATTTTTGGTATGGCAAATATCTATACTAATAATTTACCGCTTTTAATAGAAGAGTTTCCGGCATTTAATGATTTTTCTACCATTGTTTTTTGTGTAATTTTAATAGTTGTACCAGGAATGATTGTTTGGATGAAAGCGTTCTGGGATTATTTAGTTGCCTATGGAGCATTGAACTCAATGACTGAAAGTGCTATTAGTACAGGTAAGGTATATGATTTTCCAGCACATAACTCATTGATTACTCAAAAAACAATTAAATATGTTGGTCTTTGGTGTTTATATGGTATATTTGGACTACTTGCAATAAATCCGCTTTTATGGGTTCTAGGCGGAATATTTTTTATTTATTTCATTTTAATTTTTCAGGTTTTTACATTCGAATCTGATATATCAATTACAGGGTGTTTTAAAAGAAGTTTTGAGCTTATAAAGGGAAATTTTGCAAGAACATTTATAATAATGTTTGTAATAGGTGTTTTTACCCATTTTCTCTTTGTTGAGGGATTTTCTGTATTTTTTGATTTTACAAAGCTTACAGATTTAACTGTCGGTTTTTTTGAAAATTGGGTAACACAAATTCCGTTAGACTCTATTAATGAATGTCTTATTAATGTGAATCATGGAGCTATAATATTAACCCCTTTAAATATTTCACAGTTTCTTGCTTATCTGGTTGTTGGATTTATAGTAATAAGTTTTACACTACCAATAAGAAGTATTTGCTGGACTTTATGGTATAAAGTTTTAAGTGAAAATAGTTCAAGCATAAAAGGAAAAAAATCTTCAACTAAAGGATACAAGAAAGTTAAAAAATTAGATAAAAATATATTAGATAGAGCAACCAGAGAAGAAGATTATTAAGGATTTTATCATGTTTATTTGTAAGGCTTGCAAATCTTCAGATAAATTTGAACTAATGTTTTCTCCGGATTATAAAGGACCAAGACATTTTGAGCAGAGATATAATGAAAAAAATGAAATAGAAATTACAGTAGATGGCTATACATTCATTCCAGATTTACAATTTATGAATGAACATGCAGTATGCCGTTATTGCGGACAAATTTATATGTGGGACTACGATTATAAAGGATAAAGCTATGATTAGAAAAGGAAGAAAAAATAACGAATTAAGACGAATTAAGTTTACGCCGGATTTTACAAAAAATGCACTAGGCTCAGTACTGGTAGAATTTGGAGATACTAAAGTAATCACAACAGCGTCAGTAGAAGTAGGTAAGCCAAAATGGATGTCCCCAGATGATAATAGAGGCTGGATAACAGCAGAATATTCACTTTTACCATCTTCTACTAACGTAAGATGTCAAAGAGAAAGAACAAAAATTTCAGGAAGAACTCAGGAAATACAAAGATTGATAGGTCGTAGTCTTAGAGCTTGTGTTGATTTAGAAAAAATGTCTGAAATAACAATTACAATTGATGCTGATGTTATCCAAGCTGATGGAGGAACTAGAACTGCTAGTATTTGTGGTGGTTTTGTAGCACTATCTATTGCAATAGAAAGACTTATGGAAATAGGTAAATTAAAGAAAAATCCTATTATTGAACCTATTGCTGCTGTATCAGCAGGTATTATTGATGGCGAAGTAAGGCTTGATTTGGATTATGAAGAGGATTCAAGGGCTCAGGTAGATAGTAATGTTGTTCTTACAAAGTCAGGGAAAATTATTGAATTTCAGACAACAGCGGAAGGCGAACCTTATGATTATGAGCAAATGCTTGATATTTTCGATATTGCCGAAAGCGGTATTCAAAAAATTATTGAAATGTATAATTTAATTTAGTATAATGTCTGTACTAAAAAGAAAGGGGAATGAATTATGAAAAAAATATTGTTAGGAACTCTTTTAGCTGCTGTGATTTTAGCTCCAGCATCATTTGCAGAAACAACAACTTACACTGAAAAATTTATCCAAAAACATACGCAAAAAATAGTTGACAAAGAAAAACAACTGCAGGAACAGCAAAAGGCTAATCAGGAAGCCGCAGAGGCTAGACAAAAGGCAAGACAGGAAGCTATAGAAAAACAAAAAAAAGAGGCTGCAGAAAGACAAAAAGCTAGACAAGAAAAAATTGAAAAGAAAAAACAGCTTTGGAATCAATTAATTTCAGAATAAAGGAGTGAATATGAAAAAAGTTATAGTAATGCTCTTAGCAGCGTCAGTTTTATCAATGGGAACTGCTCAGGCTGCAGAATCAGCAGGACCTATAAGCAGGTGGCTTAATAATGTAACTAGTAAAGTTTCAAGAAGTGAACAGAATGCAGCGCAAAAAGCTCAGGAAAGACAGCGGAAAGAGGCTGAAAAGAGAGAAAAAGCACGTCAAAAAAGATTAGAAAAACAACGAAAAGCTGCAGCCAAGAAAGCTGAAGCTAAGCGAAAAGAAGCAGAAAGAAAAAAAAAGGTTGAAGCCAAAAAACGACAGTGGAGAGAACTTTTTAATATTGATTAGACAAAAGTAAAAATTAGCGGTGTTTTTATCACCGCTAATTTTTACTTGAAACAAAACTATCTCTATGTTATTATCCAAAAAAGAACGTAGGAGAATCAATTGTGGTAATAAATACCGGGCTAAAAACTCTTACCGGAGCTCAAATCCTTGTAGAAACCCTTAAAAGTTTAGGGGTTGAATGTATCTTTGGTTATCCTGGTGGAATCGTATTAAATGTATATGATGAATTATTTAAACAAAATGATATAAAACATTATTTAGTGAGACATGAGCAATCCGCAGTGCATGCTGCTGAAGGTTATGCAAGGGTTAGTGGTAAGTGCGGTGTAGTACTAGTTACCTCTGGTCCTGGTGCTACTAATACTATTTCTGGTATTGCGAATGCTTATCTTGATGGTTATCCTATTGTTGTGCTTACAGGTCAGGTCAATTCTTCTTTAATAGGAAAAGATGCTTTTCAAGAAGTTGATATAATTGATATTACAAAATCTTGTACAAAAGCTAACTATCAAGTAAGAGATGTAAAAGATTTAGAAAGTACGCTAGTTGAAGCTTTTAAGACAGCTGTTTCTGGTAAGAAAGGGCCTGTTGTTGTTGACCTTACCAAAAATATATTTACTGAAAATTATGAATTTGTTCCTATAGAAAATTTAAAAGCTAAAGATATAAGCATATCTCATAACAATAATATAAAGGATGTGTTAGAAGAAATTTGTTCGGCTAAAAAACCCGTAATTGTTGCTGGAGGTGGAGTCGTTCATTCCGAAGCTTCATATGAACTTTTTTGTTTAGCTAAATTGTTAGGTATTCCTGTTGTAAATACGATGATGGCTATTGGAGCTTTTCCGCAGAATGACGAAAATTATCTAGGGATGATTGGTATTTTTGGACAAATAGCTGCAAATCAGATTTTACGTGATAGTGATTTGATTTTTTCAATTGGAGCAAGATTTAATGATAGAATTACCTGCTGTTTCCAAAATAATGAGCTAGAAAGGAAATTTATTCAGCTGGATATTAATGAGCATGAAATTTCTAGAGTGATTCCAGTTTTTATGTCATTAATTGGTGATGCAAAAGAAATACTTAACGAAATAGTAAAAGAATATCAAAATAATTCATATGAATCTAATTTTGTAGAATGGTTAAAATATGCCCAAAGGTTAAAAGACAAAAATTTAATTCCAAAAAAGATTTCAAATAATCTGCATTCTTTTGAAGTAATACGCGCGATATATGATTATACAAAAGATATGGATATAATAATATCTACAGAAGTGGGTCAGCATCAGCTATTTACTGCACAAAATTATAAATTTAATACACCTCGTAGATTTTTGACTTCAGGCGGGTCAGGTACAATGGGATTTGGTTTACCTGCAGCAGTTGGTGCTTGTATTGCAAAAGGCAGGGAACCTGTAATTTGTATTTCTGGAGATGGTTCTTTCCAGATGAATTTTCAAGAACTTGCAACTTGCATAGATTATGATATTCCTGTCAAATTGTTTATTTTAAATAATGGTTATTTAGGTATGGTCAGACAACTACAGCAAAAATTATGTTCTGGAAGATTTTACGAGACCAAAATTTCCAATCCAGATTTTGTAAAGTTAGCAGAAAGTTATGGTATTTGGGCTGAAAGAGTTAATTCTATAGATTCGATTTTTCCAGCATTAGAAAAGGCTTTCGCCATAGACGGCCCTGCTGTAATAGATTTTACGGTTGAACCTATGGAAGTGGTGTAATTTG
>CALUTP010000041.1 GCA_944323725.1 Candidatus Gastranaerophilales bacterium | reverse complement strand
CAACGGTGAGTTAAGAGCTTCACCAGCGATATTGAGAAATATCGGCTAGGCAACCCCCGGTCGAATGCAAGATTAAATTGAAGGTTATAAAGGCTGTCCGCCCACTTCTAAAAAATCGCTAGAGATTAGGAGTAATCCTAATACCAGACAGATGATTATCTAAAACAGAACACGGCTTACGGGCTGCTTTATTTTTTAGACATGTGGCTATATTTGAAATTTGTTTATAAAGATTTTTATTGGTAATAATATTCAAGTTCAGATGTTAAATCCAATTTTTTAGCATTGGATTTGAATATATTTGATTTTAATCCCATTTTCGCAAGTCGATACTGGATACTTACAAGTAATACTCCTAATCCGTATTTACATGAGCGTGCAAAATTTATAGAAGAGGCTTCTTTAAAATATTTTGTTGGACAAGATAATTCACCTATTTTGTAATTATTATAAAATAATAGTGCTAGCATTTCATTATCAAAAATAAAGTCATCATTACATTCTGCTAATGGAAGATTTTCTAGGACTTCTTTAGTAAAACCTCTAAAGCCTGTATGGTATTCTGATAATTTTTCTCCTGTCAAAATATTTTCAAATGCAGTTAAAAATTTATTTGCTATGAATTTATAAAGGGGCATTCCACCTTTTAAAGCGGAATTACCAAGCATTCTTGATGCAAGTACAGCATCATATTGTTCAAAAGCCATCATACATACAATGGCAGGAATTAATTTCGGGGTATACTGATAATCAGGATGTAACATTACAACAATATCGGCTCCTGATTTTAGTGCGGCTTTATAGCAAGACTTTTGGTTACCTCCATAACCTCTATTTTCCTTATGTACAATGGTTTTTATGTTTAATGACTTGGAAATAATTTTGGTATTATCTTGTGAATTGTCATCAACAAGGATGACTTCGTCAACAAAATCCCTATATATCTCATCATAGGTCTGTTTTAATGTTTTTTCTGCATTATAGGCGGGCATTATCACCGCAACTTTTTTCCCGTTTATCATATCCTTAATCCATAATTTAAAAAAGACACCGGTCTTAGCCGATGTCTTTTTTATTTTTATAACTTATTCTTCAATAGTTTCAACTTCAGCTTCTTCTTCAGTATCGTTATTATCAAGTCTTATTGAAGTTTTATCAGATCCAAGAGCTTTATCTTTGAATTTTTTGACTTGTCTTGCAAGTTTATCAGCTAATAAGTCAATACTTGCATACATTGATTCAGCAGCTTCTTCGCATCTGACTACACCTGTGTTCATTTTGCAGGTTACTTCTGCAACATGTTTACCTGAGGCTGCAGGATTTTTGATAACTGATAGCACTACTTCTATTCCCTGAATTTGGTCATAGTGATTAGCTACCTTACCAATCTTCTCTTTTACATAAGCCTTAATTGCTTCTGTAATCTCAATGTTTCTTCCGTTTACGTAAATGTGCATTTGGACCTCCATATTATATACTGCCCATATATTATAACACAATAATCGGAATTTTTAAAGAGTCAATTAGTCTTCTAAAATAAATTGTTGCAATTCTACATTTGGTGTGCCGATTACTCTAACTAATTCTAGCACTGATGCTTTCATTTGGCATTTTTGTGATGAGCCGCTAAAGAAATCTTTATAAAAGCAACCTTCGCAATTGCACCCACGTTTATAACATTCAAGAGCTGTCGGCGTCCATCTTCTAACTGCTACTGCTCTTCCCATATCCCTACTTCTAAACAATTTTATAAATCTCCAAATTTCAATTATCTACTCATTTGCATTTTAGGCAAAAGTTTATAAAGCCTGTCACTGTTAATTTTATTCAGTGCAGTACTTCTAATCTCCACCCCTTGTGGCTTTTATCGCCTGTCCTTAATTACATTATAGAAAATAAGGGAAATTTTTCAATAGGACAACATGTATATATTAAAATTTGTAACAATAGTCTTAAAGTGAGCATTGCTGTGTGTTTTAAAAAGTCAATCATGCTAAATCATGCTCTGGTACATGGTTTTGGATTTTTAAATCATGAAATCATTCTCATATCATGGTTTTTCATGCTTTTATTTTGTATTAAGAAATGTAAAAGATTTAAATTATTTTTTGATATAAGGCATGTATTTACTGTTTTTTAAAAAAGGCACGATGCTTATTCGCACCATGCCTTGCCTTACCGGATAAATTAACTGGCTTTTTTACCGGCTTCTTTGAATCTTGCCGCTCATCTTCAGTGAACCAAGGCCAGTAGCGTTCACCACCGCATCGTTTTCGGATTTCCCTGAACATATCCCAGGTGGATTCGGCTTTTGGATTCAAAGAAAAAAATTATTAGCTGTCTGTTATTTCTAAATGTTTTCTATGAGCAGGTTCTATTTTTTGTTTTGGGATTGTAATGGTTAATAATCCGTCTTTATAGACTGCTTTACTATCTTCACTTTTTATTGGCTGGTCAAATGATATTGTTCGTTGATATTTGCCATAGCGAAATTCACTTGTATGAAAGCGTTCATTCTTTTCTTCTTCTTTTTTTTCTTCTTTTTCTTCTTGAATTTCTGCTGATATTGTCATGAAATCATTATCCAGTTCTACTTGGATATCTTCTTTTTTTACTCCTGGCAGTTGGACTTTTACTTTATAATTTTTTTCGTTTTGTTTAACTTCTATGGCTGGACGCCAGGTGGACATTTTCTTTATATTTAAAGGATTTGCGAAAGCATTTACAAGAAATGTATCTCTTAGAAAGTTATTTAATTCCTGATGAATACTGTCAAAATACAATTCAGGCTCTCTCACTATCAAATTATGTTCCATTAATTTCTCCTTTCAAGTATAGAATAACTATGTTTTTTTCTGCTTTCATTCTACAAAAGGGTTATATAACTGCTAAATTGTTTTAGACTTTTGTGTAATAGATTTTATTTTTTAGCGGGAAATAATGTCTTATAATAAGGAGAAAGTTTAATGACTGTTAATATGCTTGTGTTTGAATATAAGGAGACTGAAAAGGAATTTTTTCAGAATAATAAATTTGATTGTTTTAATATAACTTTTTATGAGGAATGTTTGAATGAGGAAATTTTAAAAAAAATTCCTCAAGAACAAAAAGATAATACTTATGTAATTAGTGTTTTTATAAATTCCGTTGTTGATGAGGCTGTTATTAATGCTTTTAAAAATCTTAGAATTATTGCAACTCGTTCTACGGGGTATGATCACATAAATTTACTTGCCTGCCAGAAAAAGAATATTACCGTTTTAAATGTTGTGAATTATGGTGAAACTACTGTTGCACAATATACTTTTGGGCTTATTATAGATTTGGTTAGAAATATTATACCGGCATCAAAGTTGATACGAGGTGAAAGGGCTAATATTAATGAATTTACAGGACGTGATCTCTCAAAGATGACTTTAGGTGTCGTGGGGACTGGTGCTATTGGGGCTGCTGTTTGTAAATACGCTTATGCTATCGGAATGAATATTTTAGCCTATGATATTAATCAGAAAAAAGAACTTGAAGAAAAACTCGATTTAAGATATGTTTGTTTGGATGAATTACTTAAAAATTCTGATATTGTAACATTGCACCTTCCTTTTACAGGAGATAATTACCATATGTTTTCTAATGTACAATTTGAAATGATGAAGGATAATTCGTATTTTATAAATACTTCTAGAGGGGAAATTGTTCATATAAAATCGTTATTTGATGCTATTGAAAAAGGTAAAATAAAAGGGACTGCATTAGATGTGCTAACTTGTGAAAATGAAAGTTTCAGCGGAAAAAGCTGTGAGGGTAAAACTGAAGAATTTTCCCTAGAATGTATGCAGGATGTAGAATATGTGCATAAACTTGCTAAACTTGATAATGTAATTATTACTCCGCATATTGCTTATGATACTGTTGATGCGGTGAATTATATCCTTGAAAAAACAATGAATCAGATTAAAAAAGTGATTAAGGGCGATAGAACAGATAGAATTGTTTAAATTATATAATTGTAATATAATTGTCTTATGAAAATAGGATTTGTACCAATAGACAATAGACCTGTATGTTATGCGCTTCCTAAAATGATTGCTGAAATTGATGAAGCTATAGAATTTTTTATCCCCCCGCGAGAATTTTTGGGGGATTTGACGAGATATGCAGATTGCGAAAAAATTTTGGGATGGTTAAAAAGTCTCCCTAAAATGGATGCAATTATAATTTCTCTTGATACCCTTGCTTATGGCGGTTTAATTTCATCTAGACGTTCTCAGGATACTTTTGAACAAATAAGAGATAGAATTTTGCATTTGAAAGAGATTTTGTTGGAAAAACAATCAAAAATATATGCTTTTTCAAGTATTATGCGTATTTCAAATAATAATATTAATGAAGAGGAAAAAGAGTATTGGAATAAATGGGGGAAAAAGATTTTTGATTATTCCTATATGACTCATAAACTTGGTACGGAAAGTTGTATTACAAATATAATCCCTACTGATATTTTAGATGATTATATGCAGACTAGAAAAAGAAATTTTGAGATAAATAAAATTTATCTTGAATGGCAGAAGGAAGGACTTTTTGATACTCTTGTATTTTCAAAAGATGATTGTGCTGAATATGGATTTAATGTTCAGGAGGCTAAAGCAATAGAGTCCTTGGGTGGTTTTGTTAAGACCGGTGCTGATGAAATTCCGCTTACGCTTCTTGCAAGAGCTGTCAGTGGAAATTTGAAAATAGCTCCAGTATTTACTGAGCCTGATTATAGGGATTTAATTTCAAATTATGAGGATGTTTCTATAGAAAAGTCTGTAAAAGGGCAGATTGAACTCGCAGGATGTAAAATCTCTGATATCAATGATGCAGATTTAATTCTTTTAGTGAATAATTTTGAAAATTCTCAAGGTGAAATTGTTATGAAAAAATCTACTAAAGTTTTTTCAGGGGAACTGATTCTGCCAGAAAAACCCTATATGATTGCGGATGTAAGATTTGCTAATGGTGCTGATAATGCTTTTGTAGCAAGTTTTTTTGAAAATAATTTCATGAGTGAAAATTTTTTTGGGTATTCTGCTTGGAATACTTCTGCTAATAGTTTAGGTAGTCTTATTTGTGCTGGAAAAATAAAATTTCTTGCTGAAAAATATAATGATATTGCTTTTAAAAAGCTTCAGGCTGTTAGATTGCTTGATGATTGGGCTTATCAAGCTAATGTTAGGCAGGTGCTTGAAATAGCTGATATTGATGAATTATCTCAGAAAATAAAACCTTTTGAAAAACAAATTTCTAAATTTTTAAATCTTCAGTTTAAAACTGAATATAAATTCCCTTGGAATAGGTTGTTTGAGGTGGAAGTTGAACTTAATTGAAATTTTATTGCTCGCTTTTGCTCTAGGAATTGATTGTTGTGTTGTTTCATTTGCTCAGGGGCTGATTTTTACATCAAATCGTGTTCAAAATTCACTGATACTTGCTTTGACTATGGGATTTTTCCAAGGATTTATGCCTGTTATTGGTTTTATTGGTGCAGGGATTATAAGTAGATATGTATCAGCTTATTCTGCTTGGATTTCTTTTGCTATATTTTTGATTTTAGGCTTGAAATTTATATTTGAAGCGTTTGAGCAAAAGGAAGAAAAAATTTGCTGTATAGGTATAAATTGTCTAATATCAATGGGCATAGCGACCAGTATTGATGCACTTGTTGCTGGTGCTAGTATAAAGTTCAGCCATACAGAATTACTAATTCCTGCATTATTGATTGCTTTTGCTTCATTTTTTATGTCGCTTTCAGGTTTTTGGTTTGGTAATAGTTTCAAAAATTTCCCTTCAAAATATCTTGAGATTTCAGGTGGTCTTATTCTTATCGGACTTGCTTTTAAAGCTGTTATTTAAATTAAAATATTTTGAAATTTTTATTTGTTTAAAAAACATGCAGAAAAGTGGTTTTCACCAATAATATAATTCGGTGGAATTTTTTTAGTGCAAATTTCCATACAATTTTTACAACGTGGATGAAATTTACATCCATTTATGGTTTGCTGAATTGAAGGAGGCTGTCCGGTTATTGTTTCTAAAAATTTCCCTTTAGTAGATGGTATAGAATTTAATAGTGCAATTGAATATGGATGGTTTGTGTGTTCAAAAAATTCATTTGCTGGTGCATTTTCTACAATTCTGCCTGCATACATAACAGCAATTCTATCTGCATGTTCTCTTACAAGTGCTAAATCATGTGTAATTAAAAGTATTGCTGTTTGACGTTCTATTTTAATTTTCCCGATTAAATCCATTATTTGGGCCTGTATTGTAACATCTAATGCTGTTGTAGGTTCATCTGCAATAAGAATTTCTGCATTACATGCTAATGCCATAGCAATTATTGCTCGTTGTTTCATACCTCCTGAAAACTCATGGGGATATGCTTTTAATCTTTCCCTAGGTGATGGAATTTGAACCATTTCAAACGCTTCTACCGCCTTTTTAAATGCTTCTTCTCCTTTTAGATTTTGATGAATCTTTATTACTTCCAATAACTGGTTGCCTACGGTATATAGCGGATTTAATGATGTCATTGGATCTTGTGGTATGAGTGCAATTTTTGCACCTCGTATATGTCTCAAATCTTTTGTTTTAAGTTCTAAAATATTTTGATTTTCATATGTAATAATACCAGAGGTTATTTTTGCATTTTTAGGAAGTAGTTGCAGGATGCTCATTGCAGAAATAGTCTTTCCGCAACCGGATTCTCCAACTAGAGCAAGCATTTCTCCCTTATTAAGCACAAAAGAGACGTCCCATAAGGCTTGTTTAAAACCATTTTCGCAGTTGAATCCTAAATTTAAGTTCTCTATTTCTAATATTTTCATATTTGTAATTATACAATTATATTAAAAAAAATAGAAGCAGTCTGTTGGCTATAATAAAATGTTAAGGAATGTTAAGGAGGTCTTTCTGCTTTAAACCATTGTCTTGCAAGTGTTCTAGTTTATTAAACATATTAATAGTAATTAGAAAAAGCAATTTTTAATCAGCAAAATTTTTTATAAAGACATAGAGGATAATAAAACAAGAGTATTTTCTTTTCACGAGGAAAATCGAAAGGGGAAGTCGATGACTAAAGTTGAAAAAGTAGACGTAGTTGCTACACAAGAAGTCAAAAAAACTAAAAAACAAGATGAAACTAAAAAGACTAACAATGAACTCCAAACATTACTCGGTAACAAAGATGCACAAAAGGCTCGCCGTGAAGAGTTAATTGATGATTATCTAGGTTTGGGTTTAACTAAAAAGCAAGCTAAAAAAGCTGCTAAAAATCAAGTTAAAAACGAAGTAACCCAAGAGGAAGTTGATAAAACTATTGTTTATCTTGATAAAGATGAATACAAAAAAAATAAGGATAAAGATAAAGCAAATGGTTTTATTCCAGAATATATAAATAGTAGAAATGTCAGAAAGATGGTCAAAGAAAATCCGGAAAGATTTTATATGACAGATGCTGATGGAAAATTTATTCTTGATGAAAATGGAAATAAAATTTTCTCATCTGATAAATATAAACTTACAATGAGAGAATTTACCGGTTTAGATTATAAATTAAACCTAGATGAAAGAAAAGCTGGAGCAGAAGATTTTGATATTAAAAAACGTTATATGAAAAAAGCTGTGAAAGCTGCTAACTTTGAATATGAACGCGATAATAGCGGATTATATAAGACAGGTGCTGTTATTGGGTCTTTAGGATTAGGTGCATTAGTTGGAAATTATGTCGGTGCTAAATTTAACAGTAACGTATATGGTATCCATGCTGATGGCACAAGCGAACTTTTAGGACATAAAGAATCAAATGCTGGACTTGTAAATCCTATAAAAGGTGCATTAGCCGCAATTCCGGCAGCAGTTGCTTTAGGTATATTGGTAAAAGATAATGGATATGCTGATGTATTCCAAGGTCTATCTGCAGAGGAAATTGTTAAACAAGGTACAGCAGGTATTAAAGGTGAAGATAACAAGAAAATTGTTCAAGGTATTTTAGATTTAAAACATCTACCAGATGAGTTAAAAGCTGAAGCTATGAAAGTAGCATATGGACAAGCAACTGGTAAAAAGGTAAATGAAAGAGAATTGATAGCTGCATATGAATTAGCTAAGAAAGCTGATGAACAACTCTCTCAAATTAATCCAACACCAGATCCAACACCGGATCCAACACCAGATCCAACACCAGATCCAACACCAGATCCAGTGGAAATTTGTGAATATGAAGTTGGTAAGGAAGAAGGAAAAGAACCTAAGAGTTATACAATTAAATATGGAAATTACCCTTCAGGTATCATTATGGATATGTATGGTGTTAAATACGGAACTCCTGAATATAGACAAATTAGGGATGCTGTATATGCAGCCAGTGGATATAAACGCAATACTAACTTAAAAGTCGGTGATAAATTTACTCTTCCGGATGTAAAAGTCGGTGATAAAGTATATTCAGCTAATGTAGAGAATGAAGTAAGAACCGGTGATGTTGTTAATAACGGTTTGAAACTAGGAAGAACAAATAAAGTTGTTAAATCAGGTGACAAATATTACATTCAAGACTGCAAAGGCAATATCAAAATGGACGAAACAATTAATGGAAGTCAAGATCAAAGTGCAGTACAGGCAAGAGTTGACCAACTCAATGCAGAACTTGAAGCTCAAGCATTAAAACAACAAAAAAAATAGAATAATTAATATTTTCAACTAAGTCATCTAAAAGACCTCTCAAACTTAGAGAGGTCTTTCCCTTTATTAAATTTCCATAATGCCAAAAGGAATTGTTTTTAAGTTATTTTTTATCCAATACCCTTTTAAAGGTTCAAATTCACCATTTATGAGATAATATGTAGAACCGGAACCGGACATAATAGATTCAGGGTACAGGTTTTTTATTATTTGTAATTCCTGATAATTATCTATAACTGCCCATTCAAGATCGTTCACGAAATTTTCTCGACCAAAATTTTCTTTTTCTGAAAATCTTGTATAGGCTTCTTTTGCACTTATACCTATATCTTCTGGTTTTATAAGCGAAAGTGAAAACTCTTCAAATTCTAACGGCTCAAGAATTTCTCCACGACCTTTAGTAAGTTTTTTCCCGCCTTCAAGGCAAAAGTTTAAATCAGAACCAAGACTTGCGCATAGTATATGGAGTTCTTCTTTAGATAGAGGTTCATTAAATAATTTGTTTAGTCCATAAAAAGTACCGGCTGCATTTGTGCTTCCTCCTGCAAGACCTGCAGATACAGGGATATTTTTTTCTATGAATATTTTTATCTTATGCGGGGACAGATTTGCTTGTTCAATAAATAAATTTGCAGCTTTATAGACAAGATTTTTTTCGTTATATGGAATTTCTAGACTAGTGCCTGATAGTTGAATTTCAAATTCCTTAGCCGGCTCTACTGTTATTTTTAAGTAATCATACAAGTCTATTGCTTGCATTATACTTTCAATATTATGAAATCCATCTTCTCTTTTATTTATAATTTTTAATGTAAGATTTATTTTTGCTGGACACTGAATTTTAATTTCCATTTTTTAGTTCCTCTGAAAGTTTGCCTAATTCTTCTATGGATAATTTTTCACCTCGAATATTTTCATCTAATCCAAGTTTTTGTATTGCTCGTTGAATACTTTCTTTGGAAAATCCGCCGCTAAGCAAACAATTTTTAATATTTTTTCTGCGTTGTGAAAATGCTGATTTTACAGTTTTTCTAAAATGAGTATAATCAGTTAAATTTAGCTTAGGCTTTTCTTGAACTTTTAAGCTTACGAGTGCAGAATTTACTTTTGGTGCAGGATAAAAAGAACGTCTGCCTACGAGTTCTTTAATTTCAACATCAGCCCAGAATTGAGATAGAATTGTTAAAAGTCCATATTGTTTTGATGGTGATTTTTCTGTAGCTGTCATTCTTCTTGCTACTTCTTCCTGAACCATAAGAAGTATATCAGTAATTTTATTCCTGTTTTTATTCTCTAAATCATCAATTTCGCCTAGAAGGTGTGCAATAATTGGACTTGTAATATAGTATGGAATATTTGCAACAACTTTAAATTTTCCCTCACATAGTGAGGATAAATCTGTCTTTAATATATCTTGATGAATGATTTGTAAATTAGGAGCTTCAAGTTTTTCTAATTCTTTTACTGCTTCTTCATCAAGTTCTATTGCGATAACTTTTTTTGCTTTTTTTACTAGTTGTTCTGTAACAAACCCGACTCCAGGACCGATTTCTATTATAGTATCATCTGGTTGAATATCTGCATAATCAAGTATATTATGGATGACTTCCCCATTTATGAGAAAGTTTTGTCCTAGTCGTTTTTTTGTTCTGAAATATTTTGCTCGTTCGAAGTAGTTCATCTTACCTATTATAATACCACAGACAGGTAAATGTTTTGTAATGTTTTCTTTGATATTTTTTATAGTGTTATATAATTGTTAAAACAAGGGGGCTGACTTGAGTAAACTACAAACACAACAACGTCTTGAATATCAAGATATTTTAGATCGTTATACATCAGGATGTAAAGAACGGTCTTTACATAAAACTGGATTGGAGTATGAAAGATTACCAATTTCAATGGTGACTAATAAGGCTGTTGATTATTCTTCTGAGTTTGGGATTTGTAATTTTCTAAGAAGTTTTGCTAAAAGTGAAAATTGGGATTATATCACAGATGATTATAATATTATAGGACTTAAGCAGGGTCATAACACTATTACGTTAGAACCAGGATGTCAGGTTGAACTAAGTATAGAGCCTCAATTTAAGATAGGTGATTTAGAACAAAATATTAACGAACTTGATAATTTAATGACACCTATTCTTGATAAAATGGGGATTACTTTATTAGGATACGGGGTATCTCCTGTTAGTACACATAAGATGATTAATCTTTTGCCTAAAAGACGTTATGCTATTATGGCGAAATACCTTTGGGGAATTTTATCTGATGTCATGATGCGAGAGACAGCAGGAATCCAAGTTTGCTTTGATTTTGAAAGCGAAGAAGATGCTATGCGCAAATTTAAAATTGCCAACAAATTATCTCCATTTGTTACAGCGATGTTTGCAAATTCTCCTATAAGAGGCGGTGTAGATACTGGGTATAAATCATTTAGAGCTTTAAGCTGGCTTAATACTGACAATGAACGGTGCGGGTTTGCAAGTAAACTTCAAGATGATTTTTCTTTTGACCAATATATAGATTACATAATGGAAACTCCAATTATTTTTATTAATCGTGATAATGTACCAGTTAATATTAATGGGAAAATAAATTTTAAAGAATTTATGCTTAGTGGTTGGGAAGGTTATGAACCGGAAATGGAGGATTATCTTCTTCAAGCAAATCTTTGTTTCCCAGATGTTAGATTGAGAAATTTTATTGAAATAAGAAATCATGATTGTGGTGCTAAAATGGCTCCTTATGCTATACTGGCTTTATATAAAGGTATTTTATATAATGAAACTGCACTTGATGAAATCGAAGAACTTTTAAGACCATATAATTATCATGATTTTTCTGAATTGAGATATAATGTTCCAAAAAGTGCATTGGAGTCTAAAATATGCAGGCATGCCATAAAAGATCTTGCTAAGGAAATTCTGTATATTTCGGAAAAATCCCTTATAGAACAGAATAATGGTGAAGAAAAATACCTAGATTATATTAAAGAATTTACATTTGAAGGGATTACTCCTGCAGATGTCATAATCCGTAATTGGAACGGTATTTGGAATAAAGATATTAAAAAACTCATAAAATTTTTATCAAAATCTTAAAAAAGTACTTGATAAATTATATGTTATAAGTTATAATGTTAATGCGGAAAATTATCCGCGCTATTATTGAGTTTTTGCATACTTAACTTTTTACGGCTTTCCCCCGAAAGCCGTTTTTTTATGTTTATATTGTTATTTCCCTATGCAAAAATGAGAAAATATATTTTCTAAAATTTCATCAGTAATAACTTCACCTGTAATTTCATCAAGGAATAATAGTGCAGATTTTAAATCAATTGAAATTAAATCCTGAAGTTCGTGTACTTTAGCTGCTTCTAGAGCTTGTATAAGACTTTCTTTACATTTTATAAGACAATCCTGCTGGCGTTTGTTTGTAATAAATTCTGTATCATCAGCTGAGAAATTGCATACAATTTCTTTAATTTTCGATTTTAATTCTTCAATCCCTTCCCCAGCTGCTACTGAAATACAAATTGCATTATCAGGTTTCTTGTCGATAAGGTCACATTTATTTGCTATAATTAAGTGTTTTTTATCTTTTATTAAATCCATTATAGCTTTATCTTCATTATTTATTCCTCGACTAGCATCGTAAATGAATAAAACTAAGTCAGCCTCATCAGCAGATTGCTTGGAATATTCTATTCCAATTTCTTCAACTTTTCCAACATCATTGCTTTCTCTTATTCCTGCTGTATCAATAAGAGTAATTGCAACATCCCAATCTAGATTTTCTTTTAATACATCACGTGTAGTTCCTGCAATATCTGTTACAATTGCTCGTTCTACATTAAGCATTGTATTAAATAATGATGATTTACCAACATTTGGTTTACCTACAATTGCTATTTTAACGCCTTGTCTTAAAATATCTGAAGATTTTGCACAAGCTAAAATCTTGTCAATTTCTGCTAAAGATTTTTCAAAACTTTCAATAAGATATGAATACTCAGGCTCAGCGACATCTTCAGGGAAATCAATTCCAGCAATTATTTTTGATAATACTTCAAAAAGTTGTTTTTTAATTTCTTTTATTTTTTCTCCTAGCACACCTGAGAGATTTTTTGCAGATTGGATTGCAAAATTTTGAGTTTTAGCATGAATTAAATCTGCTACAGCTTCAGCTTGAGAAAGATCGAGTTTCTTATTCAAAAAAGCTCTTTTAGTATATTCACCTCTTTCTGCAAGTCTAGCTCCATTTTTCAATATTAAATCAAGAATATTTCTGACAACATTAATCCCCCCATGGCAGTGAATTTCAATTATATCTTCTCCAGTATAACTGTTAGGTTTCTTAAATGGCAGCACAATTACTTCATCAATTTTTTTTCCACCATCTTCTATCCATCCATGGGCTATTTTTCCTGCAGTAAGATTTTTTTTCGAGAAAATTTTATCAGCGATACCAAAGCTATTATCGCCTGAAATTCTAATAACACCAACTCCTCCAGTACCTATCGGGGTTGCTATTGCAGCTATTGTTTCAAATTCCTGATTAATATTCATAACATTATTATACACAAAAAGAAAAAGAGAGGGACAGAGTTAATTTCTGCCCCTCCGTATAAATTAGTAGAAATATTTTAAAAGTGACAACGCTTGATTTGCAATAGCTGAGAATGCTGCTAGACTATTTGATGAACTGCTAGAGCTTCCGTATGAACTATTTGCAGAGGATGCAGAACCGAAATTAAGTGCATTTGAATATGTTTGGTCTTGTATTCCGCTTAAAAAGTTCATATAATTATACCTTCTTGATAATTCATCATTAACTAAATCATTTTCTTTAAGAATCATATCTTGTGCAAATGAGCTTATTGCATCACTTCTGCTGTTTTCAATATCTTTTAGTTCGCTTAGGAACGATGAATTGTCATAATTGCCGAATCTTGATGCAACATCTGTTTTTAAATTATTAATCATTGGAGTGTAAATGCTTTCAATATTTTTTATTCCTTGATTTTTATATGCTTCCATCTGGTTTTTAAACTGGTTTTTTGTTTCATCAGAAAATACATTCAATTGAGGCAAAGAATTAAGAAAAGAATTTTGAGCATAGTCAAAAATTTTCTTTTCAGTATCAGACATATTATAATTTGTGTAGACGGTATTTCCTTTTTTATATGTGGAAGCTTTTGTCTCACCATTTATAGAAAAATTACCATTTGTATAACTTTTTTTTCCCATATTTGTTCCTTTCATTTTAGGAACAATATTTAGTGTAAAAAATAAGGCGTAGATATTATATTATATCATACGTTTTCAGTATTTGTCCAGCTTATGTGTTTTATAAATTATTTTTAAGCTATAATTAGTGTATGGAGAATATGAGTATAGAAGAAATAACAAATTTGGTTGCTGAACAAAAATTTGAAGAGGCAAAGGCAGAATTAGAAAAATTTGCGACAGATGATGAAAAACATATTGAAGCATTAAAACTTTTGGGGCTTTGCAATATCAACCTTGAAAAATTTAAGGAAGCTCAAAGTAATTTTGAAACAGTTGTAAAATATAAGCCTGACGATGCTCTAAGCTGGTTTTATCTTGCGACTTGTTATGATAATCTTGAAGATTACTTACATGCTAAGACTGCATATTTAGAAGTTATCAAATTAAGGGATAGTTACCTTGAAGCTTATAAATGCTTAGCTGTATTATGTGTAAAAACCGAAGAACAAGAACAAGCTATTGAATATGCTAAAAAGGCACTTGAGTATTCTCAGGATGACTATACGATATATTATATAATTGGAACTGCGTATATGGCAATGAAAAAATTTGCAGAAAGTCTGGATTACTTAGAAAAAGCATTAGAATTAAACCCTGACCATTCGCAGTTATATAATAATCTTGGAACTTCATATATTACAATTGGCAATCTAGACAAGGCTTATGAAAATTTTGTAAAGGCTAGTGAATTAGATCCATCAAATTCGATTACTTACTATAATATAGCTTCAATTCTTCAGATGAAGGGCGAGCATAAAAAGGCTTGTGAATATTTTATAAAAGCATATGAAATTGAGCCTTCAGATAGTTATCTTATCGCATTAGCTCTTTCTGAAACTAAAATGCAGGACTGGGATAATGCAATTAAGCATTATAAGATTTTGGCTACTCATTATCCTGAAAAACAAAATTTTAAATATAATCTAGCTTGTTGTTATGAGATGAAAGGTGAGTATAAATTGGCAATAGGGATTATGGTGCATTTAGTAATGCTTAATCCTAAAGCTGCTTCTATGTCACAAAAATTAGCTAGTCTGTTTATGAAAATAAATGAACCGCTGCGAGCTAAAGAAATTTATGAAAAAATGATTGTAATGGGCAATGTTTCTTTTGAAATTTACTATGAATTTGCTCATATATGTCTTATCACAAAAGATACTGATAAAGCAGAAAAGATTTTGAAAAAAGTTATTGAATTAAAACCGGATTGTGCTTCTGCACATAAGGATTTGGGTGTTATTTATTTAACTAAACGGCTTTTTGATTATGCTCAGGATGAATTTGAACAGGCTTTAAAAATTGCTCCTGAGGATTTTGGTGTTGTGTTTGAGTATGCAAATTATTTGCATGCAACGACTGATTTTAAAGGCGCAGACAAGTATTATGCACTTGCGCTAGGCATGAAGCCGGAAGATGGTGAAGTACTTGCCTTTTCTGCATTGAATAAAATGCTTATGGGAGATTTGGAGCTTGCTCAGGTACAGATTACAAAAGCTATTGAAAAATCTGTTCAAAGTGGTTTCTTGTTATTTATTGCGGGTAATATCCGATATTTGATGAAAAATTATGAAGATGCAAAGGTGTTTCTTGTAAAATCCCTTGAGTTGGAAGAAAATAATGATACGAAAAATTTGCTGGCTTTATGTTATTTTGAATTGGAAAATTATGAGCAGGCAAATAATATATTCAAAAAACTTTATGAGAGCAGCCCAAATAATCTTAATTTGTTGTTGAATATGGCTAAGTGTGAAGAAAAACTTGGTAATAATGATGAAGCTTTAAAATTGCTGGAAAAAGCAGTTGATGTATTCCCAGAATGCGAAGAAGCTCATGAAATGATTAGGGCATTATCTTAATCAAAATAATAAATAAAAAAGGCAGTTTGTAACTGCCTAAATAACCAGATTTTACACTATGTAAGTGTTCAGAAAGGAAGTACAGGCAGTATTAGCCTGTGTCTTAGCTTTTTTTTTATTATTCTCCTAAGTTTATTTGAGAGAATTGAACAATTTTGTTTTTACCGCGTTTTTTAGCATTATATAAAGCATGCTCTGCATAGCGAATGATAGTATTTACATCTTCTTCAACATTTTCAAGGCAAGGGTAAGTTGAAATTCCGCCAGAAATTGTAATCGGATGTCTTTCTTCTTCTCCTGCTGGTATAAATTCCATTTTTTCTATATCACGTCTGAATCTTTCTGCAAATAAAAAGGCATTTTCTTCAGATGTGTTTGGAAGAATTAGTAAGAATTCTTCATCACCATATCGTGTAAGAATATCTTCTTTTCTAATAAGTTGTTTTAATTTATCTGCAATTGAACGAAGTAATACGTCACCCCAATCATATCCATATATATCATTTACAACTTTGAAAAAGTCAAGGTCAAAAAGCAGACAGGAGAGTTTGGTTCCATATCTTTTTGCTCGTGAAATTTCCTGTTCAAGGCGTTCATGTAAATATTTCCGGTTATGAAGTCCTGTGAGTTCATCTGTAGTTGAAACTTGAAGGAGTTTTTCTCTCAGTTCTTTAATTTTTAATAATGATTTTGCTCTTATTAATAGTTCATCATTATCTACAGGGGTTTTTATTAAATCATATGTAATTGCTCTTACAGTTGTTCCTTTAAATGGTTCACCAATAAATAGGACAGGTGCTTTGAATTTTGTAACCATCAATACATCTTTAATATTAGGAACATCTTCAATTACTATTAATGCGGGGTTTAATGTTTCATAATCTTTCAATTTTTCAGCATCTTCAATCCTGACATTTGTTTCATCAATTTGCGCAAGTACATCAGCTAATTCAGATACTTTTTTGCTTGTATATACAATAATATTTTTCATAACAAATCCTTACTCTAAAATCTCTCTAAAAGGAGTGTAACACTTGTTATTAAGTAAATCAATTTGTTACAAATTTTTAATAATATAGATATTTGTTAAAGATTTTTACTCTAATACCGTAATTAGAAGTATATTGTGTAGAAGGATAAGTAATGACTACGAGTAAAGTAGAACAAAAAATTCAAGCTTTTCTAAAGAATAATCCATTTGTAAAAGGCAAGTCTCAAGAAGAAATTTTGTCTATAATGGTTGATTTCGGCGTGATTACTGTAGCTGAAAAAAAGAATGTTTCTACTTTTCAAAGAAAATCTAATGGTATTTCTAATCAAGGCTTGGTGCTGGAAAAAGAATCTGAAAATGAAGCTAATTCTAAATCAGTTGAACTTGAAATTACAAGAGAGGATGCACAAAATTGTACAATAAATGAGTTGGGTAATATGGTTGTATCAGCTGATACTTTGTATGAAAATCAAAAAAATACACAAGGGGATATAAGTGCTGCATATGACCTTTATAAGGAAGTAACTAAGGATGGATTAAGTAAAAGTAAACTGGAAGAAGCTATTAGGCTTGAAAAGCTGGGATATATGTATTTAAATGAAGCACGTAGCAATTCATTGACAAAACGTGAGTATTATGAGCATATAAAAGAAGATCTAATGTTAATGACTCCTGGATATAATAATTTCAATCCTGAGCAAAAAGCAGAATATAAAGCTCGTGTTGATTCATTAACTATTGAAGAAATTAAATTTTTCCAAAAACAGCTTCAAAACCTTCCAGATAAAGATTCACCTGAGTATAATAAACTTTTTGAGAAATTTATTAATAACTTGAAATCAATGACTGAAACTGCTCCTGAATTTGAAAAATCAGGGGATATAGAAGTTTCAGGAGAAAAGTTAAAACTTAAATCTCAAATAAGACCGCCTGTAATATATTCTGATGCGGATGAGTTGATTAAATTTGAAGAAGTATTCCTGTATGAAAGAGGGATTAGTTTTAATAAAGAAAAAATAGCAAGATTTGAAAATTCTAAGACTGCTTTACAGTTAGCTCAGTCAGTTTCATCAAAAGCTGATAAAATTCACAAATATATTGATGATACCCTTGTAAATCCTCGTGGAGATTGGCAAGCTTCAGATTACGCCAAAGTCGAAATGGGTTTAAAACTATCTTTGCAGGAACTATTTGGTAAAGATGAATATTCCCAGCAAGAAGGGCTTAAAAAGCTTTTGGATGGAGATGTCCCTCAAACAGAAATTGAAATTGCTAGGGCTGTGATTGCAAAGATTGATGAAAATAAAGCAAAAGTTTTGAATGGAAAAACTCTTGAGGATTATCAGCAGGAGTATGCGGATGCTTATGTGGAGGCTTATGGCAGAAAAAATAGTGAACAGCTTGCTAAGGCTTATATAGAGGATAATGAGAGTATTGATGAACGTATTGCCGGCACTATGCAGGTCGGGGGTATGGTTTTTATGGCTGTTGGGGGAGTAACTTGCTTAATCCCAGGTGGACAAGTTATTGGCGGAGCTATTCTTGGTGCTGGTGGAAAACTTGCAATGTCAGGTATGGTTGCTCAGACTGGTCTTGGATATATAAATGAAAATTCTAAAAGTGATGGAATAAGTGACGAGGCTGCTGAAAGATTGACAAAAGATGGTCTGATAAATTTAGCAAGTTTTATCATTGGCGCGGGTGCTGGTATTAAAGGTTCTCAAGTCGGGGCAGCTTTAATGGCGAAAGGTTCTGGAAAATTTGTAGCCTTAGTCGGAGAAAGAGGTACTGATCTAGCTATAAGCATGGCTGGGGATATGCTTTTAACTGGAGATCTCAATATTCAAGGGAATATGATTGGTATGCTCACATCTACTTTAACTGGTCTTAAAACTGGTAAGACTATCGCGAAAGATGTACTTGGCCATGTTCCTGAAAAACCGCTTTCTTTTCAAGCTAAATTTGATAATGATTATTTCCCTCAAATGTATAAAAAAATTCAAATTCCTGAAGTTAGAAATATCCTTTCTGATATAAAATATACGATTGAAAATGTTAAAGATAAAAAACTTTCTTCATATTTAGAAAATTCATTTAAGAAAATTACAGATGGTGATTTAAACCAAAATGAAATTGGTGCTATTCTTATAAAAACAAGAGAAGTAATAGATGTTTATAATACTGTAAATAGAAATTATTCAAATATTGGTGCAGGTGCTGAGCACCAAGAATTTATAAAATTTATAAAAAATTATTACCCAGAATTAACTAAAGATATTAAAAATGATGCGGAGTTAGAAACTAAAATTCTCAAGAATAAAAATAATGGAAATTTTGTTGAGGATTTCAAAAATCATCTTCAATTCAGTAAACTGATGGGATTTGTAAAAATTTATCCCAATGATGAATTATCTGATTATTTTTATAATAATTACTATTTAAAACAATCTAATATTCCAAATTCAATCAAGAAACAGTATATGGAAATTAATAAAAAATATAATGTAAAAGTGTTTTCATCACCATTAAGTTCTCTTGATTTAAAACAAACTGCTAGTGCTATAGAGCAAGAATTAGCTGAGTGGCATCGTGCAAGTAATGGTGAAGCAAAATACCCTCCTGTTATAGATACTTTTGGCACAAAGAAAATATATTATGAAATAGGTGCAGGTGCTTATGCTGGAGAAATAACACACACTCTTGGTATAAATGGTATGAATGCCGTAGTTGGAGTTAAAAATTTTTTACGTCATGAAATAACTCACATTAATGATAAAAAGATTACCGGTGATTTAAACAAGGATTATTCACTGCCGTCAGATATTGCCCCATATCATTCAGTGAATAATCCTGAGACCGGTGAGCAGAAAATGCAATTAGATTTTGCTAATTGTAAATATAGAGATGAATTTTTAAAAGCAGGTGTTGAGCCTTCTCATGTTATATATGCGTATTCTAATTCAAAAGAATTCATTGCTGTAGCTGCTGAAGGTGATATGAGTAAATATTCTCCAGAATTTAAAGAATTACTTATAAAAATGGGTATGCCAGAATGGCAGTTTAATATGAAACATTTTGATCCAATGGTTGATAGATATATTAAAAATGTAGAAAATCTTATTGCCCAAAATCCTGACAAATCTATTGATAAAGTTATTTATCAAGATAAATCTCACCTCTCTAAGAAATCTTCTCAGTCAAACGATGTGGAAAAGAAACTTTCAGATGAAATGAAAGATGGAAATGAAATTCAAGCAGGGGATTTAAGTGAAGTTACTCCAGAATCAGTTAAGTCTATTATGATGACTCCAGAGCTTTATCAAAGAGGGTTTACTGAACAAAGAATTAATTCTTTGATGGATTCCGTTAAAGGTAATTCTAAAAAACTTGCACTTTTAAATAAGCTTTTGCCACTTGAACATAGACAATTCGATTATTCTGCAATAAAAAATATATTAGATTTTGATTCAGATATACCTATTGAAATTATAGATAAATTTCTTAAACTTGATGATACAACACTAGCTGCAAGAGGAGCTGAACTTTCTGCTTATGATATTTCATTTATTTTAAGAGGGCTTAAGACTTCTGAGGGTAAACTTATAGAACATTATCAAGAAGTAGCAGATTTTGCATATAGATTATTGAGTAAAAAATCAAATGAGGGATCTATTAGTTGTCAAGCAATATGTGAAATAATAAAGAATTTTGGAGTTGATGAGAGGGCTGCTGATGGCGTATTTGAGCTTATGAGTGTTGATGGAATGGCGAAAGCTCAAGTCTCTCCATTAGATGCTGTAAAATTATATAGATTTTCAAATACTAAAGGATATAATATATCTGAAATAAAAAATGTATTAAAATTAACTCCTGAACAGTTAAAGGCTAGAGGAAATAGAGCGCTTACAGAAAGTGATGTCAGGGCAATTCTAACATATGTGCCGGATAAAGTTGATATTGTAAAAGATTTAATATCTTTGCAAGCACGTGGTGCTATTCATCAGGAGAATGCTTCATATGTTGCGCCAATTATTGCTGAATGCGGTAATGATATGCAAAGAATTTCCGATATAAAACGACTTCTTTCTATAGAACGTCCGCTGAAAAAATTCTCAAATGAAACTAGACATTTAGATGTGTTGCTTGCAAATAATTTTGCACGTGATGCTTTTGAAGGTAAAGTTGATACCATTGAAAAATTATTCTTATTGGAACCAAAAAATCCTGGTGAAAAATGGTTACCTGTTGGTTATTTTATTAATAGTAACGAGTTCATAAAAAATAGTAAGGCTGTTTTCGATGTAGCTGGGGATAATTATAAAAACTTTTCTCCACAGGATATTAAAATTTTTGCTGACCCTAAAAATGTAGATAATGTAACTAATATTCTCAAAGAAAATCCAAAACTTACTCCAGATGAAATTCATTCAAAACTTTCAGATATAAAAATAAAAGAACTTAATCCGCTTGTAAAAAACAAAGATTTGCAATCAATTGCAAGATATATATATAATGAACACAATAATGTAAAAAATCATGATAACTGGAAATTGATTGAAGATTTGGAATTTAAACTTGAAAATGTTGGTGATAAAAAAGTACAGGATTATTTGAAAAATACATTTAATGAAATTGACGGCATTATGAAGTTACCGGTTAATATTTCTTCAAGAGTTGATGTTATCGAAAAATTGAGAGATATAGATAAAATACTTGATGTATATCATACAATTACAGGGCATTATACATATGCCGGCATTAAAACAAAAATTTTATCAAATGAGCCTCTTACAAGAGAATTTATTGATTATGTAAGAAAAAATAATCCGCAGGCTGCAGAAGAATTAATAAAATATGCTACTAACCAATATGGGCATACTGAAAATATTGAATTAAATCAAGTTACAGAAAATCTTGCAAAAGATTTTATGCGTGATTTGAGAATTGAACGATTTAAAGAATATACAAAAGAAAATCCGCATAATCCGCTTAATAATCACTTTTATGAAAAATATTTATTGTCTTTTGACTCTGATACCGTTAAAAGATGTCTTGATATAAATAAAAGATATAATACAAAAATTATACTTTCAGAAGTACATAATGATTATAAAACCGAATTAGATTTTATAGAAGCTGAGCTTAATCGCTGGCATGAGGCAAGTGAGGGTAATGCTATTATGCCGCCAGTATTAGATTTTAGCAAATGTAAGAAAATTTGGTATGCCGATGATGATGGAATTGCTGCTGGATATTCTGAACTTGGTTCCAATAAATCTATTTCTGTCAGTGGAATGGAAATTGAGATGATTCAGGATGTTATGCGTCATGAAATGACACATAGTAATCATGATGTAAATGTATTAGTTCAAGGTATTAATAAACATGACATGGATAAAATAATGCCTAAAAAAACTATCATTACAGCTGAGGGTAAGTCTAAAGAAATTCCTGATATGGAAAATTGTAAATATAGAGAAGAATTTCTGAAAGCTGGAATTCCTCCTTATCATATCACATATGCGTATAAAGATGTTTATGAATTTTTAGCTGTTGCATCAGAAGGGGATATGAGTAAGTATTCACCTGAATTTAAGCAACTTTTGAAAGATTTGGGAATGCCTGAATGGCAGTTAAAAATGGATTGCGTTCAGCCTGAAAATATTAAAAGAGCTCAAATGTTTGATAAAATTACCAAGCAATATCAGGAATTAAAAACTTATGATGAATTATATGCTATGGAAGGATTGTATAGAATAAATGAAATGCTGCCAGAAAATAAAAAATGGAATCCTGCAGAAATAAAAGAAAGATATGATAGTGTAATGAATGAGATTTCAGATGATATTACTGTTGAAGATTATATTTCTGCACTTGAGGCTGAGGCAGCTCTTCATATTCGTCCTATGTTGAGTGATGGAATTAATGGAAAAGTTTTACCAGAGGCACATGAAGATTTTTTACATAAAAAAGCTTCGCAACTACATAAAAAAGGTATAGAAATTAAAGATAAACTGGTAAAAGCTCTTTTTGATGCTGGTTTGGGTGATAAAAATTCTATGTCTTATAGAGTTAAAGGTGTGCAAAGCCTTTTTGATAAACTAAAAAATTATTTATTTGATAATCAAGATAAGCCTAAGAATTATTTTGATGCAGAAGACGATGTAAGAGATTTATTTGCTGCTAGAACTATTGTTGAATCTGGGAAATTTGCAAAACATCCTGACGTAGTGAAACTTTTGAATGCAGGTGATACAAAAGGTGCAGTACGTCGAGCTGCTGAATTGCAGTCTCAGCCTACAGTTGAAAAAATTAAAGCATTACTTGATAGGCAGGCAAAAGCTGAGAGTGATATTGAGCTTACTAGAATTTCCAATTATAAAGGAGCTGATGGAATCCCATATCTTTCAGAGGCTCAACTTGCTGATATAAAGAAATTTGCATTGGATAGAGGAATTAAATTAGACTTCGTAACAAGAATTGAGCCAGACGATCCAATGTATAACAAAATAGATGCAAAAGCTCATAATAAAAAGGCAGCTACTAAAGTAAGAGATTCTGGCTATACTGCTTTGCAGCTCAACTTTAGAAATAAAGCTGATGGCCAAATTTTTGAATGGCAGTATAGAGGTGATAAAGTTACAGTCTTTGCAGAAGCAGAGCATGTGCCTTATGATTTGAGAACAGGCAAAGATATTATTTCTGCTCATCCTGAGCTTGAGCCGCTTTATACCCCGATAAAAGAATTACTCTCAAAAGATATAATGACTGAAGAGCAATTTAATAATTATAATAAATATCTTACTGCGCATTATGAATATTTGAGGAAAAGGGAACTCGGGTTTGATGCTGTAGAACCAAGTCTTGAAGATTTTGGGAATTTTGATCAGCGTCTAAGTGCTAGAAATCTTGAACTGTTACATGATGTATCTGAAAAACTTAAAAATGGAGAAATCTCTGCAGATGATGCGGTTAAATTATACAATGATAATGCTTTTAAAAATATACAGCCAAAAGAAAAAACTTATTCAGAACTTTTAAATGATGTAAGTGCTGAATTAAAAAATCGTTTTGGAAGTGATAATATTTTGCGTTTTTTAAAAAAAGATAACCTTGAGGAATTAAAACAACTTGAAGCACTTCTAAATGTCAAAAATAGACAAAAACCATATTCTCAAGGTGAAATCATTGATATTTTCTTTGATCCTTATGAAAGACATATTGGAAAGAAAACAATTAAGACTCAACAACTTATAGATTTTGAATTCCTCGGGGATCTTCCTGCAAGGAAAAAACCTATGAATAAAAAAGAACTTGCGGAGCTATCAAAACTAAGCGATGAAGAAATGGCTGAAGTTAAAAAGTATAATATCTTAGCTAGTGAAAAATTTGCAACACAGCCAGTTACAGCTTCTACTCTAAGAAGTGCAATTGCAGAAAATCGTCCAGATCCAGATAGACCTTTGAAAAAAATGTTACAACCGCTTCGTTTCATGCTAAATAATGAATTTTATAATCTTATGAAAGATGTTTATGCTAAGAATGGAGATGAAGTTACAGGGGAAATTGTGGAAACTTTTAATAATACAAAATGCCTTGGCAGTGAAGGGTTTGTTAAAATATTAAAGGAATCTGAGGAAAATGGTAAAATAGATATGGATAAATTAAAAAGTGCTGTGGATATAGATGTTAAAATATTTAATCAACAAATGGAAAAAGATATGAAAGCTTTTAATGATGCAAAAAATTATTTGAAAAAAAATACTGGTCTAAATGATATACAAATTGAAAATATTGCAGATGCTGTTAATATCAAAGAAAAAGATATTTTAAATTTCGTAATATATTGTGTTGAAAATAAAATCCCTGAATCTAGTTATCTTTCTTTATTATATGCTTGTGATAACAATAATGTAAAAATATCTTCTGCTTTATATGGTATGCAAAAAGGAATAGAACTTTTTGATGTTAGAGATTTTCTTATAAATTCACAGGATATAGAAAATCTTAATTTGGTTTTCGATAGGATTTTTGAACTTAAAAAATCAAATATAGATTTACTTTCGATGGATTTAAATAAATCTGTAATAGAGTTTATTGCATTACAAAGTAATGATGATATAGACTATTTTAAATCTATGGGTTTGTTTGAAAAATCTAAAAATTTAGGTACATACAAGGCAGTTATTGATTTTAAAGCATTTAAAGACGTTAAAGATATCTTAGAGCTTACATATTCACAGAAACGTGAATTGCTCAATAAAATAACTAAATATAATAATACTTTATTGGATGATGATTTTAAAAATCTCAATTTTTCAGAGGTACTCCCAAAAACAAAAGACGAATATTGTTCTTTTCTCGTTAAACTTACACATTCTATTGGTATAAGCACAAAACCGCTTAGTGATAGATTGAAGACCGGATTTGAAAATGCTCTTGATAATTTAACTTCTTCTAATGGAGTTTTAAGTAAAGTTGATTTTGATTCGAAAAATTTTAAGGCTGAACTTGATTATCCTAGAGAAAAATTTATTGAAGATATGCAACAATTCTTTAATATGCTTCCAAAAGAAGAAGCTTTAAAAATTATGGATTATTATGGCTTTGAATTCAGAACATTACCAAATGGTATGTTTCAAATGAATGGTTATCCAAATCTTTATGGGGGTAGTGAAAAACTTTCACAAATTAAAGAGCCAAAAACAAGGGCAATTATTGAAGAGATGAAGCCTTATGTAAGACGTTTTAGTGAAAATAATAAGCTTACAATAAAAGGGGAACCGGAGCTTTCTCAACAATTAAACGATATTATAAAAGTTTTCCCTGAATTTTTAACAACAATAGGGAAGGCTCAACATAAGACACATGATTATACTGTAGATGTACATACTTTAAAGGTGCTTCAGGGTGTTGTTACAAATCCTAAATTCCAATCGTTATCTCAATCTGATAAAAGAGTGCTTAGTATTGCAACAATTTTCCATGATATTACAAAAGCAGAAAATCTTATTGATAAAACACATCCTGCTCAAAGTGCTTATGATGCTTACCATATTTTAGGTAAAATGAACTTGCCAGAAGCTGAAAGGCTTAAGATTTACCAAATAATCAAAAATCATGATTGGTTAGAGCATTATAATAAGAAAATAAAAAATCCTGATGGCACTAGAAATGATATTTCTAATTATGAAAGAATATTTATAGCTAAGAATATTGCTTTTGAATTAAGACAGGGTAATTCTTTTGAACTCGCCAGCATTCTTGCTGAGGCTGATTTAAAAGGTGTTAAAAGTGACGGAAGTTTCTTTGATAGATATAAAGATGCTCTTAAAGATGGTATAAAACAAATTGGTAAATTTGTATCTGCAATACAGGCAACAGCTATACATTTACCTCAATCTAAAATCCCGTTAGCTTCAGATATAAAACCTGATGGGAAAATCGTTAAAGAAATGTCTGCAGCGGATGGAACAAAAAATACTGTAATATTTATGGATAAAGGCATTGATTTATCTAAATATGGTTTCCCTGAAGGAATGTCATCTGATGATTTTAATATTATAGTTCATGCACTTGATTCTGGTGAGCAGTCGGCAGTGCTTAATGCTCTTGGTCAAGTTGATACTAGTGCCCTTTTGAGTGCTTCATTCATTATGAATAGAAAAGGAAATTATCTTGTATTCAGAAAGCAGGGATTTATCTTAGATGTAGCCAGTGATGATATTCATGTCGGATATTATAGAGATTTTGGAAGCGGTTATAAAAAGAACTTAGATTTGTTAATAAATCAGTATCTGTTCGGTGGTAGAAGAAAAGAAGTAAGAACTTACTTTTCTGATTTACTAAAGAAAGAACTCAAGCTTTCTGATGAAGAATATAAGGATTTGTATGCTAAAATTGCTAACAAATCTATTGATGAAATTCAGCAGATTGATCCAAAAGTAGCAGATGCTTATAGAAAAATATTTGATAATATGGAAGTCCATAAAAGACAACATGGACGAAATTATAATGAAATTTTGATTTCAAGACCGAAAATTCAAGGAGTTTTTGCTTATGGCAAAGATTATGAATCAATTCCGAAATTTTTAAGAGAATATGCAGAAGCAAATAATCTTCCTATTATAATTTTTGGTAAATGACTTGTTAATAGTAAAAAATAATGTATAATAAAAAGAGGTTATTATGACAGAAGTTAATCCAGTAAATTTTAGAGGAATAAAAATAAAAGGGCCTGATAAGAAAAATGAAAAGGCAGATATTATGATAAAACAGCATATTAAAGCTATGTCCAAAAAACTCCATGCAAAAGCAGAGCGTGCTGTACCTGAATATGGAGATTTTTCTATTGTGTATGAAGAGTTTCAAAACCCTGATAATAAGCTTAGCGCAAGTGATTTTTTGCTAAAAATATATAAACCTAAAAATGCAGAGAATCCTAAAACTAGATATCTCGAAGCGGTAGCATATAAGCTCCCTACGCCATTTAAAGCTGAATCTTTACTTTTGGAAGGCAATAAAGCTGAAATTTTGAAAAAGCTGCAGGATGAAAAGTTTCTTGATGAATTGAATGATACGTTTATTAGGCTTTCTAAAAACTTAGAAGATGTTTAATTAATATTATGTTATTGTTTGCATAAAAGATTAGTCGTGCTAAAATTACTTTTATGAACAGTGATATTTTTACCGTAAGAATAGATAAAATGAAACAAACTGATATTGACTCAATAATTATTATTGAGGAAAAATCCTACGGTGAGCATCATTGGTCAAAGGAGTCTTTTTTTAATGAACTATCTAATGAGCTTGCGCGGTATTATTCAGCTTTTGATGACAGTAGTGGTAGACTAATAGGTTATGCTGGAAGCTGGCAGATTCTTGAGGAAGCTCATATTACAAATATTGCAGTAGATCCTGATTATAGAAGATGTCATGTTGGAGAAGCGCTTTTATTTAATATTATAAAAAATTGTATGGATAATGGTGTTAAATATATTACACTTGAAGTAAGAGTGAGTAATACTCCAGCAATAAATTTATATGAAAAATATGGTTTTAAATCTCTTGGGACAAGAAAAGGATATTATCAAAATAATAATGAAGATGCCTTAATAATGTGGACAGAAAATATATTTTACGATAAATTTAAGGTATTATTTGAAAAAAATAAAGAACAGTTAAAAGGGACTGTGAATATTTTATGACAGAAGAGCAGGTAAAAAAATTAAAGGTAAAAACAGTAAAACCTAAGAAAAAATTAGGTATAAGATTAGGAGTAGGTAGCCTTGTTTTATTGATTTTTTGTTCTTTTTTAATAGTTATTGCTACTTTTTTACAGTTAGATATAACTCATTTTATATTACCATCAAAAATATTTACAGGAGAGGCTGTTACAATAAATGATTTTATATATACATATAAGTATATTCCTCAAGTACCTGTAATTATGTTTATTACTGGTCTATTAGGCAGAAGACTAGGAATTACGAGTATATTGCTTTATATAATTACCGGATTATTCTTTATTCCTGTATTTGCATTGGGAGGTGGCTGGAGATATATTTTTGAATTTGGATTTGGGTATATAGCAGGGTATGTTATTGCAGCATTTATTACAGGTTCAATTCTAAAAAAAGGTTATTCCTATAAAAATTCCGCAAAAGCTGTCTTAGCCGGTGTATTAACCATTCATATTACTGGAATTTTGTATATGATGGTGCTTGCTTTCTTTAAGCATATGGGATGGAATTTTGTAGGAGATTGGATTATTGCACAAAGTGGCATAAAAATTCTTTATGATTTTATATTTAGTTATTTAGCTGTACTTATTGCTAAATATGTGAGAATAATTTTATGGCTTTATTTATGAATATTTGTTAATATTGAAAATATCTGTCAAAATCTACATCGTCAAAACAGCAAAGAAGTTTATATACTTCATTATCTTCATCCATTCTCATAAATTGATAATTATCAAATTTCCAATATTTAGGATTAATACCAATAACTCGTACAATTGATTCATCTTTTAAAATTTGCAGTTTTTTCTTAACTGTCTCAAGCGGAAGTTCAACGAGTTTGGCTAATTCAACTGCAGTAATCCCTTTGTCGCTGGAACATTTTTCAGGTGTCATGAACATCAATTCCAGCCCGACTTTTTTCAAATCTTTATCATCTATTTCGGATTCGTACTCATACATAACTAAATTCTATAATAAAATGCAGTTTTTTTATCATATTTTTGGACTATTTGTGTGTCAGCCAGAAGGTTTTGCGATAATGTGTACTGTAAATTTTATCTATTTTGCAGAGTAAAAACTGCCGGTCCTATTAAAAATATTCACAAAATTTTACATTTTTTGGCGGTAAAAAAATTTTTGTTTTTATTTTAAAATAAACGTATGAGTGCAAACAAAGACAGTGGCGATATATTTGAAAAATTTTCGGGTTCGCAAACCCACTGGTTTTTGACACCCAAAAATCCTGCGCCTTCTACGTCTGTTACCCCGCTGCATAGACTTAACGGCTATGATTCCGGACTATTGGAAGCCGGTACTGATTTAGGTACAGGCGTGAATGAAACATTAACTCTTGAAAATAGAATTAAATATCATGAACAGACTCTTGCAGACTTGAAAAATAAAATTCAGATGGCAGAACGCGCTCATAATCAGCAGGATATGCTGACTTACGGAGTAAAAAAGCAGAGAATTGAAAATGAATTAAGGGAGCTAAATCGTGAACTTGCAGCAAGACAGATTTCTCCTCAAAGAGCAAACGTTATAAACTTTAATGCGGCAAAGAAAACCTCTCCGCTGAATGTATTTAAGAGATTTGTGCGCAGACATATTCTGGCAAAAGTGTCGAAAAAGTTTAATTCTCTTGTTGCTATGAGTGATTCGCTTGAAACTTTGCGCGACATAAACCAGAATGTGGATGAATTGATGCGGCTCAAGTCCCCCTACGGTGAAACAGCTCAGAATTACCAGAAATTGACCGAGTATCTGTCGCGGGCAAACAAAATCCATTCGCAAATAAGCAAATCGATAAAGCGTTAATCTCTTGGGTTTATATCGTAGTTTACAACAAATGTATTCAAAATACAGTCATAATGTCATTCCTAACTTGTTTCGGAAGCTTTATGTTAGTTAAGACCCTGAAACGGGTTCAGAGCTTGTCCTGAATTTATTTTCAGGGGTGACATTTAAGATATAGTTTTGTGTAAACGCGATATATACCTCAATCACTTTTCCTTGAAAAATTTCTGAAAATGATTTATAATAAAAAAGTACATAGATGCGATGTCCGTCAAAATAAAAAAGTTCGCTAAAGCAGGGGCTTAAAAGAGGTCAGACGCAATTTAAGAAAAGCAAAAAAGGAGATTAAATTATGAAAAACGCAGTGATAGCAAGGCTTTTCGGGGGGGGGGCAGAGTGGTTTAAGCTCTTAACCTGCAGATGGCGCGGATTAGAGACCACCAGCGCAGAGAAAACAGATGTGGCAGAAGGGCTTGTTCCTTTCCGGAAGCCTACATTTAGATTGTCAGAGGCTTTTTCATCCATGTCCGGCGGTAGTTGGAAGCTTGCTTTCACTTTGGCAGAGGTTCTAATAACACTCGGGATAATCGGAATAGTAGCGGCAATGACTATACCGGCTGTTATAGGTCATTATAAGGCAAAAGTTTTTGAAACACAGCTGAAAAAGGCTTATTCAACACTTCAAAGCGTAAATATGCAATTAATCAGCAGAGAAATTTCGCCGTATAACGATTATGATACTTCAGTAAACGGTTATGAAATTCTGGATAAACAAACTAAAGACTTTGCATCTTTAATAAAAGGTGCAGAATTATGTGATAGCTCAAAGGTCAAAAAATGTAATAGGAATGGCTATTATAACTTGACAAATACCGTAGCGGTGCATATAGGACCAATTACAAATAAGATGTCAATCCTTCTTTCTGATGGAACAATTATATGGATAGGATATTATCACTGGCTGTTTGTTGATATAAACGGTTTTAAAGGACCAAACAGAACCGGTTATGATTTGCATGTTTTTAAAATAACAGACAGAAATAGTATTGTGCCGATAACTGATCCGGCACATGATACAAGGCCATGTACTTTAACTGATTTGCAGAGTACTGATTCGTATCTTGGCTACGGGTGTACCGAGTATGCTCTGGTTAATAAAAACCCTGATGGCGAAGGCAACTACTGGAATGATTTTTTAAGGCTTAAATAACTTGCCAATTTGGCATGTTTATTCTAAACTTTTGCTATAAGCCCCGTTGCGGGTGTTGAGGAATGACTAGCTAAGGAGATATTATGAACGAGCTTTTAAAAAAATCGGCTGCCGAACAAAGTAAAGCCTTGAAGAATAAAGAAGTTTCCGCTGTTGAATTGACAAATGCAGCTTTTGAAAGAATTTCAGAACTCGATGAAAAACTCGGAGCATTTAATTCTTTGACAAAAGAAACAGCAATCGAAACAGCAAAAAAAGTTGATGAAAAAATTGCAAAAGGTGAAGAATTACCGCTTCTTGCAGGTATTCCTCTTGCTTTAAAAGATAATATGAACCTTAAAGGCTCAAGAACAACTGCTTCAAGCAAGATTCTGGAAAACTTTGTTTCTCCTTTTAACGCAACGGTTACAGAGAAACTCCTCGGCAATCTTGTTCCGATTTTGGGTAAAGCTAACCTTGATGAATTTGCAATGGGTTCTTCTAACGAAAACTCAGCATTTAAAAAAGTTCATAACCCTTGGGATTTGAATAAAGTTCCAGGAGGTTCTTCTGGTGGTTCTGCTGCTTCTGTTTCATCTTGTGAAGCGACTCTTGCATTAGGTTCAGATACAGGCGGCTCAATAAGACTTCCGGCATCATTTTGCGGTATTGTCGGTATTAAACCTACTTATGGAAGAGTTTCTCGTTATGGCTTAATTGCTTTCGCATCTTCTCTTGATCAAATAGGGCCATTTGCTAGAACGGTTGAAGATGCTGCAAATTTATTAGAAGTTATTTCTGGTCATGACCCTAAAGATAGTACTTCTTTAAATTTACCGGTAGAACATTACTCAGCTCATTTAAATGATGATATTAAAGGGATGAAAGTCGGTGTTATAAAAGAACTTATGTCTGAAGGTCTATCAGAAGATGTTCAAAAAGCTATGGAAAAGGCTATTGAGGATTATAAAAAGTTAGGGGCAGAAGTTGTTGAAATTTCTCTTCCTAATTTGAAATATTCAATTGGTATATATTATATTTTAGCAACTGCTGAATGTTCATCTAATTTAGCAAGATTTGACGGCGTAAGATATGGCTATAGAACTCCTGATGCTAAAAATCTTATGGAAATGTACACAAAAACACGTGCTGAAGGGTTTGGACCTGAAGTTAAACGCCGTATAATGCTTGGTACTTACGCATTATCATCTGGCTACTACGATGCTTATTATAAAAAAGCGCAACAGATGAGAGCGCTTGTGACAAGGGATTTTGTTGAAGCATTCAAAAAAGTTGATATTATGATTTCTCCAACATGTCCTAATACTGCATTTGAACTAGGGGCTAAAGCTTCTGATCCTCTACAGATGTATTTGACTGATATTGCAACTATTTCAGCTAATTTAGCAGGTATTCCTGGTATGAGTATCCCTGCTGGATTTGATAGGGATGGTATGCCGATTGGTTTACAGATTCTAGCTCCACAATTACAGGAAAGCAGATTATTTAATGCAGCTCATAAATTTGAACGAGCAAATGATTACTATTTGCAGTTAGCAAAGATATAAAAAATTTAAAAAGGCGGGATTTAATCCCGCCTTTTTTTACTTTTTGTTAAAATCAACTTTCAACCAAAATCCTAATGGAATAAGTATAAATGAAACAAGTGCAAATAAAGCAAATACATTTACGTATGCAAAAATATGAGATTGTGTGATTAATTCTTTATAGAAAATCACGTTAGCTTTATGTGCTGCGGTTATTTCTGCTGTATGCTGCATAAACTTATGAGTCATAATCGATGCTTCATGCCAAAATACAGGATTTGTGTTTGATAAATTTCCTACAAGGTATGTCTGATGAGCTTGGGATAATCTTGCAACCATTGTAGATGATAGTGATATACTCAAAACTGTTGCAATACATTTTGCCAAGCTATGTAGTCCTGCACCATTTGATAGTTCTGTTTTGGGTAATGTTCCTAACACAAGTGCTGATAAAGGAACTGATGCCATAATTACACCCACTCCAAGAATCATATTGGGGATTACTAAATACCCGAATGATGTCATTAAAGATAAATTTGTGTAATAGTATGTTGAAAAACCAATGAAAAAGAAGCCTATTGCAATAAGTATCCTGTTGTCGACTTTTGCTACTAGTTTTCCTATTATACTCAACATTATTAGACAAGAAATTACTCTTGGTGCTAATGATAGTCCGCTCAAGCTTGCTGTATATCCCATAATACTTTGTAAATATTTTGGAAGAAGTACAATTGTGACATATATTATCATATTAACAAAAGCTGCAAGATAAGTTCCTATTGCGAAATTCTTATCTTTAAAAATTCTTACATTAACCATAGGATCTTTGTATTCAAGTTCCCATACGATAAAATATATGAATGAAAATACTGATATCCCTGTTAACCAGCATATCCAGGTAGAATCAAACCAGTTATACTGTTCTCCTTTATCCAGTACAATCTGCATGGTTAAAAGCCAGATTACTAGAAGTATAAATCCAACAAAATCAACTTTTTTAGGTATAATGCGGTTAGGATTTTCGGGCATAAAAAAATATATTAAAAATATTGAAATAATGCCTACAGGAATATTTGTAAGATATATCCATTGCCAACTTGAATTATCGACTATTAATCCTCCTATTGTCGGGCCTACTATGGATGAAACCATTACAGATAACATAAATAATGCCATTGCAAGCCCTCGTTTTTCAAATGGAAAACTTGATATTAATATTGCTTGAGCCATTGGCATCAATGGCCCGCCACCTATTCCTTGAATAAGCCGACCTAAGACCATCATATTTAAGCTTGGTGCAAATGCACACATAAATGAACCTATTGTAAAAATTCCAACGAATACTTTTAAAAAATTTATTCGCCCCATAATGTTATCGCACCATGCTGTCATTGGTAATAAAATTGCATTTGCAATCATATAACTTGTAATTACCCAATTTGCTTCATCAAGAGTTGCGCCAAAATAACCTGCTATATGCGGGATTGCAACGTTAGTCTCTGAAGTCGCCAGCATTGTGAAAGCTGTTGGTAACAATATTGTAAATGATATAAGCCATATTGGAGTTGTTTTTACATTTTCAACTTCAGTATTTATTGATGTCATCTTTTTATATTATCACAAATAAAAAAGAGCAATTCAAAAATTGAATCACTCTTTTTATTTAATATTTAATATTTAATATTTATTATTCTTTAGTATATTCAGCGTCGATTACGTCATCATCTTTTTTGTCATCGTTTGCTGATGATGCGCTTTCGCTGTTTGCTGAGCTTTGGTTAGCGGCATCTTCTTTTTGTACTGCTTCATAAGCTTTTTGAGAGATGCTGAACATTGTCTGTTGTAATTCTTCAGATAATTTTTTCAATTCATCTGTTGATTTATTTTCATCCAATGCTTTTTGAAGTGCTGCTTTTTGTTCATCAAGTTTTGATTTATCTGCTGCATCAATTTTGCCTTCAAAATCTTTTACGATTCTATCAGCTGAGCCGATTAAACTTGTTGCATTATTTTTGATTTCAGCTTCTTCTTTTTTCTTTTTATCTTCAGCTGCATTTGCTTCAGCTTCTTTTACCATTTTGTCAATATCTTCTTCTGAAAGATTTGAAGAGTTTGTAATAGTAATTTTTTGTTCTTTGTTTGTTGCTTTATCTTTTGCTGAAACATTTACAATACCGTTGGCGTCAATATCAAATGTAACTTCGATTTGAGGCAATCCTCTCATTGCTGGTGGAATACCATCAAGTCTGAACATACCTAAAGATTTGTTATCTTTTGCCATTGGTCTTTCACCTTGAAGTACGTGAATGTCTACAGCTGTCTGGTTATTTTCGGCAGTTGAAAATACTTGTGATTTAGAAACAGGTATTGTTGTATTTCTTGGTACAAGTGGTGTCATTACTCCACCTAACGTTTCAATACCTAATGTTAATGGAGTAACATCAAGAAGTACAATATCCTTTACTTCACCGGCAAGAACACCTGCTTGAACTGCTGCACCTACTGCAACTACTTCATCTGGATTTACAGATTGGTTTGGATCTTTACCGGTGTATTCTTTTACTAACTGTTGTACTGCTGGTATACGGGTTGAACCACCTACTAGTACTACTTCGTTGATGTCATTTTTAGTAATTCCTGCATCTTTTAAAGCATTTTCTACAGGTGTTTTACATCTGTTTAGTAAATCTCTTGATAAGTCTTCAAATTTAGCTCTTGTTAAGTTTAAATCTAAATGTTTAGGCCCATTTGCATCAGCGGTAATGAATGGTAAATTGATGTTTGTTTCCATTACTGAAGATAATTCGCATTTAGCTTTTTCTGCAGCTTCTTTTACACGCTGCATTGCTTGTTTATCATTTTTAAGGTCAATGCCTTCTTGTTTTTTGAATTCTTCGCAAATCCAATCCATTACTTTTTGGTCAAAGTCATCACCACCTAAGTGAGTATCTCCTGATGTTGATAGTACTTCATGGACTCCATCTCCAATTTCAAGGATTGATACATCAAAAGTACCGCCACCTAAGTCAAATACTAAAACTTTTTCTGCTTTTTCTTTTTCAAGTCCATAAGCAAGAGCTGCTGCAGTTGGTTCGTTTACGATACGAAGTACATCTAATCCTGCAATTCTACCTGCATCTTTTGTTGCTTGTCTTTGTGCATCGTTAAAGTATGCTGGGACTGTAATTACTGCTGATGTAACTTTTTCGCCTAAATATGCACTTGCATCGTCAGCTAATTTTCTTAAAATCATTGCTGAAATTTCTTGCGGGGTATAATCTTTTCCGTCAATATTTACTTTATAGTCTTCTCCCATGTGTCTTTTAATTGAAGCGATTGTTTTATCTGGATTAAGAATTGCTTGACGTTTTGCAAGCTGACCTACTAGTTTTTCTCCTGTTTTTGAAAACCCAACAATTGAAGGAGTTGTTCTTGATCCTTCTGCGTTGGCTATAACGGTTGGTTTTCCACCTTCCATGACTGCTACAACTGAGTTTGTTGTACCTAAGTCAATACCAATTGTTTTTGCCATAATTTATTATCTCCTTTTTTAAATTATTACTTCTTTCTTATATTTTAAGTTATACCACTGTTTTTTATTAAACTTAAAAAAATAAACAAAAAATTAATAATTTAAGATAATAATTAAGCTTTTATATCAAAATAGCGGTTTGCTTCCTGTTGAATTTTGTTATTAATAAATTTTGCAGCTTCTCTTTCTTCAATAGGTATGTTTTGGTTTTTAGAGATTTTTTTTGTTATTTTTGCAATATATGTAAAAAGTGGTAGTACTCCATCTTCATCAAATACTATTTCTGTCCCATTTATATTAAAACTGGAGGATGAATTTTCATCAGGTTTATAACTTTCAGTAATATTTGTGCAAATTAATTCAAGTTTATCCGGTTCATTTTTGTTTAAGCAATTTTGTTGACAATATGTGGCACTTTTTTTTAATGATTTTTCAAATTCCTGAAAATCTCTTTCTCCAATATCATTAAGTTCCATTTTTATATTAACACTTTTAAAACAAGAACGGCTATTAGTTTCAAATGAGCCTATTACATGTGAATGTGTTTTTGAAATTATGTTGTTTATACCTGTGAAATTTATATTCATATTATTTTAATAACTGTAAAAATATTTTTTTGCTACTAAAAAGCAGACTTTTTATGGTCTGCTTTTTAATATTTATTATGATAATTTATTTTACAAAATAACTTGCATTTATATTTGCATAAATTTTTATCACTCCGCTTTGAATTGGTGTAGCTTCTGGTGCAGCTGTACCTGATGCACTATCGGTCATCATGTTTTTTGCCATTAATCTATATTGAACTCGCTGGTTATTTGAGGCTGAACAGCTGTTGTTTATTGATTTTACACCGGTTATATATGTTGATGATGCTTTTGCGAGGACTTCGGCTCTTGTTTTTGCTTTTTTAGCAGCTATTGCTAGAAGGTCATTACATTGATTTTCATAGTTCGATATTGAAAAATTCAAAGAATTTACATTTGTTGCACCAAGACTTATTGCTTTATCAATAATATTTCCAACTTTGTTAACATTTTTAGTGTGAACTATTATATTATTTGAGACTTCATATTTTTCAAAATTCTTTTTGCTTGAATTATAACTGTATATTGGGACTGCACTATAATTTGCGGTTTTTACATAATCACCATTTTCTTTATTTATCATTTCTTTTATAGCATTATATACCTTATCTGAAATTTCTTTATTTTCTTGGGAAGCTTTTTCAAGTGATTTGTTATCATAAGTTTTCACTGCAATATTTATTTCAGCTACATCTGGAGCAATTTCGGTATTTGCTGACGCATCAACTGAGATATATCCTCGTTCTTCTGCGGTATTTATTGGTGCTGCGCTTACTGTAGCTATTGTCAAGCCTGCAATTAGTCCAATTACTGAAGATACAATTAAAAATTTCTTCATATTTTCTCCTTTTCTTACAAATTTTTATTATCTGTATTTTTAGATGTTTCAGAAACCTCAGGTTCATCTGATTCTTGCTTTTGGGTAATGGTTTTAAATTCTTCTGATTTCAATACCATTGAATTTATCTTTCTTGCCTGTGCTTGAAGTCGGATACGTTCCATAAGACAGTTTATTTCTTCTTCACTTAATTGTTTTGGTTGTGCAAATGATATACATATTCTGTTATTATTTGCAATGTAGCATATTAAAACTATTATTGCCCATAATAAAATTCCTTGATATAGATTTATTGAAGGGATTGCAAGATAGTTTGCTGCGGTATAATTCCAAGCATATACTGCTACTTTAGCAGGAAATATAACAAATCCTGCAAATAGGCATATACCTATAAAAAGTGCCATGAATAATCCTTTAAATCCAGCAATTTGGATAATTTTTGTATTATTTTTTCTCATTATAAATCCTTCTCAATTCTTTATGTTTTAATTTTGTTCTTTAATCATTTCAAGAAATTTTTCTTCTGTCAATATTATAACACCTAATTTTTCTGCTTTGTCTAATTTTGATCCTGGATTTTCTCCGACAAGGACAAATGAAGTGTTTTTTGATACTGATGATGCAGTCTTTCCTCCATACATTTTTATTTTTTCTGAAGCTTCATCTCTTGTCATATTTTTTAATGTTCCTGTAAGTACAAAGGTTTTCCCTTTTAATATATCAGATTTTGGCATTTCTTGAGGTGCCGGTTCTACACCTAAAGCTTTTAATCTTTTTAACATTTCAATAGTTTTTGGATTATGAAAAAATTCAAAAATTTCTATTGCCATCTTCCCACCTACACCATTTATAGCTGCAAGTTCTTCTATTGTTGCTTCTTGTAATTTTTCCAATGTTCCATATTCATTTGCAAGTATATCAGAGGTTTCTTTACCGACGTTTTTAATGCAAAATGCTGTAATCAATCTTTTTAACGGTCTGTGTTTACTTGCCTGTATTGCTGAATATAAATTTTGAGCAGATTTTTCTTTGACTAAGTCTAGTGTCATTAATTTTTCCATGGTCAATTCATAGAAATCTACTGGAGATTTAATAAGTTTTTTCTTATACATCTGTTCAATTATTGATGGCCCTACAAAATCTATATCCATTGCATCTTTTGAAGCCCAAAATTCTATTTTTGCTCTCATTTTAGCTGGACAATCAGGATTTGAACAGTATAAACTCACTTCCCCTTCCCTAAATTCCAATTTAGAATTGCATTCTGGGTCAGGGCATCTTTCAGGTAGTCCATATTTTGCTCGTCTTCTATGATTTCCATCATCAACAACTTTTATTACTTTGGGAATGATTTCTGCGGCTTTTTTTATTACAACTTTATCCCCGATTCTTACATCAAGCCTCCATACTTCATCAAAATTATGAAGACTTGCTCTCGAAACGGTGCTTCCTGCAAGAAGCACCGGTTCTAATTTTGCAACTGGAGTGATTGCACCTGTTTTGCCCACGCCTAATTCAATATCTAGGACTGTAGTTGTTGCTTCTTCTGGAGGAAATTTAAAAGCTGTGGCCCATTTTGGAGCTCTTGCAGTGAAGCCCATATCTTCTTGTATTGAAGTCTTATTGACCTTAATAACAACCCCGTCAGTCGCATAGTTTAATTCAAATCGCTTATTTTCCCATTCTTGACAGTATGCTATTGCTTCTTTTACATTTTTACATAATTTTATATTAGGGTTAACTTTAAAACCTAGTTTTTTTAAATACATAAGACTTTCATAGTGTGTTTTTGGAGGATTTTCAATGTTTTCAAAAATTGAAGAATACACCCATATTGATAAATCTCGTTTTGCTGTAATTGTGCTGTCAAGTTGTCTTACTGATCCAGCTGCAGCGTTACGAGGATTTGCAAATGCTTTTTCACCTTTTTGGATATTTTCTTCATTTAATTTTATAAATGAAGTCTTTGGCATATAAATTTCACCTCTTACTTCTACATTTGCATTTTCAAATAATTTAAGAGGAATTGATTTTATGGTCTTTAAATTTGTTGTGATATTTTCTCCTGTAATACCATCTCCTCTGGTAAGTCCATCTATCAATAGTCCATTTTCATATGTAAGTGCTATTGCCAGTCCATCAATTTTTAATTCACATACTAATTCTACATCTTGTCCATATTCATCAGTAATCTTTTTATACCAGCTTTCCAGATCTTCGTATTTATAAGTATTATCAAGACTGTAGAGTCTATATTTATGTTTTTGCGAAAAGAACTTTTCACTTGTTGTTCCAACTCGTTGTGTTGGGCTGTCTGGAGTTTTATATTCAGGATGTTTTTCTTCCAGGTCTTTAAGTTCTTTGAATAGCATATCGTAATCAAAGTCACTTATAGAAGGTGCATCTTCTACATAGTATTTGTAATTATGCTTATTTATTTCGTCTTTTAAAAAATTAATTCTATCTATAACTGCAACCATTGCATCCTCCAAATACTAATGAACAAATATTACATTATCATTAAAAGTTCTCTTATGACTTTTGTAGCAACTGCGGTGGATACTCCTGAAGCATCATAATCAGGTGCTAATTCTACAACATCTGCTCCAATTATATTAAAATCTTTTAAATATTCAAACCAGTTAATTAATTCATTGAATTGGAGTCCTCCGCTTTCTGGAGTACCTGTTCCTGGCATAACTGAAGGGTCAAGTACATCTAAGTCTACTGTTATAAAAATATTTTTATCTTTAATAACATCAAGTTCTTCATAATTATGAATAAGGGTTTTATGCTTTTTCATAAATTCAAATTCTTCTTTCATTCCAGAGCGGATTCCTATTTGTTTAATATTTTCAGGTTTAACTATTTTTGAAGCGTGACGGATAACAGCAGAATGTGACATTTCTTCACCAAGATATTCTTCTCTCAAGTCTGTATGTGCATCAAAATGAACTATTGCAAGATTATCATAAAATTTTGAGATGGCTTTTATTTCAGGAAGTGTAACAAGATGTTCTCCACCTATTCCAAATACTTTTTTACCGTCTTTATATATATCTTCTACATTTTTTTCTATCACGTCTAATGATTTATAAGTGTTTCCAAGCGGTAGTTCTAAATCCCCTGCATCATGAAAGTTTACATCCTCTAAGTGTTTATTAAATTTAGGAGAATATTCCTCCAATCCCCAGCTTGCAAGTCTTATCTGCTCTGGTGCAAATCTTGAGCCCGGTCTGTAAGATACTGTACCGTCAAATGGAAGTCCAAGCATTACAATTTTTGATGTTTTGTAATCGGCATTTTGTCCCATCCAATTCCTATCTAAAAATGGTCCTCTCAACATTTGGTTTCTCCTTTTATAATGATTTTATCACAAAGTTTTTTATTTCTCTGAGAAAATTTCTTAATTTATCTAACTTTTTATCTTTAGTTGTAATTGGAAATTTTAATGCTGGAAAGTTAGGGGAAATATCTGAAATCTCCTATTTAATAATATAATTAAATGATTGATTTTTCTATAAATATCATTAAAATATTTATATGAAAAAATGGTTAGCTGTATTTGTTATAATTTTAGCCGTACAATCTGCCTTTGCTGCAAATAGTGTTGATTATGAGGAGGTATATCGTACATTAGAAGTTCCTACTCACAAATATGTTCATAATATTGATCCAGGTGAATATTATGATACCCAAAATACAACCTGGTCGCCTTATCCACTTTTAAGACTTACTGGGCCTTTGTATTTTAAAACTATTACTATTGAACCAGGGTATTATGTTCTTACCCCTAGAGAATATAATGGGAAATGGTATATGCTGTTTAAAGAAGCTGGTAGAATTAAATATATTCTGCCTGTATATGAAAGAGATATTGTACCAGTGATGTTTTATGAAGAAAACCTTCCGAAACCAAAGCTTTCACCTACTCAAAAAATTCATTTGTTCCTGCTTGATAAACTTGGGAAATATGTATCTAGTTCCCAAAGAAAACCCGCTCCTCAAACTTATCTTGAAATGACAGATTTAGATAATAATTTTGTTTCTATGGTTGTATATTGGGGCAGTCATAGGTATTATATGATTTATCGTACTATCAATCTGTAAGTGTTTTTTCAGCTATTATTGCATAATTTACGTATCCTCCTTTATTTGGAAGACTTTTGCAAATTCTTATATTTTTAAACCCTGCTTTTTCACATAAAAATTGAAGTGATAAATCAGGTATAGGTCTTATGTGTGTTAAATCTGTATTAAAATATTTTAGATTTTCGATGTTTGCAGGATTTAGTGTCTCTAATATTAAAGTACCCCCATTTTCAATTTTTTCATAGGCACTATGGATAAAATCATATAGATATTCGAAAGTTAAATGCTCCACCACTTGTATTGCAGAAATTCCAGAAAATTTTTCTGAAGTATTTTGTAAATATGTTAGTCCATCATATTTTTCTACGTTATATCCGGATTCTTTTAATAATTGTACCTCATATCCATTGATTTCTATTCCTTTTGCTTTTATATTATTTTCTTTTAGAATTTCTAAAAATTCACCTCTTCCACATCCTATATCTAAAAAATAATTCTCAGATTTCTTAGGTATAAATTGAATATATTCTTTTTGAATTTTAGTAATATTTTCTTTATTATAAAAAATATTTTCAAATAAATAGTAATAAATATCCTTATCATTTTTTTTAGATAGTATAATATTGGAATTTTTAGAATTTTTTACAGCTTTTTTCAGCAAATTTTCAGATTCATGAATTGTGAAAAATTCCTTTTGCTGATCTTTATTTTTATATGTGAATTTCAATCCTAAAAACCGGATAATATGTTTATTCCCTTTTTTTTCTTTATAAAAAATCTTATTCATTTTAACTCCTTTTATATATCATTTAATTTGTATTTTTGGATAATTTATAATATTAAACAAAAATATATTAATATTTAATTTGTATTTTGTCAATAAATACAAACTAAAAGGTATAACATTTTCTTTTTAATATATTTAAAATGAAATGTTATGGATAAAGAAAAAAATACATTAAAACTTTTCGGGAATCGAATAAAAGAATTACGAAAGAAAAGCAATATTACACAGGAAAAACTAGCCGAAATTATAGGCATTGAACAACAGCAAATATGCCGTATAGAAAGAGGCGGTTGTTTTACAACTATTGAAACGCTTGAAAAGCTTGCAGATGCTTTAAATGTAGATATTAAAGAACTTTTTAAGTTTTATCATCATAATGAAAAAGATGCTCTTTTAACAGAACTAAATATTCTGCTTCAAAGAGCATCTGAATCTGAAATTAAACTTATTTATCGTATTGTGAATGATATATTAAAATAAATTATTCTTCTACTTCGTCATCTTCATTGTCTTCATCAGTTTTAATTTTATCTACAACCATTTTAGCCATTTCTTTGGCAATAATACGTTGTGTTGCTTCAGGACAATTTTGAAGCATATTCATTGCAGTCCTTACTGTAGAATCGATATCATACCAACGCCCTTTTCTATTATCATCAAGTCCTGAACCTACCGCATTAATAATATCTTCTACAGCTTCATATTTTTCATCCTCTATATTATGTTCAATGATGATTTTAATTAAGTTAAGTGCTATTCTAATTTGAGTTTCATCATCACTATGTTCTAGAGTCTCTATCGCTTGTGATAAAACTGGATCTTTGTCATACCAGCGTCTGCGTTGATTTGAGTATTCTTCTTTCATAACTGTCTCCTTTGCTATTGTTTTATATTACTATATTGGTAATTGATCTAAAGTCATAATATATTTTTTTATTTCCTTAGAAATAATATGCCGCATTTCTACAGGACAATCTTGAAGCATTCCGATAGCTGTTCTTACAGTTGGATTAATATCGTACCAACGACCTCTTCTTGTTTCTTCATAACCGGAATTTATACCATCAAGTATTTCATTTATATTTCTATATTTTAAATTTGATATATTATTTGAAATAATTATTTTTATAATTTCCATAGCAATTCTTTCACGTATTTCAGTTGAGGAATGTTCCATTCTATAAATTACTAAAGATAATATAGGATCATTATCATACCAACGTCTATATAATCTTTGATTAATACGTTCAATCTCTTCTTTTAAACTATTTTCAAGTTCTTCTATGTCTTTTTCCAATTGTTGAAATTCCTTTTTAACCATTCTTAAATAATACACCTTTTGTTCCTTTTGGATATTCCCATCCAAGACTTTTGGATTCGCATGCAATTCTGCAAGCTCCACATTCTAGGCAGTTTTCATATTTTACAAGGAGTCTTTGTTCTTCTTCTAACCATTCATATACTCCTGCAGGACAAACTTTTTGACAAATTTTTGATTTGCAGCTTTTGCATTTCTCATTATCTGGTCTAAGATGAGATTCTGTGTCTGGTGAGTATTTTATTGTTGATAATTTATTTTCTATTGTCATTTTATTAAAATTCCCCACAACAATTTAACAGCATATCCAAAATCTTTCAATATTTCCTTTGGATTTTTTTCTTTAAAGTAGTTTTTTATAAAATTCCAATATAATTCTCGTTTTGGTTTGCTATTTACAGATGTGAACATTTCAAAAAATGAGTTAATTTTTCTTAAATAGTAATCTAGATAAGATGTTTTTTGAGCATGCATAACATCCATCAAATCTTTATATGTTTTTAAATCTTTTATAATAAAAGTTTTTTCAAGTTCATTTTGGTATCTAATGAGGGAATTTTCGCTAAAATCACCCTTAGATAAAGCAACAACAGCAGTTTCACCTGCAATTTTTCCGCTAATCATAGCGAGGTTTGTACCTTCCCAATGAAGATTATTGACAAGCATTGCAGCATCTCCGACAATCATTACTCCTGCTCCACAAAGTGTTGGTATTTTTTTATATCCGCCCTCTGGAATTAAATGCGCTGAATATTCAAGTAGTTCACTATCTTTAATTAGGGGAGCTATTGATGGATGGGATTTTAAATTGTCAAGCAGTTCATAAGGTGGTCTTGAATCATCTTCTCCAAATTCATCAAGTGTTATTCCAAGACCTATCGTGATGGTATCTTTGTTTGTATAAATAAATCCCAGACCTAGTTTACCTAGCATTGGCCCGCCAAAAAGTTCATAAATACAACCTTCGTCATCAGCAATATTAAATCTGTCGTTAATTTTTTCTTTATCGAGTTTTAATACTTCTTTAACGCTTATTGCAACATCTTTAGGTTCAATTGTTTCTCTAAGTCCGATTTGTTTTGCAAGCAAAGAATTTACTCCATCTGCAAGTATTACTATATTAGCGTAATAATTTTCTAGTTCAGTTTTCACACCAATGACAGTTTCGTTTTCAACAATAAGTTCTCTTACTACAGTTTCTTCAACAAGGATTACCCCTTCTTTTTTTGCTTCTTCTGCCATCCAGCGGTCAAATTTACCTCGAATAACTGAATAACTTACGGGATCTTCATGTTTCTTGCGATATGAAATGATGGTCGAATCATCTTTACCTAAGATTGCATATTTATGTTCGATATTTTTTCTTTCAAGTGGTGCAGTTTTTTCAAATTCAGGGAATATTTCTCTTGTTGGTTGCGTATAAATTGCTCCGCCGAAAACATTTTTGCTTCCTGCAAATCTACCTCTTTCAATTAATATAACTTCATGTCCTGCCCTAGCAATTGTGACAGCACAGGCAATACCTGCTGGGCCTCCCCCGACAACTATTACTTCTGTTTTGTTTTGTTCCCTAATATCAGACATATATCTCCCTTGCTGGTATATTATACACTAAAATGTGTTCGTTGTAAAATAGTTAATATGAATATCACAGCGGGTAAATTTAAAGGGCATAAAATAATTGCTCCGGATGAGAAAATTACTCGTCCTACATTATCAAAAGTTAGGATGAGTGTATTTAATACTTTGCAAAGTATTGTAGAATTTGATGGAGCAAGTTTTCTAGATATGTATGCAGGCTCAGGTATTATGGCATTGGAAGCTTTATCGAGAGGTTTTTCATATGCTGTTGCCGTTGAAAAACATCCAAAAGTAATGCAGATTATCAAATCTAATTATAAGAACTTTTCACCTGCCCCAATATTAATTCAAGGTGATAGTTTAAAAGTAGTGTTAACTCTAGATAGACTTTTTGATGTTATATATATTGATCCACCTTATTATTCGGGAGTTTATGAAAATAGTTTAGAAGTGGTAAAAAATATTGCTGGGAATATTATTGTACTTGAGCATGTAGCTGATGTTAACTTTGACGGATTTGAAATTATAAAACAAAAAAAATATGGTGATAAATTTATAACTTATGTAATAAAAAAGGCTTAACAAACTGTTAAGCCTTTTTTATTAATTGTGTTATTCAAAAACTATTTAACTAGTTCTTTGAATTTTTTACCAGCTGAAAATGCAGGAACTGTTTTTGCTGCAATTTTTAATTCAGCACCAGTTTGTGGGTTGCGGCCAGTTCTAGCTGCTCTTTTTCTAGCTTCAAATGTTCCAAATCCAACCAATGTAACTTTTTTACCTTTTGAAACTGTTTTTTCAATTGTTTCTAAAATAGCTGCAACTACATCTGCAGTAGCTTTTTGAGAAACTTTAGCTTTTTTTGATACTTCTTTTACCAATTCTTCTTTGTTCATTATGAACCTCCTTCTTCCTTTTGCAAACGGTATAGAAACCATTTTCCGATTGCTTTCATGTATTCGACAAAATTTATTATATCATGTTATTTGTTTTTGGCAATAGGGTTTTTAGGGAATTTTGTATAAATTTTTATGAATATATAAGGATTTCGGGTAAAAAATAATAAATAACTACAAAAATTAATACTTATTAGTTGTATGAAACGCCGTCAGCTCTCGCAAATTTAACGTTTTTATAAAAATACTGGAGTATTTGGTAAGCATTATATCCTTTTTTAGCTAAGTTATTTGCACCATGTTGTGACATACCTATACCATGACCATTTTTTTTGACATTATCATCGAAGGATTTTACTGATCTAATATATGGCAAATCGCTCCCCCAAGCTTCGCTCGCATTAACTGTCTGGCCTCCAGCAGAGGCAGAATAGAATGCTGATATTACTTTGTAATTATATGTCAGAACTAATCCGCTAGTTTCATCTACAGCAGAATTTGTTTTGGATGTTTCTGCTGATGCCCCGCCGTAGGCCTGATCTTCAGGGGTGTCTTTAAGATCATAACCGTAATTCCCTCTTTTCCCAAGATTTGCATATGCGTAGCTCCTTGCTGCGATTGCTTGAGCTTTCAGGGCCTCCAACTCCCATCCTGATGGCATTTCCGATGGTACCACCCCTTTAAGATAGTCTTCCATATCAACATTGTTAATTACTGTTAATTTTTTATCTCGGTTCTGAATTATTAAATATCCCCGATACCATTTATTTTTTGCGCTAATAAACCCCCCTGATGCGGGTTTTAGGACTATATTGTCTGAATATATTTGGTAAAATTTCCCATTAAGTCTTATTGCCATTGTATTTTTATATGGGACAATTTCATAGCCTTTCATTGCATCAATTTTGCAAATTGTTTTATTTGAATTTGCATCGATAAGGGAGGTCGCATTTGAAGAGCCTACACCTATTCGATCGACTCCTGTTTGTAACCCTATTTTAATAGCATAGCAAGGATTAGATATTAAAAAGCTCAGTATTAATAATGTATAAAATATGATAATCTTTTTCATTATGTTTTGATTATAACATATTTTTCAGAAAAGTTAATTAGGCTTTTTGGTCGATTTTTGGTGATTTATATCCGAAAAAAGATGTTACTTTTTCGGAATATTTTTCACCGAGTTTTTGCCCGATAGAATATGAGGCGATAGAACCGCATACAAAAGTTATGCCTTTGATTACTGCTGAAATTTTCGAAGTATTACCTGATTTAAGTATTGTTTCAGATAATGATTTAAAATATTTATTTTTCCCTATTTTTTTAGCAATATTTTCTACATTTTCAGGATTAATCAGTTTGCCCATTTCTGCTTTCATAAGTCCTTCCCCTGCAAACATCCCTGCGAGAGCACCTGTTTCTGTTACAATTGCATTCGGTTTATCATCAGACAGTCCTACTTTTACAACACTTGATGCACAAATAAGCGGGTTAACATTTTTGGTAGCCCATTTGACGGCTTTGCCTGTATAATCTAAAATTTTACTGCTTTCTGCATATTTATTGTAATAATTTATTGCATTTGCAGTTGTTTTACCCAATGCCCCATCATATTTAGAAACGGCTTCAGCAATTTTGGCACCCTGCGCAAAAGCAACAGTTCCTCTTGCTTTTTCTCCGTTTTCAACTTTTTGGATGTTACGCCAGCAGAAGATTCCGCTTGGAACACATACTTCTAATAATGGAGCTGATATACCCATAACATACCTTTTTTAACACTACCTTACATTTATATAAAGTAAATTGTGTTTTTAAAATTGCTTATATTAAAAATTTTTTTACATAATTTACATTAATCACATGTTAAAATTCCTAAAATATTTCACATAATATTTGTTTGTCATATTATATATATACAGACTTAATTTGTATAAGAAGGGGAAAAATAATGACTAAAAATAGAATTGGAATTGATGTTGGCGGAACAAATGTTAAAATTGCTCTTGTAACCAGTGATGGTAAAATAACTTATTCAAACTCAGTTCCTACACGTGCAGAAATGGGATATGAATATACGGTGAATAATATTAAACAAGCTATATATGATTTGATGAAAGAAACTAAAACTTCTGCAAAAGATATTCAAGGTATTGGATTCGGTTTTCCTGGACAGGTTGATTATAAAGCAGGTATTGTAAGAAATGCTCCAAATATCCCAGGCTGGGTTGAAGTTCCTATCGCGCAAATGATTGAAAGTGAATTTCATATTCCAACACGTGTTGATAATGATGTCAGATGTGCTGCACTTGGGGAATTAAATTTTGGTGCAGGAAAAGGCTGTGAAAACTTAATTTGTATTACAGTTGGTACTGGTATAGGATCAGGTTTAATTGTTAATGGAAAACTTGTTAGAGGTGCTTCTAATGCAGCAGGTGAAATTGGTCATATTAAATTACAAATCCATGACGGGCCTATTTGTGGATGTGGTGATACAGGATGTTTAGAAGCTTTTGCGTCAGGCCCGGCAATTGTTGCTGCTGCTGAAGAATATATTAAAGGTGGAAAGTCTACTAAATATAGAGAAATGGCAAATGGAGGTGCTATTACTCCTTACATAGTTTCTGAGGCTGCAAAATCTGGTGATCCAGTTGCTAAAAGAATTTTCACAATTATGGGCGAATATATCGGTATAGGGATGGCAAGTGTTGTTAATTTACTTAACCCTGAAAAAATTATTGTTGGTGGCGGTGTCGCTGATGCTGGGGAATTACTTCTTGCTCCTTTGAAAGAAACTTTGAAAAAACGAGCAATGAAAATTGCTGGTGAAGCTGTTGAGGTTGTACCTGCACAACTTGGCAATACTGCTGGAGTTATTGGTGCAAGTTTGCTTATTGAAAGTTAATTTTAAAGCCTCCTTTTGAGGCTTTTTATATTATAATAATATTATGGCAATATATTTTTTCTACGGTGAAGAAGATTTTAATATAGAAAAAGAAGTTGAAAAGTTGAAAAAAACTCTTGATAAAAATTTTCTTGAAATGAGTTTTAAAACTTATGATAATCCAAAGTTTCCTGAATTAATTTCTATATTAAGGACTCAGCCTATGATGTTTGGAAAAATGCTTATTGTCATAAATTGTCTTAGTTATTTTTCTAAAACTTTTGAAGATAAAGAGATGAAAGAAATTATTTCGGCTCTTGAAAATAATAATGAGAGTCTGGATATTGTTTTTATCGCTCAACTTCCAAGAGATGAAGGGAAAAAGCTCGATACACGCAAAAAATTATTTAAAACTCTTGCGAAATATAACACAAAGGAATTTCAGCTTATTCCTAGTTATAAAACAGCTGAGCTTGAAGACTGGCTAAAAAAGAATGCAAAGTCAAAGGGTTTGAAAATGACGTCAGATGCCTTGACTGCTATGATAATTCAAATTGGGAATAACCTTCGGCAGCTTGATACAGAAATGGACAAACTTCAGCTTATGGCGTATCCAAATGAATTAGTTACTGCAGATATGGTGAAAGAAATTTGTATTTCTAATGAGGATTTGTTTGCTTTTTCTGATTATCTTATGGAAGGTCAAAAGGATAAAGCATTGAAAGAGTATAGGAAACTTTTAGATAAAAAATATTGTCTTGAGATAGTTTCTACCTTGCAGACTATGGTCAGAAGATGGATAATTCTTAAAGCAAAAGCTTCAGTTTATTCTCCTTTTGAACTTTCAAAATTAACCGGTCAACACGAGTATGTTGTTAAATTAACTATTCAAAAGCTTAAAAAAACAAGTTTAAAAGATTTAGTCAAATTAAAGAAAAATATAACAGAAGCTGAATATAGGATTAAATCTGGATTATCCCAAAATCCTGAAGCGGAGGTGGAAAATGCCTTTTTTAGATGATAGATATCCTTTTTTAATGAAGTATTTTACTAAAGGTATTGAAAATCCTGATAAAAATATTGCACATTGTATTCTTTTTTACGGAACTGATATTCAGGCTCAGTATGATTTGGCGCTTGAAATTGCACGTATGCTAAATTGTACAGGTACTCATACATCTGATTGTAATTGTCTTAATTGTAAGTGGATTAAAGAAAATACTCATCCCGCTGTACTTACTATTTCAAAAGTTGATAATAAGCCTGCTAATGATGATTCAAAACAAGTTATATCTATCGATCAAGCGAGGATGATAAAAAATGATTTACTTGTTAGTTCTGATTATCATAGAGTTTTAATTTTCTGCGATAAAGATAAGGATGGAAATGTATGCGGGTTGAATGAAAATAATTTTCAAGAACCTACTGCAAATGCTCTTTTGAAAACTTTTGAAGAGCCACCTGAAAGAACTACTTTTTTCTTTTTAACAAATGATAAGTCTGATATGATTTCAACAGTTATTTCAAGAGCACAATGTTTTTTTGTTCCATCTTTTGAAGAAGAAAATAGAGATTTTTCGCTTGTAAAAGATGTAATGGAGGACTACTTATCTATTGAAAGAAATCAAGTTTTAGATCTGAATGATAATCTTTTGAGTCTAGTAAAAGATAATGATCCTCAAGTTATATTTAACCAAATTCAGAATTATATGACTGAATTATTGAAATCAAATATTCAAAATAGAGTTTTAAAAATTAAATTTATACGTGATATAAATTCTGTTGAAAAAGCAAAGCGTGAATTAAAATTAAATATTAATATTCAGACTATTGTGGAAAATCTAAGTTTTGATTTGATTCTTTAACTTAATAGTGAATAATTTTTTACGTAATTGATTAATCTTGTTTTACAAATTGCCTGTTATTTACTCGTAATTTATAATATTAATTATGAGAAAGTTTGATATTTTTAATCAGTTTAGAGATGCTGTAATTATAATCAATTCAAAAAATGAACCAGTTTATGAAAACTATACATTTAAAAGATGGTTTGCTGAATTTTCTGATTTAAAAAAGTTTTCGCATAAGGCTAATTTTGATATTTGTCCACTTAATAGTGAAAACCTTGAAAACTATTCTCCTATATATCATGCGCTAAATTGTAAAGAGAACTTTTTTGCGTGTGTTTCATATCAACATAGCAGAGATAAAATCTTATATTATGATTTAACAGTTATAAAAAAAGGTAAATATTCAATATTTTTCTTCTCTGATGTAAGTGCTAAAACAGAATTAATTAAGGAAGAAAAAAAGAATAAAAAATTAATTGCAGACTTAAAAAAACTTACTGATGAAAATGAAGATTTGCAAAATATTAAGCAAAAAGCTCAGTCGCAAGCTATAAGAATTGCCCTAATTAATAAAGTTACAAATACAATTAGGGAATCTATGGACATTTCAAAAATTCTTAATTCAGCGTTAACAGAACTTTCAATTATGTTCGGAGCTTTTAAAGCTTATTTTGCAAAGTATGAAAATAAAGCTTTTAAAATTGTTGAAATTTATGGTTCTGAAAAACTTTCACAAATGTCTCCAATTTCCTTTGATAGTGAAACTTTTAGTACTATTCAAAATAATAAAATTTCGATTGTGCATTGCCTTAAAGAATATATTAATGCATCGCCGTTTAAACAACCAGTTATGCGAATTGTAGTTCCAGTTTTTCATATGCAAAAGCTTCTTGGGGTAATAGTTTTGCTGAGTCGCCAAAAACGAGAACTTAATGAAGAAGTAGAAATTTTAGAGGCAATTTCATTTCAATTAGGTAACGCAATTATAAGAGCAGAACTGTATCAGAAGAATATCCAAACTGTCAAAGAATTAAAAAGTGCAATGAAAGAACTTAAAGAAACCCAGATTCAATTAATTAATTCAGAAAAAATGGCATCTTTAGGTCAATTAGTTGCTGGGGTTGCACATGAAATTAATACGCCTGTAGCATCTATTAAATCAAATAATGGACTTTTATCAAAGCTCATACCTCAAATAAATGATACTGAAATTGCAGGTATAATGCAGGAAATCAACCAAATTGACAGCGAGGCAATTCAGCGTATAAGTAATATAGTTACCTCACTTAAAAAGTTCGTAAGGCTTGATGAGGCTGAGCTTCAAGAAGCTGATATTAACAAAGAGCTTGATTTGACACTGGATTTGATTCGTCACGAAACTAAAAATAGAATAGAAATTATAAAAAATTATGGAGAATTGCCTCTGATAAAATGTTATCCAAATATGCTTAATCAAGTGTTTACAAATATTTTAGTTAATGCTTGTCAAGCAATTGATGGAAAAGGAACAATTACAATTACTACAAATTATCAGGGTAAAACTTTGACTGTGAGCGTAAAAGACACAGGAAAAGGAATTTCTAAAGATGAAATTAATAAAATTTTTACAGCCGGATATACAACAAAAGGAGTAGGAGTTGGCACAGGGCTTGGGTTAGCGATTTCTGCAAAAATAATCGAAAAGCATAATGGCAAAATTATTGTAAACAGTGAAGTTGGAAAAGGCAGCGAGTTTGTTATTACTATCAATAGTAAGTAGTATATGTAAAGTTATGTTACAAAAACCATGTGTATATTATTGAATTAAACATTATGTTAAAAAAACAATCATTAAATTTGCATAAATAATATAAATGAATTAAGAAATTGTTCAAAAAATATGTTATATTGATAGTATAAAGTGTGAGTGTTACCCTTAATATGATTTACGGTAAAAAAGACATAACCCCTTATAAACCGGAAAATCAGAAGACATCACCAGCAATTATTAAGGATAAATTAGTAAATGTTACAAATGTTTAATATAAAAAAGGAAAACAGGCAATAAATTTCTACAAAAATTTTTTATAAATAAGTAGGTGTAGAAATTTTATTGTAGTGTCGGAGGAAAATTAATGACAATTAGTGTGAACAGTAAGAAAAAACAAGTTAAAAAATCATTTGACGAATTGTTAATGGACTTAAAAACTAGTAATTCCGAAAAAGTTAGATACAATGCAGCCCGTATCCTAGGTGAGATGGGTGATTCAAAAGCTGTTGAACCATTGATTGATGTTTTAAAACACGATAAAAATGGTTCTGTTCGTTTATATGCAGCGAGAGCATTGGGGGAACTTGGTGATTCTAAAGCTACAATTCACTTGATTGAATCATTAAGAGAAGATAGAAATGTTGATGTAAGAGTTCGTGCAGCAAGAGCATTAGGACGTTTAGGCGGTGCAATTGTTGTAGAACCTCTAGTAGAAGCTCTTAATGACGAAAATCCTCAGGTATGTATTACAGCTACAGATGCTCTTATAGAAATTGGTGATGTTGCGACTGATGCTTTGATTGATTCTTTGGATCATGAAAAAGTTAATGTTCGATGCGATGCAACAAGAGCATTGGGTGAAATCGGAAATAAAAAAGCTGTTGATAAGGTTATCAACATGTTATATGACGAATGGGTTAACGTAAGAATTTATGCAGTAACTTCTTTGGGTAAACTAAATGATACTAAAGCTGTTCCTGCGTTAATTGATGTTATGAAAAACCGTAATGAAAATGAATTAGTAAGAGCAGGTGCAGCAGCTGCATTAGGTGTTCTTCGAGACCAGAGAGCATTGCTTCCGTTAAGAGAATTAATTATGGAGGCTGAAGAACTTGGTGAATTAGAAGATACAGCTTTAAAATCTTTCAAAAAGATTATGGCAGCTAACTGGCAATCTATTCCTGGTGCTACAGCTCAGAAAAAACCTGTTACAACTTTCTAACTCCGGTAATAGCAAAAAGGATATAAAAATACCGTCTTGGTAATAAACAAGACGGTATTTTTGTTGGTAAAGAAAATTATATTAAAACAAAAAACGGATGAAATTTTTCATCCGTTTTTTGTTTTTAAATTTAAATTATTTTTTATCAGCTTCTTTTTTTTCAGCATTTTCTTTTAATTGTTTTGCTTTTTCTCCGCTTTCTCTTATTTCAGATTGAACTTCTTTTTGAATATTTGCTGGATCAAATTCGCTGTTTACATATTCAATTTTTGCATTTTTCTTCAAAGATTCAACAAGATTATCAATTAGTTGAAGTTGTTTTTGGTTTTGTAAATAGCCTTTGATATCATTTTTAACTTTTTCAAATGGTTCTTGTCCTGCAGCCATTCTATCTGTTACCATAATGATGTGATAACCGAATTGAGTTTGGACAATACCTGAAATAGTATTTGGTTTCATTGAAAATGCTGCTTTTGAAAATTCAGGAACCATTTCTTGAGCTGAGAAGAAGCCTAATTCTCCACCTTTTACAGCAGTTGTTGTATCATCTGAGTTTTCTTTTGCAACTTTAGCAAATTGTGATGGATCTTTTTTTACTTCAGCTAAAACTTTTTCTGCTTTAGCTTTTTTAGATGCAATTTCTTCATTTACTTTCTTTGAGATTTCTTCTTTGGAAAGTCCTGCATTTTCTTTATTTGAAGTAATAATTTCTTCAATTTCTTGAGGATTTACAGCGATGAGGATATGAGCTGCTCTAACTTTTTCAGGATATTTGAATTTTTTGATATTTTCATTGTAATATTTCTTTGCTTCTGCATCGGATACATCGCTGTTGCCAAGTTCTTTTGCAAGTTTTTTCATTTTAACTTCTTGAGTTAAATCTTTTCTAAAATCTGATGCTGAAATGCCATTTTGTTTAAGAATTTGTTCTAATTGTTCTTTTGAGCCTACTTTGTCTACAATCTCTTTTATTGCATTATCAACGTCATCTTTTGTAACTTTGATATCTCTTCTGTCAATTTCCTGATTAATAAGTTCTTTTACGATAAGTTCACTTACAACTCTCTCTTTAATCAAATAATATAAAAAGTTGTTTTTACCGTCTTTTAAATTAATTCCTAGTTGTGCAATCATGCCGTTATTAGTTTGTTTATTAAAGTTTTCGTCAAATTGAGCTTGAGTTATTTTTTTGTCGTTAACTTTAATAATTGTCTGAGCAGATTTAATACCGCAGCCGGTAAATAGGATTGCTGATAATGCAATGGTTGCAAGTAATTTTTTCCCTTTCATAAACTCTCTCTTTCTTTTATTTTGTGTAATCGTGACTAATTTTATGTATATAATAAAACAAATCTATTAAAATGTTAAATACTTCATCAAAATTCATATATGAATTATTCAAAAGCAAAATGGAATTGCCTTCTTGACAGGCAGTTGGAGCTATTGTAAATTTTATTCTTTTTAAAATGTTAGATGGCAGGCCTTTTTGGATTATTTGCCATTCAGGTTTAGTATAAGGTGTGTAAATTCTTATATTATCAGCAGTTTCTCTAATTACTGAGATTTTAACATCACTTGCTGCAAGCCTAATTCTAATTAATTTGATAAGATTTTCTACGCTCTCAGGAGGTTTTGCAAACCTATCTTTCCATTCTTCTGTGATATAATCGAGTTCTATTTCATTTTTAACATCTGCTAAACGTTTATATTCAATCATTTTCTGTTCAGCTGAACCTACCCAATCATCTGGAATAAAGGCTGTCACGTTAATATCTACAATTGTAGAGACTTCTTGTTCTATATGCTCGCCTTGAATTTCTTTTACGGTTTCTTCTAAAAGTTCGCAATATGTGTCAAATCCAACATTAATCATATGTCCATGTTGTTTGGTTCCTAAAATATTACCTACTCCGCGTATTTCGACATCTCTTAGTGCAATTTGGTATCCGCTTCCAAGTGTTGTAAATTCCTTTATTGCTTTTAATCTTTGGATTGCATCTTTTGTCATTTCTTTTTGGCGTTTATAAAAACAATAACAATAAGCTTGTCTTTGAGAGCGTCCTACTCGTCCTCTTAACTGATATAGCTGTGCAAGTCCAAAACGATCTGCATCATGGATTATCATAGTGTTTGCATTAGGGATGTCAATCCCGTTTTCAATAATTGTCGTAGCTAGCAGTACGTCATATTCATGATTTGCAAAATCAACGATTACCTGTTCAAGAGTTTTTTCGTCCATTTGACCATGACCTACGGCTATTCGTGCATTTGGAATAAGTTGTTGAAGTTGAATTTTAAATTCTTCTATTGTTTCAACACGATTATATAAATAGAACACCTGTCCTTCTCTATCTAATTCATGGATTATGGCATTTTTAACCATATTTTCGTTCCAGACTCCGACGAAGGTCTTAATTGGAAGTCTATTTTTAGGAGGTGTATTAATTACAGACATATCTTTTATTCCTGACAGTGACATATAAAGAGTTCTAGGAATAGGTGTTGCTGACATTGTAATGATATCTATATTCTCTCTCATTGTTTTTAATTTTTCTTTGTGTCTTACTCCAAATCGATGTTCTTCATCTATTACAAGCAATCCTAAATCTTTGAAAATTATCCCATCTTGCAAGAGTCTATGAGTACCTACCACTACATCACATTTGCCTGTTGCTAAGTTTTTAATCGTTTCTTTTTGTTCTTTAGAAGTTCTGAAACGGGATAGCAATTCTACCTGCACTCCAAAGGGCTTGAATCTTTCTGACATTGTCTGATAATGCTGAAGAGCAAGTATGGTTGTTGGAACTACTACTGCAACTTGTTTCCCAGAGGTGACAGCCTTAAATATTGCACGCATAGCAACTTCTGTTTTTCCAAAACCTACATCCCCACAGATTAGTCTATCCATAGGGTTTTCACTTTCCATATCCTCTTTAACATCTATTATTGCTTTCATTTGATCAGGAGTCTCTGTGTATTCAAAGGCTTCTTCCATTTCGACTTGCCATGTTGTGTCAGGAAGGAATTGAATACCTTTTTGCATTTTTCTTCTTGCATATAGTCTTAGTAAATCATATGCCACCTGTTCAACTTCTTTTTTTACCCTTGCTTTTGTATTTTCCCAATCTTTTCCGCCCATTCTTGAAAGTTTTGGTTTTATAGAACCTGAACCTCGGTAGCGGCAAAGCAGGTTTATTTGTTCTGCTGGAATATGGAGTTTATCTTTACTTGCATATTCTATGGTTAAGTAATCTTTTAGCTGACCATCTATTTCCTGCTGGGTAAGACCTTTATATATACCTACCCCATGAATTCTATGGACAACATATTCTCCTTCTTTAATATCATTTATGCTTTCAATAAATTCTGGTTTTTCTTTATAATAAGAACGCTTTGTCGTTGTCACTTCTTTAGAGCGTTTATTAAAAAGTTCTCTATCTGTGAGAATTATTGTTTCAAAATCTTCTAAAATTCCACCATGAGATGCTATGCTTTCAGAATATTCAATATCTGTAAAGACTTCTCTTTCTGATAAAATCTCTCTTACTCGTTCTGGATAATCTGTTGCAATAATAATCCTATATTTTTGATTATCAGTTATGAATTTAGCTATGTCATCAAGGTCTGCTGCAAAATTTTTGACAGGTTGAGTATTAAATTCAACAAGTTCATCCATTTCCCCATCAAGAAAGTTATTTAGTCCTATTTTTATAAAGCAGGCAATTTTATTTATAAAATCTTCATAAGTAATATGGTTCCTATCTTTGAGTTCATAATTTAATCCAAGTTTTAAATTTTCTTGTAGTTGCTTTTCATAATTTTCATCAAGAAATTCATATTTTGCATAAATTTCAGGGGATTCATCTGTGATAATTATGTAATCTTTAAAATAATCAAGTGCGCTTACTAGTTTAGAATTAAAATAGCTCTGATAGACTTCAATTCCTTCAAAGTAGCCCTCCTCTTGGATTTGTTCTGAAAGTTCAGGCGTAAGGTTAAAATTTTTCTTATTCTCATCGGTTAAAACAAATTTATATACAGGTAAAATTGTTGTTTCTTTAATTTTTTCGATTGATTTTTGTGTCTCATTATTAAAATATCTCAGGTCAACAACTTCATCACCCCATAATTCAATCCTTACAGGGAAACTATCAAATGAATATACATCAATGATATCTCCTCTTATGCTGAATTCTGCGATATCTGATACCATTGTAGCTCTTTTATAGCCTAGACTTACCAGTTTTTGTGTTAGTTCTTTTACATTGATTTCATCTCCGACTTTTATTTCAATTGAATTATTTTTAATAAAATTTTCATCAGGAAATTTCTCAAGGAGTGTTTTTACAGGAGTAATCACTATATCAGGTTTTTCTGTAAGAATTTTTATTTGTTCAGCATAATCATATACATTTGTAGATACACTTTCATACATTGAAATATTTTGTAATGGTAGAATGCTTGATTCTACTCCATAGGCTTTTTTTAGGTCATTCTGGTATTTAAGTGCATTTTGCTCTGTTGAGGTAATAACGAGTATTTTTTTCTTTGAAATTTCTTGTGTTTTTTGAATTAATAAAAGCCTTAGTAAAGTTACAAGTCCAGTCACTGCAAAAGATATTTTTGCCTGAACATCGTGTTTGAAATTTTGATAACTTTCATTTGTACTTAGGCAATCAATTTTAAACATACCTGTATTTTATCATAAAATGAAGATTTGTTAAGTAAATGAGTTATTGTAACAAAATATAAATAGGTGTTTGAAACAGCAAGAAATTCAATTATACATTGAGATAGGAGCGTATGGAGTGTTAGAATGTGAAGGATTCGTCACAGCAAAATGCTGGAGCCACAAAACCTAAAAAGAAAATGAATGCAGTCTTTAATGCTGAGAAAAAGCTAAAAGAAGCAAATGATTATTTGAATCAAGGATATTATTAAAAAATATTCAAATAAATATTTATAAATAAAATCACCAGATATATCTGATGATTTCTAGTTATCATTAAAATTTGTAACATATGATTTGATTTATGATAAATTAGTTTTTTAAAATTTTTTAATTATTATATATATCGAGTGAAAAATTTCAAGCAGAGAGGATGGTATTTATGACAAAAATTAATGGAACTAATTCAAATGCATTGCCGCATCAACAACAAAAAGTTCAAAATAAATTAAAAGCAGAGAATCTTAATATTTTATTTACTCCTTCAGAGCAGTTAAAAGAAGCTAATGAGTTTTTAAATAGAGATTATTATATTAAGGGTGACACTATTTTTAAAGTAAAAAGAGATACAATTTATATTAATAAATCAGATTTTGATCCAAGTAAAGTTTCAGTGGAGGAGCTTGATAAGAAAATTGCACAATTATCTGAACCTTTTGATGAAAAAGTCTTGAATTTTAACTATGGTTATACAAGGTTAATTACTGAAATGTCAGATATGGATAATCTTGTTTATGAAAGAGGAAATATAACAAAAGATGGTTATGTAGAACCTCAAGATACAGTCAAAGTTTCAAGGCAGGAAGTTACAGATTATAATAATTCGTTGAACCTAAGGGAAATTCGTGATAAAAAAGTTGAAAACGAATTTAAAGATCAAAATATAAAATTTGTTGATGGTATGTTTAGATCTGTAAAACCTGATAATTATTAAAAAATATTCAAATAAATATTTATAAAATAAAAGCACTGGGTATATCTAGTGCTTTTATTTAGTTATTTCCGTTAGGGCTCTCATATTCTATACCCATTTCTTTTAGTGTTCTAATAAAATTTTGTGCACAAATCTTTTGAGCTTCCGGAGGTACTATTCTTAAAATTTCAACAGTTCTGGAAATTACAGGATCTTTATCATACCAGCGGTTATTTGCATTAACAGGTTTTACCATTGCGTAGAATTTATCAACTGTCTCTTTTGAAACTTTTTCTTCAATTTTTTTTAAGAAAACTTCAGCCTGAGCATGCAATTCAGTCTGATAATTTTTTAATAATTCTATAACTTCTAGTAATAGTGGATCGTGATCGTACCAGCGCTTATAAGTAGGACTCATTGTGTATTCCCTCCGTCAGGATGATTTGGGAAGAAGAAGGAGAATCTTCTCTTCTTTCAATCTTACCTCCTAACAATCTTAGCTTAGTTTCGAAATTTTCGTATCCTCTATCTATATGATGTAAGTTTTCAATAACAGAATTTCCATCAGCCATTAGTGCAGCTACTACAAGGGATGCTCCAGCTCTTAGGTCACTTGCAGCTAATGTCGCACCTGTAAGTTTTTTTACACCTTTTATTATTGCGTGATTCCTGTCTTGATGGATGTCTGCTCCCATTCTTCTTAATTCTGGGACTTGCATAAATCTGTTTTCGTAAAGACTTTCTGTTATAATCCCAACTCCATTTGCAGTTGAAAGCAGGGTCATCGCCATTGACTGTAAATCTGTTGGGAATCCTGGATATGGTTGTGTTACGAAATTAATTGAATTTAGTCGGTTCTTACAACTTACTTCAAGAGAATTTGGCTCAATCAATTTAATGTTTGCACCCATTTTTAATAATTTATCAGTGAAAAATGTCAAATGAGCCGGACATACGCCTTTTATGATTGCTTTACCTCGAGTTGCAATAATAGCAGTCATAAATGTTCCAGCCTCGATTCTATCAGGAATTGTGGTGTATTCAATTGGATGTAAATCTTCCTGTTTTACACCATTTATTACAATTTCGGAAGTTCCTGCACCATTTACATCTGCGCCTAAAGAATTTAAGAAATTTGCTAAATCAACAATTTCAGGCTCTTGAGCTGCATTTTGGATTCTTGTAGATCCATCAGCGAGAATTGCCGCAAGCATAAGATTTTCTGTAGCTCCTACTGATGGGATATCAAGATAAATCTCTGCCCCTGTGAGTTTTGGAACTTTGGCATGGACGTATCCATTTTCTATTTTAATTTTTGCACCTAGTGCTTCAAGACCTCTTATGTGGAAATCTACTCTCCGTTCACCAATTGCACATCCTCCTGGAAGTGCTACAATTGCTTCTTTACATCTTGATACAAGTGCTCCTAGTACGATAAATGATGCTCTCATTTTACTTACAAGTTCATATTTTGCTGTAATACTTGTAAGATTTGTTGCATCAATTGTTACAGATTTTTCTATTTTATTGTAAGATGTCTTTGCTCCAAGTTGTTCAATAACACTTAGCATTATTTCAACATCAGTTAAAGCTGGTACGTTATATATTTTAGTTTCACCTTTAGCTAGTAGTGCTGCGGCCATTAATTTTAAAACTGAATTCTTAGCTCCGCCAATTGAAACCTCACCTTTTAGGGGTGTTCCACCTTTTATGAAATATTTTTGTGTCAATTTTATACTCCGAAAAAATATAATTAATTATCTCGCTTACTAATATGATAATACAATTAGATTTGTTTGATGTAAATAAGTTAAATAATGTAAAGAGATATGTCTAAAAATTTTAGATGATTCCTGAAATTTTTTGTCCTTTTTCATATTTAAAGTTTGGAATAAATTTTTCTTCGATTATTTTTAAATGTTCTGTTTCATTAATATCATTAGTATAGAGTTTAGCATTAAAATCACTAAAGGTTATAATATATTTTTTTATTGTATTAATAGCATTGTCATAAGTAATATTTCCAAGAATGACAAGATTTTGAATTAAATAGGGTGCATACATCTTTATATTTTCAATGATTTTAGATATATTAACATTTTCACCAAGGTTTTTAGTTCTTAATTTTTCAAGTTCATTAAAAAAATAAGTGGTTAAAGCTTGCTTTTCTGTATAGAATGTAAATATATTTATTCTTTGTTGAAATTTATTTGCAGGTATGTATATGAGTAACAATATGCCAATAACACATAAAATGATGGAAAAAATTTTGTCTATTAGTGGTGAAATATAATACACCATACAGTAGATATACCCGATGATACAGCCAATCCAAGCTATAATTAATTTAATTGATTTTAATAGAAAATTTACGTTATAATGATTGTTAACCCAATACTTTTCAGTTATTCTGATAGAATGTTTAAATATTATTTTTTCTGCAATAAAGTTATAAATCAAGCCAATAAAAATTATGCCGAAAAGTATGGCAAAAAAGTTTAGTTGATTAAGCAAATGATTATAAAGTATAAATTTAATAATGCGTAATTTTAGACAAGCTATAAAAATCAATATCAGCCATATAAAGAATTTATTTCCGAATTTTTTGTAGTTTGTTATCTGCTCTTCAGAAGTTATGAAATATCCGTCTGAGAAAAAATTCGGATAAAAGACTCTTTTATTGTCTTGTGTATATTTTATAAAAATTAATTGCCAAAAATATCTTTGAGTCATACTTCTTCCAAATTCAATTCTAAAATGCGATAAATTTTAAGTCAAAATTATTAAAAAATAATAAATTTTCCTTGTTTATTCTTTTTGATAACTTATAATAATTGATATATTATATTATATAAGAGGTAGAGATATGTCACATAAACACAATAATAATCCGTTCAAAAAACATCTTGATAAAGAAATAAAAGATGAAACATCAAATGACTTAAAAGAACAAAAAGATACAGAATCTACAGATGAAAATAATTCTGATAGCAAAGAAAGTGCAGAATTGGAAAAGTTGAAAGCCGATTATGAAACTTTAAATAATCAGTATATAAGATTGGCTGCAGATTTTGAAAATTTTCGTAAGCGTCAAGAACAAGAACGTGAAAGTCTATTGAAATATGGCGCAGAAAATACTTTGAAAAAAATGCTAGAGGTTCTTGATAATTTTGAACGCGGTGAAAAAGCTTTAGAAAATGTAGAAGATTGTCAAAAAGTTAAAGATAGTTTTAATCTTGTGCACAAACAGGTAATTGATACATTGACAAAATTAGGCTTGGAACAAATAGAAGCAGCAGGTAAAGAATTTGATCCGAATTTCCATGAAGCTGTAATGCAGACACCTACAGGAGAACATCCGGAAAATACTATTATTACAGAGCTTCAAAAGGGTTATAAATTAGGTGATAAAGTACTTAGACCTGCTCTTGTTAATGTTGCAACTGCAGAATAGAATATTATATAAAAAGGGTTGACCTTAAATAAAATCAGAATAGGGAAGAATTTATAAGAAAATGACAGATTATTATGAAATATTAGGCGTTGAAAAAAACGCATCAAAGGATGAGATAAAATCAGCTTTCAGAAGAAAAGCGAGAACATTACACCCCGATGTAAATAAAGCTCCAGATGCAGAGCAAAAATTTAAAGAATTAGGGAAAGCCTATGAAACTTTGATGGATGATAATAAAAGAGCCACATATGACCGTTTTGGAGAAGATGGACTAAAAAGTGCCGGATTTAATACTAACGGTCCTTTTGATGGTGGCTTTGGCGATTTGAATGACATCTTTAATGCTTTCTTTGGTGGATTCGGAGGAGGTTTTGGCTTTGGCGGAAGACCTGATCCAAATGCCCCGCAGCCGGGTGATGATTTAAGAGTGGATGTCGAAGTTACTTTTGAGGAGGCTGTTTTTGGTGTAACTAAAGAAGTTAAATTCGAACACTTGGAAACTTGTTCAGAATGTGGTGGAACAGGAGCTGAAAAAGGTTCAAAACCAATAATCTGTCCTACTTGCGGTGGTTCTGGACAGGTGCAGACTGTTGCAAGAACTCCATTGGGAGCTTTTACTCAAATTAGTCCTTGCCCAGATTGTCATGGGACTGGGCAAAAAATTAGCAATCCTTGTAAAAAATGTAAAGGGTATGGCAAAATAGAAGTCGAAAAGAAAATAGAAATTAAGATTCCTGCAGGGGTTGATAGTCATTCCAAAATTAGAGTTTCAGGCGAGGGGGATGCTGGTACTAACGGCGGTAGATCTGGTGATTTGTTTGTTGTGCTGCATGTAAAACCATCTGAATATTTTACAAGAGATGGAATTGATGTATATACAAAACTTGAAATTTCTCCAGCTCAGGCTGCTCTTGGAGATGAAGTGGTGATAAAGACTCTTGATGGTGATCAGAAAATCCAAATCCATGCAGGAATTCAAAATGGGAATACTATTAAAATTAAGAATGCCGGGGTTCCAATTATTTCTAGGCCATCACAGCGTGGTGATCATGTGATAATTGTGACTGTTAAAATCCCTACAAAACTTACAGATGAAGAAAAAATTTTGTATAGAAGATTATATGAGCTTAAAAATGATAGAAAACCTCAAGATTCTCTTATGGATAAAGTTAAAGGAGTATTCAAGTAATGAGAAAGTTGTTAATTGCTTTTGCAGTGGTCTTGGCTGCGTCATCAGCAGGTTATTCTACTAATTTACCAGATAACGTCAAAAATGCCATTAATCAGGATTTCCCTAATACAAATTTTAGATTTGACGGTGTGGTAATTCTTCCAGATAATACGGTTTATTTACCGCTCATTCCAGCTAAACTTAATTCAGATAAAGAATTAACAATAAAAGCAACTTACCCATCAGGTAAGACAATGGCTCAAAAACCTGATGTAGTTATTTTTGATAATGATTATGTTCTTTTAAAGTTACTTGTAGATTCTAAGGGGCAGAAAAGCGTTGCTAAATTACAAAATCCACCTCAGGAAGTTAGAACCGGACTCCTTCCGCAAGATATGCTTGTGCCTAGAAATCTTATTATTCCAGAGAATTTAAAAAATATTATAGGGAATCTTCAAATTACAACTGCAAAGGATACGGGTTTGATTGTGCCTGCTGTTAAAACGACTGCATCTTCAAGTCAAATTAATTCATTAGCAGAAATTCCTCAGTTAAAAAATAAAATTTTATATGTAGCATCAAATTTATCAAAAAACGTTCAAGTTATGAATCCAGAACGAAAGAATCCAGGATATGCTCTTCAGCAGGAAAATATTCCTATTTCACTTAAAGGTTATAACGATGACTTTTTACTTGTGACATGTTATGGAAAAAAATCTATGGATGTAATTTCTCTTGCTGATGATAAAGTAATAAAACAAATTGAATTTAAAACACAGCCTGATGAGATATTAATAGATAATAAAAATAATATAGCCTACATAGCTAGTGGCGAGGATTGCAGTATATATATTGTAAATCTTGAGAGTATGACTGTTAAAAAACAAATTAAAGTCAACGGTATGTGTGAGAAGCTTACATTGAGTGCTGATGGAACAAAAATGTTTTATAATGACAAACAAACAAGGACTATTTGGGCTATTGAACTCAATAATAATTATTTGTTAAAAGAAGTTGGGAAGTTTCCGAATGTTTCTAAAATTGCATTTATAAACAATAAAATTTATATTACAAGCCGTACAAAAAGCCGGCTTGCTATAATTGATTATGAGACTATGGGGTTAATGTCAGAGAATGCTATTGCTGAAAAACCTGTTGATATGCTTGTTTATAAAAATTACTTATATGTGCTGGGCGCTGTAGGTAATATGGTTGAAGTTATTGATACGACTACTGATAAATTGGTTGAAACCATAGAGCTTAATACCGGAGACGGTTTTCCATCAAAGTTAAATTATATAGACGGTACAAATTTGGCATTGATAACTGATGCTAAAGCCGGTGTTTATACAATTATAGACTTAGATGCAAAAAAAATTATTAAAACAAATCCAATAGACTTACCTGTAAGTTCAATTGTTGTAGCTAATAGAGTGAGAAAAATAGGGAAATGATTACTGACTTCAGCAAGACAGCTCAGGAGGTTTTATTGGGCTTAGAAAAAACTCAGCATCAATTTTGGAATATTTCTCGTCCTACAGCTTTATTTTTATATAATCTAATCAAAAATGAAGGCTTTACGCATGGACTAGAAGTTGGTACTTCTAATGGATATTCTGGAATTTGGCTTTCTACTGCTCTAAAGTCAAATGACGGTAAGCTTGATACTATTGAATATTATGAAAAACGCTATTCTATTGCACTTGATAATTTTAAAAAATGCGGGACTGCTGATGTGGTAACAATTCATCCGGGATCTGCCTGTGATATTTTAAAGGAATTACCTGATGATTTTAAAATAGATTTTGCTTTTGTTGATGCAAATAAAAGAGAATCTATTGATTATTTTAATTTAATTCATCCGCATTTAAGGGTTGGAGGTATTTATACTTGCGATAATGTCCTTTCTCATAAAGAGAAAGTACAGACTTATATTGATGCTATAAATTCTCATCCTGATTATAGGCATGTTGTATTAAATTTGCCTGCAGGGCTCTCATTTGCTAGAAAATTAAGATGATTAGCTTATTAATTGTGTTTTATATGATATATTTGCAATAATTTAGTGATTAAACTTGCTATAAAAAGGTAAAAGGTAAGCAATTAATTTAATGAAATTTAACATGTGACTTGATTTTTACTATTTTTTAGATATGATAAAAGTACGCAACTAGCTAGAAAAGGAAATTAACTATGTCTAAACAATGTGAAATTTGCGGTAAAAAACCGATTAAAGCAGCGAAATTAACTTTTTCGCATAAACAAATTGTTCATACTCAAGAACCAAACTTGCAGTCTGTTAAAGCTATCGTTAACGGCACTACTAAGAGAATTAAAGTTTGCACTTCTTGCTTAAGAGCTGGTAAAGTTCAAAAAGCTGTATAACTTTTGTTTAAAAATTTTTAAAAGAACTCTCCTATCGGGGAGTTCTTTTTTTGTAAACTTTTATTAATAATTTAGCAAAATAATTTATTTAGATGAGTTAATATAATGTTGAATTAGCTATACTCTAATAAACACGATGTATGGTAGTGGCGGGAATCTATATAGATTTCTAAAATTAGCAGTAGCAGAGGATACGATATGGTCGATAATAGGTCAGCAGGATTTTTTGGGATTGGCGGCGCTTTTAACTTCAAAAGCGGTGATATTTCAGGTACTGCTGCTCGGACTCAGGATGATAAAATGGGGCAGGGCGGTGAGTATTTTGCTCAGCAAAAAAATGAAGAGGATGAAGAAAATCAAGGTCATGACCGTTATATGGACAGAAGTGCTGTATTGCGTGCTACCCTTAACTCTCTTGCTATGATGAATGTTGCAAATGTTATCAATGCTAAAAAACTTGAAATGGAGAAAAAAGCTCAAAAAAGACTTGAAGAGCTAAAAAATAAATCTGAACACAAGGAAAGCGTTTTAGAGGAGGTTGTTAATTCTTTAGAAGAAGATATTGAACAAATTGATGACATTGTAGATTAGGCGAAGATTGATTTTTCTTCAGCTTTTTCATCTTTTTTAGCATTATTCATCAATAATTCTCCATGATAAAAAGGATTTGAACCATTTTTATCTTTATTTGCAGCAAGACTTATTATACTGTTGAATTTTGGGGTTATATTTTTTTGTTCCTGAACAGTGATTTCATTTACAGCTACTGTCATTTTACCTTCTACGGATTTTTGAACATTTTGAGCTGCTTGTGAGTTTAATGCGCTAATTGCATCTCTTGCACTTTGACTTAATTGGATTTGAAGTCCTGAATTATTCATTGCAATTTGTCTGGCTACATCTGAATTGATGTTACCCTTATAAAGGTCAATACCTAAATCTCTTTGTTGAAAGAAATTAGTATTGTTATTTACACTGTATTGGCTGTTTTTTTGTTCTGCACGTTTAAGAATTTCTTGAGACACTTGTTGTAGTGTCGCTCTGTCAATGCCTAAATTTAAATTTTGTGAAACACTTAATGCCATCAGTATTAATTCCCTTTATAAAAATCCCTTATGTTTTTTATATCGGATGGCAAGTTATAAATCTTTAAAGTTTTTTACTATTTTTGTAACAATACTTAATAAATTTGGAATTTTATGGCAATTTATATATAAAAAGGTTTTTTATATATATATCAAGTATATAAAATGAGAGATTTATTATGGATTTACCAAAACTAAATTATACATTAAGTAACATAAATAATATTTTAGGTTCATCACTTGGTGCTATACAAGATAAGCAAAATGGTGCAAGTACTGGTGAATCTATAATGAATTTCGGATTAAATTTAACAAATGGCGCAGTCCGTAATGAAGTTGCATATGATATGCGCAGAAATTATGGGACAAATATGGGCTTTTTAGTGAATAATATGGCAGGTTATGGTTCAGCAGAAGCAAATCAAAAAGGTATGACTGGATTGTTGGGAGCTTCATTGTTTAACGCAGTTGTTTCCAGTCCATGGATGTATGGTGGATATTGTGGCGGTTTCGCTCCAATGATGCCTATGTATGGCGCTGGATGTTGTGGCGGTGGATTCTTGGGAGGAGGAACTTACTTATCTCCAGGAATTTTAGGCGGTGTCGCTGGAGGTGTTCCATTACCATCATCTTTAGCAACTCCTTATTTTGGTTCTGGATTCAGCGTATTTTCAACTAGAGGATTTTTCTGCTAATATTAATATTATTCGTTCAATATTTTCCAGTCGTTTGAAACTTTATTCAGAATTTTAATTGTGGGAGCTTTATTAAGTAAAACCTCTTGAACTGCTGTGTTTATAAGGTTATTAATGTCTTTTTGATTGCGTTCAGATTTAAGGGCAGGTTCTATTTTATTAAGTTGTTTTGCACTTATAACTCGTGCTTTCGCCATTAAGTCATCGTTAGAATATTTTGTGTAAAAATTATCGTTTAGAGCATTTTGGTTAGTTGCTATTATGTTTGTCAATTTTGCTAGTTCAAGTTGGTTTTTTTCATTTGTTAAAAATAATGCAAATTTTAGAGCTTCATTTTTGTGTTTGGCTTTTAAAGGGATAATAAAATTCATTAAGGAAAAATCATTCTGTCCCAGTTTACCAATCATTTGAGGAGCTACATCTGTGTTTTGGTAAGTTGATGGTGCGTTTTCTTTAATCATGTTAAGAAAATTTGCACCGGCTTGGAATAGGACAATATTTTCTGACATGTATTTTTCAAGAGCTTCTCTATGTGTTTGGGTAATAGATTCTTTTGGAATTAAATCTTTTGCATAGAGATTTTTAAAGAAATTAAATACATAGGCTGAATTTTCACTATTTATGGTACTTGCAGAGTTAACTCCATATTTATTCAAAATTTTAAGCATAGTATCGTTTTCTGTAATATTTGGCAGAAAAATATAAGCTCCGGTTTTTTCTCTTATAACTGGGGCAATTTTACCAGCATCTTCATATGTCAAAGGAACTTTTACTCCAGCTTTTGAAATGAGTTTTTTATTATATATAGTAACTGCAGATGTTGCATACCAAGGAATTGAATATAATTTTCCGTTGTATTTTAAGGAATTTAAAATTTCCTGATTATACTGAGCTGTTTGTTTGGTATCAATTTCTTGCAATGCGCCTTTTTGAGCAAGCGTTGCAGAAAAATCAGGGTTAAGATTAATCAAATCAGGCGGGTTATCACTTAATACTGATGCTAAAGTTCTTTTTTCTCCTTCTGAAAATGGGACATCAATCCATTTGATTTTTATTTGAGGATTTTCTTTTTCAAATTCTGAAATTACTTGATTCATATAATCTGAAAAATCACTCATTTGTAATGTCCATACTATCACTTCATTCTCTTTTGAACTATTATTATGTGGACGTCCAAATATTGCAATTAGTGATAAAGCAATAATTATAAGAACTGCAACAATTTTTCTCATTTGTATCCTCTCTGATTTAATGTTACAATTATACTATGAATAATCTTTTTACGGAACTAGAAAATCAAAATAAGCAGATTCCTCTGGCTGAGCTTTTAAGACCAAAGACATTGGAAGAATTTCTCGGGCAGAGTAATGTTGTGTCTGCAAATAGTCCGATTTTAAATTTACTCAGGACAAATCGCTTATTCTCTATGATTTTCTGGGGGACTCCAGGATGTGGTAAGACTACTCTTGCAAGACTTATTGCTACTAAAACTAATGCAAATTTTATTGAAATTTCTGCGGTTACATCTGGGGTAAAGGATATTAAGGATGCTGTTGAAAATGCTAAAATTGCTTTAAGAAGCGGTGTGAAGACTATTTTATTTATTGATGAAATTCATAGATATTCTAAAACTCAGCAGGACGCTCTATTACCTCATCTTGAGAATGGAACATTATTTTTAATAGGTTCTACCACAGAAAATCCATCTTTTCAGGTTGTACCAGCTTTACTTTCAAGGGTGCAAGTTGTAAGACTTAATTCAATAGATGATGAGAGCATGAAAAAAATTGTAATGAGAGGATTTGCATATCTTGCAAAAAATTATGTCCCTATGGATTGTGAGGGGGGAGTTTTAGATTTTATAATAAATCTTGCAAGAGGGGATGCTAGATATGCGCTTAATGTAGTAGAAAACGCTTACTTTGCAAGTGATTTGACTGATGGTCGGAGAAATTTGACTGTTAAAATTATTGAAGAAATTTGTCAAAAAAGAAATACAAGATACTCCCAGCAGGAACATTATGATTGTGCATCTGCTTTTCAAAAGAGTTTAAGAGGTTCTGATCCTGATGCTGCTATTTATTATCTGGCAAAGATGATTGCTGCTGGTGAAGATCCTAGATTTATAGCTAGACGTTTGATAACTTGTTCTGCTGAAGATGTTGGAAATGCAGATCCAAATGCCCTAAATGTTGCTATAAACGCTTATAAAGCTGTAGAGCTTTTAGGACTTCCTGAGGGAAGAATTCCTTTAGCTCTGGCAGTTATTTATGTTGCTCGTGCTCCTAAATCTAATGAAACCGTATGCGCTATTGATGCTGCTCTAGCTGATATTGATAGTGGTAATGATTATCCTCCACCAATGCACTTGAGAGATGCTCATTATAAAGATGCTAAAAATTACGGATTTGGGATAGGATATATATATTCTCATGATGCACCTGATGAGTATCAACAATTTTTACCTGATGAATTGGTGGGTAAAAAATATGTAAGATAGTATTGCAAGTAATAAAATAATGATTTATAATAAAAATAATTAAAGAAAGTACTAAAATACAAGGAGATTGAACTATGCAAAATACAGTAATAGCAAGGTTTTCGGGGGGGGGGCAAAGTAGTTTAAGCTCCTTTCCAGGCACTGAATCATTTTTAAAGAATTTTAAAAATAATGCCTTTACTTTAGCTGAAGTGCTAGTAACAGTAGCAATAATTGGAATAGTAGCAGCTCTTACATTGCCTCAACTTATTCAGAAAAACGAAAAAAAAGCTGCGATTACCGGTATAAAAAAGGCATATACAGAATTGTATCAGGTTATTATACGATCTCAAGCTGAAAATGGTGAGCCTGCTTATTGGGATTTTGATAATAGAAATGATTTTCCAGATAAATACTTAATTCCATACATGAAGGTAATTAAAGATTGTGGAAGATCTGGTCCTCCTTTATTTTGCTATTATGAAGATAATAATGAAAAAAATAAACTTCATGTTTTAGATGGTACTGTTGAGAATTTTAATACTGGTTATAGGGGATTAATTTTAGCAAATGGTATGGGTATTCTTATTCGTTTAGGATGGGGTGCAGGGGCTGCGCCTTTTGCTAAAATATATGTAGATATTAATGGTCCAAAGGGTTCAACAACTATAGGAAAAGATGTATTTGCATTTTCCATGAGGCCAGATAAAGGTGATAAGTATATATTTTTAACAGGAGTTACTGGAGCTAATAATTCTGGTGTAAATAATTCAAGTTTTATGAAAACTCGAGAATATCTGATGTCTACAGTTCAAGGTGGCTGTAATAAAGATGCTATATCTTCAACTGGTTATAATCAAGGAGATTTTTGTTCTGCATTGATTCAAATAGATGGGTGGCAAATAAAAGATGATTATCCTTGGTAATTTATATATATCTTAGTTGTTAACATTTCAAAATTTTATATAATTTTGAGTTGTGGACTATTTATTGAAAGCGATTTTAATTTTTCTAATCTTGCTTTTACAAAGGGTGCTTGATGTGAGTTTGGCTTTTTGAGCAGGAATTTCCTATAGTATCTTTGGGCGTCTACTCTTCTGCCAAGTTTATCAAAGCAGGTAGCTATGCCAAAATAAGCTCTATAATAATCAGGATTAATCTTTATTATCTGATTTAATAAAAGAGAGGCTTCTTTATAATTATTCAGTTTCATTAATAAAGTTGATTTATGCTCATATGCTTTTATGAATTTTGGAGAATTTTCGATTAATTTTTGATAAATCATTAACGCCATATCATACTCTTCGCATAGTTCATGCGAAATTCCAAGCTGTAAAATGGCATCGGGATTTTCAGGGTTTATCTGTATAGCCTGAACAAAGTTTTTTATAGCTCCGCAAGGTATTCCTTCTAGCAGATGACATATTCCTAATTCATAATATGCTTCATAAAAATCAGGCTCTATTTCAGTTGCTTTTTCAAGATACTTTATTGCCAGAGCATACTTTTCTAGATGTTTATAACATATTCCAAGTCCAAGGTAGGAATTAGCATTATTTCGTTCAATTAGTATCGCATTCAAATAATGGGAAATTGCTTCTTTATGCAGGTTTTCTAAACGAAGCTTGTCAGCTTTTTTGCAAAAAGAATTTGATGCTTTTTTGCTACTTTTTTGATTTGATTTCGGACTCAATGCTACCTCTTTTCTTATCAATATTAATCATACTTTTTTTTTTGAGACGGTAGAACAATCCAAGGATTTATTAGGTTATCAATCATTGGATTTATTATTTTGCTTGTGCTATAACTTTAATATGAGATGGCTGTTAATCTTAGTTATGATATTTTGCGGGACAACTGTTTTCGCAGATAGCGGGGAGGTTGCTTTGGAGGGTGTTAAGCCTGAAAAGTTGGAGCTGCCTAAATCTGATGTGAAATTGAAAAGCTCGCTTGTTCTTACTGATGAACAGGTTATGCAGGAGCTTGTAAACTTACAAAAAGAAAAAGATTTGCAAGATATTGAAAATTTGTGGAAGGGAACTGTAGAAAATAATCAGGTTATTGAGTTCACTCTTAAAAAACTTGCGACTCCAGAAAGTCAAAGAAGGATTCATGCGTCTTTGATGTCAAAGACTCTATCTGCGCTCGTGGCAGGTGCGTCTTTTGCACCTTCATTAATTGGAGCTGATTATCTTGCTCAGACTTCAGCTTTTGCCGCAGGCAGGCTTGCTCAAAATTTGATTAACAGAAAAAATATGCCATCTGAAATCCCGCTTACTGATACTGAGTTAATTGAACTTGCTGGATTGATAGAAAATTTACAGGATAAGATTATTAATGCTTATTATAATTACAAATCAGCACTCAGTCAGCTAAAAGAAACTCGCTCAAAGTTGATTTTGTATAATAAAAATTATTCAAATGCACTTAATAATGATGATTTGCTGGAAATTACAATTTCATCTTCATTGTATGACGATATGGCTATGGAGGAATTTTATTATCTTCAAAATGCAAAAAAATATCATCTTGAACTTCAAAGACTTGCTGGAAAGAAAACTGTTGATAATTTGAATCTTTATCAATTTAATTATGATGGAACTTTATTAAAAGGTAAGGAGCAGGCAAAATGATAAAAAAAATGTTCCTTTTATCTTTAATAATAATGGTTAGTGCACCGGTATTTGCAGAGGTTAAGCTGGAAGAGCTTGAAGAATTGAATATTCGCCCTCCTGCATATCGTGTTGGGTTGACTGATGAACCTGAAAAAAAATATGTTGAAATTAAAGCTAAATCTCAGGTGGAACAAACTAAGGCAAAAGTTGATGAAGAACAAATTGATGTAGGTGAGCTTACATATGCTGATTTGAGCATAAAAAAGATGTCAAAAGAGATTTCTAAGGAACTTGAACTCGAAAACGAAGATATGATGGGTGATTTGACCTTGCTATGGCAGGGGGCGGCTGCAAAAAGTGATACTATTAGTTTTGCATTATATAAATTGTCAAATCCTGAAGAGGACAAGCCTAATGATAAATCTGTAAAAAAAGTGCTTTTGAATATAGCAAGCATGTCTACTCTTGTTGGAGCAGGAACAGGCAATCCGATGATTGCTATGGGGTCAATGCTCGGTAGTAATATTTTTGGAATTATGTCGCAAGATACAAAGGCGCTTAATTACAAATATACAAGAGTTACTGATTCTGATATGATTATTCTTATAAGAAAAATAGAAGATTTACAGCAAAAAACTGTTAACCTTTATTATGACTATATGACTGCAAAAAAAATGCTTGATTTATATTCAAAAGTAGTTGAGCAGCGAAGAAAAAATTACGATGCTGCTCAGGATTTGTCTAGAGAAATTATTCTTATTACAGATGCGTATTATCGTACAGCGCTTGATAATCAGTTTAAAGCTCGTTCAAATTTCTATGCAAAGCGTGCTGCACTTGAACAGTTTGTTGGTAATGATGTTTTTTCACAGTTTGAAAAAAGTCTTGCAGAAAGAGATAAAAAGAAGAATTAATTCATGATTAAGTTTGTTCCATATGAAATTAAATCTGGAGCTGAAAATATGCAGATAGATAGCGATTTGTTGGAGTTTGCTATTCAAAACAAGTTAGACTATCCGATATTTAGGCTCTATGGATGGTCTCCTGCCTGTATTTCACTTGGAAGAAACCAGCAAGATGCTTTTATAGATAAAAAGTTTCTAAAAGATACTGGTATAGATTTGGTTAAAAGGCTTACTGGAGGCCGAGCTTTACTGCATGACGATGAAATTACTTATAGTTATATATGTCCTGTTTCTTATTTAAAAAATGGTGAAAATGTAAAAGAGTCTTATATGGAAATTTCAAAAATTTTAATTGATGGATTTGCAAAATTAGGTATAGAACTGGGTTTTGGGGCATCAAAGCCAGTGAATACAAAATTTGATTACTGTATGCTTATTTCTACAGGAGCAGATCTATGTTATAAAGGCAAAAAGCTTATTGGGTCTGCACAATGCAGAAAATCTGGTTATATACTACAACATGGCTCAATTTTATATGATTATAATTCAGAGCTTCTTGAAAAGATTTTCAAAGAGCCTGTCAATACTGCTGTAATAACTTCTATAAAAGAGATTAATCAAGATTTGACAAAAGATGAAATTATAAGAGTTTTTTCAAATATTACAAATTATTAATAAAATGATTATTAATATGCAATTTTAGTAAAAAAATATACTTTATATAGATACGGGGAATAAAACACAAGGAGTCAGGAAAAATGATTGGTGGTTTTTTACCATATTATATGATGAATCAACAAGTATTACCTTGGTCAGCAGCTTTGGGTAATATGAATGATTTCACATATTTTAATGCGCCAAATACTTGGCTTCAAATGCAAATGTTTAACCCATATATGATGATGCCGTCAATGGGTGATGGTATTATGATGCAAAATGCTTACATGCAAGGGTTCCAAATTGCTGAAAAAATGAATTTTAATTCTAGTGTGTCACAAACTGTACAAGAAATTGCTCAATTTAAAAAAGAGATAACAAATCTTCTTGAGCAGAAAGATCTTCCTGCTGATAAAAAGCAAAAACTTGAAGAAATTAAAGAATTGCTTGAAGAAACTGAAAAGAAAATGAAAGAGTTTACTAAAAAAGCAAGTACTCAGGATATGCAAAAATCAAAAGAAGAACTTAAAGAAATTAAAGAAGAAATAAGGTCTTTAAAACAAGCTGCAACTTTGGCTGTAAAACCGGAGGAAGCTGAGACTGAAACTGAAACTGAGGATACTCCTGAAACTGAACAGACTACAGAAACAACATCACCAGAAAGTGCTCCTTATACAGATGAAGAAACAGAAACTCCTGCATTACCAAGACCAGATAACGATGAAACAGAAGCTTCTGAGGCAGAGCAAAAAGCTTATACAAAAGCCTTAGAAATTTGTAAAGATATATATGTTGCAGTCGATGGTATTGGAACAGACGAAGAAAAACTTGATAATGCAATAATGTCAATTGATAAAGATAATGTAGTATTTGTTCTTGATAAATGGCTTCTTTCTTATCAGCAAAAAACTGGGGATGATTCATTGATAGAGACAATATATGATGATATATTCAGTGGATCAGACAGGAAAAAATATACAGAACATATTTTAAATGCTTTAAAAGAAAAAGCGGATGAATTAGGTATTGATATTTCTCCAGAACAAGCGGTTGTTGAAAGTCAGCTTAGTCGCTGGTGGAGAAATGACGGTGAAATTTATCAAGCTATAATGGATATTCACGCTAAATTAACTAATATTCCATTAGTTGATGACGTTGATGCTGAGGCTGCGTAATTTATTTTTGGAGAAATTTTTAATATGGTAATTATAGTATTTAAAAAATTAAATATTTGTTTTAGTGATTCCTCATTTGTGAAAGGTGAAATGTGAAGGAGAGCCTGTAGGTTAGTGCAAAAAGCCCCTTTATTTTAAAGGGGCTTTATAATTATGTTATTTACTTTCACTTGTTTTTTGTATATAATTAATGTATATGAAGAGATTTTCTATTGGTATAGATTTAGGTGGAACTAAAATTCTTCTGGCTCTTGTTGATAAACAGACTGGAGAAGTTATTGCTTTTGTTAAAAAGAAAACAAAAAAGGACAAGGGTTCTGAAAAAATTGTCAAAAAAATGATTGAAGGAATTTCTGAGCTTCTTGAAGAAAGTCAGATTAGTATAGATGAAATAAGTTCTATTGGTATTGGTGCAGCAGGTCAAATTGACCGCAAAAATGGAATTATTATTGGTGCTCCCAACCTTGATTGTTTTGACTTGAATATAAAAAAACATATTGAAAGCGAATTTAATCTTCCAGTATTTGTGGGAAATGATGTCGAAATTGCAGCTATAGGCGAGATGAAATTTGGTGCAGCAAAAGGGTGTGACGATTTTGTATGTATATTTGTAGGTACAGGCGTAGGGTCTTCTGTTATAAAGGAAGGTAAAATTATACGAGGAGCTACAGGTACGGCAGGTGAAATCGGGCATGTTATTGTGGATCTGAATGGAAGACAATGTGGATGTGGAGGACATGGCTGTTTGGAGGCTTATGCTTCTCGTTCTGCTATTGAAAAAAGAATTGAGGGAGCTCTTAAAAAAGGTCGGCATTCTGCTATTTTAGATTACCTAGAAGAAGGCAAAGCTATTACATCTAGTATGATTCAAAAATCAATTGAAAGGGATGATGAACTTGTAATTCAGTGTGTAACAGAAGCGTCTGAATATTTATCCGGCGGTATTGCTAGTGTAATTAATTTTATTAATCCTAAGTTAATTGTACTTGGTGGAGGATTGATTGAGGCTGTAGATTATTTTTATCAAAAGACAATAAAAAAAGCTAGGGCTAAATCCCTTCCGGTACCTGCTGCTAAAATAGAATTTAAAAAAGCGGCTTTGGGTGATTATTCAGGTGTTATTGGAGCTGCATTCCTTGAAGAAAATGGAGTTCATTAATTGTGAATGAAAATAGTGGTAAAAAATTACTCATAGTACGTTTATCCTCTTTGGGTGATTGTGTATTTAATATCCCCATGGCAAACCTTTTTAAAAAAAATGGCTATCGTGTGGATTGGATTGTTTCAGAAAAGGGATATGATATTATAAAAGATAATCCTTGTGTTGATAAAGTATATCTTGCTCCTGTTGGCAGATGGAAAAAAAGAGGATTGATTTCATTTAGAAGCTTTTTTGAATATTTAAAGATTTTATATGAAATAAGAAAAGAAAAATATGATATTGCAATTGATACTCAGGGAATGCTAAAGACAATGTATTGGATGCGTTTTTGCGGAGCAAAAAGACGTATAGTTCCAATTGATGTTAGAGAACATGCAACACTTGGAGGAAATGAGATTATTCCTGCAATTCATCATGGCATAGAAAGACATTCTGTTATAAATTATATGGATTTTACAAAGTATTTAGGAATAGATTCTGAAGAAGTCGAATTTACCCTTCCTCCTGCGAGTAAGGAAATTCAAGAAAAGATTGATGCTTTATTAAAACCCCTTGATAAGTCAAAGCCTATGGTGATTATTGCTCCAGCTACTACAAGATTTTTAAAGCATTGGAGTCCAGATAATTGGAAAGAAGTTGTAGAAAATATAAAAGATAAATGTTCTTTAGTATTTACTGGAACAGATAAAGATAAGGAACTTTTGGGATATATAGGTGCTGATTGCGGGTTAAATCTTGCAGGAAAAACAAATCTTAAAGAACTGCAGGAACTTTTATCCAGAGCGACTATTGTTATGGCTCCTGATTCTGGTACGGCTCACCTTGCTTGGGCTACAAATAAGCCTGCTGTTATTTCAATTTTTACCTGCACTCCGCCTACGCTCTTTGGGTGTTTTGGTAATCCTGATAAATATTTTGCGGTGAATGCAAAACTCGATTGTCAGCCTTGTTTCCTATTTGATTGCCCTAAAGAGGGCGAGGCAAAAAACTCCTGTACAAGGAAACCTACAGCGCAAGAAATTATAAATATTGTAAACAAAATACTGCAAAATACTAAAAATGTTGTATAATGGTTATGTCAGCGTTTATTATGCAGGTGGATAATGAATTTTTTCGATAAAATCAAAGATTTACGAAGCAAAATTTCAGAAGTCGAAAATAATATCTATACAGGTAAGCGTGATTACCTTGAAATTTACGAGCGTAATTTGCAATTGGAAAAAGAGATTGAAGAAAGAACTCATGATTTAAATACTGCAAATAAACGTATGCTTACGTTACAACATATTCTTGATATGATGAGTGCTTCAAAACCGCTTAATAATGTGCTCGAAAGTATTGTAAATAGTATTAAGGGTGAATTGGGATATTTACACAGTACAATTATTAGAAAAGAACGAGATGAAAATGGTGATTATATAAGTGTGATTGCAGAAGCAAAAGATGAGGCTATTGATAGAGTTAATGAAATTATAAAAGTCCCAATGCAGGCACGCCGTTTGGTATTTGATCCTGAAAGTATTTATGCTGAGGCACTTAATGAGAAAAAAATTGTCCAGACTAAAGATTTGAGGAAAGCTCTTTATGGAATTATCCCTGATATGGATGATGAAATGAAAGAAAAAGTCCTGAGTGGTATGACAAGTAAATCTTTAAATATTATACCTTTATATTCCAGAGGCAAACCATTTGGCTGGTTCTGTGTATTTTCTTCTAGAGAAGATCTTGCTGGGGTTGAAATGGACTTTCTTTCTATGTTTGCTCAACAGATTGAAATTGCAATAACTATTGCAGATTTATTTGAAGAAGTTAAACAGCAGGCGGTGACAGATGGTCTTACTGGACTTTATAATAGACGCTATTTTGAGGAATATCTTGCAAAAGAGGTAACTCGTTCACTTAGAAGCGGGCAGCCTTTTAGTGTGATTGGAATTGATTTGGATTTTTTAAAGCAAATTAATGATAAATATGGGCATACATATGGTGATTTGGCAATAAAATCAGTTGCAGAAGTATTAAAATCCAATGCCAGAGCAATAGATACTGCTGCAAGAATGGGCGGGGAAGAATTTAATGTGGTTCTTCCTGGTGTATCTTCAGATGGTGCTATGATTGCTGCTGAACGTATTAGAAAAGCTATAGAAGATTTAGAATTGGAAACCATCGGTCATATTACAGCTAGTATTGGTGTTGCTTCCTTTTTAGAACATTCTGATAATATTGAAGAAGTACTTGAACTGACTGATCAGGCAATGTATATTTCAAAAAGGAATGGAAGAAATCGGGTTACTCTTGCAAAACCTATTAATGAAACTTATTGGCAAGAAATTGCTGTAAATACTTTTACTGATATCTTATCAAAACATAATATGCCTATTCCGCAAGAGCTCGCTGATGAATTATGTGAAAAATTAAAAACAAATAATTCGCAAAAAGAAATTTTATATTCAGTAGCAGATATTTTAACTTTAACTTATAATCCGCTTCATTCTCAAGGAATTGTGAAATCAAAACTTTTAACAGCAGTTTCACTTGCAAAAAGATTCGATTTGACAAAAGATGAAATTGATAAATTAAAAATAGCTATGCTTCTTTATGATATTGGTAATATAATGCTTCCTCGCGAAATACTGCAAAAGGCTACTCCACTTACTGAAGATGAAATTTCTAGAATAAAAGCTCATCCACTTATTGCTGCAAAAGAAATTCTCAGCCCGATTTCTTATATTCAAGATATTATACCAATAATAGAACATCACCATGAAAATTGGGATGGTACAGGTTATCCAGGTAAAATTGCACGAGATGAAATTCCTGTTACTTCTCAAATAATTTTAATTGTGGATGCGTACTATGCACTTATTGAACAGCGTGCTTATAGAAGTAAAATGAGTCCTAGAGAAGCATTAGAAGAAATTAAGAAAGATGCAGGCAAAAAATGGAATGAAAACCTCGTTAGAGAGTTTATTGCGCTTATAGAGCATGATATAGATTAGTTGATTAGAGGCGATTATTACCACATTGCCGGAGTTTTTATAATGAAAGAAAAAGAATTTTTAAATATAATAAAACACACCCTTAAATCAGAACTAATAGGGGATGATTGTGCATATCTTAAAGATTTAGGTATTGTAATAACTCAAGATAATCTTGTTGAAGATGTCCATTTTTCAAGAAAATTTGCAACTCCATTTGAACTTGGGTTTAAGGCTGCTATGGTTAATATTAGTGATGTATGTGCAAGTGGAGCAATCCCTTTGTATCTTACTTCTGCACTTTCTTTACCGGATGATATTGAGGGAAGTTTTATAAAGGAATTTTATGAAGGTATGAAATCTGCTTGTGAGGATAAAGTAGAAATTGTTGGTGGTGATATTACAGGTTCAGGTAAAATTTTTATTTCTGTAACTGCAATTGGTTCTGATAAGGGAAGAAAAATATCTTCAAGAAAAAATGCCAGACCAGGTCAAAAAATTGTAGTATCTGGGGAACATGGTTCTAGTGGTGCTGGGTTAAGGTTATTATGTGATGGTAAAAAAAATCCACAAAAGTTTATTCAAGCTCATCTTATGCCTCGCGCTCAAATCCAGTTTTCCGAGAAAATTGCTGTTAGTCAAAAAACTGATTATGCTATGATGGATACTTCAGATGGTTTAATGGATGCACTTTCTCAAATAGCTCAAGCTAGTAGAGTGTTGCTAGAGGTTGATTTTGGTAAAATCCCTTTTGATAAAGATTTAAAGTATTTTGAAAATTTTGAGGATATAATATTATATGGAGCTGAAGATTATCAATTAATAGCTACAGTTGATGATGCTCAGGATTTGACAGTTATAGGCAGTGTTGAATCTTCTGATGTATATGGAGTAAGGATAAAGTACTCAGATAAATTAATTTTTTATACAAAAGAAGATGTTGAAAAAAAGTTATACAAACATTTTAAGGAGCAGGAATGAAAGTTAATGCAATTATTACAGCTGGAGGCACTTCGTCGAGATTCGGAAATAAAAATAAATTATTGGAGCAAATTAACGGGTGTGAAGTTATAAAATATACAGTGGATGCTTTCAGATATTCTAATGTTGATGAAATAATAATTTGTGCAAATATTTCTATTCTAGATGAATTAAAAGAACTTTTCAAAGCTTATGAAAAAGTTAAAATAATTGAGGGTGGTCAGACTCGTCAACAGTCGGTATGTAACGGATTAAAAGCCGATAGATGCGATTATGTGCTTATCCATGATGGTGCAAGACCAATAATTAACACAGAACTTATTAATATTTGCATTGAGATGGTCAAAGATTATAAGGCGCTTTCTGTAATGACTAAAACTATTGATACAATTAAAGAAGTAGAACATGGAAAAATTGTAAGAACTATTGATAGAGCTAAATTGTATAATACACAAACCCCTCAGGCTTTTCAGTATGATTTAATTTTAGATGCTCATATGAAATTTGCTGGTAAAAATTTTACTGATGATGCAGGCATGGTCGAAGCTATGGGGCGTGATGTTTATGTCATAGATGGCAGCTATAAAAATATTAAAATTACAACCCAAAGTGATATTGAACTTGCTAAAATTTATCTTAGTTAATTTCAAATATTCAGTTTAAATTTTTAAATTTATCGAAAATTTTTGAGTAAGTTAGAATTCCCTTGAGTTTCTTGAGCTTTTTTTATAATTTTTACGGACTCTTGAGCCTCTTTTGGTGCTTGTATTGAGTATGTTTCAGCAGTTTCGTTGTGGTTTACAAAAACTCTGTCATCATCAATTTTTTCCATTGCTTTCATTATTCCAATTTTACCGGCTTTTTTCTGAACATTTGTAAGCCAAGCATTGAATGCGTATGGTACGCCAATTATTACACCAAGTGCTGGTGCTGCTGCAACTATTCCTGTATTTATAAGTGTATTGTAATTTTTATAGTTAAATTTTAGTTTTTCTGCAATTTCAGGGTCTAATTCTATTCCAAGTTTTGATGCTTTGTTTTTACCCCATAGCTTTGTACATTGTGCGGTAAAACTTCTAAACCATTTGGCAACAGGACCTTTTTTAAAATGTTTTTGCATTAAGTCTTTTATTCCTTTTTCACCATTTGGTAGACCTTTAATTGTTATTTCACCTAATTCTGCAAATAATTCATTAAGAGGCTCTTTTAGTTTTGGTATATCTTTTATTTCTTCAAAATTACCATGAGATATAGCATAATTAAGTTTTTGTTTAAGATTTTTGTCTCCTTTTACGGTATCATAAATTTTATCTATAGATTTTTTAATGCTTGAATTTTTATCAAGTGACATAGAGGAAATCCCTTTTATGATTTTGTGAAGTGGAAATTTCCCTTTGCTTATAAGTATTGCGCTGCCAATCATTGCTCCCATTGAGCCTATTGTCCAAATTGATGTTGCAACTTGTTTGGCAATTTCAGTTCCAGCTTCGACATCTTCTGAATATCTTTGTGACATTTCATCAACCTCATCAAAGGCTGTAAATACCTTTTCTTGAAGATGTTTTGCATCTTTTAATTGTTTTTCAGTGATTGTGGAATCTTCTTTTAGAACTTTTATAATTTTTTCATTTTCTTTTTGAGTTTTTTCTTTGTAATTTTTGTATTCCTTTTTATCTTTTAGGTATTGTGAAAGGAATGAAAAATTTTGTCCGATTTTTTGGAAGAAACCAATTTTTTGTTCAGGTGCTTTAATATCTTTTGCTCTTTCCATATCTTCTTTTGAAAAAGCAAGTAATGCAGCAGGATTTTTCATTAATTCTTGTCTTGCTTTGTAGCGTCCTATTCTTGCTGCATTTTTTTGTTCGGCTGTGCCCCATAAAGTTATCCCCATACCAAGGCTGAAACCTACAATTGTTGAAACCAGAGGTCTTACAGATTTAGGGAAGCTTTGCACATGTTTTAATATTTTGTTAACTCCGTATGTTAGTGGTATGCCGGCTAACCATGATACTGTATTCATCGTATCAAATACATTTTCTACATTTTCAGAATATTCTTCTGCTCTTATGTTAATATCTTTTACTGTATCCACAATTAATTCTTTATCAGTTTCCCCTTGTTTTAGTTGTTCTGGTGTACAGGTCAGTTCCTTTAATTTTTCTATTGCTTTTGGGTCTTTTGTTTTTTGCCATTTTTCATAGGCTTTTTTATCTGCGAAAACTCCTTTTACTTCCGTAATCATTTGCATTATGCTGTTTCTCTCCTTTTCATCCGGAATATCTTTTGCTTTTTCTACAGCATTTTTAATTTGTTCAGGAGTGTATATAACAAAGTTTTTTACATCCTGAAGTTCATTTTGTTTCGCTTGGAATCTTCCTATACGTGAGGCTTCTTTTTGCTGTGAGTTGCCCCATAATATAAGTCCGATAGCTGTACCTAAAGTCGCAATTGGAGATGCAAATTGAAGCCATTTAGGAAGTTTTCTCCCTTTTTTTAATGCATTCATCATTAAAAGTTCAAACCCTAAAGCTGGAATAAGTATAGCAATTGAAGATGCTATACCAGTTAGTTGTTCCATATTCTCACAATTGTTTTCTGAACGTGTATCAAGCAGTTCTGCAGCTCTGATTACAGTTTTTGCTTTTGATTCAGTTAATTCTATGGTATCTTTAGGAATATTCAAAGTCTTAGCAAGATATTGCTTACGTGCTTTTTCATCAGCTTGTGTTTGTTCCCATTCATCATATTTGCTATAATTGTTTTTTACTTCTTTTATGGAGTTTATAAATTGCGACATTTTACACTTAAAAATTTTTATTATACTACCTTATTTATATAAAAAACTCCTCAGATAAAAAATTGCTATTAATTTGCTACAATTTAATATTATTTAATTGACAAAATGATTTTAGTACATTTTTTGCTTTTTGGATTTCTATATGTACGCAATTATTTCGAGTTTGTTGCACAAGTTTTGATGCTAAATCAAACATCTTTACTGCACCTGTAAGATAATCAGTTTGGTGAGCAGATTTTACTAGCCCGATTTCTTGAAAATATTTCCCATAAAGTAAATATAATCTTGAAAGTAAATCATTCATATTGAATTTTTTTGCTTGTGCAATTGCACTTTCAATGTTTATTTTTGCAGTTTCATATTCTGACATTGTGATACAAGCCTTAGCTATAACTATTTTTAATAGAATTGCAAAGAAATAATTATCAATTTTCGGGTTTTGTGCGACTTCAAGTGCTTGGGATGCGATTTCTTGTGCTGCATAAGGCCCTTCTGTCACAAGTGTAGCTTCTGCTATCAAGTACCAAGTTAAAAGTGCACCTAGAGCCATTTTCTCTTTTGAAAAATATGCAATTTGATCTTGATAAATTTCTATTGCATGTTTTGTCTGGTCATTATCTTTAAAAATTTTTCCTAGTAATGATTTGAGAATATTTTTTGTAAAATTGTCTCCGTTATTGTTTGCAAATGTTACAATTTGGAATAAATCTTCCTGTAAACCGTTATAACGTTTTCGTATAAAGTTGTTAATTATATTTATTAAATTCCACCGAATTATGGCTTCATTATCCATAATATTTGTCTGATATGTTTTTAGTACTTCTTCCAAGAATTTTTCTGAGCTGTAAATATCCCCCTTCATTGTATTTGCAAAAGCTAAAGTGAGTTTACATTTGCATATAAATAGTTCGTCTTTAATTTCGTTTCGTTCTATTATATCAAATAATATTGTTAAAATTTCAAATGAGCGGTCATTACCCTGCATTACAAGTGCATTAGCAAGAATTAAGTAAGTTTTTAACCAGCTTTCATATAAAAATGAAAGAGATATTCTTGGATGAGTGTAATTTCTACCTAAATAATCGTCAAATACCGGCATTATCTCATTATCAATCATGTTAATAATTTGTCCGCAATTGCCGATATATAAAAGGGAATTTAATTTGGTACATTTTACAAGTGCAATTTCTAAATCCATTTCAGGTTTTATTTTTTCAAGTACTGTATCTACACATTCTACATTACCAAAATAATTTCCAGTTTTTTCGCAGCAATGAGCCATATATCCAAGAAGTTCAATTTCTCTTGGGGTATCTCCTGTCGATTGTGCATTTGAAATCGCATCGGGAAGGTAATCCATTGCTTCTTGCGGATTAAAATCAGAAAGCAGTTTTCCTAATCTTTCTGAAATGTTATACCTTATTTTTAACGTCTCTCTTTCATCTAATTCATTTATTAGTGCAAGACATTGTTTTTGTGATATTGCATAAAGATTTGTGTCTCCAACGTAGCAGGCAAGTCTTGTATTTTTTGTCCAAATATCCAACGCTAATTTTGGATGTTTCAAATTCTGAGCTATTATACCAAAAATTGCATTTGAGTTTAGAGTAAAGTTGGTTAAAGAATTGCATATTTTTGTATTTAATTCTGTAAATTTTGCGTCTGCTTTTGAAATTTTTAGTATAGTTTCCCATAGCAATAAATCTTTAAATTCATAGAAAATATCATTTATTGGGGATATGAAATTTGTCTTTTCTAAATAATTAATTACGTCCTCAAATTGTTTGTCATTAAAATCAAAAATCTGTTTTATCAAATTTAGGTTAATTTTATTACCTAGAATTGCTGAACCAATTAATGTTGTATATGCAATTTTATTATATTTTTTCAAAATTTCCATACGTTCATTAATTAATCCAGTATAATCTTCCGGAAGATTGAATGGCACGTCTGCAATTTGTGAATCAAATCGCAAACTCAGTGCTTGTTCTAAAAACGAAGGATTCCCTTTGCAATTCATAAATATGTTACGTTTTTCTGTGTCATTCATGTATGGAAAATTTGGAATTTCATCTTCTTTATGTTTTACAAATTCTATCATTTGTTCTGGTTCTAATGGGGCAATGCTTATATCAAGATAAATATCTTTATCTTCGGCAAAATTAAAATATCCTTGAGCTGGTTTAGGTTCATCATATATCATTAGTAGTTTTAAAATAGGCCATATGTTTTCTTTTTTTATAAAATTGCTTAAAAATTCATATGAAAACCCATCTATGTTGTCAAAATTGTCAACAACAATTACAAATTGATGATCTTGAATAATATTATCAAAAATTTTATTGAGTAATTCAAAAGTCTTGGTTTTATTGATAAATAATTCTTCAAATGTGGCTGTTTGTGCTGGATATAAAAAGTTTAAAAAGTCAAATACTTCATTATTTGAAAGATATGGAAATTCATTTTGGAAAAATTTTGTTGCATCTTTTTTAAATTTTAAACTATTTATACAAAAATTAGGTAAGTTAAAAAGATTAAATAGAATATCTTGTATTAATCCTGCTGGAGTTAATTGGGTAATAGGAGTACATTTGCCATAGAACCATATGTATTGTTTATCCTTAAGCTCTTGCATTATGGTTGCAAGAACTCTACTTTTTCCAATACCACGATCTCCACTAAGGGATAAGATTTTTCTTGAACTTGTTAAGATCCCTTTTGCGAGTGTATTTTTTGCGCTTTGCTGAGTTACAAATTTTGCTGGATATTCTAAACTATTAAAGTTTATTGGAGTAATTTTTTGTTTTTCCTCAGTTTGTTCCAACAAATGACCACATTTTCTGCATTTTTTCGCATTTGGAAAGTTTATGCAATTACATTCAGGACAGAGTTTTAATATTTCTTTCCCACATTTTTTGCATACTATGTCAAATATAGAATTTACAGTATGACAATTTTTGCAGATTAATCCTGTTCTAGCTTTACAATACGGACACTTTAATGTATTATCTGGAATTGTTTTTTTACATATTGGACACTTCATTTTAGAATCCTGACTAGTTGAAAGCTTTTTTTACTTTCTCCATTAATTTAAACAATCTTTTAGATATTTCAGCCTGTGAAAGATTTAACTCATTTGCTATCTCTTTTTGTGTCATACCTTCTTCATATCTTAATTTATATATTCTTAAAAATTGTTTTTCTGGTTCTGTTTTGTTAATTTTATATAGTGAATTGATAAGTTTTTGAAGCACTTCCTGTTCAACTGCAAGATCTTCTGGTTCATTATCAAAGTCTATATTTTGATATGTTATTTTTGCTATTTTATATGAATCTGATGAAGAATTATTTTCTTTTATTTCATCAAGAGAAACATTATTTGTTGGTATATAACCTTCACGTGTTCTTCTAAGACGCCCAGAATCTTTTAAAACATTAAGTATACTTGTTGTTGCAATCTTTTTTAAGTATGCTTCCAGCGTTACGTCTGAGGTTATTGTATTCACGATAGGAATTGAACGTTTACACATCTCATTAAAAAAATCTTCATACAAATCTTCATTGTTTGCAAACTTCCTATCATTTTTTATGATTTTTTCTATTAAATTTAATTTGTCCTGAGTTAATTCCACGTAATTATTCCCTTACTTTACAATATTATAGCATAATTAGAAATTAATGATAAGTCCTAATCTAAATTCAGGTGTAGGAACCTCTCCAGTAGCGGGTTTGATGACATTTAGTGTATCTTTAACAGTTTGTAACACAATTTTATTGATTTGGTCAGATCCACTTGATTGTATTATTTGTATATCTTTTAAAGTCCCGTCATTACTAAGTTTCATAGACACTTTTACTTGATTTGAATAGGCATATTCATTTGTCAATAAAAGATCACTTGATAATGTAAGTTTTATGCTTTTTCCTGCAGTTTGTAAATATTTTTTAATATTGCTGCTATATGAAAGATAGTCTGGTACTTCCCATAATAATTTTTTTACATTTAAATAAGTTCCTGTAGGGTTTATCGGTTTTGTTCCTTTAGTTGCAGAATTAGCTGCCGGTTTAATTTCTTTAGTTTTATTTTCAGTTTGGGCTGGTGGAATTGTTTCTACAGCCGGTGTATTTGCTAAAATATCTGAATTATCAGGTGCAGTTGCTATAGGCGTTTCTGGAACACTAGTCGAAGAGCTTTCTTCTGCAGGAATTTCGGTTCCAACTCCGTTTTGCGCTAATGATTCTAATTCAGCATTACTTGTTTTATTTTTTAATATGAATGCAAAAAATGATCCACCCAATAGTACCGCTGTAATAACTCCAATTAGTACTTTTTTCATATTATTTGGAGTTTTTGAAACTTGTCTATTTAAAAATGGTGAATCTAAAGATTGTATTTGCTCAGAATCAGCCATACTGCCAGGTTCTTCTTCAAATAACATATTTATATCAGTTTCTTCATCTTCGGCAATTTCTTGTTCTTCTTGAAAATTTTCAGAGTCTTCTGTTCTTATATCTTCTTTGGAGTCCTCGGCTGTTAGGTCATCTAATCCTGCAATAGCAGTAAATTCAGGATTTTCATCAGGGATTTCAAATTCTTTTTCTTTTTCCTCACTGCTATTATAAGAATTAGAAGAGTCCACAAAATCTGAAATTTCATTTATGTCTGATGAATCAGAAGAATCAGAAGAGTCTACAAAATCTGAAGTTTCATTTATATCTGATGAATCAGAGGAATCAGAAGAGTCCACAAAATCTGAAATTTCATTTATATCTGATGAATCAGAAGAATCTAGATTGCTAATATTATTTATAGATTCAGAATTTTCTATTTCAGAGTCATTGAATGATGGGATTTCATCTACAGTTGTTTCCACAATGTCGTCAGTTGTTAGATTTTCTAAATCGTTAAAGTCAGGAATATCAGAAATTTCATTAGTGTTGATATCATTATCAGTCAAAGGTGTATTTGAATCATTTATGTCTGGAATGCTATCAAGTCCTTCCATGCCAATGTCCAAATCACTGTTAAAATCTGGAATTTCATCCAAAGATGAATTTAATTCGTCTTGATTTATTGTATCAGTGTATGATTCGTTGTGATTTTGTGTATTTATAGAATTATTTTGTGAAATTCCCATATCTAATGTAATATTTTCAAAATCAAATGGTTCAAATTCTTCTATAGTTGAGAATTTATTTGAAGATTCTTTATCAATAGTTTGTATAGAATCATTAATATTTGAAATGTTTAAATTATCTATATCAACAGAATTATCTGGGAATATCATATTTTCTGGATTTATAGGGTCCAAACCATTAAAACTATCAATATTGTCAAGATTTACAGTTGGTGCAGTATTTTCTCCATTAATTTCGTTTGAGCAAGGTTCATTTTCAGCTTTTTCAATATTGTTAAATTCAATTGTTTCACTAAAATTGGTGTCAAAATTATTTGGAATTACATTAACATTTGAAATATCAAGGGATTCCAGTTCTATTTCAGCTTGCTCAAAATTATCTTGAGCAATTTCTACAGTTTGAATAGAGTTCAAATCTTGTGTTTCGACATCTTCTAATTCGATATTTTCTGATGTTTCCATTGGTAAGACTGCGTCCATATTTGACAAATCTTCAAGTTCAGTTAGGTTTTGTTCAAACCCTGATATCGTATTGGAGTTCGCACTTGTAATATTATTGTCTGACTCAGATTCAAAAGAGCCTTTTATAAAAGATTCTGTTGATTCAATTATGTTTTCTCCAATTGTACCTGCTAAATCAAAAGTTTCTGCAGCAACAGCTGCTTCTCCTGCAATGGCCATCCCTGCTGTTGCAGCTGAAGCTGTTATAGCAGTATCTGTTAAAGTAGACATTAGATTAGAATCAGATTTTTTATTATCTGAAAATTCTTCCGGGTTTGTTTCTGATTTACTTGTTGTTGACTCATTTTCTATATTATTGTCCAAATCAAAATCTTCAAAATTATCAACTTCATTCATTTCGTTTATATCAATTGATAAATTTTCATTTTCCAATAAAGTTGTATCCGTATAATCTTCATTAGTTGTTTCAATATCTGTAAATATATCAGAATCATCTGAAAGTCCGTTTTCAGTTTCTTCTTGTGTATTATTTTCAGGGTTTTCTCCATTTTGCTCTGTTGAAGAAAGTAAATCTGATGTATCAAAATTACCTATTCCATCTATAGTTTCATCAATAGGCACTTCTTCTTCTGTATCTTTTGGAATTTCAATTCCTGGTGTATGGAGTGATTTATATGATAGTGTTTCAAAGTTTTCAAATTCTACGAATTTATCTCTTAATTCTGCACTTTTTGTTAAATATTTGAGTAATTCTTTCATTTCATCTTTTGAAACATTCTGATCAATTAATGAAACCATAAGAATTTCGGCATTTTCAGTCTCTTCATCTGATAATGTTAATGTTGTGCTGCCCTTGAAATTTTCTACGTATTCTTTTAAATTCATAGGCGAAGATAATTTTTCTTTTTCAATGAAATAATATTTTTCATTTTGATTATTTTTATTTATTAATTGTGGTTCAAAAAATCCTAGAAATTTTGCATGAGCATGATCTTCGGAAATATTTAGAACAAGGTAAATATCAGGAAGAATATCATATTCGAAATGAGATTTTGGGATAAAAATTAAATTTTCATCGAAAACGACTCTTACATCAATATGAATATTTGATAGCATAATATCAGAAATATCAAGTTCTTCAAGAATTTTATGTATGCTGTGCAGATTATATGTTTTACAATTAATAATATTTTCAAGTGTAAGGTATTTCATTCCTAATTCTGCACCTAATGCATTTATATAGGCTCTGCTTTTGGTCTCTTTATTTGCAAAACTCTGTGTTAAAATTCTTGCTTCTTTTTTGTCATTTTCTTCAATGTAAATTAAGGTTTCTTGTTCCATGCTCATTATTTCCTCCTAATTATACAGATTACACACTGTAAAAAAATATTCCAAAAAATATGTAAATTTTTGTAAAGAATATTGTAAAATTCTCCTATTTGCGTCAAAATTAAATTGTCAGGCGTTTTATAAATGGTGTCAAAAATAGTGTGTAATAAAGGAGGTTTTCTCATGATAAGTTCAGTTTCTCGAGTAAGTTTTGGTGATAATACTCTTGGAGCTCATCAGGCATTAATTGAAAGTCCTGGTAAATTTGCTATGAAAAATACACAGCAGCCAGCTCAATCTGCAATGGTTACAAATGATTCAACTGATGCTCCTAAAAAACATAAAACATTAAAAACTATCGGTGGAATTCTCGGGGCTGTTGTTGTAGTTGGTGCAGCTTTATTTGGTCTATCAAAATGCGTTAAAGTTAATCCTGATACAACAAATGTATTTAGAAAAGGAATTAATAAATTAGTTGAAGCTGGTGAATGGATTGGCAAAAAGGTCGGTGGTATTTTCTCTAAAAAAGGTGCTGAAGAAGCTGCTGAAACAGTAGCTGATGGGGCTACTGATGCCGGAGGATCCAGTGCAGCTGGCATTTTTGCATAATTCGTTTTGAGTTTTATAAATTAATAAAAAGCTCATGTGTAACATGAGCTTTTTTATATTTCAATAAAATCTGATAAAATTATGTTGCTAACTAATATCCCATTCGTAGAAAATTTATAGCCAGTATTAGTTTTTATTATATGTCCGCTTGATATATATTTGGTTAAAATCTCAGAATATTTTTCATCAAAATTTATATTAAATTTTTCGTTTATTAAATTTTTATTTATACCTGATATTTTTCTAAATCCAAGAAAAATTTCTTCTTCAAGCTGTTCTTGTTGTGTAAGAAATTTTTCTTTGTTGTGTATATATGGATTTTTTATGTATTCTTCGACTGAATTTACATTTGAATATCTAATATTATCTTTATATCCATGTGCTGCGGTTCCAAATCCATAGTAGGAATTGTTATTCCAGTAGTTTAAATTGTGTTTTGAGTAAAACCCAGATTTTGAAAAATTACTGATCTCATAATGTTCAAATCCGATATCAGTAAGTGTATTGATTGCGTTCAGGTACATTTCAGCTTGCATGTCTTCATCAGCTGTATTTTCTGGATTATGATTGTAAAAGTAGCATCCTTCGTCAATTTTTAATCCGTAAAGAGAGATATGTTCTATGCCTAAATCTGCTGCATGTTTTAAGTCTGATATAAAATCATCAATATTTTGTTCAGGTAATCCATATATAAAATCGAGACTTATATTATTAATTCCAGCTTTTTGTGCATTTATAACAGCCTTTTCTACTTGTTTTGAATTATGTCTTCTGCCAATTAGTTTTAAAATTTTATTGTTGAAAGTCTGGCAGCCAATGCTTATACGATTTATTCCACTATCTAGTAATTCTCTTAGATAATCATAATCAATTGTTTCCGGATTTAATTCGGCTGTAATTTCTGTTTGATTATTTATATTAAAATACCCAATTATTTTTTCAAATTCTTGTGGTTTTAATAGGGATGGTGTACCACCTCCGAAATATATTGTATTAAGTATTTCATTTTCATAAAAATATGATATTTCTTCGCCAAGAGCTTTTAGGTAACTTTTTTTCAATTCAAGTTTGGGGAAAGAAATAAAAGAGCAGTATCTGCATTTTGATTTACAAAAAGGAATATGTATGTATACGTTTTTTACCATAATTAAATTATAATCTTTAAAGCAAAGTTGTAAATTTAAAAAATGTTTGCATAAGATAAGAAGTAATCACTTATTACATTCATTAGCATAGGCAAAATCCATACCATAATAGCTGCACCTAGAACTGGTTTGAAAAGGAAACTTAGTTGGAATACGTTTACTTGAGGGGCAGTTTTTGAGATTACACCTAAAATAATATCCTGTCCCAATGTTGCAAGTAATATTGGTGATGCAATCTGGAGTCCCATATATAAAACATTTGAGCTCATTTCTATTAAATAATCGATATTAACAATACTTTTTAAATCAAAACTTGTTGCAAAAAGCGGGAAAATCTCAAAACTTCTAATAAAAGCTTTAATGAGCCAATAGACTCCTCCAAGATGTATAAAAATAAGTACTCCAAAAAGTGAAAATAACTTTGTTAAAATGGATACCTGACTGTTAGATGTCGGATCGAGTACCATAGCTGAGGATAAGCCCATTTGCATATTTATCATATCAGCACCTGCATCAACTGCAAGAAGGATTAGCTGCGCCATATACCCAATAATTGCTCCTACGACAAAGTTTAAAAGAATTGACAGTATCAGTGAATCTTCCATTCCCATTGAAGGAGGTTTAACAAGTGAGGTTATCACAATTGTCATTAAAAAAGCAAGACCAATTTTTATTAATCCTGGTACTTCTTTTCTGTTAAATACTGGAGCAAACCTAAAAAATCCAAGCATTCTCGCAAAAACATAAATACCGGACGCTAGTGCGGTATTTAATTGGGGAAATAATTTTGCAAGTTCTGCTAGAATTTGTTCCATTAAATTTTTTAAATCTCCTTTTTGATTAGTTACCTAAAATTCTTCTTGTTTCAACTAAATCCGGACGAGGATTAGGCATTCTATTTGAAGGGATATCTTTTACTCGTTCTTCATTTCTTATGAATGGAATTTTACCTGGATTTTTCATAATATAATCGATGTTGTCTTGATTTCTGAATTTTTGTGGAGCTACTTCTCCAAAAGCTGAGGTATATCTGTAATAATCTGCAGCGAGTACATAATTATCGTTTTTAGGAACTACATTAAATGCCAGTGCCATGCCATCGGTGAATAAATTTGTTAATAATCTTATAAATCCAAATCCTCCAATCACAATTACAAGAAATACTCCAAGAATTTTTGGTGCAGCTGCAATAGTTTGTTCCTGCACCTGAGTTACAGCTTGTAAAATACCGACAACAAGTCCAATCCCTGCAGCTACAAGTACACAAGGCATGGAAATAGCAAGCATTATTAAAAATCCTTGAGCAAGATATTCAACTAACATTTCTAACATATTTTTAATCCTCTATTGATTGTAACTTGTAACCAATCCCTGAACTATTAACGCCCATCCGTCAACTGCAATAAATATCAATAATTTGAATGGAAGTGAAATAATTGTAGGAGATAACATAAACATACCAAGTGCAAGTAAAATATTTGCTACTACAAGATCTAATACGATAAATGGAACAAATATAATAAATCCTATTTCAAAAGCAGTTTTTAACTCACTCATAATAAAAGCTGGAGCTACTTGCCATACGGTTATTTCATCAGGGCTTTTCGGCGGAACTTTATTTGACAATTCAACAAAAAATGCTAAATCAGATTCCCTCGTTTGTTTCATCATAAATTCTTTTAACGGTTTGGAGCCTTGATCAATAGCTGCAACGATATTTTGGTTTTGTTGATATGGGATACTGCCCATTTCATACATTTTTTGGAATGTTGGCCCCATTGTATAAAATGTTAAAATCATAGAAAGTCCTATGATTACTATTGATGGCGGAACCTGTTGAGTTCCCATAGCAGTTTTAAGCATTGAAAATACGATTACAAACCTCAAAAAACTCGTCATACAACAAAAGACAAATGGTAGTAATGAAAATACAGTCATTACTATAAGCATTTGTAAAACGGGATTTATATCTTTTAGTACGTTATCCATTAATTTTATTGTCCTATCTGTTAATTTTTCTTACCATGTCGTGTAAAACATTTGGTTTTTGAGGTTTTTTAAAGGCTTGAATCTTTGGAAGTTCATCTATAGAACTTGTTGTATGCATTCTTTTTATAAGATTTTGTGTTTGTTGTTGTGAAGTTGTATTATCTAACTTTGAAATAAGTGTCGTCTTGTCTACATCACCAGCTATAAGAAATCTTTCATTTCCTGCACGTATTACATAAAGATTTTTGCGTGGAGCTATATTAATGGTTTCTTCAACACTCAGGAAGCTCGATTTATTGCTGTAAAATCCTTCACCTGCAAATTTTTTGTATATCATAAGAGCAAAAAAGATTAATCCTATCATTGCCATTGTATATACTGAAAAGTTAACTAAGTATCCACCCATAATTCCCTCATATTCTTATTTGTTAAATTACTTTTAATTCAAATTGATTAAATATCTTCATCTTCAAGTTCAAAATCGCTGTAATCAAATTCCTCATCTTCATTAGAATTGTCAGCTTGTGGAACAGGTTCGGAAGGAGCTGCTGCTGATCCTGAGGCTTGAGGAGTTTCTTCTGTTGCTGGTGCTGAAGGTAATGGCTTTTCTGCTTTTGATGCAGGTGGCATTAAAAAATCCTCTTCCACTTCTTCTTCATCAACTATTTCAGTAACTTTAACCCCGTATCTATCATTTATAATTACAAGTTCACCATGTCCTATGACTTTATTCTCAACTCTTAAAGTAACTTTGTTGTCATATAGCGCAGCAACATCTACAACAAGCCCTTCTTCAATTTTTTTCAAATCGCCTAGAGAAATTTTCACCGGATCAAATTCAGCATACATATCGACCTCGATGCTGTCCCATAAGTTTGCTGTGTCTGTATTGCTTCCCATATTATTACCTCCGTCCTCGTCAAATGGAACTTCAAGTTCCATATTAGGTTCTATTAGAATTTTATTTGTATAATCATTTAAAATTAATTTGAAGCAGCTAAGGTTACTATGTTCTAAAAGAATCATATCACCAGCTTCGAGTTCTTTCAAATCTTTTACAGTAAATCGGGTTTTCCCTATTTCTATTTTTACTTGTACCGGACATTTATAAAACTCGTCATATTCAAATGTATTACCGGATGAAACTATTTTGTTAGGCTTCATCCTTCCATCGGGAACTGAAATTATAAATTTTCCCATAGCCTGTTCTTCTTCATCTTTGATGATAAATGTGATATGTGTCATATCGAAATTAGTGCGTTTAAAGTTTACAACAGGCGGGGGTTCTAAAAATTGAACAATAATTTTATACACATAATCATTAAAAGCTGTCATAATTTCAGCTTCAAGATCTGTGAGTTTGTTAATGTTAAAACTCCTTGACGGTCTGCCAAGACTTTTATTAAGAAGCAATGCCACTGTTCTTTCAGAAATTCTCAAAAACATATCATAAAATTTATCAATACGGACTTTTGTAACAAAATAAGATTCTTTTGTCTGAAGTAAATTAATATTTCTGCTAATTCCGATTAGTTCACATCTTAATCCGGGCATAAAAAATCCATCCGCTGATTTCTGCATAGCAAGCGGAAATAATTTTTGGAACCAGTCATATTCTGCGTATAAAGCATCTGCTGTAGATATTTTACACTTGTCCATTTTGTTGGATTTATCCCCTTATGTTAGTCCGGTAAAGAGTTTTCCCCACCAATACAATAAAATATATCCCTATACTTCACATCAACCTTTTAATGTATTTTTGGAAAAAATCAACTTTATCCGAATGATTTTTATGAGATTGAGTAGTTAAGATTTACGAATTTTTTCTTTTTACAAATTCTAAATTATATCCAAGTATTTCTCCTAGAAATTTTGCTTCATCATACTTCATTGTCCCTCGCAAAAGTTTTGCTGAGATGCTGTCTGGGGTTATAGATTTGCCAGATGCTTCACTAGCTTTTTGTGCAAGATCTTTAATCGTTGTGAATTCTTTTAATAATAAAACTCTTAAATCTTCATTTATTCCCATAAGTCAATTATACAAAAATTTGTTTTTATAGACATTTAAACTTTATTTTGTTACTATAAACTTTATAAATAAAGTTTAAACAGTCTTTATGCAGTCTTAATATTAAGTAAAAAACATTATTTAATGATTATTAATGCAAAATAAAAATCATTTCATAAGAAATAGATATTAGAACTTAATATATTTATTTAGATATAGCAAGATTTTTAACAAAATCATTTATAGCAAATGCTTCAATTGTTCCAACTACTATTTTAAAATCCAGACCTGCATTTGATATTTCTTCTTCTAATTCTTCTTTCATATGTGCAAGAAGTCCTGGAATTATAATTTTTCGATTTTTAACTTTGTTGGCGAAATCGAATTTTTTTAAAGTTTTTGCAACCATAGCTGCAGTAAATTTTTCAGCAGACCATGCTGTTAAAACGCTCATCCCTTCAGCAGGAGTTACTATTAGATACGATGGTACAGGAAGACTTTCAAGTTCGTTAGCTACTGCATAAAAAGTCAAAGCAAAATTTGTTGTCATAAATATCAGAGAATTTTCATCAGGATTATTAAATTCGTAAATTTTTGATTCTACCTGCAATGGTTTTTGAGGATCTGTAAAAATATTTTGTCTTAAAGTCATAAGAGTTGATATAAGAGCTTCATTAAAATTCTCAAATACGAGCATATTTGCATATTTACATAAATAATAAGATGCCTTTGCGCAAAGTGTATTTATATCATTTGTGTATTTGAAATAAACATAGACTGGCTCAGCATAATTTCCATCTTTTTCCAAAATTGCTTTTTTTCTAATTTTAATTAATTCTTGAGAGGTTTGTGAAAATTTTTCATCAATAATCTCTTTTAATGGAAGTTTTTTAAAATCATCAAAACTTATTGTTCGTAAGTTTTTTAATTGTGGGAGTGTCTCGAAATTTTTGAAAATTACCAAGTCAATTTTTAACGTTTCACTTACTCTTGTAATTTCAAAATTCTCAATTCTTTTTAATTTTTCTTGCCAATTAATTTCAGATCTATCCACAATAATTGCTATTGCAGTTTTATTAATAAAAGTTTTTTCATGTCTATATAAAACATTTTCTCCGCCAATTTTTAGTCCTTGAATTTCAACAATATTCTGAGGTTGTTTGCAGCTGATTTCATAGATTTCTTTTAGTTCATTAGGAACATATGGGCAATTTTCGATTTTGGCATTTTGTTTTGCAAGTTTAATGGCAAAGGCCATACAAGTAGGGCATCCGCATTTTTTACAATTAGAATTTTCATCTTTTTTTGCTGCTGGCAAATATTTAAAAATTTGTAATCCGGAAAGTTCCATTATTCAAAAATTCCTCTCAAAATATTTACACTTTGCGGGTTATTTAAAACGATAACATCTGCTCCTGCAGCAATTACTGCTGAAGCTGATGAAAGTTCAAACATTTCAGCACGTGTTTTTAAATCGCCCCAGCTTGAAGAAAATGTATCTGACTTTGCTTCCTTTGTCTTTAGACTTTCTTCTGGAGCAAAGCTAATCATAGGCATATTCAAATATTCATCCCCGCTTAGTCCTTCAAGTTTAATTTTTTCCATAATACTATAGCCATATTCAAGGCCATATCCAAGTCCGCCTATATCTGTATCAATTAAAATTTTATTCAGATTTTGTCCTAAATCTGCTGCAAGAATATTTAATTCTTTTGCGAGATTAATATCAATTGGACTGCGTAATGCTATAATATGGTTTCCTTTTGAGGTTAGGGGGACAATTTCTTTATAAGTATTTTCATTAGCATGTGCTATTATAGTTTCTCTATCTAAAGTTTTTATCAGTTCAGGCAAAAGAATTTTATCCAGACTGTCATTCCCGCAACCTCTAATCATTAAAGGTTTTTTTATTAAAGGCAGATATTTTTCTAGTTGTTTTTTTACACTATTAATTTCGTTTTCATTATCAATATCAAACCTTATTCCAAAAATATCACAATCACTGTCAATAGGTTTTGATAAATCTAAATTGAAAATAGAGAATTCAAGACACAAAACTGGTTTTGAATTTCCTATTATTAATCCTTGAAAATTTATAGTTCTAATTTTATTAAGCGTGTTCTCTTTCACTTTTTACTTTTTCCATTAATTCAACAAATTCTTTTTCATCAAGAGTTTCTTTATCTAACAACGCTTTTGAAATATACTCAAGCATATCTCTATTTTCATTTAGAAGGTTTTTGGCAATAGCATATCTTTCATCAACAATTTTTTTAATTTCTTTGTCAATGTCTGCTGCAATTTCTTCAGAAAAGTCACGTCTTACACCAAAATCACGTCCCATAAAAATATGTTGTTCATCTTTGCCATAGGCCATATTACCCATTTTTTCGCTCATACCATATTTTGTGACCATATTACGAGCCATAGATGTAACTTTTTCAAGGTCATTACTAGCACCGGTGGTGATACTTTCTTTCCCGTAGACAATTTCTTCTGCTACTCTTCCACCAAGTGTCATTGTTATCATATCTAGCAGTTGAGATTTTTTCATTGTTAAATGATCTTTTTCTGGAAGAGTCATTGTAACTCCTAAAGCCATACCTCGAGGAATTATTGAAACTTTATGGAGTGGATCTGTATTTTTTAATAGTTTAGCAAGTAATGCATGACCTACTTCATGGTATGCTGTATTTTCTTTTTCTTCATCTGAAATTATTCTACTTTTCTTTTCTGGGCCTGCCATAACTTTGTCGATAGCTTCTTCTAAGTTTTCCATTGTAATAGTTTTTTGGTCATGACGGGCTGCAAGTAGAGCTGCTTCATTTAGTAAGTTCTGTAAGTCAGCACCAGTAAAACCTGGAGTCCTTTTTGCTAATAATTTCAATTCTACTTCTTTATCAAGAGGTTTATTTTTTGCATGGACGTTAAGTATTTGTTCTCTACCTAAAATATCTGGTTTGTTTATTACAATTTGTCTATCAAAACGACCAGGTCTTAAAAGTGCATTATCTAAGATATCAGGTCTATTAGTAGCTGCTATTACAATAATATTAGTATTTTCGTCAAATCCATCCATTTCAACTAACAACTGATTTAGTGTTTGTTCACGCTCGTCATGCCCTCCGCCCATTCCGGCACCACGTTGACGGCCTACAGCATCAATTTCATCAATAAAAATTATGCAAGGCTGATGCTTTTTAGCTTGATCGAATAAATCTCTTACACGACTTGCTCCAACACCTACAAACATTTCAACAAAATCAGAGCCGCTAATTGAGAAGAAAGGTACTCCTGCTTCGCCTGCTACTGCTTTTGCCATTAATGTCTTACCAGTACCTGGAGCACCTACAAGTAATACCCCTTTTGGAATTTTAGCACCAAGTTTTATATACTTATCTCCATTTTTCAAGAAGTCAACAATTTCTTCAAGTTCTTGTTTTTCTTCATCAATACCAGCTACATCTTTGAATGTAGTTTTTACTTTGCTGTCAAGAAGCATTTTAGCTTTGCTTTTCCCGAATGACATTGCCTGAGAACCGCCTGCTTGAATGCTTTTCGCCATGACAACTAAGAAAATAATAAATAATAAAGGGAGTAATAAAGTTCCTAATACTGCCATTAACTGAGAAGACTCACTAGGCTTTTTAACAGAAATTTCTACATTTGCATCTTCTAGTTTAGTCATTAAATTAGAATCTTTAGGAGTTAATACTTTATATTGAACAGTAGGGGCTTTTTTCTCTACCCCGAAAGGATTAGGTTCAGAAGGCTTTTGTGATTGCTCAGTTTTAGGCTGGTTTTTAGGTACTGCTATTAGAAAATCGTCAGCTTTTTCGACTTTTGAAAATTCACCATTTTCAAGTTTTTGTATAAAATCAGAATAAGATAATTCTGATGTGCTTGTAGTCGGGCCTGACATAAATACTGATGATACAAATACCAGTACTACAATTGCTAGAACTATATACATACCCGCAGATTGATTTTTATTCATTATTTCCCTCTCTTATTAATTTTTCTCAAATTTATTATAACTTAAAAATGAGAAATTTCAATTTATTAAAAGGATTTACAAGAAAATTAGCCGGTAGTTGAGATTAAAATAATATTAAAAATTTGAATGTAAATATAATTTTGTAATATAATTAATCTATTATTTAGAAAAGAGAGGTAATTATGATAGACAAAACAGCTGTAATCCATCCTTCAGCACAAATTGCAGAAGATGCAATTATTGGACCTTACGTTATTATTGGAGAAAACGTAAAAATTGGAAGTAAGACAAGAGTTATTGCAAATGCTTATATTGAACATGCGGAAATTGGGGAAAGATGTACAATTTCTCCATTTGCGACAATAGGTTCAGAACCGCAGGATTTGGGTTACAAAGGTGAACCTACAAAAGTCGTCATAGGTGATGATACTATCATTAAAGAAAATGTAACCATTCATAGAGGTGCAGCTTGCGGTGACTTTACTACAAGAATAGGTAATAAATGTCTGTTAATGGTTGGTTCTCATATCGCTCATAATTGTGTTTTGGCTGATCAGGTTATACTCGCTAATTTAGTAACTCTTGGCGGACATGTACACGTTGGATTTGGAGCTTTTGTAGGCGGAATGAGCGTATTCCATCAAAACATCCGTATAGGTGATATGGCTATTATCAGCGGCTTTTCTGCTTCTCGTCAGGATATTCTTCCTTATTCTAAAGGAGAAGGCAGACCTCCTGTTCCTCGCGGACTTAATGTTATCGCTATGAAAAGACGCGGAGTACCTCAGGAAATCCGAACAGCGACAAATGAAGCATTCAAACTTTTGATTTCTGAAGAGTATAATACAACTCAAGCTATCGAAAAAATTAAAGCTGAAATTCCTATGAATGAATATATTGAAAAAATGATTGAATTTATCAAGACTTCTAAACGTGGTGTACTTTTAAAAACTCATAAATCAGGACATGAATCTTTAGAAAGTGAAGAATAAATTACAAAAATATAATAAAATTACTCCCTTTTCCCGATTGCAGGTAAAGGGAGTTTTTAATTATTATGATAAATAAGTAATTTAAGAATATAGGAGGAAATATTTTATGAAAACAATTTGGGATAAATATGCAGAAGTACTTGTAGATTATTCAGTGGATGTTCAAAAAGGGGATTTAGTCCAGATTAGAGGAACAAGTGTTTATACAAAAGAGCTAGTAAAAGCTGTTTTTAAAAGAGTATTGGAAAAAGGTGCTCATCCGCTTGTAAGAACTTCTATTGAGGATATGTCAGATACTTTTATTAAATTAGCAAGTGAGGAACAATTGGATTATGTAGATCCTATTACGCAGCTTGAGTATGAAAAAGTTGATAAATTTATTTCAATAGGCGGTCCAATGAATACTAAAACTATGGCTCAAGCTGATATGAAAAAACTCGCACGCAGAGGTAAAGCTACAAAAGCTCTATCTGAATTGTTAATGAAAAGATCTGCTGATGGTACTGCAAAATGGGTTATTGCTGATGTCCCAACTCATGCATTAGCACAAGAGGCTAAAATGTCTTTTGATGAGTATTCGGAATTTTTATTTAAATCTTGCTATCTAGATTTAGATGATCCTGTAGCAAAATTAAAAGAACTTGACGATAAACAAACTAAGTGGGCTGATTACTTAAATAAGGTTAAAAAAATAAGAATAGTAGGTGAAAAAACTGATATAACATTTGGAGTAGAAGGTAGAAAATGGATTAGCTGTTCAGGGTTAAACAATTATCCTGACGGAGAAGTTTTTACCTCTCCTGTCGAAAATGAAATTAATGGTGAAATTTATTTTGACTTCCCGCAAATTTATCGTGGAAATGAAGCTCAGGGTGTGCATTTAATAATTGAGAACGGTAAAGTAATAAAGGCTAATGCTGAAAAAGGTGAGGATTTTCTTAACGCAATGCTTGATATGGATGAAGGGTCAAGAGGAATTGGTGAAATTGCAATTGGTACTAATGATGAAATTCAGGAAATTACAGGGAATATACTTTTTGACGAAAAAATAGGCGGAGCAATCCATATGGCAGTTGGCGCCTCATATCCTGAAACTGGCGGTAAAAATGTATCAGGTCTGCATTGGGATTTGATTAAGAATATGAAAAATGGTGGAAAAATTTACGCAGATGATATTCTTATTTATGAAAATGGAAAGATGATAATTTAAAATTAAAAAGAGGCTCATTATGAGCCTCTTTTTACACAAGTCCTAAAACTTTTTTGTACCAAGTGAATGTCTCCAATTCAATTCCATTGAATGTTGTCTTTAGACATTGCTTTTTTAGATAGTTTTCAAATTCGTCATTGAATTTAGATTTTGGTTTTTTCATTGTTGTCTTAGTTAATGTTTTCATAGAATCCTTCTCCTTTTTCCTGACCATTAAACTTTATACCCCTAACAATGTTTGTATTATAACTTGGTTTTTAGCTTTTTGCTACTACCTAAAAGAATTAGTTTTTAAAATTTCTGTCTATTGTTTATTTTTACTGCGTAAATTTTTGTAAAATAATTTTGTTTTTATAAATATACCAGTTTTTAGAATTAATTATTTTGTGTTATATTGTGTCTATGATTTTAATCGGTGAAAATATACATGTAATTTCAAAGTCTGTTCAAAGAGCTTTAAAAGAACGCGATGAAAAATTTATCAAAAAATTAATATATATTCAGGAAGATATGGATTATATTGATTTGAATGTCGGCCCAGCTAAAGGTGATATGGCTGGGGTGTTAAGTTGGTTATCTGGTATCTGTCGAGATAAAAACCTATCATTTGATACGACTAATTCTGAGGAAATGCATGCAGGATTGAAAGCTTGTGTAAATCCTGCAGATACTTTTATAAATAGTACAGGAAAAGATGAGCCGAGATTATCTAAAATGATGAATTTAGCTTTAAATTATAATTCAAATCTCATTGCGCTTACTTTAAGTAAAGAAATGGGTATTCCAAAAACTTCTGATGGTAGATTAGAAATTGCTTTTGAAATTTATGAAAAATGTATTGAAAATGGTATAAATAGTGAAAAGATATTTTTTGATCCATTGATTTTGCCGGTTAGTGTTGACCAATCTCAGGCTATGGAGGCCATTAATACAATTAAAATGATAAAAGAAAGTTTTGATCCGCCTGTTAATACTGTAATTGGACTGTCAAACATATCTAATGGCTCTCCTAAAAAACTACGACCTCTTATAAATAGAGTGTTTGGGGTACTTGCCTTTGGTGCGGGACTTGATGCTGCTATTATTGATGCTGAAGATAAAGAATTAGTCAGAATTTTTAGAATGCTTGAGAAAAATTCTCCTGAGAATGAGGTTGATGAATTATATATTAAATTAGCCTTGTCAGTTGAGGAATTTACTGATATTTCTAATATAAAATATGATAAAAATAATTCTTGTGAGTCTGAAATTATCAAAACAGCAGAGATTTTAGCAGGTAAGAAAATTTATTCGCATAGCTTTACACAAATATAAATCTCTGCTAAAATACTGTTGTATATATGAGGGTAAAAAAATTAAAAAACAAATTTTATTATCAGCTGTAATACTATCAATGGTCATTCCAACACCGGCTCAGGCATATATGTCATCTGAGGCTAATGCTTTGTATCAGCAGGCTTGTACTCTGGAATATCAGCATAACCTCACTGAAGCTGTAAATAAACTTTTGCAGGCTATAAAACTTGCTGGTGATGAGGCTATGCTTTATACAAAATTAGCAGGAATTTATACTGACATGGATCAGTATGATAAAGCTGTTGAGGCTTATTTAAAAGTTATTCAACTCCGTCCGAGTGATGCGTTTGTGTATATTAGTCTTGGAAATATTTATGAAACCCAAAGTAAATATAATGAAGCACTTTCTGCTTATAAAAAAGCTCTTGAGCTTTTCCCAGAATATAAATATAATTATTTGAATATTGCTAATATTCAATATCAAATGAAAAATTACAAAGAGGCAATAAATAATTATAATACTTTTTTAGCAACTTATGCACAGCATAATGAAGCTCATAAAAATCTTGCAGCAGCCTATATGGCTAATGGAAATTATGATAAAGCGGTTGTTGAGTATGAACATTTATATTTGAAAGATTTTCAAAATTTTGATGCTTACTCTAATTATGGTATTGCTCTTTTTCAAATAAAAGATTTTAATAAATCTGCAGAAATTTTGGAAAAAGCAATAGAACGAGATCCTGAAAATACTTCAGCTCATGCAACATTAGCTCTTGCATATCAGGAACTTGAAAAAAATGACTTAGCACTTGAACAGTTTAAAGTCGTATTTGCTCAGAAGCCAAATTTATTCTCATTAAAATTTGATTACGCAAATCTTCTTGCGGATATGGGTAAAAATACTGAAGCCCTTGTTGAGTATAATTCTTATGTTACACATTATCCAAATGATCCTCGTGTATATAAAAATCTAGGACTTGTATATAAACGTCAGAAAAATTACAATATGACAATTGTTAATTATGAAAAAGCTCTTAAGCTTTCTCCTGATGATATCGATTTGAAAAAAGATTTAGCAAGCTGTTATCATCTTCAGGAAGATTATGATACGGCAATTAAATATTATGATGAGATATTGGCAGTTAGTCCTGATGATTATGATGTAAAATTGAATAAGGCTATTGCTTTACATGCTACAAAAAAATATGACACTGCTATTGCTATGTATAATGACTTATTAACAGTAAAGAATAGCGATATTGTCCAAAATAATCTTACTGAAGCTTATGTTGCACAAGGTCATGAAGATTTAAAATTGCATAATTATTCAAAGGCGACAGATGAATTTTTGAAAGCAATTTCTCGCGGAACAAAGGATAGTATGGCATACTATGGATTAGCAAGGGCATATAGAGCTTGTAATGTTAATGATAAAGCTTCTGAATATTATGAAAAAGCTATTGCTATGGATCCTGAAAAAACATTATACAGCAGTGAGTTTGCTGAATTTATTTCCGAAATAAACTCAACTGCTCAACCAGAAAAAATAGAAAATCCTCAAGGGGTATCTGTTTCTGTACAAGAAGAGGACAGTCTTCCTGCTATTGTAGTTTCAGATACTTCTACAAAAGAAATTGATATGCAGAAGAATAAAGATTTAATTGCTCTTGCTGATGAAAATTATAAGAAAAAAAATTATGATACTTCGATTTTAAATTATAAGGAAGCTTTAAAAATAAACCCATCCGATGAGGTTACTCTACTTAAAATAGGGAATGTATATAAGCTTAAAGATGATGAGAAAAATGCAATTGATTTCTATAAAAAAGCAATTTTTGTAAATCCATCATATGCTGATGGCTGGTTTAATCTTGGTTTAGTTTACGCTTCTCAAAAAAATGTCGCAGAAAGCAAAAAATGTTTTGAGAGAGTAATTAGCCTTGATAATAATTATGCTTATGCCTATTATGCTCTAGCCCTTGCTTTTGAGACAGAAAATAATAAATCAGAAGCTGTTAAAAATTATGAGTTGTTTCTAAAGTATAATACGGATCCAAACCAAGTTAAAGCTGTGGAAGATAAAATTAAAAGTTTGAAGTAGATGAAAAAAAATATATTAATATTATTTACGTTATTATTTGCTTTTTTAACTGTCGGGTGTTCTGATAAACCTGCAATAATGTTTAATAAAAATCCGATAACTAAAGAAAATGTACTTGACCATTCATCGGTCTTTAAGCCTAATGTTAGGATTTATTATCTTGTTTTGATGCCTAAGAAAAATCATTCAAGGTATTTGTATATCCAATTAATTAAAAAAGACAATGCTGAAATGAGGCTCGGTTATAAATTGTATTGGACAAGGAATGTAAGATTAAAGGATGAGCAGGAAAATTATTTTACGGATTATGTAGTAGTAAATGAACCTGGTGCATATGTAATGCAAGTGTATTCCAAAGATAGACCACATGAACCAATGGCAAGAGCTCAATTTTTTGTACAAAATTAGAAATTGTATCTGCTAAGTCTGCAGGATGTTTATAGTGATAAATCGGCTATTGTAACAAAATGTTAATTTTAATTTTAAAATGCCTAAAACTCAGTTATACTCTGAGATAGGATAGGATAGGATAGGATGGGGTGGAAGTATAGCAATCTTTTTGTGTATAGATACTTTTTAAAATTATAAGCAAATTGTGCTTAAAAAGTGTAAACACGAAAGGATATTTTATGTTTGAACTAGGAAAATTGCATAATTTTGGAATTGTACCCCAAGATGATAAATCGAAACAGATTTCTCGCAGTAAATTTGGAGAGGATGCTATGAATTCAATTATTGAAGCAGCAAGGTCTAAAGGTACAAATAAATCTCAAAATTTACAATCAAATGTCGAAATTAAACATAATACTAATAATAAGACTCGAGAGCAAATGGCTAAAGAAGGTATAAAACAGTTTAGACAAAATATCCAAGAACTCCAAGATGCACTTGGTATCCCAGATAATATTTTGCCGGAATCATCTGTTGTAGTTAAAAAAGATGGGACAGAAGAATCTATCTGTTTTTCAGAAGATGGTCAATATAAAATTACGATTTTGACCCAAAAGGATGGAAGTACCAAACAAATATATTCAAAATTGAGCGATTATGAAGCGGATGGTTCGCCAATTTATAAAGATTTTGGGGACTGGCAGACAATTAAACATGAAATGCTTAATCCAACTACAGGTGAAATTCAGTACTACTGGGAATATCGTGAAACAAATCATCTTACCGGAAATGGTTTTGCCACCAATTAAAAAAGACGGGATTTTTTAATCCTGTCTTTTTTAATTTATTTTAATTTATTTTTATTCAATATTATCTAAAAGACTTGTTTGTTCTGCAGTACTTGTATCTTCATCCGAATTATTATTATCTTTTATAACAGTTTCGTCATTATCAGGATTGACTATTTTATTTACAGATACTACGGTATCATTATCAACAAGATTTTGTGCTCTAACTCCTGTAGCTGGTCTTCCCTGACAACTTATAGAACCTGCGTTAAGTCTTGAAACTACTCCATTTGCAGTTACCATCATAATATCATCAGAATCTTTTACAATAGTTAATGCAACTAGTCTAGAAGTGTTTGATTTGAATTTAGTTGCAATTAAGCCAATACCGCCTCTATTTTGAGTTCTAAATTCAGAAAGTTTAGTTCGTTTTCCAAATCCGTCTGATGTTACTACTAGTAAATCTGCATCGTAATCACGAGGTACAATATCACATCCGATAATTTCATCACCGGTTCTCAGTTTCATTGAAGTAACTCCCCTTGCGCTTCTGCCTAGAGGTCGTAAATCTTCAATAGGGAATCTTATTGCCATTCCGCAAGAGGTACCGATAATAATTTCATCATGTCCTGTAGCTAGTTTTACCCAGTTAAGTTCATCACCTTCTTCAAGCCCAATAGCAATAATACCGTTACGTCTAATATTTACAAAATTGTCTAATTCAATACGTTTTATGTAACCTTTTTTAGTAAGCATTATTAGATTTAATTCATGAGAGAAATTACTTACAGGAACTACTGCAGTAATTCTTTCATCTTGATCTATTGGTAATACGTTGATAATTGGTAACCCCTTAGCTTGACGTCCACCTTCTGGGAAGTCATATACATTCAAGCTATATACAGTCCCCTTAGATGAGAAGAATAATACTTTATCATGCATCATAGCAGTAAAGAAATGTTGGATATCGTCATCATCTTTTGTCTTAATTCCAGACTTACCTCTGGTTGCACGATTTTGTCTTTCAAATGTATCAAGCGAAATTCGTTTTAAATAGCCTTGATGTGTTATAAATACTGCCATTGGAGTATTTGGTGTTAAATCTTCAATAGTTACTTCACCTTGTTCTGGTAAAATTTGAGTTTTTCTATCATCACCGTATTTTTCTTTATCTTCAAGCAATTCAGCTTTGATAATATCAAGAATTTTTTGACGGCTTGCTAAAATATCTTCATATTCTGCAATTTTCTTTAACAATTCGTCATACTCAGCTTTAACTTTGTCTTGTTCCAATCCGGTCAATCTTCTTAATTGCATTTCAAGAATTGCATTAGCTTGATCTGCATCAAGTCCGAATCTTGACATTAAACCTTCACGAGCTTCATCTGTTGTTTTGGATTTTTTAATAAGTTCAATAACTTCATCAATTGAGCCAAGTGCGATAATCAACCCTGCTAAAATATGAGCTCTTACTTTTGCCTTTTTAAGGAAGAAAATAGTCCTTCTTGTCACTATTTCAACTCTGTGTTCAACAAATTCTGAAAGCACTTCATAAAGATTCATCAATCTTGGTTGTTTCCCGCAAAGGGCTAGCATATTAACCCCAAAAGTGGTAGCTAATTGGGTATATTTGAATAGGTTATTCTTGACAACATCAGGTTTTGCATCACGTTTTAATTCTATAACAATTCTCATTCCTTCACGGTCAGATTCATCTCTAATATCTGAAATACCATTGATTCTTTGATCTTTAACAAGTTCAGCTATTTTTTCAATAAGCATAGACTTATTAACCTGATAAGGAATTTCTGTTACCACAATTGCTGTACGGGATTGCCGTCCGCCTCCGCCAGCAATTTCTTCAAACCCAGCTACAGCCTGCATTTTTATTGAGCCTCTGCCTGTTTCATAAGCCTGTTTTATGTCATTCAAGCCAATAATAGTTGCAGCTGTAGGGAAATCAGGACCTTTTATATATTCCATTAATTCTGTAACCGTAATATTTGGATTATCTATTAATGCTATAGTTCCATCAACGACTTCTGCAAGGTTATGAGGCGGTATGTTTGTTGCCATACCAACTGCAATACCTGAACATCCATTCAAAAGTAACATTGGAAGTCTTACTGGAAGTACGGAGGGTTCTTGTAAAGAGCCGTCAAAATTAGGCTCAAACTCAACAGTTTCGCAATCAATATCGGTCAGCATGGAAGTTGTAATTTTGTGCATACGAGCTTCCGTATAACGCATTGCAGCTGCGCCATCTCCGTCGACTGAGCCGAAGTTTCCATGTCCATCGACTACAAGATATCTGGTGTTGAAATCCTGTGCAAGTCTTACAAGAGCTTCATATACAGAACTGTCACCATGCGGGTGATATTTACCTAATACTTCCCCTACAATACGTGCACATTTCTTAAACGGTTTATCAGGTGTCATACCCAATTCATTCATTGCGTATAAAATACGTCTATGAACCGGTTTTAATCCGTCACGTACATCAGGAAGCGCACGTCCTACGATTACTGACATAGCGTAATCTATATAACAGCGTTTCATTTCTTCTCTTATATTAACTGGAACAATTTTCCCATCTTCAAATATATTTTGTTGGCTCAAAATCTTCTCCTTATTATCCAAGTCTTTCTATAATAAAATGATATCACAAAAAAGCCTAAAAATGTATTTTTAAAATAATCTTTACAATGATTTGTATGTTTTTGTTTATCTTGTAGTAATTTATATAGTTTTCATGTATAATGCTTAAATAAGGAGGCTTTATGCCGTTTGAATATGAAAAGCTTGGAATAGATGGGGTAATTCTTGTAAAGCCTAAGGTTTTTGGAGATAATAGAGGCTTTTTTATGGAAACTTATAAAAAGTCAGAGTTTTTAAATAATGGTATAGATGTTGATTTTAATCAGGATAATCATTCAAAATCAAGTGCTAAGGTCTTGAGAGGGTTGCATTATCAAGCTAAACCTTATGCTCAGGCAAAACTTGTAAGATGTGTAAGGGGCAGAATTTATGATGTTGCAGTTGATCTCCGGTTAAATTCAAAAACTTATGGAAAGTATGTAAAAGTTGAATTATCAGCAGAAAATAAAAATATGTTATATATTCCAAAAGGATTTGCACATGGGTTTGTTGTACTTTCAGATTTGGCTGAATTATGTTATAAGGCAAGTGGAGAATTTAATCCTGATGCAGATAGAGGGCTTTTGTGGAATGATTGTGAGATTAATATTGACTGGGGAATTAATTTTGAGCCCATTTTGAGTAAAAAAGATAAATCTCAGCCAAAATTAAAAGATTTGAATAAAGAGGAGTTAATATGAAAATACTTGTAACCGGTGGAGCAGGGTTTATTGGAAGCTGTTTTGTAAGGTATATGCTTGAGCATCATCCGGATTATAAAATTGTAAACTATGACGCTCTTACTTATGCTGGCAATATCGAAAATTTGTATGATGTAAAAGATAATCCTAATTATGAATTTGTTCAGGGTGATATATGTGATAAACAAGTTGTTTTGGAGGTCGTTTCTGGTGTAGATGCAATTATTAATTTTGCAGCAGAAACTCATGTTGATCGTTCAATTACTGGACCTGAAATTTTTATTGAAACTAATATTATGGGTACTCTTACCTTATTACAAGCTGCTAAGGCATTTAATATAGAACGGTTTATTCAGATTTCTACTGATGAGGTATATGGAACTTTAGGGGCGGAGGGGTATTTTACTGAAAGTTCTCCTCTTGCACCGAATAGTCCTTACTCAGCTTCAAAAGCTAGTGCCGATTTGCTTGTAAGAGCTTATCATGAGACTTTTGGAGTTCCTGCTATGATTACTCGTTGTTCAAATAATTACGGGCCATATCAATATCCTGAAAAATTAATACCTTGTTTTATTGCTAAATTACTTAGGGGGGAGAAAGTCCCTGTATATGGTGACGGTCTAAATGTTCGGGATTGGTTGTTTGTATATGATCACTGTTCTGCTATTGATGCTGTATTGCATAAAGGTAAAGTCGGTGAAATTTATAATATTGGAGGGCATAATGAAAAAACTAATCTTGAAATTACAAGATTAATTATTGATACTTTAGGCAAGGATGAGTCTGCTATTGAATATGTAGAAGATAGATTGGGACATGACAGACGTTATGCAATTTGTAATGATAAAATTAAAAATGAGCTTGGATGGGAACCTTCAATAAGTTTTGAAGAAGGAATTCTTCTAACTATTGATTGGTACTTAAATAATGAACGATGGTTAAATAAAATTATAGATAAGAAAAATACGGGGTTATTTCAATGAAGATTCTTGTAACTGGTGCGAATGGAATGTTAGGTCAGGATTTATGTCCAATACTAGAGGATGTAGGAGCTTTTGTTATTGAAACTGATGTAGATAATCTTGATATTACAAATTCTGAGTTGGTAAGTAAATTTATAAATGAGGTACATCCTGATTTAGTTATTCACTGCGCTGCATATACTAATGTAGATAAAGCTGAAGAAGAACCTGATAAGGCAAAACTTATAAATGTTAATGGTACAGAAAATTTAGCTAAAATTTGCGGGGAGTTAGATATTCCAATTGTATATATTTCCACAGATTATGTCTTTGACGGATCTAAAGAAGGTGCTTATACTCCAGAAGATTCACCAAATCCAATAAATATTTATGGAAAAACTAAATTAGTAGGTGAAGAGGTTGTTAAAAAATATTGTAAAAAATATTATATAGCTCGAACAAGCTGGTTATATGGACATTATGGTAAGAATTTCGTAGAAACAATGCTTACGCTTGCAGGGAAGGAAGAGGAGTTAAAAGTCGTAGATGATCAGTTTGGTTGTCCTACTTGGACTGTGGAGCTTGCAAATGGAATTTTAAAATTGCTTGCTATGCCATATGGAATTTATCATATATGTGGAACTGGCAGAACCAGCTGGTATGGGTTTGCTCAGGAGATATTTAAGCAATCTCATATACAGGCAAAATTAACTCCTAGTAAAACTCAAGATTTTCCTCGTCCTGCAAATCGTCCTTTTAATAGCGTTATGGATAATAAAAAAATGTGTAGAAACTGGGAGTCAGCTCTTCATGATTATCTTGAATTGAGAAATATATAGATTGATTAATATGATGATTTTAAGTTTTAGCTTAATTTGAAATTATTTCAATAAATTGGTATAATCTGAAATATAATGATGTTTGATTAATGAGGACTTCGTAAAATGAAAGGTATAATATTAGCAGGTGGTAATGGTTCTAGACTTCATCCTGAGACAATAGCAGTATCAAAACAACTTTTGCCTGTATATGATAAACCTATGATTTACTATCCGATTTCTGTTTTAATGCTTGCAGGAATCAGAGAAATTCTTATTATTTCAACTCCTGTAGATTTACCTAATTTTAAAAGGCTGCTTGGTGATGGTAGTCAGTTCGGTGTAAATTTTGTATATAAAATTCAGGAAAAGCCAGATGGGCTTGCTCAAGCTTTTATTATCGGAGAAGATTTTATTGATGGAGAAGATACTGCACTTGTACTTGGTGATAATATTTTTTATGGCTTTGGTTTTTCTGGGTGTCTTAAAAAGGTTATGAAACATACCGCAGAAAATGGCGGTGCAACTATTTTTACTTATCAAGTCAAAGATCCTCAAAGGTTTGGAGTTGTTGAATTTGATGAAAATAAAAAGGTCATTTCTATAGAAGAAAAGCCTAATAGTCCAAAATCGAATTTTGCAGTTACCGGACTTTATTTTTATGATAAGAATGTCGTAGACTATGCTAAATCTCTTAAACCTTCTAATCGTGGAGAATTAGAAATTACAGATTTGAATAATATATATTTATCCAAAGGACTTTTGAATGCAGAATTGCTGGGGAGAGGTTTTGCTTGGCTCGATACTGGAACGCCTAAATCACTCCTTCAAGCTTCTCAATATGTGCATACCATTGAAGAAAATCAAGGGATTAAAATTGCGTGTCTTGAAGAAGTTGCTTATAGAATGGGATTTGTGAGCAAGAATGAATTGATCCATAATATTTCAGAATATAAAAATAATGAATATTATGATTATGTTTTGAAAATTTTGAATTAGTAGTTAGTTTTTGGTTTTTGGGTTATAATTTTTTTATGGATAGAGAAAAATTTATTAATGCAAAACGTATCGTTATAAAATTTGGAACGAATATTCTTAGAGGTGATGATGGAACTGTTTCATTGCCGAGAATTTTTTCGTTTATTGAAGATATTTCACGTTTAGTAAAATCAGGTAAGGAAGTAATTGTAGTGACTTCTGGTGCTGTGGGGCTGGGTAGAAAACGATTAAGACTTGAAGGTACGGAGGGGACTGCACTTAAGCAGGCTTGTGCCGCTATTGGACAAGGTAAATTAATGTCATTATATGAAAGCGGTTTTGATACGTATAATCTTATTGCGGCTCAAATACTTTTGACTGAAGATGATTTTGGTATTCGTACTAGATATTTGAGCTTGAGAACGACTTTAAATAAATTACTTGAACTCGGTGCTATTCCAATAATTAACCAGAATGATACCGTCTCTACTATTGAAGTCTCACCTTCTGCTGCAAAAATGCAGGTTTGTTTTACTGATAATGATAAATTATCTGCGCTTGTTGCAAGTGAATTAGATGCTGATTTGTTAATTATTCTTTCTGATGTGGATGGACTTTATGATTCAAATCCTAAAGAAAATCATGATGCAAAAATTATTAAAGAGGTAGATGAGGTTACAGATGAAATTTGTACTTTAGGCTCTGATGCTTCAGATGGCGGTAGAGGGGGGATGAGAACAAAACTCAAAGCTGCTCGTCTTGTTACCAGATTTGGTGGTAAGGTGCTTATTGCTAATGGAAAAATTCCTTACGTTATTAAAAAAATATTTGAAGGTGAAGATTTAGGTACAATGTTTCTTCCTCAGACTGAAGGTTTATCTGATAAAAAACGCTGGATTGGTTACGCTACTAATATTATTGGAAAAATTGTGGTTAATCATGGTGCAAAAAAAGCTCTTGTTGAAAAGGAAAAAAGTCTTTTACCAATTGGGATTATAGATGTAATTAATACTTTTGGCAAGGGTGATGTTGTATCTATTGTTGATGAAAATGACAATGAATTTGCTAGAGGAATTGTTAATTATGATTCTGAATCGTGTAAAAAAGTTATGGGATGTCATTCTGATGATATTATAAAAATTTTGAATTTTAAAAATTATGATGCTATTGTGACACGTGATAATATAACTATTCTGTAAGGAGAATTTATGGACTTTGTGAATATTGCTAAATTGGCAAAAGAAGCTTCATTCGGGATTGCTGATTTAGTTGAAGATATCAAAAATGAGGCTCTTCTAAAAATAGCTGAAGCAATTGAAGCTCACAGGGATGCCATTTTTGATGCCAATAAAAAAGATTTAATGGATGCGGAAAAACTAGTTCAGTCTGGAGAAATTACAAAGTCCACATTTAATCGGCTTAAGCTTGATGAAAATAAAATGCGTGACATGATTAAGGGGATTAGAGATATTGCATCTTTACCTGATCCAGTCAATAAAAAACTTTTGGTAAGAGAACTAGATGAGGAGCTTACACTTTATAAAGTATCTTGTCCTATTGGAGTACTTGGGATAATTTTTGAGGCAAGACCGGATGTTATTGCTCAAATTTCAGCTCTTGCAATCAAATCCTCAAATGCTGTAATTCTTAAAGGTGGAAAAGAATCAATTAATACAAATAAAAAAATTCTTGAAATTATTAATTCAGCTCTTGATAAAATTAATAATTTCCCAAAAAATGTTATACAACAAGTCTTTTCGCGGGATGATGTCGGAGAAATGCTGAAATGTGACAATTATATAAATCTTATTATCCCTAGGGGCGGGAATAAGCTTGTTAAATTTATAAAAGAAAATACTAAAATTCCAGTACTAGGTCATGCTGATGGAATTTGTCATATTTTTGTCGATGAAAGTGCTGATTTAAGTATGGCAGAAAAAATTGTGACTGATGCTAAAACTCAATATCCTAGTGCTTGTAATGCTGTAGAAACATTATTAATCCATGAAAAATTTAAATTTAAAGCGGAATTACTTGCCTCGCTGCAGTTATCAGAAATCAAGCTGATAGATAATCCTGATAGCTGGGCTTTTGAATATGGTGATAAAATTTTGGCTTTCAAAACTGTAAAGAATTTAGATGAGGCTGTTGACCATATTAATACATTTGGTTCTGGGCATACTGATTGTATAATTACAAGTAATAAAGAAAATGCAGAAAAGTTCATGAATAAAGTAGATTCAGCTGGTGTATATTGGAATGTATCTACTCGTTTTGCTGATGGCTTTAGATATGGATTTGGGGCTGAGGTTGGTATTTCTACAAATAAAACTCACGCAAGGGGTCCTGTCGGGCTTGAGGGGCTTACTATTTACAAGTACAAATTAATAGGGAAAGGGCAGATTGTAAGAGATTATGCTGAAGGGATAAAGCAGTTCCATCATAAAGATGTCATTTAAAGTCTTTAATATATTCTTATTAGTGGATATTTTAAGTAATAACTCTTATTATTTTCTAGATATAACTTGTTAATAGATCTATATAAATTTATAAATATAAATTTCAGGAAAAATTTAACTTTTTCTGTTAGTATATTTTATAAAGGAGAATTTTTATGATAAAAATTGGTGTCATTGGATTGGGTTTGATTGGCGGTTCTATTTTTAAGGATTTGAAGGCTCTTGGATATGATGTGATTGCAGTTTCAAAATCTCAAGAGGGTGAGGATATATATAAAAGTTATGATGTACTAAAGGATTGTAGAATTGTTTTTGTATGTTCAGCTATGAATAAAACTCTTGCTATTCTAGATGTACTTGAATCAATTTTAAATCCTGATACGATTGTAACGGATGTATGTAGTTTGAAAAATTTTGTATGTCAAAAAAAACGTCCATATCGTTTTATTCCGTCTCATCCTATGGCCGGCACAGAAAATAAAGGATATGAAAATTCTTTCGAAGGACTTTTTAAGGGTGCTAAGTGGGTTATTACTCCTTGCTTTGGTGAAAGTTCAGAGCTAGTTGAAGTAATAAAAAAGCTTGGAGCGGAGCCTGTTATTACTACACCTCAAGAACATGATGAGACTGCTGCTATGATTTCTCACATGCCTATGGTAATAGCACAGGCATTATTTTTAGCTGCTAAGGAAAATCCTCTTGCTTTGCAAATCGCATCAAGCGGTTTTCGTGATATGACGCGTCTAGCATTATCAAATGAGGAAATGGCTTGCGATATGGTGGCTATGAATAGTCATAATATTGAAAATTCTATTTTGAAACTGTATAGAGCTATTGGAGAGTTAACATCTGGAAATTATCCTGAAATTATTTCACAAATTAAATCTGAGCGCTCAAAAATGTTTTTATAAGTTAATTATTCCTTAAATATATAAAAATAAAGAGCATTCCTTAGTGGGGGGTGGAATACTCTTAAATATGGAAAATAATATGATGCTTATTTCCATTAAGACATTAATTTAAACTTTTTATGCATCTGTTTTTAATATGTTATGAGCAAGACCTGCAAGGAATCCTACAGCTATACCTGCTGCCACAAACGCTCCGGTGCTGCGAGTCTTTTTAACTGCTCCTTCATATGCACTAGTGCAGCGTTTAAACATATCAACAGCTTTCTCATTTACATTTGAGATAATACTTCTCAATTGTATTTTATCGGCATCTGTAAGTTTCGCATTTTCAAATACCTTTTTCATTTTTAATGCTCTGCCGATTTTTGACACTCCAGCTTCATTTTCAACCGCAACCATTTTTACGAAAGTATCTTGTGCAGGTGTTTTATCAGGGATTTTTTTCAAAGCTTCTATTGATTTTGCTTTTGCTTTTTTTGATTGCTCTCTGATAATGTTTATAGCACCTTTAAATTCATCATCCATTTCATCTGAAGTTAATGGCAACATGTATTTCGCAGCATATCCAGCAATTCCGCCCACTGCTGATGCCTTTACTATTGTTGGAAATGTGTTCTCGTTTGAATGTATAGCATGTGTCTTCATAGTTAATAAACCTTTACTTAACTAGTACCTCAATAATATTGCCATACGCTACCTGCTCATTGAGATTTACGTGAACGATCTCAATCGAAGTATGTATGAGTAGATTTGCACTTAAATATTTTAAATAATTTCAGTTCTCATTCATCTGGATTAGGCACATAAACTCACAATAAAGTTTTTGCCCTCTGACCATTTTGTTTGATGCCCCGTTCACAATTACTTAAAACTGAGTAATCAAATCCATATCGTATGGTAGCACAATATTATTTTTTTGTCAATACCTTGATGAAGTTTAGTAACAACATTATAATTACAATAACAAAAATAAAGGTAAAATAGTGCCAGATAGTGTTTTCACCCATCAAAAGCGATGCTAGTGCTCCTGCAATTATTGCTGCTGAGGTTAAAATAACTACAGTTTTTTTCTGTGAAAATCCGGCATGCAGTAATTTATGGTGAATATGTTCTGCATCTGCAACAAATGGAGATTTTCCCTTTGAAATTCTCCTTAGAAAAGAATATGTAATATCAATAATTGGTACTGCTAATACCACAAATGGAAGTAATATCGCAAATGTTGCAGCTTTCATAATTCCGGTTATAGAGATTGTAGCAAGTAAAAATCCTGAAAATAAAGCTCCGCTGTCTCCCATAAAGATTTTTGCAGGGTTAAAATTGTATGTTAAAAAAGCAAGCATGGCTCCTGCAAGGATAAATCCTACTAATGCAATAATTGGATTTGGTGGTGTCATTGCTACTGCAATTATTGCAAGTGTGATTGCGTTTACTGTGGTTACAGAACCTGCAAGCCCATCTACACCATCTATAAAATTTAATGCATTGCTTATCCCGACAATCCATAATATTGTAATAGGGTATGACAATAGTCCTAAATTCCCCAGAAATGGAATAGAATCAATTCTTACTCCTAATAAATAAACTAATGTAGCGATAGAAATTTGGATAAATAATTTAAATTTAGCATCAAGATTATAAATGTCATCAACTAAACCTAACAAAAACATTAAGGAGCTTCCAAGTAATATTCCTGATAATAAACTTCCATAAGGATAATAGCTTAAAAACACAAGACATAAAAATGTCAACATTGTGCTAGTCCAAATTGCCACTCCGCCTATTCTTGAAATAGGGGTTGTATGAATTTTTCTTTCATTAGGCACATCTACTAGTCCTTCTTTTTTGGAAAAGTTAATTACCAAAGGTACTAAAAATACTCCAAAAATATATGCTATTATTGTTCCTATAATATGAGCGTGTGTTAATTTAATAATCATTGTTTTTCTCTTTTACTAATCTTGATAAAGTGGATATTTTTTGCAAAGTTTCAAAGAACGTTCTCTAAGATTTTGCAAAGCCTGTTCATTGTCAGATGCATATATAGCAGAAGCTATAATCTTAGCAACTTCTGTCATATCATCTTCTTTAAAACCTCTAGTTGTTACAGCTGGTGTACCTAATCTTATACCTGAAGTTACAAAAGGACTTTGGGGATCATTTGGTACAGTGTTTTTATTTGCGGTAATTCCGACTTTTTCAAGAACATTTGCCATATCCTTGCCGGTTTTGCCTGTTCTTCTTAAATCAAGTGTCATAAGATGATTTTCTGTCATTCCGCCTACTATATCCATACCTTCATCCATTAGTCCCTGAGCAAGGGCTTGTGCATTTTTAATTATTTGTTTTGCATATTCTTTAAATTCAGGTTTAGATGCCTCAAGTAGTGCTACTGCTTTTGCTGCAATGATATGCTCTAAAGGGCCTCCTTGAATTCCTGGAAATATTGCCTTATCAATTCCTGCAGCATGTTCTTCCTTACACATTGTAATTCCGCCTCTTGGGCCTCTTAATGATTTATGCGTTGTTGTTGTAACAAAATCAGCATAAGGCGCAGGTGATGGATGTAGTCCTGCGACAACTAATCCTGCAATATGGGCGATGTCGGCTAAAAGATAAGCCCCGACTTCATCTGCGATTTCTCTAAATTTTTTAAAATCAATTATTTTAGAATAATTACTTGCACCGCAGATAATTAATTTTGGTTTATGCTCATGAGCCATTTTTCTGACATCATCATAATCAATATTCCCATTTTCATCTACACCATAACTTTTTACGTCAAAATATAACCCTGAAAAGTTAACAGGAGAACCATGAGAAAGATGTCCGCCATTTGATAAATCCATACCAAGAACTTTATCACCAGGTTTTAGGCAATACATAAATACTGCCATATTTGCTTGGGCTCCACTGTGAGGCTGAACATTAGCATGATCCATGCCAAAAAGCTCACAAGCTCGTTTTTGTGCCATTTCTTCTATTACATCAACATGGTTACATCCGTTATAGAATCTTTTGTGAGGCTTTCCTTCTGCGTATTTATTAGTTAAAACACTTCCTGCTGCTTCCATTACAGCCTTAGAAGTTATATTTTCACTTGCTATAAGTTCTATAGTTTCTTGTTGTCTTGTTAATTCTAATTCAATTTGCTGTGCTACAAGTGGATCTGTTCTTTTAATATTTTCCAAATTCATAATCACCTCACATTTCCCTCAAGAAAATTATAGAGGAAATAAAATATTATGACAATATATTCATATTTATTTAAAATTATGTTATAATAAAAAAGCAGGGTGAGAGTGTGACCTCGAACACAAATATATTTACTTTAATAAATAAATAAAATCAAAGCTAGAAACAAAGGAGATTAAGTATGGAAAACATAGTGATGACAAGAGTTTCCGGGGGGGGGGCAAAGTAGTTTAAGCTCCTTATCCGGTATTGGTGCAGGCAACGAGCCATTTCGCGCCGCCGGAAGAAGAACCATTAAACGAGGCTTTACCCTAGCCGAGGTGTTGATAACCCTGGGCATAATAGGCGTAGTGGCAGCCATCACGCTTCCGACGTTGAACGCAGCGATAAATAAAAAGGTGCGCGCAGAACAGATACGAACAGTGAAGTATAAGTTTACGAAAGCAACGGAGAAGATGGCAGCACAGGGGCTAATAGGCCCATATGATAGTACTGCAGCATTTGTAGCTGAACTTCAGAAACATTTAAAGATTGCGAAAGTATGTACCTCATCGAACCTTCGTGACTGCTGGCCATATGACACAGTAACACTATTAGACGGAAAAGAGTGGGAAATATCTAAAACGCAAACAGGAAAACACTTGAAAATGGAAGACAGTGACACAGCAGACTATAGCAGCCCTAATGTGGGGATAATAACAGGTGATGGAACACCAATGATACTATCTTATAACACAAAATGCGAAGCCCTGGACCCTGTAAAAAGTTACACGTGGAGTACAGAAGATAACAAGCCGGTATCCAATGCGACAGCGAGCTGTGTCGCAGCAGTATTTGAGATAAACGGTAAAAAACGTCCAAACAAACAGAATGATGATGTAGCTCTGTTTAATGCGAATGGTTTGGGGAGCAGTTGTGCCGTAGAACTTGACGGAGGCAAATGCTTTGGCTCTGTATTCTCACCAACGCCGTTAACATATGACGAATGTATGGCACAAAAAGGCGAATTGGGAATAAAACACTGTTACGTTGCCAATGATTACTGGGCGGGCGCAGTAAAACACTGTGGCGGAGTAAAGAACATGCCGACTTCCAATGACTTAGCAAAGATAGCGAGTGCAATATACAAAGGCAATCCAAGTGTAGGAGCAGAACAGAATGTGAGCAACCTGACTTACATAGCTGGAACTGCAACCTCTTTAGGCTTACCTGAACCTACCTTCTACTTGTGGTCTGGTGAGGAGTGCACTAGCGACACCGCATACTTCCGTACCTTCTACTCCACGTACACGCTCTGGTACAACTACAGTCGCGACTCCAGTGACCTTCAGGCGGTGTGTTTGGGTGATTGATTCAATTGTTCAACTATGAGGGAAACCGGAAAATACTTTTCTGGCTGGTTAAATAGGTAACAAAAAGGCGGAAACAATGCCGCCTTTTTTATTTTGTTTTTCTGTTATATAATAGTTACGCTATGAAAAATATAAGACAAACTAATGTAAATATTCACAGAGATTCTTGGGTTGAAATAAATGTAGGTAATTTAGCTCATAATGCTGAAGATATAAGAAAACATGTTCCAAATGATACGAAGCTTCTTGCAGTTGTTAAGGCGGATTCATATGGACATGGCTCAGTTATGCTTGCCCCTACGCTTTTGGCTTCAGGATTTGATATGTTAGGTGTTGCTTCAATTGATGAAGGTGTCGATTTAAGAAATGCAAAAATTACTTGTGATATCCTAGTACTAGGAGCTGTGCCTGTTTGGGCTGTAGAAAGTGCTGTTAATGCTGATATTTCTATTGCAGTATTCTCTAAAGACCATCTTAAAGCTTGCAGGCAGGCTTATGAACGTACAGGCATAAAACCGAAAGTTCATATTAAACTGGATACAGGTATGAATAGAATTGGGGTTTCAATTGATGATGCTGTTGATTTCATCAAAGAAGCTCAAAATGCTGATTATTTAAATTTGCAAGGGATATTTACTCATTTTGCAAATGCTGAAAATAGAGAAAAAACTCAAGTACAAATTGATAAGTGGAATAACATACTATCCAAAGTAGATACATCTAGATTGATGCTTCATATCCAAAATACAGTTGGTACAATGTGTTATGAAATTCCAAAGTCAAATATGCGAAGAGTTGGTATAGCTTTATACGGATTATGGACAGATATGCCTGATGAAAAGGGATTTAGGCCGGATTTAAAGCCGGTTATGTCAGTGAAAGGCCGTATTGTCAATATCCATACAGCAAAAGATGGTGAAGGTGTAAGCTACGGGCATACTTATATTGTTAAAGGTGATAGAAAGATTGCAACTATCCCAATTGGTTATGCTGATGGCGTATCAAGGGGCCTTTCAAATAAAATTTACGGTATTTTAAATGGACAAAAAGTCCCTCAGGTCGGGAATATCACTATGGATCAAATGATGTTTGATATTACTGGTGTTGAAGCAGAAATTGGTGATATTATTACTTTAATTGGGGATGGAATATCTATCGATGATTGGGCAAGGATACTTGGAACGATTAATTATGAGTTGTGTTGCCGTTTAAAAGTCCGCCTGCCTAGAGTTTATACAAGATAAAATTTAAATTTTAGGGGGAGAGTGTATGATTGAAAATTTTGACCTTGGAATAGTTGGTGCAGGCCCAGCAGGATATACCGCAGCATTGCATGCCGTTTCTAGGGGGTTGAAAGTTGTTATATTTGAAAAAGATTGCATTGGTGGAGTATGCCTTAATCGAGGTTGCATTCCAACAAAAGCAATTTTGCATTCTGCGGAACTGTATGAAGAAATGAAGTGTGCTCAAGAACTTGGGCTTAATTGTGAAGTTCTTTCAGTAAATTATTCTGCAGTTATCCAACATAAAAATAAAATAGTGGAGAAATTACGTAAAGCGTTGGAGCTTTCTATAAAAAATAGCGGTATAGTGACAGTTATAGCAGAAGCTGAAATAAAATCAGCAAATGAGATTATTGCTGATGGCGAAGTCTATTTTTGTAAAAATATAATTACTGCATGTGGTTCTTCCCCTAAAAAAATTAAAGGGTTAGAATTTGATGGCAAATTTATTTTAAGTTCTGATGATATTTTGAGTCTAGAGCAGCTTCCTAAAAATATTTTAATTGTGGGTTCTGGTGCTATTGGTACTGAATGGGCAAGAATTTTTTCAGCTTTTGGAGTAGAAGTAACTGTTGTTGAAATGGCGGATAATTTGCTTCCTTTAGCGGATATTGAGGTTTCAAAACGAATAGAAAGAATATTCAAAACAAAAAAGATAAAGACTTACAAATCAACTAGTATCCAAAAAATAGAAGATAAAAATGTATACTTGACTAATGGGGAAGTCTTACAACCGGAATATGTTTTTGTTGCTGCCGGAAGGGTTCCAAATTGTATTAAAAAAATGGAGGGAGTCACTTATTTAGGTGATATGTGCGGTTCAATTCAACTTGCTCATTTTGCTATCAAACAGGCTTTATCTTATGTTGAGGGAGTTCCTTTTAATGAAAATCTCGTACCTTCGGTCGTGTATGGAAATCCTGAAATTGCTTGGGTTGGTAAAAGGGAACAGGATTTGGAAGAAGGGACTTATAACAAATCTTTGATGCTTATTTCTGCTTTGGGTAAATCACATTGTGATAATTCTACTGATGGATTTATAAAAATATTATCAAATAATGACAAAATTATAGGAGCTCATATTGTTTCAAAAGAAGCTTCTGCTATGATTCAACAAGTTCTTATTGCAATGCAAAACAATATTTCTGTCAGTAAACTGAAAGAGATATGTTTTGCGCATCCTACTTATTCAGAAGGAATATTTGAAAGTTTATTTAAACTCTGATTACCAGCTGTTTAGGGAAGACCCATTTTTAAATGCTCCGCCAGTGCCGAATTTTACGCCACCGTGATCCCAATATTTGTGTGTATCCATTTGTTTTTTAGGTCTTATGTTGATTTTTCTTTCATATGTAGTTGTCTTTTCAGGGGTAATATTTAATCCTTCTTGTTTTGTAGTTGTCTGTAATTTTTCAGAGAATGATTGTTCGGTATATAATGAGTCGCTTGTATTAGTTACAGAATCCACATCATAATTTGGGATTTCTGAGGCTAATACAGCCGGTGTAAAAGTAAGCAGACATAAAATCATTGCTAATTTTTTCATATAAATTCTCCTTTTTATTTATATTATAAATTATAAATGCTTTAAAAATCAATATTTTAACTAGTTTATTTAAAAATGTTACTAAAAAAAAGAATAATATGACTAAATAAAATTAGCAATATATAATGATTTTATGAGAGAAAGACTGCCAGAATATTTAAAACGTCCGATTATAGATACTGATTCAACAAAAAAAGTAAGAAGAATTCTAAAAAATAGATGCTTGAATACGGTGTGTGAAAATGCTCGGTGTCCTAATAAGAATGAATGTTATACTAAAAATACTGCAACATTCTTGATTATGGGAAATACTTGCACAAGAAACTGCCGTTATTGCAATATTGGCTGTAGTCGTCCTGAATTAATTGATGAAAATGAACCTATTCATCTTGCAGAGGCTGTGAAAGATTTGGGGTTAAAGTATGCGGTCATTACATCAGTTACACGTGATGACTTGCCTGATGGCGGGGCTTCGCATTTCGCACGATGTATCGAAGAAATAAGAAAACTCTCTAAAGATGTTAAAATAGAAATTCTTACCCCTGATTTCAAGGGAGATAAAAAAGCTCTTGATATAATTATAAATTCCGCTCCGGATGTATTTAATCATAATATAGAAACTGTTAGAAGTATATTTAAGTATGCAAGACCTCAGGGAAATTATGATATTTCATTAGGTGTTTTAAAATATATCAAAGATAATAGTTCTATTATTACAAAATCTGGTTTGATGGTAGGATTGGGTGAAAGCTTTACTCAAATTGAAGAAACGTTTAATGATTTAAAAAATGCAGGGTGCGATATTATAACTGCGGGGCAGTACATCCAACCATCAAAAGCCCATATGGCTGTTGAAAAATATTACAGTCTAGATGAGTTTGAAAATTTAAAAGAAATTGCAAAAAATTGCGGGATTAAAAATTATCAAATAGGCCCGCTTGTAAGAAGTTCTTATCGGGCAGCAGAACTTGTATAGCTTTAATAATTTGCAAAATACAATTTTATTTGATAGCATAATTTATAATAGGGGATTAGGGAAAATGAATAACATGAAAAAATTAATTATAGCATTATCAATTGCATTCTGTGTTTCTTCGGCTGGGTTGACCGCTCCAGTCCATGTAAATGATTTGCGCAGCAAGTTCTTGAGTAATTCTGCAATAATTTATGAAATAAATATTAGAACTTTTAATGCTCAAGATTCTAATGGAAATGGAATTATTGATTTTGATGAGGGTGAGGAAAGTGGAAATTTTCTTAATGCTATAGCTAATTTGGATGAGCTTCAGGCAAAGGGAGTTAATGCAATACATATTTTACCTATTACTCCTGTTGGTAAAATGAAAGCTCTCGGTACTGCAGGTTCTTTATATGCTGCATCTAGTTTTAATTCACTGAATCCTCAATTAAAAAGCGATAAGACTATGCTTACTATTGAAGAGCAGGCAAGAAAATTTATCCAAGAAGCTCATGATAGAGGAATTGCTGTAATTGTCGATGTGCCGGCTTGCGGTTCATATGATTTATTTATGCAAAGACCGGAGCTTTTTGTAAAAGATAAGTCTGGCAAAGCTGTTATCCCTGCGGATTGGACTGATGTCAGACTTTTAAATGCTGGTAATGAGGTACAGATTAATAAAGATGTTTTGAATTTATATAAAGAATTCGTCGATTATATGATGGATTTAGGAGTTGATGGAATTAGAGCTGATGTTGCTCATTGTAAACCAGCAAAATTCTGGAAAGAGTTAATAGAATATTCTAGAAAAAGAGATCCTCAATTTTTATGGCTTGCCGAATCTTCTAATTCTTGGAAAGATCCAGTATCTGAATATGCTGTATATACGCCATATGATAAACTTTTACAGGCTGGATTTGATGGATATTATGGAAGCTACTTTAATATGAAAGATTGGAAAACTTCTAAGGAACTTTTTAATCAGTTAAATTTAGACCGTTCTTTAACTAAAAAATTAGGTCAGTCAAAAAGTGTTATAGGTAGTTTTACCACCCATGATGAATTAAGTCCTGTACTTATTAATGGTAAAAAATATAGTGAAATGATTATGTGGCTTAATTCTACACTGCCTATTAATGCGTATTATGTAGACGGTTTTGATACTGGGGATAATTATATTTATTTCTGGGCGAATAAAAAAGCTCCAAAAACTTTTACTGATGATGAGTATTACTTTGCACATCGTGGTAAGATTGATATATTTAATTTTTCAAGACGTCCAGGAGGAGGGGATAAAGAATTAAGTGCTGATTTCAAACTCGCAAATCAGTTTAAAAAATATGCTTCAACATTAAATTCAAAAGGTAAATTTATCCAGTTGAAGACTAATAATCCATCTGTTTTTGCATATGCTGTAAGTGATACAAAGGAATCTTTTATTGTTATAGGCAATATGAATTTCACTTCGGATAACGAAGCAGATGTGAAAATACCAGGTTTTAAAGGTAGTGAAGATGTTATTGTTATAAAAACAATGACTACACCAATCTCTAGCAAAGGCAAAATGTCGGTAAGATTAGAACCGGGTGAAATTCAAGTTCTTGTGTTAAATAGTTTTCCTATAAAATAAATAATGCGCAAAAAAAATCTTTTACGGATTTTTAAAATTAAAGAAATGTAGAGGAAATCATGACATATACACTTTTAAATACTGTAGGAAGTCAAAATAAAAATTTTTCAACAATGAATTATATGATTACAGCTCCGCAAAAGCCTGCTGTAAAAGTTTCACAATCTTTAGATTCTAATACTACTGAAAATGATAAAAAATTAAATAATGATAAGACTAAAAAGCTCTTATTAGGATTAGGAGGGCTTGCTGTTATTGGGACTACGTCTGTACTTATTTATAACAAAATGAAAAAAGGAAAAGGTGTTAAAAATTCTTCTTTAGAATCACCTTTGAATAAAATTAAAAAGACAGCTAAAACTGAGTACCAAAAATTAAAAGAGGACATTCTTGCTGATTTTAACGAGAATATTTCTGATGATTTAAAAGTTAGAGAAGGTGTAACTTTTAATTCATCTAAAGATCTTGAAGATTTTAAAGATGCTCTGAAAACCGGTGATGATTTCAGTATTGAAAAATATGAAAAAATGCGCGATGATTCTTATTCAGCTGTAAAAAATAAATTGATAGAATTGCAAGGTGATAATGAATGGCTTGAATTGAGAAAACAACGAAAAGCGCTATTGAAAAATGCTGATGCGCAGGATGATCAAGGCACTATTGCAAGAGAAAAAATTTCTATAATCAATGATTTAATGGCTTTAAAAGTTGATAATTCAAGAGAACATGTATTTAAAAATCGTAATATGATGGATGTAAATGATGCCTATAGTATTGTAAGACGGGATTTTGGAACTTTAGAAGAATTTAACACAGAGAAAGCAAAAGTTACAAAATATGACTTTGGGTATGATATGGGTGAAGGTTTCTTTGCAGGATATAAAAAACTTAAAGTCAATGATTTATTTGAAGAAGAACAGGAAACGTATGATTTTGCTCAGGATAATTTGAATAAAATTAAAAATATTTTTGACGAAGTTATTCCAAAAGCAAAAGAGGATTTACATAAAAAACTATCTGAGCTCGCTAAAAACTTTAGAACATCAGAAGTAATGCAGAATGTCTATAATTTTACCCGTAAAACTGCCTAATACATGCCTTTTAACTCCTTGACATCACCCTTTTAGCAACGTACAATCTAGTTGTATATAACCGAAGGGAGTATAGAAAAATGTTGGATCGTATACAAATTACAAAAGAAGTAGAAGAAATGTGCTGCGTCAAACGCGGTGTTAAAGGTGAGCCTGCTCCAATTCCTCAAGAGGGTGAATGGACAAAGGCAAAAGAAATTAAAGATATTTCAGGGCTTACTCATGGTTGTGGCTGTTGTGCACCTCAACAGGGTACTTGTAAATTAACCCTTAATGTTAAAGATGGTATTATTCAAGAAGCTCTTGTTGAAACATTGGGTTGTTCAGGTATGACTCACTCAGCTGCAATGGCTGCTGAAATTCTTCCTGGAAAAACTCTTCTTGAAGCGCTTAATACAGACTTAGTTTGTGATGCTATTAATGTGGCAATGAGAGAGTTGTTCCTTCAAATAGTTTATGGAAGAACTCAAACAGCATTCTCTGAAGGTGGTCTTCCTGTTGGTGCTGGTCTTGAAGATTTAGGTAAAGGTCTTAGATCTCAAGTAGGTACTATTTTCTCAACTAAACAAAAAGGCCCTAGATACCTTGAAGTTGCAGAAGGTTATGTTCTTGAACTTGGTCTAGATAAGAATAACGAAATCATTGGATATAAATTTGTTCATTTGGGTAAATTTATGGAAGCTGTTAAAAAAGGAATGGATCCAAAAGAAGCTTTGGAAAAATTCACTGGTACTTACGGTAGATTCGCAGAAGCTGTTAAGAAAATCGATCCTAGAGTTGAATAATTATCCGATATAAGTATTCAAAGTTTTGATAAACAATTAGAAAAAGTAGTTAAATAAAAATAAAAGGAATAAAAAATGGCTATAAAATTTGAAGGACAAGACAGACGTCAGGCTAAATTAAATAAAATATTGCCTGAATATGGTTTTAAGTCTTTAGAAGATGCAAAAGCATTATGTGATTCTAAGGGCGTTAATGTAGATGAAATCGTTAAAGGTATTCAGCCTATCGCATTTGAAAATGCTGTTTGGGCATATACACTTGGTGCAGCTATTGCAATTCAAAAGGGTGCAAAAGATGCAGCTGAAGCAGCTAGTTTAATTGGTGAAGGCCTACAAGCATTTTGTGTACCAGGTTCAGTTGGTGATACTAGAAAAGTTGGTCTAGGTCATGGTAACTTAGCAGCTATGCTCTTAAGAGAAGAAACAAAATGTTTCTGCTTCTTAGCAGGTCATGAATCTTTTGCAGCTGCTGAAGGTGCAATAGGTATTGCAAGAAATGCTAATAAAGTTAGAAAAGAACCTCTAAGAGTTATCTTGAATGGTCTTGGTAAAGATGCTGCTTATATCATTTCAAGAATTAACGGTTTTACATCAGTTGAAACTAAATATGATTATAAAACTGGCGAATTAAAAATCGTTAAAGAACAGCCATTCTCAGATGGAGAAAGAGCAAAAGTAAAATGTTACGGAGCTGATGATGTATCAGAAGGTGTTGCAATTATGATTCATGAAGGTGTTGATGTATCTATTACTGGTAACTCAACTAACCCTACTCGTTTCCAACACCCAGTAGCTGGTACTTATAAAAAATGGTGTTTTGAAAATGATAGAAAATACTTCTCAGTAGCATCAGGTGGTGGAACAGGAAGAACTCTTCACCCTGATAATGTTGCAGCAGGTCCTGCTTCTTATGGTATGACTGATACTATGGGCAGAATGCATGGTGATGCTCAATTTGCTGGTTCTTCATCAGTTCCTGCTCACGTAGAAATGATGGGTATTATCGGCATGGGTAATAATCCTATGGTTGGAGCAACTGTTGCTGTAGCTGTAGCTGTAGCTGGGGCTTTGAATAAATAGTTTTAACATTTTAAACTATTGAAATAAAAAAAGACCTCTATATTTATAGAGGTCTTTTTTTATTATTCTTGAACCATTGCCTTTAAATTTTCTTCTGAAATTCCAGTTGCGGTACTTAAGTCTTTTGAATTGATTACTACATAAGGTTTATCATCTGGGCCTATAGGTACTTTATATAAATCTCTGTTTCCGCCGTAATCATCCCTTATATTTTGATACATTGTACCGTCAGGAAGGTTATACATCATTTTTATATCGCCTAGAGTGGTATTTTTATCGTCAAGTGTGATTGTAAAATTATTTTCTGCACCTAAAAGTTTTAAAAACCAGTTTGGTTCTTCATATTTTACATTTCCGGCTTTAACTTCATCTGTAAAGTTTTTTAATGCTTGCTGTTGACTGTGTAATTCAGTTTTTTGGCCTATAGGAATAGTTCCTATTTTACCATTATTGTGTGTATAACCTGTTGCTTGAGTGGCTCTTGTTTGTTGTACACCATTCACACCATTGATACCAAATGTCATATTTTTCTACTCCTCTTATTATTTAAGTTCTCTTACTTAAATAAAAACGAGCAAATTACCTAAATTTCAGCATTTAAGTAAAATCGTTACAATCTTAATAATTCTCTAGCAGTTGAAAAATATTATTAACAGGGGTAATTAAATCTTCAATAGGGCATTTTTCATCAAGTTCAAGTGTGATTGTCGGGATATGGTTCTCTATACCAGAATATGTTCCAAAACTACCTGGAGTTGGGTAGCCAATATTTGCTTCAACAGGGTAGTTAATTATTTTAGAAATTTTTTCACAGATATTTTTTGCATCTCCATCATAGTTTACAACTTTAAAAGGAGCATGGAGTGTTAATATTATTTTGGGTTTATATTTGTCTATTATTTCTACTAAAAATTTCGTTTCATTTTCGCTTGCAGGAGTATCTCCACCGTAAAATTCATTTTTTTCTGTAAGTTCCCAGTTATTAGTTGGAAAATTTCTATTTAAATCAACTCCATTTGCATTAGTACGGGTATTAGAATTTATTCCATCGGGGTTAAGGCAAGGAATAAAAAGTAATTTACTTTTATTATTTTTTATATAATTTTCAATCAGAAATTTTCCTTGAGGCTCATCTCCATGAAAAACTCCTATTACAAGTATATTTTTTGAGTTTTCTGAACCTAGTAATGTTATTTCTGCTCCGTTTTTTGAAAAAGTTTTTTCTAAAATTTTCATTAATTAAAAATTGCCTCTATAAATTCTTCAGAATTAAAATCTTTTAAATCTTCTATTTTCTCGCCAACACCTACAAGTTTGACTGGAAGTTTCATTTCTTTTGCAACAGCTAGGACAATAGCGCCTTTAGCTGAACCGTCAAGTTTTGTGAGTGCTACAGATGTTATATTTACAGCTTCTGTGAAGACCTTTGCCTGTTGTAATCCATTTTGTCCGGTATTTGCATCTAAAACTAGCATACATTCCCGAAGATTTTCTCCTGCATTTTTGTCGATTACATTTTTAATTTTAGCAAGTTCTTCCATTAGATTAAATTTATTCTGAAGCCTACCTGCTGTATCAACAAGCACTACATCATAGTTTTCAGACTTTGCTTTTTGAATAGCTTCATATACAACAGATGCTGGATCAGCCTTGTCGTGTCTAACGATTGATGCACCAGCTCTTTTTGACCAGATGTCCAATTGCTCCTCAGCTGCAGCTCTAAAGGTGTCTCCTGCTGCTATAAGAACTTTTTTCCCCTGAGTCTTGAATTTGTATGCAAGTTTTCCTATTAATGTAGTTTTTCCAGCTCCGTTTACTCCGGTTATAAAATAAATATTTAAAGTATTTGGAATATAATTTAATTCATTATTCCCTGCGTCTTGCAATGTTTTTAGAAATTCATTTCTCAGGTAATTTTTAACTTCTGATGGTTTGATTTTAGATTGCCCTCGGAGTCTATCAACTAGTTCAGAAGCATAATTTACTCCTAAATCAGCACCAATTAATAAATCTTCCATATCTTCTAGCACAAATTCGGAAAATTCTTCTTCCTGAGCAACTGTATCTACTACATTGCCAACAAGAGCTTGAGCTGTGTTAGAAACAGCTTTTTTAAGGTTATTAAATCCATCTGAGAAGAATTTAAACATTATTACTTAAGTCCGTTTTCAACAATTATTTTTGCAAGTACTCCATTAATAAATGATGAACTGTCATCTGTTGAATATTTTTTAGCAAGTTCCAAAGCTTCATCAACTACAACTTTCATTGGAGCATCTTTCATATAGAGCAATTCCACTATAGCTATTCTTAAAATATCTTTGTCCATTTTTACTAAACGTCCAAAATCCCAATTTTTTGAGTGGCGTTTAATCATATCATCAATTTCTGTATGATATTTTTGGAAAAATTCTGCAATGCGGATTGCGTATTCTTTGACTTCATTTTGAGAATCTAATGTTGTGAATTCTGCAATCTCTAAAGCTAAAAGAGCTTTTTCTGCGATATCAATCATTTCATTAATTCTACCTGACATATCAGAAGTCATAGGAAGCGGAACTGGTACGTTAGAAACATCAAGCGGTCTATTTAAGTTTGTTTCATGTTCTGCTTCATATGTGTCAATTTGGTCTTTCATTTCAACAAGTGCACCTACTGTAATCTTTAATTCATCACTTGCGTTGCTTGTTAAAATTCTTACTGATTTTAATATAATATCTTCAAGGTCTTGTCTTGAGTAATTAGTAATTTTTTTATCAAATTGTGAAAATAGGATAAATGCCAATTCTCTGGCTGCTCTACGGGCTTGCATAATTTTTCCTCACATAATTTTATCTACACAAGCCAATGCTAACATGAAAAAAAACTTACGACAAGAATGTTTTCTATTTTTTCTGCTTTATTTACAAGGTTTATTAAAACTGTATGGAATGTGATACATTTCGCAAATACTTGTGTTTCGGTTTTATTTAAGATTTTTAGTTTTGCAAAAAATATAAAATCAAGTTAAAATATTTTTTCATGTTAAAATAAAATCAAAAGCGAGGGATGATTTTAATGAAATTACATAATTCATATTCTAACACCATTGAAGAGTTTACACCTATTGAAGATAATAAAGTAAAAATGTATGTATGCGGGCCTACTGTATATGATTACGCTCATTTGGGACATGCAAGATGTTATATTACTTGGGATGTTTTATACAGATATTTGAAATTTAAAGGTTATGACGTGACTTATTGTCGTAATGTAACTGATGTAGATGATAAAATTTTGAAAAAAGCTGAAAAAGAAAATAAAACTCCTGAAGAAGTCTCTCAATATTGGTATAAGCAATTTGAGGGCTCAATGAAAGCTTTAAATACTCTAAAACCTGATATTGAACCTTTTGCGACAAAGACTTTAGGTGAGATGATTTCGATTGTAAAAGATTTAATTAAAAATGGTTATGCTTATGAAGCTGACGGGGATGTATATTTCAGAGTAAAAAAATTCCCTCGTTACGGCTATCTTTCAAAACAACCTATAGATCAGCTTGAAAGCGGTGCAAGAATTGAGGTGGGTGAGTATAAGGAAGATCCGCTTGATTTTGCCTTATGGAAAAAAGATGAAAAATTCGGTTATAAAAGTCCTTGGGGTGTAGGACGTCCTGGGTGGCATATTGAATGTTCAGCTATGAGCCGTAAATATCTTGGAAAAACTATTGATATCCACGCAGGTGGTGCTGATTTGATTTTCCCTCACCATGAAAACGAAATTGCTCAATCTGAGTGTGCTAATGGCTGTAAGTTTGTGAATTACTGGCTTCACAATGGTTTTGTTACTATTAATAAAGAAAAAATGTCAAAATCTTTAGGAAACTTTTTGACAATTGATGATTTGCTTAAAAAATATGATGCAAATACAATTCGTTTCTTTATTTTGACAAACCATTACAGAATGCCTGTTGAGTTTTCTGATGAAGCACTTTCATCAGCTCAGGCAGGTATAAAAAGAATGCTTAATGCGAAACGTACAAAAATTAACGAAGACTTGGATATTACAAAAACTGAAGAGTATGCTAAGTTTGTCGAGGCTATGGATGATGACTTAAATACATCTAAGGCTCTTGCTGTTTTATTTGAATTGGCTAATAAGGCAAACAAAGATGATAAAGATGCATTTACAATTTTATTTAAGCTCGCAAGTGTTCTTGGTTTTTCTTTTGAAAAAGCTACTTTGTCGGAAGAAGAGTTGGCTAATGCAGTAAATGTTGTTTCTGAAAAGTTAGGAAAAAGTTTTTATTCTATGGACGAAATAATCGCATATAGAAAAGAAGCTCGTGATGCTAAAAATTGGGATGTTGCAGATAAAATCAGAGTTGCTTTAGATGATTTAGGAATTGTTTTAAAAGATTCGAAAGAAGGCACTGTGTGGGAAGTAAAATAGTTACAGTAAAGAGTATTGTGTTACTATTTTTACTGGTGTTGTCCTGTAATACAAGCTCTGTAATGGCTTTTTCTCCGAATATACCATCTGGGACTTTACAGATTGCTCGTGAAGCTCAGATTAAGGAAGCGGTTAATGCACCTAAATCTCAGGTAGTCAGGGTTGGAATTGGCAATTCTGCGTTCTCTACTTATGTATATAATAATATCGGAATATATGGTACAGATGATATTATGATTTGTAATGGCGATAATCTTGTGGAGACACTTCCTGCTAATAGTAATTTGTTAATTAAGTATAAAGATGGAATGTTTGAACTCTCGCAAGATGACGGGACTATAATTACTAATATGCAAGGGCCTGTCAGAGTTATTTGCCCCAAAGGACTTCTTGGTGTAAAAGGATTGAAGCGTGCTGGAAAAAATGCTCTATATCATGGTGCTTTTGAAATAGTTAAAGCTAATGCTAATTACTTTAATTTGGTAAACCTTATTGAAGTAGAGGATTATTTAAAAGGTGTCGTGCCGAATGAGATGCCTGTAAGTTTTGGCCTGCAAGCGCTAAAAGCTCAGACTGTAGCAGCTAGAAATTATGTACTCTCTCCTAGAGTTAAATCTTCTAACAATTATGATGTTGTAGATTCAGTTGCAAGTCAAGTATATTTTGGGGCAAATACTGAAAAAGATTTGTCAAATCAAGCTGTGGCTGAAACTGAGGGAATAGTGGCACTTTATGGCTGGGATTTAATTCTTGCTCAGTATTCTTCTACAGCTGGAGGATATACTGAAAGCTATTCTAATGCTTTTTCTGACCCAAATACTAAAGAATTCCCTGCTCATGAAAAACCGTATTTGAAAGCAAAACCGGATATTTTATCTCAAACTCCTCTTAATTCGGAGGAGGCTGCTGCTGCTTATTATAAATCTAGACCGGATGCATATGATATTCGTTCATCCTATTTTAGATGGACAAAAGAATGGCAGGCAGATGAACTTAAGAAGGTACTTGAGCAGACTCTTATAGCTCAATCCGCTACTGGGTTTGTAAAACCGGCTTTTAATAAGGGTGATAAACTCGGTAATCTTACTGAAATAAAAGTTATTAGAAGAGGTGACAGCGGTAAAATTATCGAAATGGAAATCATTACTGAGGCGCAAAAGTATAAAGTGTTTAAGGAGCTTGTTATACGCAGGCTTTTGACAAAAGATGGCAAGGCTCTTCCTAGTGCTAATGTAGTTTTTGAAAATATTAAGGATGATAGCGGAAAACTTTTAACTATTAAGGCTTTTGGAGGCGGTTTTGGTCATGGTGTAGGATTGAGTCAATATGGTGCTGGATTTATGGGTTCAGAACTTCATATACCTTATGATAAAATTCTTCAGCACTATTATACTGGAATTACTTTAGGCACAAAACCGGAAATTCTTTCTGCTGATAGTTCGCAAAATGTTGTTTTACAAAGTTTTTATACTGATAAAAAGTTTGCTAATATCGTTATTGATAATAAATTTCAAATGTCAAAACTTATTACGAATATTAATGGAAAAGAACATACATTTGAACTTCCTACAAGCATATGGGGTGGTGCTAGAGTTACAAACATTGATATTTCTAATTATATTAAAAAGGGTAAAAATACTATAGTTTTTTATTACCCTATGGAAGAAGGGGATAAAAAAGCTTTAAGGCTTTACGTGGAATTGGTGAAAAAAGATGACAACAATGACATATGGTGATGATAAAACGCCTAGTTTATTAAAAGCAGCATGGCTTATTGCTGTAGTTACAATTTTTAGTAAGTTAATAGGTTTTATAAGAGATGTGGTAATTGCTAATTATTATGGGGCTTCGCTGGTATCTGATGCTTATTTTTATGCTTACCAGATTCCTGCTTTGGCAATTGTTCTGTTAGGAGGTGTAGGGGGACCTTTCCATAGTGCTACGGTTGCTGTGTTTTCAAAATTAATACCGTCATTGAAAGATAAGCCTTCTCAAGAATTAAATAAATTATATAGTACTTTTATGACAACTACTATATTGTTATTTACAATACTTGCAGTTTTATGTTTCTTTTTTGCACCTCAGATTATGGGAATAATTGCTTCTGGCGGGGAGCCTCAATTAATTGCACTTGCTGCAGGTCATTTAAAAATTATGGCACCGGTTCTTATTATTGGTGGAATTGTTGGAATTTATTATGGGATACTTGTTACTTATAGATATTTTATGCTTCCAAACTTATCACCTATAATTATGTCACTTGTTATTATTGCAATGGTTATGTGTGCGAAAAATGATAATACCGGTGCAATTCTTGCTTGGGCTACCACAATTGGTGCTGTATGTCAGTGGATTATGCAGTATCCTAAAATCAGGCAACTCGGGTTTAAGTTAAGACCTAATCTTGAGGTTTTTAATAATGTTGAATATAAAAATATTTGCGAACTGCTTTTCCCTGCGGTATTAAGTTCTACTGTTGGTCAGGTGCATATTTATGTGGATATGTTTTTTGCATCAGCACTTAGAGAGGGAGCTTGGACAGCTATAGGTTATGCAAATAGAGTTTTTCAATTTCCTGTTGGAATTCTGGTGACAGCTTTTTTAGTTCCTTTGTTCCCTATTTTTGCAAGGCTTGTCGCTGATAAAGATTATGATGGAATTAGGAAATATTTTAACAAGGGTGTGGGTGTACTCTTTTTTGGAGCAATCCCTATTATTATAGGAATTCTTGTTGTGGGTATGGATGGTGTCAGAGTCGTATTTGAAAGAGGTGAATTCAATTCGCATGCTACTTTTATGGTAACTGAGGCTTTGTGGTTCCTATCTTTCTCTATAATCCCTTATGTATTTAGAGATTCTATTACAAGAGTGTATTATTCGTTTAATGATTCTGCTACCCCTTTTATTGTTGCTTTTTCTTCTATTGTGTTGAAAGTATTTTTTAATATTCTTTTGATAAATAAATTGCATATGGGAATTGGTGGAATTACACTTTCTACTTCTTTTGTTACTTTATTTAATGCAGTTGTTTTAGGAATATTTATTTCAAAAAAAATCACAATGGATTACAAATCTTTGTTTATAAATTTATTAAAAATGTGTATAGCAGGTTTTGTTACACTTTTAGTTTGCGGTTTGATTTCTTTCGCATATGATAAGTTTATTGAGCTTCCTAAATATGTATTTGAGCTTGTGAAAATATTTTCTATTGGAATAGTTTGTATTGTTTTATATGTAGAATTAAACTTGTTGATGAAGATGGAATATGCTGAAGAACTCGTTGGAAGATTAGCTGGAAAGATAAGGGCAAAATTAAATGATAAAAAATAAAGAAGAAATAAAAAAAGTTTTGGAAAATGGCGGAGTTATTGCCTATGTAACAGATACTGTATGGGGACTTGGATGTCTGCCTTCATCTGAAAAAGGTGTGAAAAAAATTTATGAAATAAAAAAACGCGAAGCGCAAAAACCGTTAATTCTCATGTCTAATGAAACTTACCATTTGTTGAATTATGTTCAAGTAATTCCAAAAATCGGTCAAAAATTAATAAAAAAATATTTTCCTGGAGCGCTTACCCTTGTAGTGAAAAAAAATCCTGATATGACACCGGATTATATTACTTCTAATATGGATACTGTGGGTATAAGGGTTCCTGATAATAAGGTATTTAAAGAAATTTGTGAAATTGCACCAGGACACGTGCTTGCGACTACTAGTGCTAATCTGTCTCATCAGCCGTCAGCTAAAAATTATGAACAGGCAAAAGCTAATATGGATGGTTTGGCAGATTTAATTATTGAGGATTATGGGTATTTTTGTAAAGGACTTGAATCAACGGTCGCTGGAGTTTTTGATGATGAAAATATAAAAATATTCCGTCAAGGTGCTATAAAAATTGAATTAGGTGAATAAAAAAAGCCTCTTTTTTAAAGAGGCTTTTTTATTTTTTATTGGTTTGATTTATTCATCGGGATTGTTAATTTTTGTCCTATTGAAAGTTTATTAGGGTTTTTCATATTATTAGCATTCATAACAGTCCAAGCTCTTTCTTGAGTATAGCCCCCGTAAAATCTAGTTAGAATGCTTTCCATTGTATCTCCGCTTTGAACTGTATATACTTCATCTGCTGGAGTTTCTACTTGTGCTTCATTCGCTGGTAAGAAATTTAATTTTTCATTTTTTACTGCAGGAGCTGGAAGTGCAAGTTTCATATTAAAATTAATTCCATGCATTGATATGAAAATCAATCCGGCAACGATTGCTGTTGTGAATACTCCGCCAATAAATCCTGTTGCCAGATATACGCTTGGAGATTTATCAAGTTTTTGATTGACTTTAAAATTCTGCCACAACAAATCTAATTCTTTTTCTCTATTTGGCCTTACATATACATTCGGGGTAATATCATGAGAATCTTGACTTTTATATTTAGAAAGTGCTTCTAATACTGCCATTTTCTCCTTAGATAAATTTGACCTTCTGATAGTTGAACTCTTCATAATGACCTCACAACCCTAATTATTGTAAATTGTTTATGTCAGTATCCTAGCATGAGAGTTTTTTTTAAGCAAGTTTTGTAACTTATTCTTGTCAAGTCTTTTTACATCTTGTAATATTTCTTATATAATTTTTGTATGAAAATTTTAGGTATAGATCCGGGCATGGCTATTGTCGGATACAGTATTATTGAATTTGATGGAAACAATTGTAAACTCTTGCATTCAGGTTCAATTCAAACTTCTAAAAAAGCTAAAGAAAGTACAAGACTTTTAGAAATTTTTAACGATATGAAAACTATCGTTGAAATGTATAACCCTGATATTGCTTCTATTGAAAAACTTTTTTTCTTCCGTAACCAAACTACTGTGATGCCTGTTGCTCATGCAAGAGGAGTTATTTTAACTGTGCTTGAGATGTATAGGATTCCAGTTTTTGAATACACACCTATGGAAGTTAAGCAGGTGCTTACTGGGTATGGGCGTGCTGATAAAAAAGAAGTAGAGCAGATGGTTAAAATTTCTTTAGGGGTTGAAAAACTTCCAAAACTTGATGATACGGTTGATTCTATTGCAATTGCAATTTGTCATACTCGTTCTATTAGATAATTTTATGTTATGATATAGTCGGAGAATTTTATGGATATATCTTTATTAAAATTAATTCTATTTATTAGTATATTTATTGGCGGGCTCGCGGGAATACTTACTGCTATACCTTATATTGGGGAATTGGCATTTTGGATTTTACTTTGTCTTTCTGCTGTTATAGAAATGCTTTTTCTAATTAGAGCAGGAGTGCTGGAATTAGAGTCAGTTCAAGAAAGCGTAACTATTGGCGCTATAATTGGTTTTGTTTCTTTTATGGCTTTTTGTGCAGTTTATGTACCAATTGTTGTAATTCTTTTAAAATTGTTTAAATATTATACAAATTATGGTGTAGCTGTTATGCTTGGTGCGGCTAACTTTTGGATTATACTTTTGTTAGCTCTGTTTATGGCAGTCTTGAGTGCTACTATTAATGCTTTTACTGGATTTTTGACTTATTATATTAATGAGTTTGTGAAAACTCTTCAAAAAAATGAACAAAGAAGAAATAATCAATTTAAATAAAAGGAAATTTTCATGACAGAATTTAATTCAAAGATAAAAACAATCGAATGGGTGGATAATTATTCTAAAATGGTTGATCAAACTTTAGTTCCTTATGAATTTAAATATGTGAACATAACAACCGGTGATAAAATGTATGATGCTATAAAGACAATGATAGTGAGAGGTGCTCCTGCTATTGGAGTTGCTGGTGCACATGGTGTTGTTTTGTATGCTCAGGAGCTTGCAAATAAGAATTTATCTAGAGAAAAATTTATTGAAGAACTCCTAAAGAAGGCTGATTATATGGCTAGTGCACGACCTACTGCAGTAAATCTTATGTGGGCTGTAAAAAAGCAAAAAGATATTATTGTAACCTCAACATCTGATATTTCAGGAATAGTTGATGAATTAAAACAAAATGGTATAAAGCTTGAAAAAGAGGATGTAGAGATTAATAAAAAAATAGGTGATTATGGCGCTGAAGTTGTACCTAAAGGGGCAACTATTCTTACACATTGTAATGCGGGGGCGCTTGCTACTGTTGGTTATGGTACAGCATTAGGCGTTGTGAGGTCTGCTTTTGCAAAAGATCCTACTATTCAGGTCTTTGCTGATGAAACTCGCCCTAGACAACAGGGTGCTAGGATTACTACACTTGAGCTTACTATGGATGGTATTCCTACTACATTAATTACCGATGGGATGTGTTCTTATTTTATGAAAAAGGGTATAATTGATATGGTTGTAGTAGGTGCTGATAGAATTGCGGCAAACGGTGATACGGCAAATAAGATTGGAACATATACAGTTGCAATTGCTGCTAAATATCATAATATTCCATTTTATATTGCAGCTCCTTTATCCACTATTGATACAAGTATTAAATCAGGTGATGAAATTGTTATTGAAGAGCGTTCAAGAGAAGAAGTTACTCATATAAATGGTAAAATAATTTGTGCTCCAGAGGTGAATATTATTAACCCAGGCTTTGATGTAACTCCTCATGAGCTTATTGCCGGAATAATTACTGAAAAGGGTATTTTAAGACCTGATTATAATAAATCAATTGCAGAAGTATTTGAAAAAGAAAAAGTTCCAGTGTAAGGAACTTTTTCTTTTTTGGGAATTATTTAAAGAATATTATTGATTTCTCTGGAAAAATCCTGCAATTTCCTTATGTGGGAAAAATTTTACAATTGGTCTTCCATGTGGACAGGTATATGGCATTTTTGTAGTTCGCCATTTTTTAACAATTTCTTGCATTTGCCATGTTGAAAGTTTTTGTCCTGCTTTTACTGAGGCTTTACAGGAGGTGGTTATTAGAATTTTTTCTTCTAATCCATCAATATCACTTTCTATATTCTCTAAAATATCAGAAAGAATTTCTTTGGGATTGACTTTAGCTATTAACTGAGGCAATTTTCTAAATATTAGTTCTGTGGCTGAGGTGAATTCTATTCCATATCCAAATTTTTCAAATTTGCCAATATTTTCTTTAATCAGTTCAGCTTCACTCGGAGTTACAGTGAGGACATCTGAGACAAACAGAAGTTGTGATATTACATTTTTTTCTGATTTGAGCTTTTCATAAATATATCTTTCTTCTGCAATATGTTGGTCTATAATTTCCATTCCATCTTCTTTTTCAACTAGTATGTATGTGTTTTTATACTGACCAATAATATTTTCTTCAGGTTCAGGCTCTTTTTCTATTGGTTTAAAAATTTGTTTTTGTTCTATTTTTTCTTGAAGAACTTGAGGTATATCTTTTTGTATTTGTTCAAAAGTCTTTTCTTCTATAGCTATTTCGTCATTTTTCTTATCATAAAATATGTCTAAAGTGCTTGGTCTTGGTTTTAATTGAATTATTTGGTTATCAGTATTTTTTTCTGGAATATTTATTTTAGGTTGTTCTGTATAGTTTGAAAGTCCGCCTGTAATACCTGTCATTATGAAGTTAAATATTTGATTTGTATTTTTATATCGTACTTCTTTTTTAGTAGGGTGAACATTTACATCAACATCAGAAGGTGGGATTTCTAAGTTTAGAACGACAAAAGGATATTTGCCGTTGGCTATTAAATTTTTATATGCCATATCAATGGCTTTCATAAATATTGGACATTTTATTGTTCTTGAATTTATGTAGATGTGGTAATCTTTTTTACTTGAGCGTGTATAATCTGGAGTACTTACATATCCCGAAATCTTTAGACCTGATAGTTGGTCTGTTTTTAATACTTCCTTTAAATTTTCAGTGATGTTATTTGAGAATAATTCTTTTAAAGTATGTTTTAGTTCATTATTACCGGAGGTTTTTAATATTATTTTTCCGTTTTTCTTTAACTCAAAAGATACTTTAGGATTTGCTATCGCAATTGCTTGTATTAATTCCTGAATGTATGAAAATTCTGTATTAGGGTTTTTTAGAAATTTTAGTCTGGCAGGAACATTATAAAATAAATCCTTAATTTCCATTATTGTACCTATTGCACAGCCGGTTTCAACTTTTTTTACTTCTGAGTTTTCACATTTAACTTTTGTCCCAGTTTCAAAATCCTTTGTTCTGGTAATGCAGGTAAGTTTTGATATAGAAATAATACTGGAAAGTGCTTCGCCTCTGAATCCTAGTGTATTAATCGCAAATAAATCTTCATCAGTCGTAATTTTACTCGTTGCGTGTTTTGCAAATGCAAGTATAATATCATCAGGATGAATCCCTGAACCATTGTCAGCAACTCTTATATCTCTACATTCATTGGTAATTTCAATACTTATTTTTGAGGCACCAGCATCTACAGAATTTTCTACTAGTTCCTTGACAACAGAAGCCGGACGCTCTATTACTTCTCCTGCTGCTATTTGATTTATTAAATGTTTTGATAATTGTTTAATTCTAGCCATATAATGCTCCTAGTGAGGAATAAAATGTGATATAAAGTAATGTATGATGGTTTCGTACTGAGTTAATAAGACTACTACAATAATTGATACAAAAAGTCCAATCGTAACTTTTGATAAATCTTTCAAAATATGTTTATACATTTTTTTAGGTGATTCAAATCTTAATCTCTGGTATAATGCGATTTCACGTCCGGCTAGTAGTCCTATAAATACCCAGGTTGTTGACATTGGTACATTATTTAAGTTAATAAAATACAAAAGTAAAAATGCGTAAATAATATCAATAATAGTGGCAGAACGAGGATCTTGCACATTAGTTTTCATTTTTACAATATTTTGAATGTCCCCGCCTCGTTGATATGTGAGTACTCCTAGAAAAATTGTGAAACATAATAATACAAATATTAATTCACCTGCAGAAGCTTTTCTTGGCAGATACACAAACAATTTAGCTGAATCCTGAGCCAGCCATTGTGACCATATAAAAGCTGTAGAACACCATTTTGCAACCATCCACCATTTGGAAATTTTAGTATCACCTGAGCGTTTTTGTGTGTAATAAAAATATCTTTCCAATGGTCTTGCAATGATATTGTATATTATAATTGCAGCTATAAAGGCTATTACATAACCAAGTACTGATTTTGTAAGCATCATCCATATTACGCTGGCATCACTTACTGAAAATACACTAAGTACAAGAAATGTTGTTGCAACAGGAATACCCCATCTGGTTAGTAATATAAGTATAATTGGAGGCAAAAGATAAATAAATGTATAATGCTCTGTTACAGGAATTCTTGTTAATAGTCCAAATGACATATCTCCATCATTCACTATCCAGCCTGTGACTATTGTAATAACTAGGACTATTACAGAAAATGCCCACAAATAGTAAAATGGAGTTTTCTTGTTAGCACTTAAAAATGTTCCAAGAGTCTGTATAATGTCGTTAGATACACAAGCATACATGGAAAGTAAAAATCCAAGTATCATGTAAAAATTGCTTAGTGTAAATTGTCCTGAGAACATTAATCCTCCAATTCCAGCAGTATGAAATATTCATACCACTTTTAATTTACATCAAAAACAATTTCATCTAAATGTTTGATTACAATTTTGAAACATTTTTATAATATTTAAATGTTAATTAGACTTGGAGGGGATGTAAATTGGCTAGACTTAAATCAAATACGAAATTAAAACCGGTCAAAAAAGCGGATTTGCAAGTCGTAAAACCTGTTAAAACTACTAAATATAGCGATATTGACCTTAATAATTGGAAAGCCTATGACCATATAAAAACTGATACATTATGGGAGTTCCCTTCAAGATTAAAAGAAGGCGGGCATTCTAATGAGTATCATGGAAATTATATCCCACAAATTGCTCAACAACTATATGAAAGATTTACTAAAAAAAATGATATAGTGCTAGACCTGTTTTTCGGCTCTGGAACTTCAGGTATTGAAGCTATTAACATGAATAGACGTTGTATTGGAGTTGAGTTGAAAGAAGATTTGGCTGAAAAAGTGTCTGAAAAGTTTACACCAAAACAACTTGTTACAGATGTAAATATAATTTGTGCAGATAGTGCCTCAGCTATAGCAAAAGAAAAAGTTCAAGCAAGACTTGAAATTATGGGTGAAGAAAAAGCGCAATTCTTAATTCTGCACCCGCCATATGATGATATTATTAAATTTTCTGATAAAAAAGAAGATTTATCTAATTGTGATACTACTGAAGAGTTTTATGATTTATTTGAAAAAGTAGCTAAAAATGGGTATGATTTGCTGGAAAAAGGTCGTTTTGCTGCTCTGATAATTGGAGATAGTTACAAAAATTCAGAAGTACAGCCTCTTGGGTTTGAATGTATGGCGAGAATGATGAAGCTTGGATTTAGATTGAAGGGAATTATTGTAAAAGATATTCAGGGAAATGAAAGAGCAAAGGGTAAGACAGCTAATCTTTGGAGATATAGAGCACTTGCTGGTGGTTTCTTTATTTTTAAACATGAATATGTAATGCTTTTCCAAAAAATTAATAATTAAGCGAGTTACATACAAAGTTGTAAAGAAATATTAAAAATGAGAATAATTCCTACTTTACAAATTTATCTAAATATTGTACAATAAATTTGTTAATAATATGAATTGAAATAAGAAAGGTAGAGAAATTATGGCTAAATTTGTATGTACAGTTTGCGGTTGGTCAACAGAGGCTGATAAAGCTCCAGAAAGATGCCCTTTATGTGGTGCTACAACTTTTAAAGAAGTAGGTGGAGGAGAAAAAGTCTATGCTTGCGAACATAAAGTTGGCGATGGCAGAGTTGAAGATAAAGAAATTATGGAAGGCTTAAGAGCACATTTTAGCGGAGAGTGTACTGAAGTAGGTATGTATCTTGCAATGTCAAGAGTTGCTGAAAGAGAAGGGTACCCTGAAGTTGCAGAAGCATATAAAAGATATGCTTTTGAAGAAGCTGAACATGCTGCAAAATTTGCAGAATTGCTTGGTGAAGTTGTTACAGACTCAACAAAGAAAAATCTAGAATTACGTGCAGAAGCTGAACATGGAGCTTGTGAAGGTAAATTAGCTATAGCTGCTCGTGCTAAGCAGTTAGGTTATGATGCAATTCATGATACAGTTCATGAAATGGCTAAAGATGAAGCCCGTCATGGAAAAGGATTTGATGGCCTTTTGAAAAGATATTTTGCTTAGAAATCAGTATTAATAAAAAGGTCCCTGTTTTACAGGGACCTTTTTATTAATTATTTTTATTTTTTTTCAAATTTAAAATTGGCGCCGATTTCTTTTAATTTATTTAAAATATTATCTTCTTGTGATTTTAATGAAGTTGAAATTTCAATAACATCTGTTCTGAAGATGCCACCGGTTTTTTCTTTTTTAGCTACAGCCAGTACTTCGTTATACAAATACATAACATTTGGCTGATTTCCTGGAATAGTAATTTTGCCATTTGTAAATGGGGAAGGGGTAACTTTAATCATATTTCTCTCCTTTTTTGTGATTAATTATAGTCTACTATAAACAAATAAAAATCAGTATTTTTTGTAAAGTTATTTATCAATTCTGATATTATGCTGATATATTAATTCTTTTCGTTGAATTTTGTATTCATCATTTTTTTCATTTTCAATTTTTCTCAATTCAGAATAACAAACTCCCTTTTCGGTTTCATTAGAGATTGTATTGCAATATTTGAGATATTTATCAAAACTTTCTCGTCTTGATGCCCAGTAATTTTTCTTTACTCTTTCACTTTTTACAAAACTAAAAATATCAAAAATGTCTTTTTTTTCAGTAGAATTAACATTTTCATAACCTGTTTCACAGAATTCTTCCCATTTTGGAGCTATTGCAGGAGATTCTATTACTTTTTGTTCTGGTATAGTTTCTTCTTTTGGGTCAAGGACTATGTCATCTTCAGAATATACTGGTGTAATAGCAATAGCAGTAACTCCAACTAATGCGATGAATAAAAAGGTTTTTGAAAATCTTTTGGGCATTTTTACTCCTTAAATTTTTATTAATTCTTTTACTTCTTTTCGTTTTACTTTTCTTGTGGCTGTTCTTGGCAAAGGTTTTTGGGAGATTATTATATTTACTGGTCTTTTATAAGCTGTCAGCCTGCTTGATAGGGTTTTTGCTTCTGCTCGAATCAGTTTATCAAGAGTTTTTTCATCATACTTTTCAATAATATCTTCTGTTGGGACGATTACTGCTGCAATTTCTTCTGTTCCATCTTTTGCCCCAAACGTTCTTGATACTCCTGTCACACATACTTCTGCAAAGTATGGACTTTTTTCTAAGACTGCTTCAACTTCCTCTGGAAATACTTTTTTACCTCCAGAAAGAACTATCATATTTTTTATTCTTCCAGTTATAAATATATGTCCGTCTTTATCTAATTTTGCAATGTCTCCGGTATGAAGCCATCCATTTTCATCTATCACAGAGGCTGTCATTTCTGGTTGATTATGGTAGCCTTTCATAACTGCAGGGCCTTTTACTAAAAGTTCTCCAGTTTCTTCATCTATTTTAACGGTAAAAGATTTAAGTGGTTTTCCAACAGATGCAAGTTCTTTACGCTTATCTGTATTAACAGATACAACAGGACTTGCTTCTGATAGACCATAGCCTTGATATATTTTTATTCCAAGTCGTTCAAAGAATTTGCCTACATTAATATCCAAAGGAGCTCCCCCTGATATGCAGCCTATAAAATGTCCGCCAAATTTGTCATGGATTTTTTTAAACATTAGCTTTTTAATCCAGCTGCAAGGGATAAACTTTGCTAAGGAATACATTGTTTTAAAAGTCCATTGAGTAAACTTTGAAGAATTATGTAATTCAGATTCAATACTTGTTTTCAATAGTTTTAAAAATGCAGGTACAACTATCATAAAATCAACCTGTTTTTCTTTCATAATTGTTAAAATGTCTTTAGGTTTAAGACTTTGTGTATAATATACAGAAAACCCGAAGTTAAGGAATGTAGAAAAACCTACAGTCATTTCAAAAAGATGATTCATTGGAAGTATTGAAAGTATTGTACAATGTCTGTTAGGAAGGATTGCATCTAAGGCATATCCCATATCCTCCAATTGTGACATCATATTACCGAATGTAATTTCAACTCCTTTAGGAGAGCCGGTTGTTCCTGATGTGTATATAATAAATACTGTTGACTTTGTGCTTCGATGTCTCCATTTTGAGTCGTAGTTATTTGGTAATTCATATATACTTGTCAGCCCCAAATTATAAGAAGGTTCATCCATTACAAGAATATGTTTAAGACTTGGTAATTCTTTTTGTAGTTCAAGAGCTTTTTCAATATAAGACTGAGAAACAAGCATTACAGTCGGTTCACAATCGCTAAGAATAGATTTGAGTTCATATTTTGTAAGTTTTATATCCAATGGAACTGTTGTCATGCCAGCAAGGATTGATGCAAATACACATGCCCCATATTCAGGCTTTGATTCTGAAAGAATTGCTAGTTTATCACATTTTTTCACTTGAATTTCATTAATAAGGTGCCAGGCTAATTTTCGAGATAAAAGCCCTAATCCTTTGTATGTAAATTCTTTCCAGCCTAAAGCTGTCTTCATTCCAAGAGCTACTCTGTCATTAAATGTGTTCGTTTTATCTTCCAGTAATGATAGAACATTTTTTTGTCTTAATACCATATTTTTCTTAACCCCGTTAATCTGAGAAAACTTATCTTTAATAAAAAAGATATAATTTATAAGCCTAAAAGTCAAGTATATTAATTTTTTATTGTATAATTTCTTATATAGAATTAAGTATAATAAAAGAGGAAAAAATGAAAAAAGTTTTTATAGAAACAATGGGCTGTCAGATGAACAAATCTGATACTGAAAGGATTCTTGGAATGCTTGATTGTTTTAATTACGAAGAAACAAAAGATGCTGAAAAAGCGGATTTACTAATGGTGAATACGTGTTCAATAAGACAATTGAGTGAGGATAAGGCATTCAGTCTAATTGGTACTTGGGGAAAATGGAAACAGTCTAGACCTGATTTAAAAATAGGTTTTTGTGGTTGTGTTGCTCAGCAAAAAGCTGAAAAAATTTTCAAAAGAGCTCCTTATGTTGATTTTATACTTGGTACTCATAAGATTTATTCATTACCTGATATTTTAAAAAAGGTTGAAAATGGTGAAAAGGTTTGCGAGTGTACTGAAACTAATTCTACTGAAGATGATAAAGCTAGAAATTATGAAATCAAACGTGTAAAATCTATGAATGCTTGGATAAATATTACAGAAGGATGTAATAATTTTTGTACTTATTGTATTGTTCCATATACCAGAGGTAGAGAACGCTCAAGACAGCCTGAAATTATTTTAAAAGAGGCTCAGGATGCTTTAAAAGCTGGTTTCAAAGAAATTACCCTGCTTGGACAAAATGTTGATAGTTATGGTAAAGATTTCAAGGACAAAAACTATCGTTTATCTAATCTGCTTAGAGATTTAAATAAAATTGAAGGGAAATTTAGAATTTGTTTTGTCACCTCTTATCCAACAGATATTACCGATGAATTAATAGAAACGGCAAAAGAATTGGATAAAGTCTGTGAATATTTTCACATTCCAATGCAATCTGGCAATAGTGAAGTTTTAAAAAAAATGAACAGAAGATATGATAGAGAGACTTATGCAAAAATTGTTAAAAAAGTTCGAGACATGATACCTGATGTAACAATTACGAGTGACTTTATTGCTGGCTTTCCTGGAGAAACAGAAGAGCAATTTTCAGATACTCTTACAGCTATTGATGAATTTGAACTGGATTATTCTAATGTTGCGGCATATTCTCCTAGGGAAAAGACTGTTGCTGCAAAGTGGGTTGATAAATATATCCCAGAAGATGTAAAAGATGAACGCTTCCAACGTCTAAATAAAAAAGTGCAGGAAAATTGTCTTAAGTCAAATCTTAAATATGTTGGTAGAACAATGGAAGTTCTTGTTGAAAGTTTTTATAATCATAAAGGGAAAAATATAAATACCGGTAAGACAAGAAATAATAAGACTGTACATATTCATTGTGATAAGGATTTAACAGGAGAATTTATTAATGTAAAAATCTCTGGAGCAAAGACTTGGTATTTAAAAGGTGAGTTGCAAGAAGATGAAAAATAGGATATAATAAAAATATGAACAAAACGAAAGGGAACTAAATTATGGCAAATGCAGTAATAGCAAGGTTTTTCGGGGGGGGGCAGAGTAGTTTAAGCTCCTTTTCAGCAGATAAGCATTATCAAAAGAGTAGAGAAAAAGGATTCACATTAACAGAGGTCTTGATAACTTTAGGGATAATTGGTGTTGTTGCTGCGATGACTTTGCCATCTATTATAACTTCATACGAGAAAAAGGAGACAGTTGCAAGATTAAAGAAAATGTATATGTCGATTAGAAATGCTATTCAAATGGCAGAGATTAATAATGGTCCTCGTCAGAATTGGTTATTTAATGACGATGATGAAGCTAAAGAATTTTATACAACTGAAATACTTTCAAATCTCAAGTGTGCAAAAATAGATAAAAATTCCAACTGTTATTTTTCAGATGGTTCTGCAATTTTTCTTAGTGTGGCTAGATACTATGGATTAGTAGAAGTATTCTTCTTTCCAAAAACAACAAAAAAATATATAAATGGTACTGCTAAAGGTAGATCTAAAAGATATAGATTGTATTATAGTTTTTATTATTATCAACCTCATGAAACAATTCAGTTCAAGGGAGATATGATTAATTATAATAGAGACCAATTATTGAATGATGGTAGTTTTCGTTGTACTGGCAATGATCCAAGAAATTGTTTGTATTTAATAATTTATGATGGTTGGCAAATTAAAGATGATTATCCTTGGTAAATAAAAAAGTCCTCATTTAGAGGACTTTTTTATTATTGAACATTTGCAGAAAGGCAGGTCTTTTCATAATGTAATCGATTATTAAAGGCGTTAATCCTTTTCATTACGTCTTTAAACATTGGTATAGAAAGACTTTGTTTTCCATCGGATAAAGCATTTTCTGGATCATGGTGAACTTCAATCATAACTCCATCTGCTCCTACAACTAATCCGGCTTTTGCCATAGGTTCAATTAAATATCTCTGACCTGTTCCATGACTTGGGTCTATTATTATTGGTAAGTGTGAGTATTTCTTTATTACAGGAATTGATGCTATGTCCATGACATTTCTTGTAAATGCGCTATCAAAACTCCTTATCCCTCGTTCACATAAAATTACTTTAGAATTCCCTTGATACATTATATGTTCAGCTGCTAGAAGAAATTCTCTTATTGTACTTGCTAAACCTCTTTTTAAAATTACAGGTTTACTGCATCGTCCTACAGCTTGAAGCAGTTTAAAGTTTTGCACATTTCGTGCTCCTATTTGTAATACATCAATGTAATCAAGCATCATAGGCAGGTCTGAAGCATCCATAATCTCTGATACTGTTAATAAGCCTGTAGCTTCACTTGCTTTTTTTAAATATTTTAAAGCTTTTTCTCCATATCCTTGGAAATCATATGGAGATGTCCTTGGCTTAAAAGCTCCACCTCGTAAAAATTCACAGCCCATTTCTTTTGCCGCCATTGCAACTTTTAATAGTCCTTCATAATCGTTCTCAACAGAACAAGGACCAATCATTGCTACCGGTTTATTATTTCCGCCAATTTTGACTCCATTTGCAAATTCAATTATTGTATCTTCAGGTTTTCTATCTCTGGAGGCAAGTCTGAATGGTTCTCGTATTATTTTGACTTCTTTTACTCCTTCAAGTGCGGACACTCTTCCTGGAGTAACTGTAGTTTTATCTCCTATTGCATCTATTACAGTATGTATATTCCCTACATTACATCTTACTTCAAATCCATTATCTTGTAGCAGGTCTATTACTCTTTGAATTTGAACTTTGGTAGCGTTACGCTCCATAATTATAATCATTTTTCACATCTCCTTAGTCTATTAATAATGTAGTAATTGTATTATTTAGTGTAATATAAACAATTTTTATTGGCAATTTAATTTTAGCTTTCTTTGAAGATTTATTGCTGGAAAATATCCGGGTAGCACTCCAAGACATTTACCTATATAGTTTATTGTATTTTCTATTTCATTTTTATAAAAATAATATTCAGCAAGCAGATAATGAAGTTCAGGGTCATGATAAAAGTAGGATTCTGCTTGTTTTAGAAAGTAAAGCCCTTCCTTTTCATAGCCGGTTTTTAAAAGTACTCTTCCAATGTACTTATGAACTTCTGGATTTATTGTACTCAGCCAGTCTGCATATTTAATTATATTTTCGACATATTCGCCTTTGTAATATCGTATTAGAATATTTAAATCAATTTCTAAAAAATTTCTTAGTTGAAAATATGTTGGGTAATTGCTGATTTTTCCGTTGATTAAATCACATAAAAATACTCCCCAATTTCCCCTAATATCTTTCTCTGCTGTACGTGCAAAATATTCTTTTGCTGTTATTAAATCATTTTCAAGCAAATAACAATATGCGCTTTCTAAAATATAGTCATTTTTTTCAAAAAATTGTCGGCATCCTTTTAATTCAGATGCCAACAATTTTTCTTTCGCAATTTTGTAATTTAATTCCATATCGTTTAATTATTATTGTTAACAGGATTCATACTATTTAAGCTGTTCATCATTGAATTCATCATCATTGACTGAATTACTTTTGGATCGATATTTTGTCCATTATTTGCATTCATCATATATGGAAGCATGTACATCATTGGGTCTGTATTGTTATTATTCCCGCCATTTAGCATCATACTCATTTGTTGAATTTGAGGATCAGGTGTATACGTCATTGAATTTTGGGTCAACTGTTCTGTTGCTTGTGTTTTAACTGCTTGTACAGGAAGTTGGTTTAAGTTTTCAGTTTTTGCTTCTATTGTGGGAGTTTCTGCTGAAATATTTAATCCTGCTCGTTTTAAAACGTCTAATGCTTCTAAAACTTCAGAATTTGATGGCATTTTAGAGTTTTTTTTTGAGCCATTTTCTGCAAAAGCTATTTTATTTATTTTTATAGTTTCTGATTTATTTAATTGGTTCATTTGCTCTGTTTCTTGTGGAGTTAATGTTCCACCATTATTAATTTTATTTTGGAAATATTTAAGCTGCATTTTTTTTAAATCTTCATTAGCTTTTTGGGAAAATCCATTACCATAAGGTGATGAAATAAATCTATCTAAGTCATCAATATTTTCATTTCCAGCACCTGTACAAGAAGGTTCCCCATTAAGGCAAGCCTTGCCTCTTATTGCATAGTCAACTAGTAAGTCATTTGAGTTAAGATTAATTACTTTTTGGTAAGCTGCAGATGCTTGATCTTTTTTGCCTGCTTTAATGTATGCCATTGCTAGATAGTAATAAGCAATAGAATTGTTTTTATCTTTTTTCAATATAGAATATAATTCTTGTATACATCCTGAATAGTTATGATTTTTATATTTTCCAATAGCACTTTTTATTGTTGCATTAGGATAATATGCTGGAATCTCTCCTTCTGTTCCGAAAATTTGTTCATCTGTAATTACTGTATAATCGGGATGGGTCTCAGTTGCCTGTTGTTCTTGTTCTATTCGTTCACGTTCTAGACGCTCACGTTTTAATTGTTCTTTACCTTTGTATAAATTTTCACCAGGAATACCTTCTCCATATGAAACATTAGTTAATTGTATTCCGACTGTAGATGTGAACATTATTCCAGCGATTAATAAAGCAATTTTCTTATTCATTTTTAATTATCCTTCTCTTCCTAATATAATAATGATTATTTAATTAGAATCAAGTTTCTCCTTTTATATTATATAACATTTCTTAGAAACTTTCTAGTATAAATATATGATTTTATCTTAAGCTGAATTTGCAGCCACAATAATTTTGTCTATATAATTCAAGTGATTTGGATATTTTATTAGTTTTTAAAAATCCATCTTTTTTCTTAAAATCAATATCTAAATATGTTAAGTGAAATTCCTCAGCTATTTTTTTACCGATTTCTGATATTTTTTGAAAATTTTTGTGAGGACTTATTACTATTGAAGTTGTAAAAGTTTTTATTCCTAATTTGTTACATAATTCAGCAGTATTTCGAAGGCGTAATTCAAAGCATTTATCGCATCGCTTCCCTTTTTCTGGTTCACTTTCAAGTCCTTTGGATATTTTGTAAAATTCTTCTGGGATATAATCTCCTTCAATTAGTTCTACCCCATAATGTTGGCATAAAGTTTTTTGAGCATTGAGTCGTTTTTGATATTCTATATCAGGGTATATGTTTGGATTGTAAAAATATACAATAACAGAATACCCCGCATCTTTTAAATAAGATACGGGATAACCTGAACATATTCCACAACAGGCATGTAATATTATTTTCTTATTATTTTCTTTCTGCTCCTGCATCTAGTAACCATTTCTTTAATTCGCTGTATGGTTTAATCCCAATAAATACATCTTGTCCTATTTGTGAACTCGGTGTTGCATTTATACCTTTTGAGTAGGATTCATCAATTTCTTTTAATAGTTCATCTTGGACTTCTTTACTGTTTGCATCATTTTTAAGTTGATTTATATCAAGTCCTTGAATATTTTTTACTATTTCTATAATTTCTTCTTCTGTATCAGGTTGTTTTTCAAAGAATAATGAATTTACATCCCAAAGCTTGCCTTGCTTTTCAGCAGCTATTGAGTACCTTGCCATTCTGCAAGAGCCGTTATGGAAGGGTTGTTTTAGATATTTATTGCATTCCATATCAAGAGGAAGGTTTTTATGAATAACTTGGACACCTTTAAGTTCTTGAGCAACTTTATGTACCATTATGTTATATGCAAAACATATAGGGCAACGATAATCTGTATAAGTTATCAATGTCACCTTTGCATTTTTATCACCAAGTATATTTCCACTGACTGCATATTTATTTGTTTTAGCTTCAACAAATTCTTTAAAATCTCTTGCACTTTTAACTTGTGGTGCAAACTTCATGGTGATAGTTGTATATGTAAGTCCGCTAGCAGCAATAAGCATCACAATTACAAATGCAATTAAATATGCTCTATTTTTTATGGCATCTAGAAAATCTAAAATACTCTGTTTGAATGCTTTTATTACCCCTCCATTTTTGTAATCAAGTGCTACTAATGCAATTAAAAGATTTAATGCATATGTAAATGCACAAAGAATACATATTTTGTTAATCTGGAATAAGCTTACACAAAGTAATATCATTGAAATGGCAAATGAAATAATCCCTAGTGATGCAATATATTCAAATGGGTTTTTGAACACTTCCATAAACTTAAAGATTTTAATATTTTTGATTTTATCTGCAATAAGCATTAAAAATATAAACGAATATAAAAACATTCCCCAATATGCGAGCGGAATCCCAAAAAATTGAGATTCTGTTGTTTTTGCGACACCATCACAGTCAATTAAATCGCTTACTGAGCAAAAACTTGGCAGTGCATATGGATTAAAGTTTGCATCATAATATATCATTGCAAGTTTTATTGTTGTGATAAATCCGATTAATGTCAGTATAAAAATACTAATCTTTTTTACTCGTGTACTTTCCATTATTAATATTCTCCTATTCCATATCGCCATTTTACAATTTATCTTTTTATAAATCAATACCAGAAAGTAGTAGAAAATTTTATAATAAACATTGCGAAATATTTTATTTTAATTTATAATATTTACTGAGGTTTAAATGAAGAAGAATATATTTAATTTATTTTTAAGTAAATTGCTAGAGTATCCCCTATGGGTTAAACAGGTCGTATATTTAAAATTATTTCAAAATATGCGCAATTATCATTGTGAAAGATATGTTGCAGCAAATCCAAATAAGCTTTTTTCTACTTATGTTCCAACTGTAACTTTTATTGGAAAAACCGAAATGTGGAATAAAATAAGTGGACTTGATACTAATATATATAATTTTTTGACTCTTTGTTATGAAGGGTATAGTATTCTTGAAATTTCTTTAAATACTTTTCTTTCTATGGAAGAAGTTGCAAAGCATTGTATATTTTGCATTGAACAAAACTACATCGAAGTTCCTGATAATACTGAAGTATTTGCTATGGCGGGGTTTATTGCTGGAAAATTTAAAACAGGTGAGTATTATAGAATAAATGGTGCAATTACGATAGATCAGCTCGATTATGCTATTATGGAACAGCGTAGACTTGATGATAGAATGGAACATAAATTATTTGGTAAAGTTTTAGTTGATTTAGGTTTTGTTACTGAAGAAAATGTTAAAACGCTTTTTATATTAAAAAATGATGCAAGAAGAAGGTTTATCCTTGATAGTGATAAAATGGCGACAGCTCAACTTCCAGACCAGGAACGTGCTGATTATGATAAAGAGATAGAAGAACTAAAAAAAGAAAATAAAGCTTTAAAACAACGATTAATGCAATTGTTGGATATAGTGAAGGATAAGTATGATTAAATCTTCTCCAGAACTTCTTGTAAAATATATTCGAGATGGTCTTGTTGAGCAGGCTCATTTTGGTTTTATTCTGGTATCGAATGGTGCTCATATAATAGATAGTAATGGGGAATCTAATAATTATCCATTTTATCTTCGTTCTTGTGCTAAACCTCTGCAGGCTAGTCTTATTATAGATTATGGTATGGATATTAAGTATAATATGACTGATGAGGAAATTGCTCTTTGTTGTGCTTCTCATGCTGGAGAACATATCCATATTGAGACTGCTGTGAATTTTTTAAAGAAAATAGGACTTGATGAGAGTTATTTAAAGTGCGGATTACACAAACCTATTGCTAGAAAAGAACAGGAAAAATTATTATTAGAAGGTAAAAAAGAGAATATTTTTCAAAATAATTGTATAGGAAAACATATTATGATGCTTGGTCTATGTAAGATGAATAATTGGGATTTAAAAACTTATGAAGACCCTAGCCATCCACTTCAATTGGTGATCAAAAAAAGAATTTCTGAGTTATGCGAGTTAAAAAAAGAATACCCCGTAACCAAAGATGGATGTGGTGTTCCTATTATGTCTATGCCATTAGAAAATATGGCAAAAGGATATTTGAATTTATTTTGTAATTCAAGATATGAAAAAATAAAATTTGCTTTTTTGAATAATCCTTATATTATAGGTGGAGATAATAGATTAGATACTAAAATAATGGAACATTCTGGCAATCTTATTGCAAAAGTCGGGGCTGGCGGTCTTTGTATTGTTGTTAATATTGAAACTGAAGAAGTATTAGTTGTAAAAATTTGTGATTGTGATATGAAAGCAAGAGAAATTGTAGTGTTAGATAGTTTAAAAAATCTGCATTGGGCAAATATAGAATCTGATCATTCTATTAAAACACTTCACAATAAAATTGTTGGTGAGATAGTTACTTGTCTATAATTTTAATTTTCCCACCAGAAAATTCTAGAGCTTCTTTATTATACCCTTGAAGTTGATTAAGAAAATATTGTTGCTGTGAAATATTAGGATTTTTTAGCATTTTATATGATTTAGCACATTCTAATCTTAGTAGCTGGATGCCGCGATTATATACTTTTTGTTGGGTGTTTATAATCGATTGAGGAATATTTCCTTTATACATTTTTGAGGCTGTTGATATGTCAAATAATCTTCTTTTGCTTAGTCCGCTCATTTCTTTACCTTTTTGTGTTTTATTGTTTGTCATAAGGTTTATTGCTGCCTCATATTTACCTTGTTTTAACGCCCAAGTAAGTCCTTGTGTGTTTTCGATTATTGCGGTTCCTTTATTAAATATCATATCAAGTAGAGCTTCTTTTATACTCTGGGGTAGTTTGTCATAAATTTTTTTCCCGCCAAGTATACCCCATAAATTTTCTTCCATTTTTAACATGTCATTTACAAATAAAGTTAATACTTCTTTATTTGTTAAATATTTTTTATCACCTCCTTTTATAAGATGACCTATCCCTATAGTTTCGTTACCGGCATCGTCAATGTATGGGGTATTATGAAATTCATGATCTTTAAATGGAACTCCATTATCTTTTTTACCATCTTCAATTAATTTCAGTCGTTTTATAAAGTCAGTACTTACTCCCATTGCTTTTGCAGCATCATTTAGGTTATTAATATTTCTAGCATGTCTTCCATCAGGGATTTTCAATACATCTCCTATTTGAAGGGTTTTGGAGGATTCTTTTGATAGTCCATTAAGTGTAAGAATACTTCTTTCTTCAACATCAAATCTTTTTGCAATATTTGTTGGAGTGTCACCTTTTTTAATTGTATAATCTGGATGTTTTATAGTTTTAATATATTTATTTCTGGTATTATTTTGTTCAATTTCTTCATCAGACACTGCGGAGATAATTGAAATTTCTCGGTTGGTATTTTGGGAATTTGCTGATGGAATTGCCAATATTTGACCTATTGACAAATTGTTGTCACTTAATCCATTTACTTTTTTTAAATCTTCAACAGATACTCCCATTGACTTTGCTATGGAATACAGAGTCTCTCCTTTTTTGACTTTGTATCCTTTAGGGTTTGGCTGTTGGTTTATATTACTAAAATTAAAATTTATTTCTGTCACAAATTTATCCTCTTTTAATGAAGCATTGTTTCTTCTATTGCATCAGCTATGCAATTTGCATATTTTTTCTGGTCATAACTTGAAAGTAGTGAATTTGTAATACTTTTATTTGCGATATTACCTATTTCCAGTAACGATGAAGGTATACCTTTTGCAGCTTTATTTACATAAAGATTATCAGAATGAGGTTTGGGTGTTAGTATTGAAAACCCTTTATTTACGTGTTTGTATATATTATTAGCAAGTTCTTTATCTATATTTTTTGAATATCGAACTGTGCATTTCCTATCTTTTGGCGATTCTTTTGCTGATTCTACATGAACTGATAAGAAAAGCATATTAGATTTATCTGTAGATTTCATTAAAGCTCTCACATCATCATCACCTTTTTTGCCAGCAAGCATATTTTCAATATATCTTTGAGCTGCCATTCCGCCATTTCTTACGGCTCCTGATACAATAACCACTTTCGCTCCACGTTTTCTAAGATTATCGGAAATATTTTCAACATAGCTTTGTGCAACACGCCATTCTTCAATTGGCATTTCTTTTCCTTCTTTATTTTTAACTGAAAGAACTGTTCCTGCATCAAAAAATCCGTTTTTTTGTTGATACCCTCCATGTCCTGGGTTCAGTATTATAACTTTGTTGTTTAAATTACCGTTAGCGGTTGGCTCTAGGACTTCTGTTACAGCTTCAATTTTTTTAGTTTCTGTGTTGTAATTTGGCAGTGGCCGCATTATAAATGGATCTTTAACCTCTTTGAAGCCTATATCTTTTTTACCTCCGCTTATAGCCCAAGATTTTAAAGTTCCAGCGTTAACGTAATTCCCATCTTTATCTTTGATTGTTGTCATTGTAGTTGGAGTAATATCTTTACTTTTCCCACCATTAGTTGTATAAAAAATTTCATTTGGATAAGCTTTTCCACTTAAATGTGAAGCATTACTGCCGGTGTTTCCTGTTCTTTTTGGGGCGGAGTCTTTTTTATTGATATCGTTATTTGTATCATCTATTGGGTTTATCATACTATTAATTATTTTATCCATTTTTTTTGTTGATACAAAGCCCCAAGAATCAAATTCATCATTAAGCTCATCTATAAATTCTTCTCTTAGTTTTGGATTTTTGTTTCCAGTCTTTTCAGCAACAAGGTCAAAAATCTTTGTCATTGCAGATTTTCTGGCATCTTTATTACTACTCCATTCATCAGAAATCATGTTTATAAGACTTTTACTTTGCTTTTTTTGGAAATTATTAACTACATCTATAACATTATCTTTATCAATTTGTTTAAATACGCTGTCAAACTCTTCTTTACCTACGGCTCCTCTGTATTTATCAGCTGCTTGTTCTAGTTTATCTGCAATTTCTTCAGCATTTAGTGTTTGTTTTGCTTGAGGAGTAGTATCTTCTTTCACTTTTTTTTCTGGATCTGTATTTGGGGTAGGTTTTGGCGGGGTAGTTTCAGGTATAGGTGTAGTTTTGGCTGGCTTGTTATTTTGGTTTTTTGACGGATATACGTAGAAATATTCACCTTTTTGAGGCTTATAATTTTCTTTTATTCCGTTAAGTTCAGTAAATTCTTTTAATGTCATTCCGTATTTTTTAGCAAGTGAATAAAGTCCCATTCCGCTTTCAATTTTTGCTGTAGGAATATTTTTTATAACTTGTCCTTTTTGCAGGGTATCTTTTGTAAGTCCTGTCATGTTTTTGAAGTCTGTAAGAGTCATATTAAATTTTTTAGCTATAGCAAATAATCCTTTTTCATTGCCGCTTATGCTTACAATGTATTCGCCTCTTGCTTTTGCTTCTCTTTTTAATGTTTCAGTATCTTTTTGTCCATTATCATTTGTACTTTTTACCATATTTCTGGTATTTTCAATTTTAAAAGACATATAAATAATCCTTTCAAAAAACTTCTACACAAAAAAAGTAACGGCAATTTTTTAATAATCTTTATATTTACCGTTACTTTTTTTACATTATTTTACAAAAAGGTTAAGTATTAAATATTCTATCTCCAGCATCTCCCATTCCCGGAACGATATAGCCTTTTTCGTTAAGATGATTATCAACTGCAGCTGTAATAATTTCTATATCTGGATAATGCTTTTGAATATTTTCAATTCCTTCTGGGGCAGCAATTATACAGATTATTTTTATATTATCAATAGGGATTCCCTTATCAGCATATAGTTTAATTGCTTCTATAAGAGTATTTCCTGTAGCAAGCATTGGATCAGTTAAGTATATATAAAATTTCTCAGGATTAGGTGCTTCCATAGGAACTTTATTATAATACCAGACTGGTTTTAGAGTTTTTTCATCCCTATACATTCCTATGTGTCTTATGCAGGCTTGAGGAAGAATGTCTATAGCCTCGTCTGTAAAGATTAATCCTGCTCTTAAAATTGGGGATATAATTAAATTAATATTTGGATCTATTGTTTGTGTCGTAAATGTTGTAAGAGGAGTTGTAATCTCAGTATCTACAAGAGGTAAGTTTTTGGCTGCTTCGTATAATAAACATCTTGTAATTTTTCTTGTTGCAATTCTTACACCTTGACTGTCTGTTTTTTTATTCCGCATAGTACAAAGATTTAGAAGGATTACTGGATTGTTGATTATTCTGACCTTTTTGTTATTCATGGTTTAACTCCTTTAGTTTTTCTTTTAATTTAAGTCTGTTTTGATTGTATAAATTGATTTTTTCATTGATTTCTCCTAAATTTTTCTTTTCATTATTTATAGATACTCCTCCTCCAGAAGGTATAATATCGCCAACCTCACCCATAAAGTGAGAACATCTTACTATAATTGAGCCGAGTTTATTAAACATATCATCCAGCAGACTGAGTGAATCGCCTAATCTCATAGGCTTGTTTACTACTATAAGTTTATTAGAGGCTTTACTCTCAATTGTTGGTTCATATAATTCAAGAGATTTTGAACCACCTAGTCCATTAAATTCTACAGTTGCAATAACTCCTTTGGGTAGTGAAAGGTTTTTATCTTCCAATACAAATTTTACATATACGTGATCTGAGACAATTTTTATTCTTTCAATATGCCCTATTTGAACTCCCATCATTCTTACTGGTGAGCCAACAATAAGTCCATCAACATCTTGAAGAAATATTTGATAGGTTTTTAATTCTGCTTTCTTTTTATAATTATGATATCTGATTCCGCCTATCACAACTGTTAATAAAAGCATCCATACAACCGCTTCTAGCCATAAAAATAATTGTAATTTTGCTTTTTTATCCATGTTCAGATTATACCTTAATAAATCTATTTTTACTACTTGCGAAAAATTTTTTTATATTATATCATTAAATTAATATTTAAGAAATGTGAGGTTTAGAATGGAACAAATTATAAAAGTAGCATGGGATCTGAATGAAAATACTGATAATAGATATCAATTAGTATATGAAATCGCAGAGCTTGCTAAAAAATTGGTTGACGAAAATCAGGCTAAAAAAGCTCATGATGAATTTGTATTTGAAGAAAATTATGACGCAGCTTATACAAGAGAAAATCCGGTAGAACACGCTATAATGGTTAAAGCCTCAGAAGCAGATGATAATCGTCTGGTAGGTTAATTTAAATAAAATAGAATTGTAATGCGGAAGTCAGCTTATTTTTTTGTTTGGGTTCCGCTTTTTTAATGATTAGGGAGTTTATATGGAAGATACTATTAAATTTATTAGAGAAAAAATAGGTGGTTTTATACCAGAAATTGGTATAATTTTAGGTTCAGGTTTGGGTGAACTTGCTGATGAATATTCTCAAATTTCAATACCCTATAATGAAATTCCGGGATTTATTAAATCAAATGTGCAGGGACACAAAGGTAGACTCGTCTTTGCGGAAATTTCAGGTAAAAAAGTTGTTATGATGCAAGGAAGAAATCATTTTTATGAAGGACATTCAATGCAAGAAATTACTTATCCAGTAAGAGTTATGAAAAAGCTAGGAGTTAAAACTCTAATTTTAACAAATGCTGCAGGAGCTGTAAATGAAACTTTTATACCATCAGATTTGATGATAATAAAAGATCATATAAATTGTATGGGGTCAAATCCTCTTATTGGTCCTAATGATTCTGAATTTGGAGAACGTTTTCCTGATATGTCAGAAGTGTATAAAAAGAATTTAATTGCAATTGCCAAAAAGTCTGCATCAGATTTAGGAATTGATATCAAAGAAGGTGTATATCTAGCAAATATAGGACCTTGTTATGAAACTCCTGCTGAAATTAATATGGCAAGATTATTGGGTGCAGATGCTGTTGGAATGTCTACAGTGCCTGAAGCTATTGTTGCGAATTATTGCGGGCTTAATGTGATTGGTATCAGTTGTATCTCAAATATAGCTAGTGCTCACGATAGAGATAAATTATCTCATTCCGAAGTTATTGATACAACTAATAAATCTAAAGAAAAGTTCAAAGCTCTCATAGTTAAAATGCTTTCTAATCTTAAAGATTAAGTTTTGTAAACATAGCTAAAAGCCTGTTATATTAACATCTAAAGCGGGAATAATACATTTATAAAGGCAATTTTATATACTTTATCGTTTTTAAATATATATAAAGTATATAAATAGGAAAAGGATATTATGACAGGCGTAAACGGATACAGCTATGCTCGTCCTGCAGGTTCTATGGCAAGCAAAGGAATGCAGTATGGAGGTACAGCTGGAAATATTACTAATCAATATAGTACAATGGGTAATACTGGTATGAGCAAAGCAGATTTGAGAAATACCGGCATGGCAGCTTCTGCACAATATAGAGCAGAGACTGGTGCAATGCAGACAGCTCAGTATGCACAGCAACTATCTCAGATGGCTCAAATGTACGGTATTAGTAATTTTGATCCAATGATGGCAGATACAAATAATAGCGGAATTATCAGTAAAAAAGAATATAATAATATGGAAAAACAACTTCAGATGTATGCTATGCAAAATCAGACATCTGGGACTAGTGGGCAATCTAGTTCTACAGGTAATGTTTTTGGAATGCTTAATAGTATTACTGATACAGCTGGGAATATAATGGGTGCAGTAAAAGGTGATGGTACTTCAGGTACTAGCGGATTTTTGGAAACTGCAGGTAATTGGGTAAAAGGCCTCTTTGGGTAAGCCTTTTGCTGATTTGTTAAAATAAGTAAATTTTTTGTGTGCATGCTCTTGCCAAAATTTCCTATTCGATTAAAAATATCTGAAGGGAAGGATAAGAATATGCAAGTAGGAAAAACGCAATATTTAATACGACCAAAACAAAAAGATTACGGGATGTTATCCCCAGATCAAAACCCTTTTCCTTCCAATCAAAAATTTAATAGAGATATTGAGAGACCTTTAAATCATAATTCCCAGAATTTATCATTTAAAGGTCTTTCTATATCCAAAGCTGTAAACAAAATTATGTTTGCAGAAGATAAAGAAGTTACATATAGTGCCAAAGTCCTTTTTGATAAAACTAAAAATCATCTAGGAGATATGGTCGAAAAACATTATAGTCATGTTAAAAACTCCAAGTTGGCACAAAATTTAGTTAAAATAGAAGGTGATAAAATCACTTTCCGCAAAAAGACCATCCCTCATCTTATCTGGGATGGTTTAGTTTATCCGTTCAAAATTCTTCCATTTGATATTATGAATGGAGTTGTTGAACTTATAGGAAAAATTAAACCATTTAAAAATTGGGCGCAAAAAGTCCTTAATAAACCATTTTTTAAAAATATAAGACAACGTTCTAAAATTGAATCAGAGGTAAGTTCTCTTAAGGGTTTATGCGAAACTGCTACTAAATTAAAAGATAAACCGGACTCAGAAATTTCATCAAAATTATTCCAGCAATCTGTAAAAATGTTTGATCCTAGAACTGGAAATTATGATACAAAGCATGAAAGAGCATTATGCCGTATGGTTTCAGGATTGCCACCTGCAATTATGCTTGCTACAGATGCTTATAATCTTTCAAGAATGATGGATGATGATCCTGCAGCTGCTAAAAAAGAGAAGAAAGCAAGATTCCGTCAAGAGATGAGTCGTCTTGTCATGAATGCTTATTTAATGCTAGTAACTTTTGGTGCATTAAATAAATTTATTAATCAGTCAGCAGCAGGCAGTATGCTTATGACAGGTGCTACAACCCTTATTACAGAGACATATTCTCGTTTGAGAAATGGAAAACATATTACGAGATTAACCCCAGAAGAGGCTCGTGCTGAGAATGAAAGAAATAATGCTCCTGAAAAAGATATTAAACCTTTATCGTTTGAATCTAATAAAAAACCTGCTATAGCACCTAGAGAACAACAAAAGCCGTTGCTTTCATTTGGTACAATTATGAAAGCGTCAGCTGGGGTTATTGCTGCTGGTTTTGCGCTTAAAGGGGCAAGAAAATATATACCTGGCGTAGAAGACACAATTAAAATCATTACTGAGCCTTTCAAGAAAAAATATAAATCAATGACTCAAATTGCTGACTTCAGAATTTCAGGTGATAAGTTTGATGAAATAGTAAAAGTTCTTAGAGAAAATAATTTTAAAGAATTAGCAAATAAATATGAAGAAGTGGCTGCTAGTGCGAGAAACGCTGATGGGTCAATTAGTCTAGGTGTAAAAGATAAAAAGTCTAAACCTTTAGTTGACTTTGTAATTGCTCCATTTAAATTTGTTTGGAATACAGTTACTTTGCCATACAGGTTGGTCGATAAAGGTATAAAGGCCATTATTAACAAAAAAGAACCAAAAGCACCAGTTAAAGATATTCAGTCTCTTGCAAAAAGTATTGAAAAAATCGGCAGAGAGGCTACTAAAAAAGGTTATAGTAAAGAAGCATTCCAAGCTTTTGTAAAAGATAATATTATGAAAGCATTTAATACTGATACGATGTCTTCTGTACCTAATCATGAACTGGCAAATCTTGCAAAAACTGCAGCTACTGCGGCTACTATGTGGTTCCTGATGACAGATAATTATAATATGGTTATGTTAAAGTCTAATGGTAATGATAAGGAAGGTGCTGAAACTAAATCTAAAGAAAGATTTGTTCAAGAATGTTCTAGATTATTCTATTCAACCTTGTTAATTGATTTATTTAATAATACATTCCAAAAACAATATAATGCGTCACTTCTTGGTATGTCTTGGATTACGTTAACTGATACTACAATAAGTGAAATTTTAACAAGAAAATCTGTTGGTATGACAATTACGCCTCATACAAGAGATGAATTGCTTGCTATTGAAGAAAAACAAAACAAAGCTACAGGTGCATTAAAAGGTTATTATAACTTTATGCAAAGATTAACTGGTAAGCGTTCTATAAAATCTTATGAAGTAAAACCTAAAAATCCAGTTCCTCAAAAAACTGAAGCTGCTAAAGAGCCTTCAATGCTAGGTAATAGTATTTTAAATAAAATGATTAAAGGTTAATTGCTTGTGGACATTTTCTTGTAAAAAGCTAGGTTTAATTGGATTTTCTTTTTGATTGTTAATCCAAAAAAATGCTCCTATTGAAATTATTGCCACAAGAATTATAATAAATAATATTTTTGTGAGAATTGCAAATACTTTTCCTATAATAAAAAGTCCTGCAATAATAGCTAGTCCAATTAATATTGTTGTATAATCCATTATTTCCTTACCTTACTTTATTTTCTTCACCTTTGATTAGTCTTTGGATGTTACTTCTGTGCAGCCATATTATGTAAATAGCACCTAGTGCACAGTAGATTGTAAATGCGATAGGAGCATTAAACCACCACATTAAAAATGGTGATATTGCCATAGCTATGATGGAACCAAGAGAAACGTATTTTGAAGTATATGTAATTATAGCCCATACCAATGCGATTAAAAGTCCAACAGCCCAATTAAGTGCTAGAATTGTACCTACTCCTGAGGCTACGGATTTTCCCCCTGTAAATTTTAAGAAAATAGACTTACTATGACCTAAAATTACGGCAACTGCGGCAACTACTGGAAGAAGTCCTATACCTGTAAATGATGTTGCAAAAAGTTTTGCTAAAATTACGGGCAAAGCTCCCTTTAGTGCATCTAGAAGCATTGTTATGAAAAACCATTTTTTACCCATGACTCGTTTTACATTAGTCGCACCTGTCGAACCAGAACCGATTGTTCTAATGTCTTGCCCTGTAAATGTTTTTACTATTATATATCCTGTAGGAATTGAGCCTATTAAATATGCAGTTATAAAAATTACTATAAATTCTATAAATTTTTCCATACTCTTTCTCCTTATTTGTTTTCAGATTATAACACAATTAAAAACCTTAGTGCAATATTGATTTAAGGAAAAATATATGCTATAAATAAGCTAAGAAAGAGTTGGTATTTATGAATAGAAAATTAATAATAATTGGTATTTTAATTTTAGCAATATCCTTTGTAGGAAAGTTGCTTTGGACTGCTCTTAAAAATTTGAAAGTTGATGATTTTAAACCGGCTGCGGTAATTTTTGTAGTGGATTCCTCAGCTTCTAATCAAAAAGATTTGCCGGAACAAAAAAAGATGCTTAGACAAATATGTAATATTCTTGATCCTGAAGATTTGATTAAGATTTTGAAAGTTTCAGAGGATTCTTACTTAATATATGAGGGTGCTCCTTTTAATGGTTCTGGGATTAATAAGGCTATGGATGCTTTTACAGCATATGATGATAAGGATTATGGTACAGCATACGGGCTTGGCTTAAAAAAAGCTTTTTCTCACGCTCTTGAAATGAAAAAGAATGGTTATCTCCCTGCAATTGTTGTGATGGGTGATTTGGAAAATGAGGGGGCTATTGAAAAGCAAATCAACTGGGAAACTCTTCCGCAAAATGTTAAAAATGTCCAAAAATATGCTCCGGATTTAGCTATGATGTTTTTGTATGCTCATCCAGAAAAATTAGATAGAGTAAAAGAAACTCTCAATCCGATTTTAGGAGAGAAAAAACTTATTGTATCTCCTAAACAAAACTCAGATAAGGCAGTGAAAAGCTTTATTCATGCTCTTGATAGATAATATTTCGAGGTAATTTATGACTATTATAATTTCTTCTTCCAATCAGGAAAAAATTTTTGAAGATAAAGATGTAATTAATATTGGTAATAATGAAAGATGTGATTTTCAGATAAATGCCGGATATGATATTCTTTTGACTGTTCAAGTAGATTGTATTACGAATAAGTGCTTTGTTACCAATAATTTGAGAAATGAAAAAATTCTTTTTAAAGGTAAACCTCTTCAAAAAATAGAAATTAATAATATTTGTAAAATTGTTTTTGCAGATACGACTGAATATATTAGTGTTAAGGTCTCTGGTATGGATAAATCAAAGTCTTCTATTTCTCAAATTGAGAAAGAGGAATTAACTGAAGAAGATTTAAAAAGAATTTATGGAAATGATGCTTCTACTATTACGAAGGTCAAAATAGAAAAACAACTGGAACCGATTGAAAAAGCTCGTGTTGCAATTATAAAACAGGTTGCTTATTCTATAAACGAATTAAAAAATAAAATTTCAGCAAATTCTAGAAATAGTATTTTTTTGCATATTGCACTCGCAGTTAGTGCAATATTTAGTTCGTTCGCTGTTGCAAATTATCTTATGGGGCTTACAATTCAGGAAGCAGAAAAATATTTGTATTTACCAACAAATATTAAAGCGTGGGCTGCATATGCAATAATTATTTTTGGAATTTGTCTTATGCTAAAGCAGGGAGTATATTTGTTTTTACAAAATAATATAGTAAAAGAGCTTGCTAAAACTACAAAATTTGCTCAAAACTTTATGCTGATTCTTTCTACTATTTTTATTTTGGGAATTTATGCGGTAAATCTTGTGTATTTTATGAATTTAAATAATTTTATTTCATTTGCATTATTTATTTCACTATTCTTTGTGGGGATTATGGCTACATTAGCTATTAGTTGTGGATATTTTAAATGCAATAATTCTGAATGGGGTGCTACTTTAAATAAGTTTGAATACAGAGAAGATTTTGAAGCTGTATTGAAAGCTTATAGATTGTGGATTGAAAGGTATATTAATAGTCTTAGCAGAACAAAAATCCAGAATATAAAGGATAGATTATTTAATTTGCAGTTAAAATCAGCAGGTGAAATTCTTATTGGAATTTTGACTGCACCATTTTTAGCTTATGGAGTGTCTAATACTCTTGCTATGTGCTTCCCTGAAGCTGCTGGGTGGGTGAGGATTTCTAGTTTGCGTTTCAGCCCTATATTCCTTGTTCTTGCTACATTTTTAATTATATTCGCATTTTTTGGATTTGTAAGTGCTTTTACTGCTTCTAAAAAAATTCAAGGTTCAGAAGTTATAAAACAAGATGGATTTAGTGATTATAGGCAGCATTCTGTAAATATTTTCGGCATTGAGGGAGTGCGTAAGCTTACTCTTGATAAAAATAGATACCTTGCAATTGCTTGTTCCATTATATTTATTGAATTTTCCATGAATGTGTCATATTTTATGACTGAAATTGGTGGAGATTTTAAAGGTATTGCTATAAGTTTGATAGCAGCGCTTGTCCCTACTGCACTTTTGATTGCTGAAACTTTAATGTTAAGCCAGACGCAGTTTGATATTTATGCTTGTGATGAATTGCTGGCTAAAATTGATAAAGATTAAATGGTATGACTTGGCTTAAAGTATTTGTTGTAATTGCATTTATCGTTATTAACTGGTGTGTATTAAGTTTTGAGCCTGCAGTTCATTCTCCGTTTGTAATGGAGAAAAAAGACTTTAAACTTGCTAAGCATTATCAGGTGCCAATTTCTTCTGATACAATTAATTTATTTAAAATTGGTATAGCAAAATTACCACCAGCAGAAATTAGTCGTGAACAATTAATTTCCTCTGAAAATACTCAGAATATTACTAGAGAAGTTCATATTGAGCCGTCAGAATTTTATAGACAAGCTAATGGAATTGGGATGAAGGATGTTTCAAATTCGCAGATTAAGAATTCTTCTCTAAACTCAAGGACAAATAGTCCTTCAATTGTTGAGCAACCTTCTAATGAAGTTTCAAAAATTAAAGAAAAGCCCAGAAAACTAACACGAAAAGAAGAAAATATCGTTTGGAATAACTGGCATAGTGCTTTACAAAATAGAATAATGAACGAAAGTCAAGTCAGTGCTCCTCTTGGAACTTTGATAACATTTTCTTTCAGAGTCAGTAATAAAAAAACAGTATCTAATATTAGGGTCAATAGTACAAATTGGAGTTATACAAAAAGTATTCGAGAAGTGATGATTCCTTTGATAAAAAGTTATGCAGGAAAAGATTTCCTTGCATTTCCTGAAGGATCTGAAAGAAAATTTATTGATTTTAAAGGTGCTTATTTGATTTGGTATGAAACTAGTTATTCCACTCCGGATGATTATAATGATTTTGAAAGGGTGCATTGGTATGAGTAAAAAAAGTTTAATTATATTATTAATAGGATTTGTTGTAGGAATTATTGGAATTACTGCTTTTGTTGCTAGTATAAAACCTGATATTAACAAATCTGTGGTTTTGCAAATCATAAAGTATAAAAAGTAATCTCAATAATTAAGAGGATTTCGTATAATTACCAGCATAATAAAATTACATTATGTTCAGATGTACAATATGTCAAAAATTACATTCTACTCGTGTAGAATATTGTGATTGCGGAAATGATACTTTTGAAGAAATATCTGAGTCTTTAGTAGATAATAGGCATAGAGAAATTTCTTTGCAGGAAATTTTTTCTTGGGTAATTTTTTTAATTTGTATTTTACTTTCAGTTTATATAATGTTTTTTACTGGGTCCAAAAGTGTTAAAAAAAACATAGTTAATCAACAACAAAGTATTCAAGTTAAGGACATTCAAATCCCAGATATTGACAAAATATGGGATAATACACCTCCAGTTGGTTCAAATCCTCATTCTAGCAGGGAAATGGATATTTATAAAAAAGGACTTGAAAATATTCTTTATTCCAATTTAAGTAATAGAACTATTTCAACTTCAGGTGAATGTGAGATTGAATTCCGTATTGCATCTGATGGTAGTCTTACTAATCGTAAATTATATAAAAGACAAGGAGATAAGAATTTCAATAATATAGTTTTGAATATGTTAAAAAATACTTCAAAATATAAAACTCCTCCAATAGATTATTCTGGCGAAAAAATAAAAGTGTATGTATATACAAATAACGAAGAAATAAAAATATATGTAAAATAAAAAGACGGTTTTTAAACCGCCTTTTTATTTAAAGTGATGTAATGTTGTAATCTCGTTCGCTTTTTGAAGATGAGTTCTCAAAAACTACTTTAAGACATTTTTCAATAAAAGCTCCAATACCAGAAATTTCAGCTTTTAGTGCTTGATAGTCTTCTTCTTTTTTTTCTTCAATGGCTTGTTTAATGTTTTCGTAATCGTACATAAATAAATACTCCTTATACTTCACATAAGTAAATACGGAGTCTGTTTTAAAAATCTTTAGATGTTTAATTAAAAAATTTACAAAACTTTAATTAAATATTGGAAGGTATTTAGGGTCAACGGTGTAGCCTTTATCGTAATATTCAGAACGGTTATATTTACAATTTTTAGGGTTTTGCATTACTTTTTGCCATATTTCTTCTGTTTTGTTAATCCCGCTATAGTGATCAGGTTTTATTAAAAGGGCATTATATAGTTCGTTAGTGGTTGATTCATTAAATGAACAACTTACTGTAAGCATACCATTTGATGTTCCTGTTATTTGGATGTATTCACAGGTATTGCCGTTTTTGCCAAGTATTTGTTTACTGTCATGAAATACGGTTCCTGCCATATTGAAGGATGCATTTTCAATATATACATCACAGTTTTTAAATTTCTGTGTAAACTTTTTGCTGAAACCGTTATCAGTACGCTCGTTTGCATATGCTATAGGGCAGATACATATTAGAATTGTTATTAAAAATTTCTTCATATTTATAATTATAAGGCAATTTTTTTAAATGAAAAGTTTTTATAAAAATAAGGGGATAAAAATAGGAGATTTTCTATGGTTAATAGTATTGATGAACAAGCGTATATAAATTATGTAATGAAAAAATTGCCGGATGTTCAAAAGGGAGAAGTTCGTAAACTCAAAAAAGGGGATAGTTTATGGAAACTTGCAAAGCAAGAGTTAAATAATCCAAAAGCTACTAATCAAGAAATTAGTGAGTATATGTTATTGATTGCAAAATTAAATAAATTAGAAACAGTTGAAAAAATGAATAATTTGAAAGTAAATGATGAAATATATCTTCCTGCAGTTTTTTCTAAACAGGTTAAGTCTGTAGATAAAAATCAAAAAACTCCGACTCATGCAGAAGTAACATTTGCTAAAATAAAAGAAACTTTATTTAATGATAAAACAATACATATTTCTCAAGCATATCCTAAATCTTTAAATTTGTACCATGTTTATCAATATTATAAAGATGAAAAGACTGGATATATTTCTAATTACCATCCTGTTATATCCTTTAATTTAGATAAAAATGGCAAATTTAAAAAAGGTGCTTTTGAAAGTGAAGAAAATACATATGCCTATGGGTTTGATTATGAAGTTAAAAGAGATGGTTCTGTTACATCAAAAGGTTCTATTAGACGTCCAAAAGTAGGTCAGATAAATCCTAAGGATATGCAAATTGTAATGGAGCGTTTGGAAGATTTATCCAAATATGCTATACTTACTTATTAGTATATAATTGATATTTCTATGTATAAAGTATGATATCTAGTTTGAAATAATTAAAATCATTTATGATTTTAATTAGTAAATATTAATGATTATATATTTTTTTCATTAATTCAGGGAGTTCTTTTTCTTCTGTGAAAATTTCAATGTAGCATAATTTATCTTGACATGCCAGTTCCACTTGTTTAAGTACATTATCAAATTCTTTAGCTGTTTTCGCCTTTGCTGTCCAAATATTCCCACCAAAGTCACTTGCAATTTTAGTATAATCCCATTGCGGTATATTATTATATTCTGCATTAGGATTTTTTGAGAAAAATCTTTCTATAGTGTAGCCAAAATTATTTAAAACAATTATCACAGGTTTTATTTCATAGGTTAACATAGTGCTTAAAGATTGAAAAGTCAGTTGATGCGCACCTTCTCCTGTAAGTAAGATCATTCTTTTTTGAGGTTCTGCTAGTTGTGCCCCAAATATTGCAGGAGTTGCCCAGCCTATTGAGGCCCATAATAGTTGTGAGTACCATACTGCTCCTTCTGGTAATGTTAATTCTGGTATTGCCATAGAAAATATCCCAGTGTCTGAAAAAATTCTATCATACGGCTTTATAAATTCTTGAAGTCTTGAAGTGATGTATTCAAAATTCAAATTTTTTTCTTCTACAATTTTTGAAGCGGGTAGTTTTATTGTATCTTTTATAATATCTGTATTACGAGTTTTAATTTGTTTTGATAATTCACTAAGAATATCTTTCATTCGCACATTATCATATAATTTTTCCTGAATTATTGTGTATGTACCTTGAATATTAATATTTTGAGATGGATTTATTTGTATGTTGAAATTTAAAGTATTAAAGTCGCTGAATATTGTACCAATACAAATTGGACAGTCTGAATTATTAACTTGATAGTTTACATTCGGGTTTCCATAGCTGCCCAGATATGTGCCTATGAAATTCGGGTTGCTTTCATTAAGCAAACCTTTACCCATTAGTAATGTTGTAGCTGGAAGCCCGCTTTGTTTTATAAATTCAATAAATTCATTTTCGCTTGAAAATCTGGCTATAAGGCTATCTCCTATTATAATTGGGGATTGAGATTTTTGTATTAATTTAAGAGCATGTTCAACTGCTTTTTTAAGTTTTTGTTTATCGCTTTGGATATATTTTATTTCAGGTGTATTTTCTATTTCTAAGTCAAATATATCTGATGGTATAGATAGATATACTGGTTTTTTATATTTTTGAAATATATAAAGGATTCTTTCAATTTCATTTTTTGCATTTTGTTCATTCAGCATTACTGCACTTTGTGTAAAACAGGAATAAGCGTTATAACTTGCGAAATAATCAGGATTGTCAAAATTATGATGTATAAGGGTATTATTTTTAATATATTTAGTTTCAGGCAGTCCTACTATATGAATTACAGGGATATTTTCAGCAAAGGAACCTCCTATTGCATTTAAAGCTGAAAGTTCCCCTACATTATATGTCGTAACTAGTGCTCCATAACCATTTAATCTTGCGTACCCGTCAGCGGCATATCCAGCATTTAACTCATTTGTACATCCAATCCATCTAGTTTGTGGATTGGTCTCTATTGCTTCAATAAGTTTAAAACAATAATCTCCTGGTAGTCCAAAAAAATGTGTTATTCCAAGTTTAAATAATTCCTGTATTAAAAAATTAACTACTCTGATTTTTGCCATTGGTTACTCCTGTTTTCAATTATTTAAATTTATCTTATTATTTAATTAAAATTTTTGATATTAGAAAACAGGTTAGTTTTTTGAATAAAAAAAGGTGCAGTTTAAGTTACTGCACCTTGATATTTTAGGTTTATGATTATTTGATAGTTAATTTTCGAACACTTTCTGTTTCTGCATTTATTTTAGGGGCTTTTACAGCTAGCACGCCATGTTCCAGTTTAGCTTCTGTTTTGTCAATATCTATATCCATAGGGAAGTAGACTGTTCTTGAAAATTCGCCATATCTAAACTCAGATTTCCTATAACTTTTTGTATCTTCTTCAGTTTCTTCTTCTTTTCTTGCATTTATAGTTAGATGATTTTTATCTATGTCAATATCTAGATTTTCTTTTTTTACTCCAGGTAGTTCTGCTTTAATATAATATTCTTTCTCTTTTTCCTTAATTTCTACCGGCATTGCCATTTTTTCTGTTTCTTCGGAGAAAATATATTCTGGGAAAAAGCTGTCAAAATTACGGCTTAGAATAGAGCTGATTTCGTCATTAACTGATTTAATAAAACTGTCCGGTGCTTTTTTAATTAGAAATTTCATAACCATACTCCTTTCATTTCCATTTCATTTACATCATTATTATTACTCTATTTTTATGGAATCTTTGTATAATTAACTAATTTTTAACAATTTGATTAACAAAAAATTTTTTTATGGTATTTATATAAATATATAAAACTTAGGAATAAATACGTGAAAATAGAATTATTTAATAATCAATATGCAAATATACTGAGTTTTACTGCATCAAGTAATGTAAAAATGCAAAAATTGGCTAAAAAACTTGAAAATAAAAAAGATATATATATGAAAAAGCCATTACCTGTATCTGATATATATACAAATAGTGTTGATTATTTAAAAGGTTATTTGAAAAAAGAAGAATATATAAAAAAATTAAATAATTCTATACAACAAATTTATAATTCTCAAAATTCAGTTAATTCAACTGGTAAAAAGATAAATTTGACTGAAAAAGAAGAAGCTTTTTTTGATAATATGTTTATTACTTTTGATAGTATTGAAAATAAGAATAATATTTCAAAAGAACAAATTGCTGAAAATTTGTCAATATTAGTTTAATTAGAAAATAGTATGAATTTTATGCCTGTCATCAAGTGTGATTGTATAAGTTATGCCTTCATCATTAAATTTAATTTTAGGTGCAATTTTACCTCCGTCTGTACCTGATTGAAATACTTCGATTGTAACATTTTTATTTAAATGAGTCCTTATCATTTTAATAAAATAATCTATATATGCTTCATATTCTACTTTGTTTTTTATATCAATCTTATCTTTTAGAATAAATCTTTCTAAAAATCTCATTTTACCATGAATACTTGTCATCATTTCATCAAAATTTGGCGAACTTAAAACTGTTGAAATTTGTTCTAATATTTCTTGTTGTTTAGTTGTTAAGTTATCAAGCGTATAAGAAATTTCACGTGGTGACATATTTTGAGTATCAATACCAAGTAGTTTAAATATATTTTTGTATTCAGTAGTATTATTAAAAGTTTCGTTTTTATGTGTATTATGGCTGACTTTCTTTTTAAGTTCTGCAATTATATTTTGAGGTGCTGTGTCGGTATAAGCTGCTCCGTCACCTTCTTTTAGTGTTATTTTCCCATTTAGGTTTTCAAATATTTTGCATATTTCATCGAAACTTTTTGTTAGTGTAGTATTTTTATTTTTGAAATTAATTGATATGCTATATAATGCAGGATTGTTATTTATAAATTTTTGGAAGTTTTTTATTGAATTTCTTGAGATTAATGAATGTTTAATTTTAAAGTCGTCAATATTGTGGGAATCAAAATATTCTTTTAAGCCGTCGATATTTTTTTGACCGAAAGCTTGATATATTAATCTCATTTTTTTATTAGACTCTACTTGAACAGATGAGTTTAATAAATTTTCTAAGTCATCATAATTTTCTATGTTTAAAACTTTAAATATATTTGTCTGTTTTGAATATATTTGTTCAGGTTTCAGCCCCATTTTATCTGTTAAATTATAGTATTCGTAAGAGTTAATATCCAAATCTTCTGGCATATTATATTTCCATCTGTTATATAGTTCTAATTTTTGTTTTAATGCTTCAATACCAGCTGGTGTTTTTAATGAATCAATCAGTTTATTCCTATTTCTAATAGGTTCTGCAAAGTATATTTCTGCGATATCGGAGGTATTGCCTTTAAAGTTCTCTTTGATTGCTGTTAATACTGAGTTAATACTATCTATATCCACATCTTTTTCATAATTTTCAATAATATCGATAAATAATTCAGCTTGTTTTAAGTTGGAAGTATTTATATTCTCTGAATCAGGAAATCCTGCATCTTTTACTAAATCTTGTATTTCTTCAATTATAATATCATATTGATTGTAACTGCTTTTGGTTGAAGCAATTTCTTTATCGGTATTTATAGACGTATATTTTTCATATTTTTTTATAATATCTTTAATAATATCTTCATTAATGAGAATACTATCTTTATTCAATTTGCCATTAACATCTGTCATTTTAAGATCATTAAGAAATTCCGCTGCAATTTTATCATTTCTGTTAATTCCGCAATATTTATTATAAAGTTGTACAAGGCTATTATAAGTATTAACATGCTCTACGGTATGGAACACTTCTATATATTCTCTTATTTCAGTTTCTATAGGTGTTCTACGTCCGGTTCTATCTTTATATTTCGCCGTTTCTATAAGATATTTCATATCTTTTGTAGAACTTTCTATTCCTAATTTATCATTAATAACAGCTGTAAGATTTTCTCTTGTTACTGGAACAAATGGATTTGCTTCCTGCAGTAGGTTGAGTGCATTTTCAGTGCAGGTTGATGTATAGAATTTATTTTTATATTCTGATTTTATTTTTTCGATTATTTCAGTGAGTTTTTTATAATCAAAATGTTTCTTAAATTTTTCAAATTCCGGATCATTTTGTGGAATTTTTTTATTTTTATATAAAATATTTTCTACAAAATTTTCTACATTAATTTTATTTAAGTTAATTAAATTATTTCCACTTGATAATTCCAAATTCTTAATAAATTCATTTACAATATCTTTTCCTTGAATTTTTAGACTTAAATATTTATTATATAAATAATTATCAACAAGTCTTGATGTAGGATATTGTTTTGAATCTTGCATTAGTTTTATTATATTTATTTTTTCTCCAAATTCTTCTTTGATATTTGATAAAAACTCATCAAAGGCTTCATCTGGCTCTATTTGCAATTCAAAGCCTTTGTCTGTAAGTTCTGATTTGATTGTTCTAATTGGCTTATCAGGTTTGGATATTCTATTAAGAAGTGCTTGGTAACCATCTATTTCAAATCTTGTGCTGAGTGAGACCAGTCCAACATCTGAAAAATTTTCAGGCAATGATTTGTTGTTTATTCTGCTTGTTATTATTTCTTTGATAATTGTATATAAAGCTTCAGTTTGATTATTGGATAGGTTTTCTGTATTTATAAGTCTTCTTGTTGTGTATTGAATATAACTGTCAAATTTGTCTTGAGAAAATTTTAGCATTTCATTTGCATTTATATAAATTTCTCTGCTGAGTAGAGGTACTAATTTCCTTTGCAGTCTTGATTTTTCTTCATTCAAGTGCTCTGTTGACATTTGGGTAAATTTAGATTCTACTGCATCATTATATTTTTGAATAAATTTTCTATTAGTAGGATTAGTGATGTCTATTTTACCATCTTCTCCGCGAATAGCTCGTCCTTTATCTATATGGTAAAGTATAGGAGTTGTTGTCAAGCCTGTCATTGCGGCAAATTCCTTTAGTGTTACCATATTTGGATTAATTTCGTTAATTTTATCTTGGATTCCTGCAGGTGTATTTTCGGCTTTTGGAAGAGAGTCTTCATAAGGGATAAATTTTTCGCCTTTTTTGAAATTTTTCATAAAGTAAGCGTTAATAGGATTATTTATATCAATTTTGCCCCTGCCTGATGTAATAAGATGTCCTCTTGCAACATGAAAATTGATTGTAGCTTGAGTCAAACCTTTTTCTAAGGCGATTTCAGTTTGCGTTTTGTATACTGCATTAGAATTATCTTCTGTTACTGGCTTTTCTTTTGAAGGTGTGGAAACCTGTTTTTGTTTTTCATAAGTCCCATTTTGTATTGATTCAATAAATGATTTATTAGGTTCTACAGAAATATCTATAAAACCATTCTCGTTTTTCACTAGTCTTTTATTTTTTAGGTGATAATAAACACTTGCATAATTAGCAAAACCAAGTAAATCTACAAGTTCAGCTACTGTTTTGTAATTCGGGTTATTGCGATTTTGTTCTTTTTGAGTAATCCCCTCTGAATATTCTTTGTTAACAGGATTATTAATATCAATTCTGCCTTTATCATCAACTACAATTTTACCATTTGAAATAGCTCTAATGATTGTTGTTTCACTATTGCCATTTCTTCTTGCAAATTCTGCTACTGAAACAAAAAAGTCTTTTACAGTAAGTTCTTTATTTTTAAATTTTTCAATAAAAGTTTTATTTTGTTCAGCGTCATAGTCTATTTTACCATTTTCATCGGTGATAAGAAATTTATGTTCGATGCAGTATTCTAATGGCAAATCACCTAAAATATCTTGAATATTTTTATCTGTAACAGGTTTAGGCTTTCTTTTTTGTTTTTCACCTTTTTGAAAGTTTTCTACAAAATTTTTGTTTAGTTCATCAGTCAAATCAATTTTCCCATCAGCATTAACACGTAAATGTCCCTGCTGAATATGATAATCTATTGAATGTATATTTATTCCCAAAGTTTTTCCAAGTCTTCCTCGGGTTATTATATTTTCATCTTTTTCTGTTGTTTTTTCTGTTATATATTTTTTATTTTGTTCATTTTCAATGTCATATTTATTAGAAATATCCTGCACTAATTTTCCTGAACGTACCAATTCAGGGAGACTTCTTTCAGATATTCCAAGTATTGCACTCAGTTCTTCTTTAGTTATAAGTGATGGTCGGTTTAGCTCTTCTACAAACTTTATGTTATCAGGATTTCTTGAATCAATTTTACCATCTGGTGTAAGTGTAATCTTTCCAAGTTCAATATATTTTTTCATCATATACTGAGAAATCCCATTTTCATCAGCGTATGTTTTTATTGGTTTTATCGGGTTATTAGGATTTACATTTCCTGCAGGGGTATTATGCTGGATTTGTCCGAATTCATCTATAGTATAATTTTGTTCTATATTGGAATTTATTTTATCATCAATTGTAGTAGAATTATTTAATGGTTCTCCTTTTTTTAATTTTGCTTTTAAATTTGCTATTGTATTTTTTACAGAGTTATCATTATTTCCGATTACATTTTCGGAGTATGCTTGATTCGAACGATTATTCCCTAGATAGTATGCTTCTTGCTCTACAATTTGATTAGTATATTCCGGATTATCACTATCTTTGTAATTCTGCATTTCATCTGTGTATATCCTTGACATATAATCATTTAGTCCATTTTTAGCATAAGGATTTTCTTTAGCAAAATGTAAGAGTTTTTGTGTATATGGTAGGTTAATTGTTGTATTATAAGTTTCCTGTGGGTTTTCACCGGTTTTGCAAAGCATTATTAGTCCATTTTTACCATATTTTGTAAGAATATCTTTATATTGGATTACATGTTGAAATTCATGGCTAAGCATTTTTACTATATCTTCAGGGGTATTGATATTCTTATTTATTAGAATCTCTGCCCGAGTCCAATCCCAATATCCGTCATCACTGCCTGTATCACCAAACCTTATCGGAGGTTCTAAACCTTTTAATCCGAATTCATTGGATAAAATTTCTACTATTTTTTCTGAAAAAGCTTGTTTATTTATCTCAAAATTATTGCTAAGTGATTTTAATTCTGATGAGTGATTTTTTATTACATCGTTTATACGGTTTCCAATTTGAGCATAATGAGCTTCCATAACTTCAGGGTTAAAGTGTTTTAAAACATTTAAAAGTCCTTTATTTGGAGTGTTGTATTTAATTGGAGCTTTTGGAAAATCTTGTCCAGTCCTTTTATTATCTAATTTTAAACCTACTTTATCCTGCAATTTTTTAGCAGCGAGTGCACCAGGATTATCCATTGTGATATTTGCATTCCCTGCTGCTTTTGCAGGTTCATTTCCTGAGTTCTCAATAGCTTTACCTAGAAGAAATGTTGCAAGAATATTTTCATCATTGGCTTTAAATAAAAGTTTACCATTTGAATCTTTCAATACATAACTTCCATCTGTTTGTTTCTGAATAAGTATGTTCGGATTATTTTTGCTAAAAGCTTTTGATAATCTTCCACCAACAAGCATCATCCCAATATTCATTCCTCCATTTGTTTGGAGTGATGAAATTATATCTCCATTTTGAGTAATCATATCAAGTACGACATCGGCAGTTGTTTCAGCAGTAATTCCACTAGCTTTTGCAGCAGTATTTAAACCTTTACCATTAAAAGCTTTTTGTATAGTACTAGCAATTACATTAGGCTTTGTTTTTAGCAGTGCTTCAACTGAATTACCTATAGGCCCAGATACGTAGGCTCCTAAGCCTCCATAGAATAATCCATTTTTCCATTTAGCGATAATTTCAGATTTTTTTTCTTCTGTAAATCCATTTTTACTTGTTGCTGCATCAATAGCAGTAATTCCTGCAGGTATTGATGCCATAGTTCCAGTTAATCCTGCTTTTAAATAGCCTGCTGCTTTTTGGCCAAATTTCAAGGTTAGTTTCTTACCAGTTGTAGAAACTAGACTTGAACCTGGCAGTAGTAGTGATAATGCAATTGTTGTTCCAATTTCTGCATATGTTGCATATTTTTTAGCATTTTCTATGTAATTTCTAGCCATGTTTTCGGCATTTTCGCTACCGATAGCTTTTTTACAGATTTCATTGTACTCTTTTGTGTGTTGTTCGTATGTTTTGCCTCCAAATTCTTTTTGCAATTCTTTTTTGCATTCTTTTTCAAGTCTTTCTAAACATTCAATAAAATGCTCTTTTAGTTCTTTTCTATTTGTTATTCCTGATGAAATCTTTTTAATATATTCATTTCTTAATTCTTCATTACCACCGCAAAATTCATCTAAAATTTTTACAAATTCTTCTTCAAAGGTGGATTTTTGTTCAGGAACGATTTGACCTCGTTCTTTTGCTGTTTCAAGGGCATTTTCTTTTGCATATAAAATCTTTATATGTTTAAGTCCAGCATTTAAATTTTCATATTTTTCCTGAAATGCTGTTAATCTTGTATATTCTTCGGTTTTCTTTTTTAAGTTTTCTATATTTGCAGGATTAAATTCTATTTTTCTATCTTTTTCGAATTGGTATTCGAATTTACCTTCATGTGGTGCAAGATTTTTCAAGACTTTTGCATTATCTAATTCTTTGGATAGTCTTTTTTCAAATTCATGGCTTGTTTCAGTTCCGATAAGTGATTTGAAATTATTTACTCCATTTTGTAATGATATAAAACCGATACCATTATTAAAGTTTTCAATTTCAGTTTTTGCATTTAACGTCGAATTATAGATAAATTCTCCAGCAAATTCTCTTAATTCTCTTTTTTCATAAGTTTTATAAATTTTCTTTTCAACTGCTGGTAGATTTTCTTCTTGAGGTCTCCAGCCCATTATCCCATTATCTGTTTTAAACTCGAAAAATTGATTATTATTTTCAGTTTTTTTAATCAGGTATTCTTTTTCCCACGGTTGTGTGTCATTAGATACTTTTTTACCGGAAATAAGCAATTTGAGTTCTTCGTTAGAAAGCTTTTCCAGTTCTTTACGCTTCAAATCAGCTTCTTTTCCGGTTAGTCCCAGTGATTTAATATATAAATTAATCTGTATTGGATCTGCCATTTTTGCCTTTTACACACTATTTTCTTAGTAGTTTTTACGGCTTTTATTGCTAAATCTTTAATTTTTTATATTGATATTTAAAAAAATTTAACATTTATTATTTTAAAATTTATTTTAATTCATCTTGTAAATAGCTTATAGAGCAATGCTATTTATTTAAAGCTGTATGCATTATTGATTTGTAATTATTTTTAATCTGAGTAAGAGGAAAATGTTAAAAAAATCTAATTGTTTTGTAATTTTTATTATTATTTTGTTATGTTTTAATTCAAATTTAGTATCAGCTTCTGATGGAGATGATTTTAATACCCAATCTGATGGTAAGTATCCGGATTATGCTTATAATTATTTAGGTAATGACAGGTTTGAAAGCTTTAATAGGAAAATGTTTAAGTTCAATTCAAAGCTAAATAAATTTGTCATAAAACCTATTCATATAGTCTATGCTTCAATAATACCGCAATATGGTATGGATAGGATAAAATGTGCCTGTTCAAATATTGAATATCCAGTAAGGCTTGTAAGTTGTCTTATTCAAAGAGATTTTTCTGCATCAGGACGTGAAACTCTACGGTTCCTTGCTAATACAACGATTGGAGTCGGAGGGCTTTATGATCCTGCTAAATCTCTTTTTCATATAGAACCTGTTAATGAAGATATGAATCAGGCATTAGCTAAGTGCAATATAAAAAGCGGACCTTATTTAGTTATACCAATTCTTGCATCAACAACTCCTAGAGGAATTATAGGAAGAGCTCTTGATGCGGGGCTTAACCCATCATGTTACATTGCAACTCCTGTAATTGCACTTGTTAAGGCTGGACTTACATTGAATAAGTCTACTGAAATTCAGCCGATATCTAAAATACTTGAAAATAATTATGCGGATCCTTATGATATTGCAAAAAAATTATACGGTCTTGACAGTTTTATAAAAGTTGAAAATCTTGATAGAAAAGAAGTTATCAAGAATGAAATGGATTTGTCTGAGCACAATGAACTTGTATATAATTCTGATAATGAAGTAAAAGTTGTTGTTCAGCAAGATGAAGCTATAGAAAATGTTGATGATAAAATTGCTCTTAATGATATTTTAAAAGGCGGAGCAAATATTGACGATATTATACTGAAAAGCTATGACAATAAACGTTCAAGGCTATATGCTGATATGGTATTATTTGATTATAATCCCCAAAATCCAGTTGTTGATGCTATGAGAACGGCACTTTTTGATTATCCTGGAATAAATGATTCTATTTGGAATGAACTTTCTATATGGAATAGATGTTTTTGTAAAAAAATAAAAACTTCATCTGTTTCAGTAACGCCTAATAGAGACGAATATAAATTTAAATATATTATGCAAAAAGATAAAAATTCACCTTTAGCAATTATTTATCCATCTATTGGTGAAGGTATTACCTCTTACCATTCGGCAGTGCTTGCTAAATTGTTCTATGAGGAAGGATATTCTGTTGTAATTCAAGGCAGTCATTTCCAGTGGGAGTTTATAAAAAGTATGCCTGCTGATTATAGACCGGGAATTCCAGCAAGGGATGCTGATTATTTAAAGTCTGTTACTGCAAAAATAATTGACACTCTTCAAAATAAATACAGTTGTAATTTTTCAAAAAAAGTTCTTATTGGAACCTCATTCGGGGCTGTAGAAACTCTTTTTATTGCTGATAAGGAATCTAAAAATAATACACTTGGTATTGATAAGTTTATTTCAATAAGTCCGCCTGTAGAATTAATTTATGCGATGAAACAAATTGATAAAAATAGTGAAGAGTGGAATAGTAGTCAAGATGATTTTAATAAAAATGCTGCTATTACTGCGGCTAAGATTATGCACATATATAAAATGAAAGAAGAAAATCCTGATATAAAAATTACATCATTGCCTTTTTCTGAGACTGAGGGTAAACTTATTACTGGCTTTATTCTCCATCAAAAGCTCTCGGATGTAATATTTGCTATTGAAGAAAAATCCGGAGCTAAAAAATGTTGTGATTTTTATAACTTAGTTAATAATATTAATTATCAGGATTATGCAAAAAAATACCTGCTTTCAGAACGTTACTCAAGTGTAGATGAGTTAAGTTATGATGCAAGTCTTCATTCTATATCTGATTATTTGAAAAATAATGATAATTATAAAATTTACCATGCTGTTGATGATTATATGGTAAATCCTATGCAGCTTAAAAAATTAAAACAGTATTCAAAAAATAAAACTCTTTTACTAAGTAATGGTTCCCATCTTGGATATTTGTACAGACAAGAATTTATTGATGATTTAAGAAGAGAAATTTCTCGGCAAAATAATCAAGTAGCACGAAATAGTTATTAATTAACAGCTGTAATTTTTAAGTACTTTATATGGTGGATGACAATAGCTTATTGATTTTTGTACGATAACGGTAGAAAAATCTACTGTTTTGAAATTACAATTATTTGGTGAAGAGTATGAAATTTAATTTAACAAGAAAACAATGGGGAATATTAATCCTTTTAGTAATTATAGTTCCGATTATATATAATAAAGTTTCTGGATTAATTACAGGGTTTATCCAAAGACAAGCTATGATGATGCCTAAAGAAGTCGAAGTTGATAATCCTCATATTGAGGCTGTAAATGTATCAGCTGAGGCAACAGGACGAGTAGAAGCCAAATATTCTATTGATTTAGTAGCAAGAGTTCCAGGCTTTTTGTTAAAAAAATATTTCAAAGAAGGTGATTTTGTTAAAAAAGGTCAGACGCTTTTCCAAATTGATCCAAGAGAATATCAGATTGAAGTGAACAATTCTGCAGCTAATGTAAATCAATACAGTGCATTGCTTAAGAATGCTCAACAAGAATTAAATCGTGCTAATGCTTTGATTAAAGAAGATTTGATAAGTCGTTCAGATGTAGATTCAAGCTTAGCTGCTAGAAATCAAAATAAAGCACTTCTTGATGCTGCAAAACAGCAGTTGGAACTAGCAAGAGTTAATCTTAGTTATACAACCATAAAATCTCCTATTGATGGACGAATCGGTAAAGTTAATATTACTGAGGGTAACTATGTTACAGCTACATCAGGTTCTCTTGTAAATGTCTCAAGTGTAAATCCTGTCTATGTTACCTTTAGTTTAAAAAATGATGATTTTGTTAAATTGCTCAAAGCTAGTAATCACCTTAAAGATGTTAAAGTAGAAGTCCAATTTGATGGTGGTAACTGGTATGATAAAATTGGTACTATTAATTTTGTTGATAATAAAATTGATAAAGATTCCGGCTCTGTATATATGCGAGCTACATTTGACAATTCTAAAATGTGGCTTGTACCAGGTGCTTATATGAAAGTAAAGCTTACTGCACCAAAACTTATTAAATTTGTTACTATACCTCAGTCCTGCACTAAAGGTGATGCTATGAGCGGATATTATGTCTGGGCTGTGGAAGACAATAAGGCAGTAAAGAAAAATATAAAAGTTTCTGAAAGTATCAATAATAACTGGGTTGTAGATAATGGTCTAAATCTTTCTGATATGGTTGTAACTTCTGGTATCCAAAATGTTGCAGCTGAAGGACAAAAACTAAAAATTATTAATAAAACAGATAAAACAGATAGTAAATAGCAGGTAAAGTTTCATGAAAAAAGTATTTGATAAAGATAAACTTTTCTTCTTTATAAGAAAACCGAGATTTGCTCTTGTAATCTCTTTATGTATAGTTATTTTAGGATTAATTTCTCTATTAAGCTTAAAACAAGAGAGCTATCCTGATGTCACCCCCCCGCAGGTCAGAGTATCAGCAAGTTATCAGGGTGCAAGTGCAGAAGTTATTGAGTCTACAGTTGCTACTATATTAGAAAATAAACTTAATGGTGTTGAAAATATGACCTATATGACTTCAACATCAACAGACGGGAATTATTCTTTAACCTTATATTTTAAAGTTGGTACTGATAAAAATATAAATCTGATGAATGTTCAGAATTTAATCCAAAGAGTACAGTCACAATTGCCTGAAGATGTCCAAAGAACAGGTGTTACTGCTATTAGCCGTTCATCAGGTTCTGGTGCTATTATTTTAACTTTATATCCAGAATCAGGCAACTGGTCTCAACTTGATTTGACAAATTATGGTTCTATTTATATAAAAGATGAATTAAAACGTGTAGAAGGTGTTGCAGATGTAAATGTATTCGGTGGTGGAAACTATTCAATGAGGATATGGCTTGATCCTCAAAAAATGGCCGGTTTGAATATTTCTACTGGTGAGGTTGCTGCCGCTATTAAAAATCAAAACACCCAAGTTGCTACAGGTGCATTAGGCCAGCTCCCTACTGATGAAGAGCAGGCTCTTCAAATTACCTTAAAAACTCCTGGAAGACTTGAGGATGTTAAACAGTTTGAAAATATTATCATACGTTCTAACATGGACGGGTCAAATGTTAAAATTAAAGATATTGCTCGTGTTGAATTAGGTGCGGAATCATATTCTAACTTAGGGCTTGTTAATGGAAAGCCTTCTGCTGTTGTAGTTATTTCTCAGCTTCCAGATGCAAATATACTTAATCTTTCTAAAGCTGTTAAGGCTAAGGTTAATGAAATTAATGCAAGGCTCACTAATGGTATAAAAATCTTATATGTAAAAGATGATGCTGATTTTATACATGAATCAATGAAAGAAGTTGAATTTACAATTCTATTGACTGCATTAATCGTTGTTATAATTATATACTTATTTCTAGGTGATGGTATGGCAACTCTTGTACCTTGCGTGACTATTCCGGTATCTTTAATTGGTACATTTTTTGCTCTTAAAGCTATGGGGATGACGTTGAATTTATTATCGCTATTTGCCCTTGTGCTTGCGGTAGGTGTTGTAGTTGACGATGCTATTGTTGTTATAGAAAACGTTAAAAGGCATATGGATGAAGGTAAATCCGCAATTATTGCAACGCAGCTTACTATGGAAGAGGTAGGCTTTGCCCTTGTTGCTATGGCTATGGTATTGATGGCAGTGTTTGTACCAATTGTATTTATGACAGGTATGACCGGAGTTATGTATAAACAGTTTGCAGTATGTATTGCGGTATCTATTGCTATTTCTGCAATTTGTGCACTTACTCTTTCTCCTGCAATGTGTTCTCATTTCTTTGGACATGAAAGTAAATCTACAGATTATTCTAAATATCCTTGGCTTAAACATATTGATAATATAAAAGGAAGAATTATTAAAAGAACAACTGAAATTGCAGTTAAGTTTAATGCTTTGTTTGAAAAAGTTGAAAATTTCTATATGGAATATGTAACAAAATTTGTTTATAACAAAAAACTTGTTGCAATATTTTATGTGGCAATACTTGCCTTAACATTGATTTCGTTCAAGACAATATCCACAGGGTTTATTCCAGATGAAGATCAGGGAGTATTAATTGCAAGTATTACATTACCAGATGGGGCTTCACTTTCAAGAACAGAAGATGTCGCAAGAAAATTTACTGAGCAAATAAAAGGTATTCCTGGAATTAATCCTGAAAAACTTACAGTATTTGGTGGCGATGGTGCAGCAAATCAGGCAAATGTTATTATCCAATTACTTGATTATAGTGAAAGAAAAATTACTCCTGTAAAATGGATTCAACGAAAATTAAAAGGCCAAGCTACTGATTTATCACATGTTGCAGTATTAAATCAGGTGAGAGCAGTTGCTTCAAGTATTAAAGAGGCTTCAATTGTAGCCTTTTCTCCTCCTGCAATTAATGGTATGAGTATGATGGGCGGTTTTGAATTCCAAATGCTTTCTCAGGGAGAATATACAGCGCAAGATTTGGAAAGCTGGGCAAATAAGTTAGTTGCTGCAGCAAATCAGGATCCGTCATTGTCAAGTGTATATACATCATTCCAAGCAAATGTACCTCAATATATTGTTGACATTGACTATGAAAAAGCAATGGCTCAAAATATTGATTTACAAGAATTATATACAACATTATCATCTATGCTTGGTACAAATTATGTGAATGATTTTAACAAGTATGACAGGGTATTCAAGGTACAAATGCAGGCAGAAAGTGATTTCAGAAATAAAGCTTCTGATTTATCTGGAATATATGTTAAAAATACCAATGGTGTTATGGTGCCTATATTATCAGTAGTAAAATTACGTCAGACAGTAGGTACAGCATCAATATCACGTTATAACCAGTATAAGTCAGTTCAAATTCAAGGTCAGCAAGCAGCCGGTAAAAGTTCTGGTGATGCTATGAATGCTATGGAAAACGTTGCAAAACAGACTTTACCTTCTGATATAACATTTGATTGGTCTGGTACATCAGCTCAAGAAAGAGAAGCTTCTGGTCAGACTGCAATGATTGTTGGCATGGCTCTTGTGTTTGTATATTTATTCCTTGTTGCATTATATGAAAGTTATACAATTCCAATAGCTGTATTGCTCATTTCGCCTATTGCGGCTTTAGGTGCACTAATATTCCAAATGATGATTAACCAATCATTTGATATTTATTCTCAGGTTGGTATGATTACATTAATTGGTCTTGCCGCTAAACAGTCTATTTTGATTGTTGAATTTGCAAAAGAAGAGCATGAAAAAAATGGACTTAGTGTAAAAGATGCAGCGATAAAAGCAGCTAAGTTAAGATTTAGAGCTATCATGATGACAGAGCTTGCCTTTATCATCGGGGTACTCCCTATGCTATTTGCTACGGGTGCTGGAGCTAATTCAAGAATTTCTGTCGGTTCCACTGTATTTGGCGGTATGATTGCTGCTGCAACTCTCGGGGCTGCTCTTACTCCAGCATTCTATGTTATAGTTCAGGAATTCGTTGATTTGTTCCCGAAAAAAGAAATTACTGAAAAAGATTTGGAGATTTCAATAAAATGAAAAAGATTTTAAATATAGTTTTAATATGTTCTGTTTTAACTATTTCATCAGGTGCTTGTTTCGCAAAACAAAAATCATCCGAAACTGCTAATATTGCGAAAAAGCCTGAAGAAATTCATATTGTAAAACCTGAAAAGAAAAAGAAAGTTAATAAAAAAGAAGAGCATAAAAAAAATCTAGAAAATGCTAAAACTCAAAAAGAATCTTCTAAAGAAGCTGAGGGGATGTATGAAACAAAATTCCCTGTCATTAACAGTAAAATAGAATATTCTGACATGAATGGTGAAGTCAGTTTAGTCGATTGTATCCGACTTGCAATTACTCATCATCCTGCAATTATGTCAGCTATCAGTAATTCTGAAATTTACAAATCAAGAATAGGACAGGCTTGGGCGAATTATTTCCCGACTTTGAGTGCAGGTGTGAGTTATTCAAGAAATGACACGCTAATGACTATGAGTAATTCTTATTCAAGAATGATGGCGCAAAAGTATAATATGTATTATGTGCCTACATTATCTGCAAATATGCTGCTATTTGACTTTGGTAAAACAAAAGCTTCTGCAGATATGGCTAAAAGAAGTTATGAAGCTTCAAGGTATGATGCTGAAACTAGTATTGAACTTGTGATTTATAATGTAAAAGTTGCATATTATAATCTTGTGTTTGCAGAAATTCAGAAAATAGTCTATGAGGATACTGTAAAAGATTTTGAACTTCAATTGAAACAGGCCAAAGCGCAATATCAAATCGGCAGAAAAGCTAAAATTGATGTGACAACTGCTGAATATAACTTAGGAAATGCTAAGGTTAATTTAATTAAGGCAAAAAATACTCTTGAATTAGCTGCAGCTGAATTAGCTAATGCGGTAGGTATTCCTGAATTAGAGGGGGTAGTTCTAAAGGACAAGCTTAATACAAAAGCATATGATGTCAATTTTAAAGATTTATTAGCAACGGCTCAAGCTTCTAGACCGGCACTTTTAGCGTCTAAAAAGCTAATGGATTCTGCTGAAATGAATGTTAGAGCGGCAAAAAGAGCATTTACTCCAGATTTAAGTGCTTTTGGGTCATACAATCAAGGGGGAAGACAAATTGACTCTGATTATGGTTATCAAGTAGGGGTTCAGTTAAATTATTCAGCTTTAAATATTTTATATCTAAAAAAACAAATTGATGAAGCTAATGCTACTTATAAAAAATATGTTGCTGATTATGAACAGCAAAAACAAAATGTTTATTTGGAAGTGAAAAGTGCTTATATAAGTCTTATGAATTCACATGACAGTCTGGATGTTTCAAAACTAGCGCTGCAACAGGCAAAAGAACGCCAATATCAGGCTTTTAGAAGGTATCAAGTAGGTCTAGGTGATGCAATTGAATTTAAAGATGCTGAAAATTCTTACCTTAATGCGCAGCTTGATTATTATTCCAATGTTTTGAATTATAATATTAATGCAGCTGAGGTAGAGCGAGTGATTGGTGCTCCAATCAAAGAGTCTAATGTAAATTTATAATTTTAATTCCATTATATTGATTTTTAAGTATTTAATATTGTATAAAAAAGCTCTCATTATGAGAGCTTTTTTTAATCTGGAGTGCACGGATGAAATTCTAAAAATATCACCAGAAATTTACGACTTTTTCTCTGAGCAAGAAGATCTTATTCAAAGCTTCTTAAACAACTAATTTAAGTGTTTAGGAACTATTACAGTG
>CALUTP010000040.1 GCA_944323725.1 Candidatus Gastranaerophilales bacterium | reverse complement strand
CGACATACGGGAGCAACAAGAATGGTTGCAGCCGGAGTTCCATTGCCTGTAGTACAGCAAATTTTAAACCATGCAAGTATTCAAACTACAATGAGATATGCTCATACAATGCGTGAACAAGAAATTTCAGCAGTTGAAGCTCTTGCAAATTTTAACGTGTAAACTTTAATTCTATAATAGAGCAGTTTTATCCAATATTGCTCTATTTTTTGTTTAATTTTTACCTATCTTGCAGAGTATGACTGATTTTTACTGCATTCTAAAAACAGATAAGTACATAAATATTACATAAAATTATTTTCTAAAAATTTTTGCATTAAAAAAGCAAGGCCTGAAAGCCTTGCTATTATTGTCTTCTTTAATCTGGGCCGCAGTGGACTCGAACCACCGACCTCACCCTTATCAGGGGTGCGCTCTAACCACCTGAGCTAGCAGCCCTTACTTTCGGCAATTTCTAATTTACCATGAACATTTTTTAAAATCAAGAACTTTTTTAATTTATTTTGACTGCTTATTGACATATATCTTAAACCAATTTAAATTAAGGATATGTTTGATAGAAATTTGAAGAAACTTGCAAAGTTTTTAAAAGATAATAACCTTGTTATTGCTACTGCTGAATCTTGTACTGGAGGACTTTTAAGTTCAAGATTTACGGATGTTTCTGGTAGCTCTGATTTTGTAAAACTAAATTTTGTTACTTATGCGAATCAAGCAAAAGAAGACATTCTTAATGTCTCTTCTGAAATACTAAACAGCTATGGTGCTGTTAGTCCCCAGTGTGCTGAAGCGATGGCAAAAGGACTTAAAGAACGCACTGGCTGTGATATCGCTTTATGTACTACAGGAATTGCTGGGCCTACTGGCGGCAGCAGGGAAAAACCTGTCGGGCTTATGTATGTCTCTGCTTTTTACAAAGATAAAATGCTTATTAAAAAAGTTAAATTATTCCCGATCTTTCCAAGAAAGTTCATGAAATTTTTATTTACCCAAAAAGCGATTGATTTGGCTATTGAAGTCTTGAAATAGCTATCTTGCAACAATTTGTGCTAATATTTCCGGACAACGATTTATTAGTAAATCGGCAAAGTCTCTTGCATCAATTTGTGTAATTACTATTGATAGCAAGTCATTTGGCAGTTCTTTTAACATTTTAATCTTTTCATCAGGTTCTATTACATCCATTGCTTTGACTACTTCTGGTTGCTGTTTATATGTGCTTATCATATTTGTATATGCATGAGCATCGAATTCCTGATATAAATCTTTATCATGTTTTGTAAGGCCAAGAGTTAATTCTTTTTTTGCGATTGGTTGTAATGAAAGAATAGCATTTTTAAAGTCAAGTGGGCTTAAATCATCAAGCTGGTCAATCATTGCAATTTGATTTGTATCTTGAACTGGCTTGCCAGTTACATTTTCCAGCATTTGAATAATATATGCAGGTTGTATGCCTTTCATCTGCTCAAGAATTTTATTTTTATCAACATCTGTGCTGGTTAAGACTTTATTTAATTGATCTTCTGGAAGGTATTCTATGATTTCTTCCTGTGAAAACATCTCAAAAACTGTATCTACAAGTTGCTCTGGAGGTACTGATTCCAGCATTTTTAGCAATTTGTCTTGAGTAAAATATTTTAATCCTTCTGTTAAATCACTTTCTTCCATTTCCGGTAAGAAAATTGCTAATTGATTAGATGTCATTTCACTGAGGATTTCTAATTTATTATTGGGGTCTGAAAGTTTAAATATTTTTACTAATTTTTCTACATTTGTAAATAATTCTGTTGCAAATTCTACAGCTTGTGAGTTACCTGCTTCAGCTTCAGCTTCTACGATATCCTCAATGCTCATTGTGCCATACTGAATCATCCTGCTTTCAGGAATGTTCAGTTTCTGCATTAAGGTTATCATATCTGCATCAATTATAATCATGTCAATTTGCCTCTCTTATTTATAATAACGGTTTTTTTTCAGTAAAAATTCAATATTTTAAATATTTGTAACTTTTGTTAATAATTATTTTGTAACATGTCATTTCTTTTTGAGTTCTGGTTGTTATATCATAATATTTAAATTGAGGAGTTAGGCATGGCACCGGTAAAGGAAAAAAGAAATAATCACGAAACTAATCTACTACCCCAGAATATTGAAGCTGAAGAGGCTGTACTTGGAGCGATTCTTGTTAATCCAAGAGTTATTACAAAAGTTGTTGAGACTTTACGCCCTGAAAGCTTTTATAAACCGGCTCATAGGTATATTTATGAAGCAATGATCCAGCTTTTTAATCAGAATGAGAAAATTGATATAATTTCTGTTTCTGATGTATTGAGTTATAATTCTAAACTGGATTCTGTTGGTGGAAGAGCTTTTATTAATGACTTAAGCTACAACGCTATTACTACATCTAATATTGAATATTATTCAAAAATAATTCAAGAAAAGGCTATAAAAAGAGCTTTAATTAATGCAGGTTCTGAAATAGTTTCTTTTGGATACGATATGAATCCTATTGATTCATCACTTGATAGTGCAGAAAAGCTCATTTTTGATATTGCTTCAAGGAAAGCTACCACTGAACTTGTCCATGTTAAAGACCTCGTTTTAAATACATATGAAAATATTGAATACCGTTATAACCATCAGGATGAATTGCTTGGAACTCCTACTGGATTTTTTGATTTAGATGCTTGTCTGAATGGGTTGCAAAAGTCTGATTTAATAATACTTGCTGCGCGTCCTGCTATGGGTAAAACTGCTTTTGCACTTAATATTGCTCAAAATGTTGCAATTAGAGCAAAGACTCCTGTTGCAATTTTCTCACTTGAAATGTCAAAACAGCAGTTAGTTCAACGTATGTTATGTTCGGAAGCTGAAATTGACTCTCAAAGAATGAAAACTGGTAAAATGCAAAGCAAAGACTGGGAAAAACTTGCTGATGCTATGAATTCTTTTGCTCAGGCTCCAATTTACATTGATGATACTAGTGGATGTACTATTACTGATATAAGAGCTAAATGCAGAAGATTGAAAATGGAAGAAAAAAATCTCGGTCTTGTTTTAATTGATTATCTTCAGCTTATGGAAGGTAATGGCAGAGAAGACCGTATGCAGCAAATTTCAGCTATATCAAGAGGTTTAAAAATTCTTGCCAAAGAACTGGATGTTCCAGTAATTGCTCTATCTCAGCTTTCTCGTGCTGTAGAAAGTAGAACAGATAAGCGGCCTATGCTTTCAGATTTAAGAGAATCTGGTTCCATTGAGCAGGATGCTGATATTGTAATGTTTATCTATAGGGATGAATATTACAGAAAAGGCGATGGTGAGGATGATGAGGCTATAAAAGCTGCAAATAAAGGGGAATCCGAAATTATTGTAGCTAAACATAGAAATGGAGGCTTGGCTACTGTTAAATTGTTGTTCCAAGGTAATATTACCAAGTTCAAAAACCCTCTTAAAACTGATGCATTTTAATTATTAATAAAAAATCCTGTTTTCATGTTAATATTAAAGTGATGATTAAGGGAGAACATTATGGTGTTTGATAAAGTTATAGTATATGTAAAAAAGCATCCTGAATTTTTTACAATTTTGGGTTTGTCTATTTTGTTTTATTTTATTTTTTTCTATAACATTGGTAATTATGCTTTAATGGATGTTGATGAAACACGATATGTATCAATGGCAAGGGATATGTATAATACAAAGGATTTTATGACTTTGTATTTAAATGGGGAATATTTTTTTGAGAAACCTCCTTTGTATTTTTGGATTGAATGTCTGTCTTTTGCTTTTTTTAATAAGATTAATGAATTTACTGCTAGATTTCCTGTAGCAATGTGCGGGATGTTAACGTCTTTTTTAGTGTATTTTGCAGGTAGAAAGCAGGTATCAAGAGAATTTGGGGTTGTATCTGCTCTAATTCTTGCAACATGTTTTGAGTATGTAATTCTTGCAAAGTTTGCAATATTAGATATTGTAGTAGCTGCTTGTATAGGCTTTTCTATTATGTGTGGGTTTAAGACATTTTTTTGTGCTGAGGAAAACAAAAAATTTTTTTGGTGGCTTTTTTATATTTTTTCAGGGCTTGCTGTTATGGCTAAAGGGCTTCCGGGTTTTATTGCACCATTTGGGACTATGTTTATTGCATGCCTTTTAACAGGTAAGGTTAAAGAAGGTTTTAAAATAAAGTATTTCGGTATAGGGATTATTTTATTCTTATTATTCGTATTACCTTGGCATATGATTATGCTTAAAATGCATGATCCGATATTTTATGAGGAATATATTATAAAACATCATTTTGAAAGATTCTTAAATTCAAATGAAATAGATAGAGCCCAGCCTTTCTGGTTTTATGTTGTAACGCTTTTTTGGGGGCTTATACCTTGGATTTTCTCTGTTATTGCGGTTATTATTGCAAAGTGCAAAGAATTTAATTTTAAAAATTTTAGGGATTTTAAAGTAGATATAAATTTTGATAATTTCACCAATCCACAGAAATTTTTATTTTTGAACTGGGTGGCATTTTTGTTTATAATGTTGTTTTTCTCTTCTTCGAAGACAAAGCTTATAACTTATATTTTGCCTGCTTATGTTTTTGCAGCTCCAATAATTGGATTTGTTTGGTACAATTACATCAAAAAAGCTCAAAGAAAAACGGCTATTAATCTTTCTGTATATATCTGGGGAGGTTTTTGCATTTTAATTGGTATTATTGCCATGTTTACGCAGTATTTTCTCCCTTCACAGCTTTATGTGGATATTTTGCCTGCAAAATGGCTTTGTATAGGTATTGTATTATTATCTGGGATTTTTAGTATTGTATTTGCGTTAAAAGATAAAAGATGGGGAGTATTTTTCACATATGTTATGTTTACTCTTCTTGTTTCAGCTTTTTGTACAAAGTTATTTTTTGAAATTGATTATAAATTTGGGCAGGATGATTTAATGCTTTTTGCTAAATATACCCGTAATCATGGCACTGAACTGGTGTCTTTTGGTGATACTAGAAGATATTCACTTCTTTATTATTCGGGTTATCATATTGATTATATCGAGCAAACAACCTCTGATAACTTAGAAGAAGAACTTGAAAAAAAAGATTCTTATATTTCTATAAGGAAAAAATATATTGATAGATATGCGCAAAATTTGAATTATGACGTTGTAATTGAAGGTCGTAAATATTTATTAATAAAGAGTAAATAATGCTAAAACGGTATGAGGAATTCTTAAAAGAAGTTGATAAAGAATTAAATAGGTATTTTAAGGAGCAACAGCAATATATAAAATGCCATATAGGGTGTAATGAATGCTGTAAAATTGGTGAATACCCGTTTTCTCGCCTTGAGGCAGAATATCTGATGCAAGGATTCCAAAGTTTGCCAAAAAATATTCGTGATATTATAAGATATAATATTAAAGAGTTGAAAATTCAAAAAGATAAATTTTTGAAGAGTTCTGAGCCCAATAAAAAGAGATTTCTATACCAATGTCCGTTTTTGATTAATGATTTATGTGTATTGTATAAAAGAAGAGGTTTGACTTGCAGGATTTTTGGACTTGCATATCTGAGTGATGGTAAAATAATTCTTCCTGAATGTGTTAATTCAGGTTTAAATTACAGTCAAGTCTTTGATAAATCTTCAGGCATGGTTAGTTTACAAAATCCAATAAAAAATAAATTAACTATAGACAGATGGCTAGATAGTCCTTTAGCTGAAAAATATGCTCTAGAAGCAGGTGAGATACGGTCTTTGATTAATTGGTTTTAGTATATCTAGTAAATATAAAATAGTTACCTTTTTTATATGTTTATGATATAGTTATCTATGTTGATATTACCCCATAGCCCATAAATTTATATTTATGGAAGTTTTTTATCCCAGTGTTTAGGAGAATTTTAATTGAATAAAAAAATAACTTTATTAATACTAATAACATTATATTTTTCATTACCAGTATTTTCTATTGAAACCGCAGGACAGTTGTCTAAAATTAATTCTAATAATTCGGAAGTGTATTTTCGAAGTGGATTATCAAAAGCTCGTATAAAAGATTATGTAGGAGCAATTGCTGATTTCACTAAATCAGTGGAGACTGATAATAATCTAGTAAGTGCATACTGGGCGAGAGGTCTTGCAAAAACTCAAATCGGAGATTTTGCTGGAGCAATAGATGATTTTAATAGTGTATTATCTGTAAATCCTTCTTCAGAGAATGTTTATTATATGCGAGGGCTTGCCCGTAAGGAAATAAAAGATTATACTAATGCTATTGAGGATTTTAATAAAGAACTTATGTATAATCCTCAAAATGAAAATGCTTATTTAAATCGGGGTATATGTCAAAAAGATTTAGGTCAGTATGAGGAAGCAATAAATGATTTTAATGTGGTTTTAAAAATTAACCCTAAAAACATAGATGCTTATTATAACAGAGCTGGGGCTAAATGGTCTTTGGAAGATTTTAATGGTGCAGAAGTAGATTATACATCGGTTATAAATATTAACAGAAATTATGCAAATGCTTATTATAACAGAGGTTGTGTAAGATATAATCTTAGCAATTATCAAGGTGCAGTACAAGATTTTTCAATAGCAATAGATTTAAATAAAGAAGATATGGAGTCATATTTTCTTCGAGGACTTTCAAGGTTATTTACTGAGGAATTTTCGAAATCTATTGAGGATTTAGAGTATGCTAGAAAATTATCTCTTGCTAGAGAAAACTATAAAATGTATGAAGGTATAATGGACTTTATTAAGATAGTTCAGGAAGCTCAATGAAAAAGAAAAGCAGGAATGAGAATTCCTGCTTTATTTTTATCTATTTTTTATATTTAGTGCAAATATCTTACATAAAGATAAATAGAGCTTAATGCAAGTGAAATAAATGTTGCAAGCGCTCCATATTTCATAAATCTCATAAATGAAATAGGATGTCCTTTAACAGTGGAAGTTTCACTTACAATTACGTTAGCAGCAGCCCCAATAATAGTTAAGTTGCCGCCAAGACAAGCCCCTAATGAAAGTGCCCACCATAGTGGATGATGCCCAGCTCCTGTATATGGAATTGTATGTTGCACTTGTGCAATTAAAGGTGCCATTGTTGCAGTATATGGAATGTTGTCAATAATACCTGATAAAATACCAGAACCCCATAGGATAAACATTGTAGCAGCAGTAAGACTTCCATGAGTGAGCTCAATTAATTTATCTGCAAGGAAACTTATTCCCCCATTTGCTTCAAATCCTCCAATTATAATGAATAGTCCTACAAAGAAGAAAATAGTAAGCCATTCTACATCTCTGTATATTTCTTTAGGTTTTTCAAATAAAAGAAGGAATGATGCTCCAGCTACAGCAAAGGCATAAGCAGGAATTCCAGTCATATCGTGTGTTACGAAACCAAGAATTACAAGTACTAATGTAATCATTGATCTTATCATTAAATTTTTATCAGTAATTGTCTTTGAATTATCAAGATTTGCAATATGTTCCATTTTTTCAGGAGTTGCTTTTAGGCCTTTTCTAAACATAAAAGTCAAAATAGCAACTACTGCAAGGAAAATAAGAGCAACTATAAAAGTTAATTCATTTACAAAATCCATGAAACTTAATCCAGCTTTTGCACCAATGATAATATTTGGAGGATCTCCTATAAGAGTAGCTGTACCCCCAATATTTGAAGCAAGTACTTCGGTGATTAAGAATGGAACTGGATCAGTTTCAAATTCTTTAGCAATAACAAATGTAACAGGCATCATAAGAACAACAGTGGTAACATTGTCTAGGAAAGCTGAAGCTACTGCAGTAAATGCTGCTAGAACAAATAAAACTAATTTAGGATGCCCTTTTGTACATTTTAACAGTTGTACAGCCATCCATTTGAAGACCCCGCTTCTGCTTGCAATATGGACAATAATCATCATACCAATAAGCAAAAAGATTACTTCAAAAGAAATGTAATCAAATACTGATCGGATGTAGATACCGGCTTCCTTATCTAAATGTCCGTGGAAAGGAAGCAAACCTAATAATAAAGTTAAAGATGCACCAACTAGTGCAACTACTGATTTTTGAATCTTCTCTGTTGCTATAAAAATGTATGCAATGAGTAAGATTGCGCCGGAAATTACCATTCCATGCGTAGATACTAAATTTTCTAACATTTTTTTTACTCCCATATTATCTGAATATATTTCAGCTTTGTTTATATTAACATAAACATATTTGTAAAACATGTTTACAATGGGGTTTAAAATAATAATAAAAAATGCTATACTACAAATATAGTAGTATTGTTTTGTGGTAGAAAGGATTTCATTATCGGTGTATAGCCATCTAAATGGCGTATTGTATTTTACTATGAATAAAGTAAAATTATTTTAAGTAATGTTAAATTTGAATGATTATTTAACAATAAAAAATGTTCATAGTTTTTAAAAACAACAGGTGTAGGCAGGACAAACATTGGAAAAAAATTTAAAAAAAGAAAATAAAGAAATAATGGATGAAGTGTCTAAAACTCCTAAAGCAGTTAGGGTTTCAAATCCTATTGCTAAAAATAAAACTCCAAAAGAATTAGACAAGAAAAAAACTCCTGCTAAAAATAAGAAAATATCAATTGCTGAAAAATCAGAAATTTTACCAATAAAACCTGCAGTTACTGATCCGCTTGAGAGAGAATCTGGAATAGTTGCGCGTATTAATAACTTTACGCTTAATAAATCATCAAATAAAATGTATAGCGGATATCTCACTAATTCCCTTTCTGCTGGGAAAATAGTAGATTATTCAGAACTTATACAATATTTAAATACATCATTGCAGAATAAAAAGACAACACATGATTTATTTACTGTTTTACATAATGTATTTGTAGAAAAATTAAATTGTATATTTACTGCATTTGGAGTTTTTCATGAAAAATCAAGATGTATAAATTTAAAGCTCTTAAATAAAATGGGCGGGACATACTCATCAAAAATATTTCTTTCAGATGAAGAAAATCCTGTCATAGAATGTTTTAAGACATCATCAGCAGTGCTAAAAAATAATAATAAATTTTTGAATATTCCATATACTCCGGATTCTTCAACAATAATCCTTCCTTTAATGTCAATAGATAAAACAGTAGGCGTGATGATATTGGGCAAAGAAAATATTGAATGTAATATGGGATTTTTGTCATTCATTGCTAATTATACGGCGATGTTTATTCATAATATAGATTTGTTAGAAAAGACAAATATGTATGCAAATACGGATACTTTGACTGGTTTATACAACCATAGAGGATTTCAAGAAGTGCTAGCTGGTGAAATACAAAAAGCAGACCAAAATCTAACTAACTTGTCTATTGTTATGTTTGACATAAATAATATTTCTAAAATAAATAGAGAACTCGGTCATGCAAAGGGCGATGAAGTAATAAAGCTTTTAGCAGAAAAAGTAAAACAAAATATGCGTTCAACAGATAGAGCAGGCAGATATGGAAGTGACGAAATAGCAATAATCCTTCCAAATACTAATACTGCTGATGCAAAATATTTAGCAGAATATATTACATATACTCTTTCTTGCTGTTTTGTCGATGATGTTGGGCCAGTGAAAGTATCTGTAGGGGTGTCTACTTATCCTGAATCATCCTCAGATCAAGAAAAATTATTAATATTAACAGAACAGGCAGTATATATTTCAAAAGCCAGAGGTTATAAAGAAGGAATGTCTGCTATTGTAAGTTCATCCGATTTTAATTTCTGGGATGATGCAGCTCTCAATTCATTTGCAGAGGTTATAGCAAAAAGACATGCTCAATTAGGTATAAATTTTGAAGAAGAATTAGTACATAAATTCAATAGTGAACAAATAGTTTCTCAAAATCATTTAATGGAACTTGCAAATTCACTTGCTGGAGCTATAGATGCAAAAGATCCATATACTAAAGGTCATTCAACATCAGTATCCAGATATTCAGAAGCTCTTGCAAGAGCTATTAATCTTCCAGAAGATGAAGTCCAAAGGATTACTCTAGGGGCATTATTACATGATGTAGGTAAAATTGGTATTCCAGAGAATGTTTTGAAAAAACCTGGTAAGCTGGAAGGTGAAGAATGGGAAATTATGAAACAACATCCCGTAATTGGTGCTGAAAAGGTGCTAAAACCGAATGAAGCCCTAAGAGATTTAATCCCTATAGTAAAATATCACCATGAGCATGTAGATGGAACGGGTTATCCTGAAAAGCTTAAAGGGGATGAGATACCTCTTTCTGCAAGAATTGTAGCGGTAGCAGATACTTTTCACGCATTGATAAGTGATAGACCATATAGGAAAGGTATGAGTATTGATAAAGCCTGTGAAATATTAAAAGATGGTGCAGGTAAACTTTGGGATAGGGATTTAGTAAGACATTTTATTTCAATAGCTCCATCACTATCTACGATTATATAGAATTGGTGCTGGTTTTAATAATACCCACTTGCATAATTTTGCGTAATAGGGTATAATAAGCTGATAAGGAATGAAATTCCCTTAGACAGTACTTAATCAGGAGAATACAAAATGTACCAAGATGAAAAACTAGTATGTGAAGATTGCGGGGCAGAATTTATCTTCACAGTTGGTGAACAAGAATTTTACGCTGAAAAAGGTCTTGTAAACAAACCAAAAAGATGTCCAGAATGCAGAAAAAAACGCAGACAAAACAACAGAAGACAAAGAAGAATGTATGATGCTGTATGTTCAAAATGCGGAGCACAAACGCAAGTTCCTTTTAAGCCAATTCCTGGTAAAGAAGTATATTGCAAAGATTGCTTTAGCCAAGTTACATCAGAAGTCTAAATTGATTAAAAGATATAATATGTGTTTTATAGGAAGAACCAATATGATATATTGGTTCTTTTCTTAGTTTTTCTTTATAATTTCTTGAAAAAAAGCATAATCTCTTATAAAATTATTAAAAAAGCGAGGTCATATGAGTAATATTCAAAAACGAATTTTGATAGTTGATGATGACGACGAAATAAGAGAATTATTAGAATTTGACGTATCTCAAAGCGGATATTTTGTAGATACTGCTAAAGATGGTCTTGAGGGACTTAATAAGGCTTTAAATAACTCATATGATTTGATTTTGCTTGATGTAATGATGCCTAAGATGAATGGATTTGATGTTGCAAAAAATATTCGTCAGGCAAAACTTGCTATTCCAATACTTATGCTTACTGCAAAGGGGACCATTGATGATAAAACAGAAGGGTTTGATTGCGGAGCTGATGATTATTTGGTGAAACCTTTTGATATTCAAGAGGTACTTTTAAGAATAAAAGTACTTTTGAGAAGAAATAATATGGAGGATGATTCTAAATCACTTTCTGATGAAATTTTGCATGCTGGGGATATTCAGATTTTTCCTGAGACTCTTGAATGTATTGTAGTTAATAAGAGGACTAAATTAACTCCGACAGAATTTGAGATTTTATATAGTCTTATGCAGCATTTTAATAATCCAGTAACCCTTGCTACATTGCTGGATGAAGTATGGGGATATGATAGCAGTGATGATGTAAGAATGCTAAGAGTGCATGTGGGTGGTTTGAGAAATAAAATTGAACCTGATTCTAAAAATCCTAAATATTTACATACAGTTACAAATGTAGGTTATAAACTGACTCCGTTTGCGGAAGGTTAAATATGAGATTTTTCAAATTTAAAAGATTGAAAATTGTTGAACAAATAGGGATAGTATTTTTGTTTTCTGTATTAATCCCAATGACAGTAAGCGGATTTATTATCAATAATGTAAATCAGCATTCAATGCGGTATCAATTAAGAGAATCTGCTGTATTAATTGCTAATATGGTATCTGATGAGATAGATTTTTTTGCAAATACTATTAATGGAAATTTGGAACAGATAGCATTTTCTTTAAAATATATTCCAACTAAAAGTCAAAGAGAAAATTATCTAAAGACTATTTCTACTAGTTTTGATAATTGTGAAAATATAGAAATAGTAACAAAAGAAGAGTTAGAAAAACTTCATGATAAAAATGCTAAACTCAATAAAGCGACGATTTCAATACCTTTAGATAAAAAAGATTTTCTTGCAGCAACATATACATTAGAAACCTTACAAGACGAGCTATTCCAGTCTTTAAAGGACGATCGCAGACAAATTTATGTAATGACAAATGATGGAAAACTTGTTGCGTCACATAATTATACAGATGCAGTATTTAAAGATACACTTGCACTTTTGCCTTCAAAGATGCGGATTGATACTCCTGTGATATTTGGGGATGTAAAAAATCAGCCTATTGTCTATGTTCATAAAAAAGATCCTGCCATAACTATAATAGTAAACACAACAGAAAAAGTTACGCAAAAAGCTATTAATGAAAATAGAGCAAAAATTATCCTATCAATTTTATTTGCGATTTTTGTAATTATTTTTATTACAGCACTTTACATTTATTATTTGTATATTAATATCAGACAGCTTTTCAAAGGAATAATAGCTATTTCTAAAGGGAATTATGAACGTCAAATAAGACTTTTAACGACAGCATTTACGCCTCATGAAATTGTTTTTCTTGCTTTTGAATTTAATCGTATGGCAGGAGAAATTCATAAATCATATTTGCAGTTGAAAGAAAATAATATTGAGTTAGAAAAGCTTAATGAATTTAGATCAAATCTTATTGATACAGTAAGCCATGAACTTAGGACTCCTTTGACAAGTATTCAAGGATATACTTCAAGACTTTTGCGTCAGGATATAAAAATTGATGAGGAAACAAGGCTTAAATCATTAAGGATAATTAAGGAACAGTCTGAAAGATTAAAAAGATTAATTGAAGATCTGCTTACTATTCCAGATATAGAAGGTATGCGCTTAATGACAAACGTAGAATCGGTATGGCTCCCAGAAGTTATGGAGACAGCAAGAATGCTCGTTAAAAATAAAGATAATAAGGAAATTGAGATAAATATCAATGAAGATTTTTCAAATGTGCTTGGGGATAAAAACCGTTTAGAGCAAGTGTTTGTAAATTTAATAGAAAATGCTGTAAAGTATGCTTACCCCGATACTAAAATTGTGGTAGATGGATTTATAGAAGAGGATTGTGCTAGGATTTTTGTCAAAAATGAGTGTGATATAATTCCTTCTGATAAGTTAGATAAATTATTCGAAAAATTTATAAGACTAGATGATAATACAACTAGAACTACAAGAGGAACTGGATTAGGGCTTTTTATTGTAAAAGGGTTAGTGGAAGCTATGCAGGGACAGATAAAACTACATTCTGATGAGAATTATGGTTTTTGTGTAGAAGTTATTTTGAAGTTAGCAAAAGAAGAAGAGGCTGGAATTGATGCATAGAGCAATATCAGCTGCAAGAAAAGCTATCGGGGAAATTGCTGTAGGAGCAGTTATTATAAAAGATGGTTTTGTTATTGCTTCTGCATGTAATAAAAAAGAAAATTTAAAAGATGTTACAGCACATGCTGAAATTCTTGCGATAAGAGAAGCTGAACAAAAATTAGGCGGATGGCGTCTAGATGATTGTGAGATGTATGTAACACTTGAGCCTTGTCCTATGTGCGCTTGGGCAATAATTCAATCACGTATTAAAAGTGTATATTTTGGTTCTTATGATAAAAATTATGGTGCGCTGGGGTCGGCTATTGATTTACGCAAGCTTGCAAATTCGAAGTTAAAAGTATATGGTGGGATTATGGAAGAAGAATGTGATAAATTGTTGGAAGAGTGTTTCAAGGAGCTTCGATGATTACTAAAATTGAATTGGATAAATTAGTAAAAGAATATGAAACCAAAGATTTTATAAAAGATGATCCCGTTAGATTTCCAAATAGATTTACTTTAAAAGAAGATATAGAGATTGCAGGGTTTATTGCATCTCTTGTCGCATATGGCAGAAGAGATGTTTTTATCAAAAAACTTAATACACTTTTTGAAATTGCTCAAAATGAACCATTAAATTTTATATTGAATTTTGAACCGAAAATTTTAGGGGATTTTAATTACCGTTTTGGAAAGCCTGATGACTTTGCGCAAATTTTTTCAATAATGAAAAATTTATATGAAAATGACGGAGGTCTGGAAGAGTTATTTAAATACGGTTATGAAACAAAACCAAAGGGAAATATGTTTATACCTGTAACTGATTATTTTTATTCTAGAGTAAAAGAAAATGCTGGTCAGGGCTTTTATTTTATGATACCAGATCCTAAAAAAGGTGGTGCAATGAAGCGCATGTGTATGTTTTTAAGGTGGATGGTCAGAAAAGGGCCTGTTGATTTTGGAATATGGGATTTTATGCCGGCATCAGAGCTTCTTATTCCTCTTGATATTCACGTTGCAAGAATTTCACGAGAAATGGGGCTTTTGACAAGAAACGCCAATGATTTTAAGGCTGTCCTTGAGCTAACCGAAAATTTGAAAAAGTTTGACCCCGCAGATCCGGTAAAATATGATTTTGCAATGTTCGGTTACGGAGTCAATCAAAAATAATCTTATTTCGGCAGGTTTTTGAAATAATCAGGATCAGTCAAAGCCTTATAAGTGCAGGACATACCGTTCATATTGCTTGTAGATGTTGGATCACAGTATTTAGGGTATAAGCTTAGGGGATATTTGGTTCCTTCAGCCCCCATAGGCATTATTTTCCCATTATCTAGTATATTGAAACAAAATACATCATGTCCCCAAGCATTTGGCTTTTTATTGACTCCATTCACATCTACTGTTAATACGATACCATGAGCAGTGAAATTATCATTAGATATTAGAAGTATTTCGTCAGCCATTGTATATAAAGCATTGTCAAAAAAGTCAGCGTAGGGTGTTATTTTTTTATTATAAGCCTTATATATATTTGAATGTACGTAATTTATATCTCCAGAGGTATCTCTATCAATTATATTACATTTATTAGAGCCACAGTTAACGTATTTTTTGAAATATTTAACGAATTCTGGGAGAAATTTAGATCTTGTATTATGGGTTTTAGGTGTAACTGTCATACCGTAATCCAAATCCATATTCTGTTTTGCTTGTTGTAAAATGGAATATGATTTTTGCAATTTTGCCTCCAGCTCTTTATTTTGGGTATTATTAACCAGAGTCGGCAATGTCATAGCTGCGACCACACCTATAATACCAAGAGTTATAAGAACTTCAGCTAAAGTAAAGGCATAACGGGATAATCCCAAAGCGTAAAAAAGCCCGCCGGCACTATCTAATCCCCCCCCCCCTTCTCGGTTTTAAAGCTATTACTGTGTTTTTCATGTCTAATCTCCTTCAAATTTTAAGTTTACTTCTTTATTATAATGCATTTTATATAAAAGTTCAATTGTTTACTTCATTTATAAATATTTCGATCCATTTTACAAGTGTTGAAAGTTCATATGGTTTTGGTAAGTATAGGTCTGCGCCTGTATTAAGGATTAATTCTTTATCATGAAATATAGAAGTTATTATTAATTTTGTATTTCGGTATTTTTTGTTTTTTCGTATATTCTTTGCCGTTTCAAGTCCTGATTTTGTTTCTAAATTTCCTGCATCTAGAATTATTACTGCTGGAATATCCTCTTCATTTTCTTGTTCTTTGAATTCTTTTAAAGTCTCTATATTATACCCTTGCATAGTTAAAATAGTTGTTAAAAGTAATGTCATAGCTTCGTCAGGTTCAATAATAAATATTTTTTTATTATAATTTTTTATTGATATAGAATCGTTTGCAGAAAGTTTAGCTCTTTCAATGAGGTAATTTGAACCTGAAGGAAGATTTGCAATGTTATGAATATTTATTAAAGATGTGATAAGTTCTTGCGGGTCTGTGTATTTTTTATATTCATTAGTTACTATTCCAATAGTGGTATGCATAAAATTAGAACGTCTTCCTGCTAAATCGTTACCCTGAGTAATCATATATCCTCTTACTGTATCTGATTTAGAGTAGAATTTCGGTGCTACTGTATCAAAGGCAAAGGTTAAAAAGTTGGCAATTTTTTCTGCTTTATATGAATTTGTGATTACAAGAAATTCATTTTCAGAAAGACTTCCCAAAAAGTCATCTTCTGATAATGAGGAGGTGATTATTGCAGAATATGTCTGTAAAAGTTTATCTGAAGCAAGTTTTGTGTATGCTTCTCTATAGTTTTTGAAATTTTCGATCGTGATATACAGGCATGCCCAATCTGAATTGTCAGATAAAATTCTTTTTATTGCGCGAGTAGAGTAATTTTTATTAGGAAGTCTTTTTTTTATATCAAGATTAGATTCAAACTCTCTACGCATATGAGCTTTTATTCGCATGACAAATTCTTCTGAATTTACTGGTTCTGATATGAAATCATCAGCTCCGCCTTCCAGGACTTTTAATTTGTCTTCTAATTCTGCAGATTTTGAAAGTGCAATTATAATTGGACGCATGTTATATGTAAGAGCCCGAATTTTTTTACAATAATCAGAGAGGTCGCTGTCTATGCTATCTGAAATTATTATCATATCAGGCTCTTTATCCTGAATAATCTTTAAAGCAGAAATCAAATTTTTAGATATTATAACCTGTGAAAATTTATTTTCCAAAAGCTTTTTATATTTTGCAGGTAATTCTCTCCTTTTATCAATAATAAGTGTTACTGTCTGCATTTTACCCTCGCTTGATTTTCTGGATTATATGCAGGAAGTTTTACTTCGAATGTTGTTTCTTTGTTGTGAGAATTTACTGAGATAGTTCCTCCCATTTTTTCTATTAAATTTTTGGTAATATAAAGTCCTAATCCGCTTCCTTGTACTTTTCTTGTAAGTGGGTTGTCTATCCTCGAAAATTTTGTGAATATTTTTTCGTAATCTTCTTCTTTTATTCCTATTCCTCTGTCACTAACCTTTATTGATACAAATTCACAATTATCACAATATCCTGATGTGATTTTTATTGTTGAATTTTCATCTGAATATTTTGCTGCGTTTTCTATTAAATTTGTCATTATTTGCTGAAATTTATCTCTGTCAACTAATATTGTAGGAGTTTTTGCATTTATGTCAATTTCAAATTTATGGTTTTTATATTGATTTTTTAAGATGGATACAACTGTATTTATTAACGGAGCAATATCAGTTTCTTTATAAATTAAACCTTTTTCAGTGCAGTTTAGTTTAGTTACTGAAAGCATATTTTCTACAAGTTTAATAAGTCTATTGGATTGTTCTTCAATTATTTTTAAGAACTTTTTTTTGCTTTCATCGTCGAGTTTATCCCATGAAGTCAGCATAGTCTGAGAAAAGCCTCTAATAGAAGTTAAAGGTGTTCTTAATTCATGACTTACTGTTGATATAAAATCTTCATAATTTTTTTCAATATTATTCATATATCTATTATAGCAGATTTTTAGCAAAAAAAAAGCCGTCTTAGAATAAGAACGGCTACCAGACTTGGGGAGGAGGTATGAAAAACTTTCGTTTTTCATATCTATATTTGATATATCGGAAAAGAAAATATTACCTTTATTTAAATTGTTTAAATATACATCAAATAGATGAGAAATTATTGAATTATGCTTAATATTTGCCTATTAAGTCAATCTATGGTACAATTTTACTTAGAATGGAGATTTTTGCTTTATGAGAATGTTAATACATATATTTACGGATATTCCGATTCTGATCGTATTATTTACATTTGTATCTTCACTTGTTTTTTGCGTAGTTAAGTATAAGTTTGTAAATAAAAATCTAAATATTCTTCTTGCATTTTTTAAAAATTTTAAGAAAAATGATTTAAATTATCGTTTTAAAGAAATCGATGAATGGATGATGATGAATCCATATGTAGCTAATACATGGATGGAATTCAAAAATACCCTTGTATTTTCTGAATCAGTTGCTTTAAAAGGTCAAAATAATAATCTTACATATAAGGAAGTATCTACAACTGTTCAAAATATTCAAACAACAGTAGATCCATTATACTTTTTTAATGAGGAATCGCTGGTAACTTCTAAGTTTAATTATAAATTTATGCAATCTGTATCAACAATTTTGACAGGTTTCGGACCATTATTTACATTTTTAAACATTGCAATTGCATTTGGTAAAATAGATTTTTCATCACAAGAAAGAACGATTGCATCTGTTGCTCAATTGATGAGTTCCATGCAAATTGCAGCACTAGTATCAGTATTTGCGGTAGGTTCTTCTTTGATATTCATTATTTATGAAAAAATAGCGTATAGTCTTTTATGTAAAAAGCCTCTTGCTAAAGTACAGGATGTTATTGCAAAATTATTTGATAATATTTCTTCTGAAAAATTCTTATTTGAGCTTTTAAGAGAAACTAAAATTCAAAATAATGCAATGCAGCATATTATAGCAGCATTGCCTAATGATTTTAAAATAGCGCTTAATTCAGGTATTGCAGGAAATCTTGTTCCATATTTGGAAAATCTTATTTTTGGTATGAATCTAATGAATAAACAGATGAAAGAGGTTGCAAAAGCTAGTAAATCTGATGCAGTAGATGAATTATTTTAACGGAGAGCTTAAAAGGTGGGTATTTACGGTAAGAAATCAGCTATAGAAGAAGGTAATGATAATATATTCTGGACAACAATGTCAGACTTGCTTTTGGGTTTGGCGATTATCTTCATGACACTATTTGTTCTCGCGATGACCGGATTTACTCAAGAAACTGTTGAATTACAGCAAAATCAAATGAAAGCCTCAGAACAATTAGCAGATAGGTTACAAGAAGCAAATATTGATGCAGAAGTTGATAAATTGACGGGTAATGTAAAAATTTCAGAACTTGAACTTTTTGATGTTGGAAGTTATACACTTTCTGATAAAGGAAAAAAATATTTGGACAAATTTGTTCCTATTTATATTGATACAATTTATTCTAACCCTGCATTATATGAAAATGTTGTTAATATTGTTGTTCAAGGACATACGGATTCTCAAATGTTTAAGGGTTTAAAAACAATTGATGAACAGTTTAGTAAAAATATGGAATTAAGCTTATTGAGGGCTAATGCTGTTGAGAATTATATGCTAAAGACGAAATATAACCCTATATACAGCGAAAAGTTTAGAAAAATGATAGTTGTAGAGGGTAGAAGTTTTTCTGAACCTGTTTTAACGGCTGACGGGAAGGAAGATTATGCAAAAAGCCGTCGTGTAGAATTAAAATTAAGAGTAAAGGCAAAGAGCATTTCAAGAATGTTTGGGTTAAATTTTGGCGGTGATTAACGAAAATCTTATTTTAGAAACTATTAATATGATTAAATTATACAATCTTGACATCAGGACTGTAACTATGGCAATTAGTCTTCGAGATTGTATGGATAGTGATGTTGATATTGTATGTGAAAATATTTATAATAAAATTAAACATTATGCAAAAAATCTTGTTGAATATGCAAATGATTTAGAAAACGAATATTCAATACCTATAATTAATAAAAGAATTTCTGTGACTCCGATTTCTTTGGTTGGAGAATCTTGTAAAAATCCGGATTATGTAAAAATAGCGAAAACCTTAGATAAAGCTGCAAAAGACGTAGGAGTAAATTTTATTGGAGGTTTTTCAGCTCTGGTAGAAAAAGGTTGTACAAAAGGTGATAATCTTTTGATTGATAGTATTCCAGAAGCATTAGCTCAAACAGAAAGACTTTGTTCTTCGATAAATTTGGCTTCTTCAAAAGCAGGTATAAATATGGATGCTGTTTTAAAAATGGCTGATATAATTAAAAAAGCAGCAGAGCTTACAAAAGATAAAGATGGACTTGGCGCAGCAAAACTTGTTTGTTTCTGTAATTCAGCAAGTGATAATCCTTTTATGGCAGGTGCATTTTGCGGGATTGGAGAACCAGAATGTGCTTTAAATGTTGGAGTTTCAGGTCCAGGAGTAGTAAGAGCAGCAATTGAAGCCCTGCCAAAAGATGCTGATTTAAGTCAGCTAGCTAATAAAATTAAACAAATTGCTTATAAGATTACTTCTACAGGAGAATTAGTAGGAAGAAAGTTAGCAAAAAGATTAGAAATTCCGTTTGGAATAATTGATTTATCCCTTGCTCCTACTCCAGCTGAAGGAGATAGTGTAGCTGGAATATTTCAGGCAATGGGACTAGAACATGCTGGGGCACATGGTACTACTGCTGCACTTGCTATGCTTAATGATGCTGTAAAAAAAGGTGGAATTATGGCAAGTTCTCATGTAGGAGGGCTTTCTGGAGCATTTATTCCTGTCTCTGAAGATGCTGGAATGATTGAGGCTGCAGCAAGTGGCTATTTAACTTTTGATAAGTTAGAAGCAATGACCTGTGTGTGCTCTGTTGGACTTGATATGGTTGCAATACCGGGAGATACTCCTAATACTACTATAGCTGGGATAATTGCTGATGAAATGGCAATAGGAATGATAAATAAAAAAACGACTGCTGTAAGAATAATTCCTGCTATAGGTAAAGGTGTGGGTGATAAAGTTATATTTGGAGGTCTACTAGGAGAAGCTCCTATTATGTCTGTCAATAAACTTTCTTCAAGTGGATTTGTATGTCGTGGAGGAAGGATTCCTGCACCAATTCATAGTTTAAATAATTAAGTTAATAATGGAGTTTTGTATGGGGAAGTCATTAAACCAGTTAGGAGAAGATTTAAAAAAATTAATTATTATGGCAAATTCTGGCGATAGAGATTTTAAGCCGGAAAAAGTTAATAATTTAAAGCTTTCTATGGATGTAGTTGAAGAGCCTACCCCCCATGTAAAGATTACTATAGGAATGTCAGAAGCTATATATAATATTAATACACTTGAAAAAATGGAGGGTTCTCTTGGTTTGTATGAGAGATATATTCAAAGATGGCTTAATAAGCCGAATACATCTGCTCATTTTAAAGAATGCTGGAAAAGAAGAATTGATAACAGGGGTAAAATTACGGATGTAAAAGAATAAAATTTCTATTTATTATTTTTTTATTGTTTTAGAACGTAAATCTCTATGATATGTTATTGCAAATCTATGAGCTTCATCTCTAATCCTTTGAAATAAAAATAATGCGCCAGAATCTCTTGGCAGAATAATCGGTTCTGATTTATTTGGTAAAAATACTTCCTCATTACGTTTTGCTAAGCTTACAACATCTATATTTTTAATGCCTAACCCCTCAATAATTTCCATAACACTTGATAATTGGCCTTTACCACCATCTATTATAATTAAGTCTGGTTTTTCCCATTTTTTTTCACCAAGATGGGATATTCTTCGAGTAAGGACTTCTTTCATTGATTGAAAGTCATCAGGTTTTCCTTCAGTTGTCTTAACTTTAAATTTTCTATATTCTGTCTTTTTTGGAAGACCGTTTATAAATACTACCATTGATGCTACGGTATTTGTTCCTTGTATATGCGAAATATCATAGCATTCCATACGATGCGGAAAGTTTTTTAAATTAAGTTTTTCAGCGAGGTATGCTCCTATTTCATTGAAGTCTTCATTTATTTTGACCATTTTTTTGATTTTAGCATTATCTAATAATACACGAGCATTTTTGTCTGCAAGCATTTGTAATTCTTTACCTTGAGCAGATTTACCATAACTTATTTTAACTTTTTTACCAGAAATTATGTTTAACCATTCTTCATAGAGTGATTTTTCTCCTATATTTTCAAGTTCATTTGAGACAATTCTATCAGGAAATTCAAGGGCTAGTGTATTATAGTATTCTTTAAAGAATGTTGCAAAAAATTCTGTTTTGTCTTCTTCTTCAACTTCATAGATGAAGTCTTTTTTGTCAATAAGTCTTCCTTCTCTTATCATAAGAATTACAATAGCAAATATTCCATCTTCAGAAAGTAATGATATGATATCTTCATTTAATTTTGTATTTTCATAAACGACTTTTTGTTTTTCGAGTGTCTTTTTTAAATCTATATAACTGTCACGTAATCTTGCGGCTTTTTCAAATTGTTCAGATTCAGCATATTTTTCCATTTGGGTTTTTAGCTGACTCATTAATTCTGACTGTTTACCTGCAAGGAAAAGCTCTGCTTGCTGAACTAGTTGTTTGTATTCTTCGCTTGTTACCTTATTCTGACAAGGTGCCATACATCTGCCTATTTGGTAGTATAGACACGGCCTATCTTTAAATTTTGGAGTCTTACACTGTTTTAGAGGGAAAATCTTCTTTAAAAAATCTAAAGTTGAATACATTGCCCTTACATCAGTATAAGGACCATAATATCGTCCTTTTTCAGGATTCATATTTTTCTTTCTTACAACAGTTATTCGTGGAAAATCCTCGTCGGTAATTAGAAAATATGGGTATTTTTTATCATCTTTTAAAAGAATATTATATTTCGGTTTATGTTTTTTTATCAAATGGCTTTCTAAAATAAGTGCTTCTACTTCAGTGTTTGTAATAATATATTCCATACGCTCAATTTGAGAAACAAGTACTTGAACTTTCACACTATCGTAGTGTTTTTTGTTAAAATAACTCATTACTCGGCGTTTCAGAATTTTTGCTTTTCCAACATAAATTATTTCATTATCATTGTTGTAATAAATATAACAACCTGGTAATGATGGTAGAAGTTTTAATGTCTGTTTTAAATTATCATTCATTTTTTTTTATTATAGCATATAAAAAAGGCTTCTAGTATCAGAAGCCTTTTGATTTTTTTTTAATAATTTGCAATTTCCTGCCCGCTTGTCATTTTTTGAAGAATTTCAATTGCTTTTTTCAATTGAACATCATCTTTATTTTTAACGTTTTCTTCTGTTAATTTTACTACAATATCGGGTGTAATTCCTTTTTTATTAATATCTGTTCCATTTGGTGTGAGATATTTTTGTATTGTAATATTTATACCTGCTTCATATGGAAGTTTATTGATTTCCTGAACAAGTCCTTTTCCAAATGATTGTTCTCCTATAATTACAGCTCTTCTGTTATCTTTCATTGCACCTGAAAATATCTCACTTGCAGATGCAGAACCTTTATTTATCAATACTACAACAGGTTTATTAGTTACATATCCTTTTGTAGCTCTTTGAGTTTCTTTGTATCCATCACGGTCAACTGTACTTACAATAATTCCGCCATCGAGAAACATATCTGATATATAAATTGCGTTACTCAATAAACCTCCTGGATTTGACCGAAGGTCAATAATAAACCCTTTTTTCCCTACGCTATTTTCAAGTATGCTCCTGAATTCGCCTGCTGCATTTCTACTTATAAATGAACTTAACCTGATATATGAGATATCGTCAGGCATTTTTATATTTTCAGGAATTTTTTGAGAAATAGATTTTATTTCAATTTCTGCTCGAGTAATTGTATATAATTTAGGTTCATTATCTTTACGTTTAATAAGTAAAGTAACCTGAGTACCTTCTTTCCCTCTAATTTGGTCGGCAGCTTTATCTACAGTAATTCCTTTTGTACTTTTGCCATCAATTTCAAGAATTTCATCATCAGCTTTTAATCCGGCTTTTTCAGCTGGAGTATCTTCAATGGGGGCAATTACTGTTAGTTTACCATCTTTAACTGCAATTTGGATACCTATTCCCTTTAATGACCCTTTAATTGAGCTTGTTTCTTCTGCAAATTCTTTTGGATCTAGAAATTTTGTATATGGGTCATTTAGACTTGCAATCATTGTATTTATTGCAACATAGGCATCTTCATTAGTTACAATTTTATTATCATACTTATGACGCCATTTACTCCAATCTTGAGAGTTATTTGTTTGATCTACAAATTTTGTATTAATTAAACGCCAGACTTGATCATACAAATCTATAGGTGTGTATGCCATTACATTATTACGAATTACACAGCCGAATAGAAATATAAATACGCCTAAAAATATAACGCTTCTTCTCATAAAATTTCTCATTCTTTAGTTTTTCCTCCAATTATCCCTAACTCATATAAAGCTCAAGCCTATTTTCATAGATGTCTTTTAGTAAAAAAAGTTCCATATTTCTTGAAATTATTATTAAAGTAGGAATATCTGGTAATATAATAACACAGTTATAAAATTTTTGGTAATTTATTACAGATCATTGTCATATTTAGAATTTTTAAAGCCGGTACACCGGTTTTTTCCATCCCATTCTAAATCACTGCAATGTAAATAATCCATGTTTGATTTTAATATAACCCATGCAGTACATCCATAACCATTACTATTTATATTACAACTATCTTTAAATGTATATTGTGTATCAGGTTCCAGTCCATATGGCTGTAGTCCATATTTTGTAAGATAAAATTTAAAAATATCATATCCAAATTGATTAGGGTTTTTACTGCCATTTACATCAACTGTTAATGTCGCACAAACATTTTTTAATGCTTTTGTTGTTCCATATACTGCTGAACAATCAGGACTTTCAATATTAAAAGCGTAATGGGTTCCCTCATTTGTTGTAAATCCTGCATATTTTGAATTTGTTTTAAAATTATCATCTGAAGAAAGATTTAGTTTTTTCGTTGTTACATCAGGCCAACAATTTAAATCTTCAGAACATATTTTATTAATATTAAAATACGGAGATAATATCTTAACAATATTATTTGCGCCCACTTCGCTATCTTTTGCTGTTAATACCCAAAAATTGGGTGTTCCGTAATCTATTGTGGCTCTAATGATTGCTTGTGTCATAGAGCTGTATGCTTTTTTCAATTTTGCAGTATTTTCCCGTTCTCTATTTTGAACTAAAATTACAGGTATAGTCATTGCTGCAACAATACCAATTATACCTATTGTAATCAATACTTCTGCAAGAGTAAAAGCTTTTTTATTTTTATTCATTTTCACCCCACAACTTGGCTTTTATTTTAACATATCTATTTAAATTCGGCAATACTTATAATTTTTGGGTGATCAAGGCATAAATATCATTAAATACTACAAGTATCATAAGCAGTATTAATATCATAAACCCTGCTGTGCCAATTTTATCAACAGTTTCTTCATTTAGGGGTCTTCCTCTTAATTTTTCTATTAAAAGGAATAAAACATGGCCGCCATCTAAAGCTGGTATTGGAAGGAAGTTTACAATTGCTAAATCAAGGGATATCAAAGCTGTTAAAAGTAATCCTGAGAACATTCCACTGGTCTCTATAATATCTCCTCCAACTTTAGTTATTGCGACTATTCCATGAAGGTCTTTTAATGGAATTTTACCTGTAAATATCTGGTAAAGTCCATATAAAAGCATAGAAGTCTGTTCCCATAGATATTTTGTGCTTGTAACAATTATTGATTTAGGATTTTTTGTAGGGATTAGAATTTCTTTGATTTCCATTTGCAAGCCCATGATCCCTTCTGAATTTGGATATATTGGGGATAATTCAACTTTATTTCCATTTCTGATAACAGTTAAATATATCGGATGTTTATTATCAGAAAGAGCATAAGCTAAATCATTTAAAGAAAATGTTCCATCGGAAATTATATATTTTTTATCAGTAAGTTTATCTCTCAAAGTCTTTTGAGAATCCGAAAGCTGAATTTGAGTATCTTGATATTTTTCTAATCCTTTTAATACATTTTCACTTAATACAACAGGAGATTCTGTTGTTCTATCAGGGAGTTTTACTAAAATATCTTTTGGAATAATTTCCTCTTTTGTAAATGCAGGATTAAGTGCTTTTAATTTATTATAATTTTCATTAATAAAAATTTCATCAGCTTTATTATCTTTTTCTTTACTAAGTTGAGAAATTGTTATTAATGCTGTGCTAGTTGTGACTGGGATACCATTTATCGAAATAATTTTATCGCCCTTTTGTATGCCTGATTGCCATATAGATTCTGATTTTGAAGCAACTATATCTTTGACAAAGACATCATATTTACCAGATGGCATATGTCCCCATAGTGAAGCTGCAAGAATTACAATTACAAACGCACACACAACATTTGCAAATACTCCGGCTGACACAACAATAAATCTTTGGTATATAGGACGATTCATAAACCTGTCAGGGGAATCTTTGGGTAAATCAAGTTCCTTGTCATCATCAGGAAATGCTACATAGCCGCCTAGCAAAAATGCATGGATAAGAATTTTTAAATCACCAATCTGCTTTTCCCATAAAGTTGGCCCTATTGGAAGTCCAAATCCAAACCTTGCTACACGCATTTTAAACATTTTTGCCGCTAAAAAATGACCGGCTTCATGCACAAGGATTAATACACTTAAAAGTAAAAGCATTATGATTATTGACATTATTCTCCCCTTAAATTAACTTCTTTTCTGAAATACATTATAACATAAATATCTTTACGACATACTTTTTTCAATTTCAGATGTTATGATATTTACGCATTTATTCCAAGAAAATTTTGATGCCTGTTCTAGACTTTTTTTCTCGCATTCTTGTTTGAAACTTGTATCAAAATACATTTTTTCATAAGCGTTAATAAGTTCTTCATTATTATAAGGATTTATTTTAATTCCAGCATCCCCTATAACTTCAGGCAGTGAAGAGATATTTGATGTTATAACCGGACAACCGCATTGCATTGCTTCTAATACAGGCATCCCAAAACCTTCATAAATTGACGGATATACAAACATTTCAGCTCCGCTGTATAATGTTGGTAAGTCTTCATCTGCTACATATCCAATTTTTAAAATTTTATTTTTAAATTCTTTTAACTCTGAAATTTCTTTTTCCAACTTTGGCTGGAATTGTTTTACTTGTCCTCCGCCTAGTACAAATATAAAATCTTCTATATTGTTTTTCTTTATAAATTCAATGAAATTCTTTACAGCAAAAATAAGATTTTTTCTAGGCTCAAGTGAGCATAAACTGAATATGTATTTTTTATCTTTAGGTATATTGTATTTTGCTTTAATAGTTTTAATTTTTTCAGCGTCGGTTATTTTTTTGAAATTTTCGTTTGCTCCTAAATAAGTGACAATTATATTTTCAGGTTTTAAATCTTTCGCATATTTTATAAAATCATCTTTTGTTGATTGGGAGTTAGCAAAATAATAATCATTATTATTAAGTGAATTTAAGAGTCTTTTAAACCATTCACTCGATAAATTTATCTCGTTATACAAATCTTCCAAAATTAAAGGAATTACATCATGTAAGAATAAAAATCTTTTAATTTTTTTATCTTTTGTAATTTCTTTAGGGATAATTTCATAAGGTGAAAAATACACATTAAATTCTTGAAGTTTTTTAATAAATGCAGGACTTTCACTTCTTAATTTGTCATATAAATGAAAACTTCTAAATGCAATAAATCTTACAATTTTCCTTAAAAAATTATCCTGTATTTCGGGTGATTTTCGAAATTTAAACCCTAAATTAGCTATAATACCTATTATAGGGTTTGTAATATCTTTTACTTCCATCAACTTAAAATTTTTGAGTATATTATCTTCAAGCATAAGTTGTTTCATATATTGTATTCTTTTATAGTCACAATATAATGTAATCTCAAAATTCGGATAATTAAGAAGTTCTTTTAAAATATTATAGGTAACAAAATATACTCCGCTCCTTTTTTCATTTTTTTCAGAAAAATATGATAGCAAAGTTGCGTCATATAAAATTTTTATTTTACCTTCTGTCATAATTTTATTCTCTATAGAAGTTCTTTTAAGTAATTTGGAAGTGCAAATCTTGCCATATGGTAATCTTTATTATAAATTTTGCAAGTTTTTGTAATCTCATTACAGCGTTCATCATCAAAATATGACAAAGGTTTAACAGTTTCTGAACAAAAAGCCCAAGCCCAATATCCTCCAGGGTATGTTGGAATATTTGATGTGTAAGTTGAACAAATTGGAAATACTTTTTTTAATAAATTATACATTTTTTTAATTTCTTCTTTATTAACAAAAGGGCTTTCTGATTGTGCTGCTATAATACCGCCTTCTTTTAGAGAGTTTTTAACATTTGTATAGAACTCTTCTGTAAATAAACCTTCTCCAGGCCCCATAGGATCTGTGCTGTCTATTAATACAATATCAAATTCATTTTTTTTATTTTTAATATATTCAATTGCGTCCTGTACCAAAATTTCAACTCTCTTATCATCAAGTCCGCAAGATATTGTCGGCAGGTATTTTTTGCAAGCATCAATTACCATACCGTCAATTTCACATAAAACAACTTTTTCAACAGTTTTATGTTTAAGTACTTCTCTGACAGTACCCCCATCGCCTCCGCCAATTACAAGAACAGACTGCGGACATTTATGATGCATCATTGGAATATGAGCAATCATTTCATGATAATGGAATTCATCACCCTCAGTTGTCATCATCAAATCATCAAGAGTAAGTACTCTACCTAATTGACTTTCAGTTTCAAAAACTTCTACTTTTTGAAATTCTGACTGTTCTGAAAATAAAACTTTTCCTGCTTTTATTGCAATACCAAACCCGCCAGGTGTAATTTCATGATAATATCCATTTTCTATTCCATTTTTCATTTATTAAATTCTCCTTATAATTATTATTTTCTATTTTCCTAAGACATGAATATGCAGATGGAAAACTTCTTGTCCTGCTTCTTTACCTGTATTAATTTGAGTTCTATATGATTTTAATCCTACTTTTTTTGCTGCTTCTTTTACGCCCATAATAAGTTCACCCATAAGGTTTTTATCTTCAAGTTCATTCAATGAAGCTACATGGATTCTTGGAACTACAAGTAAATGTACTGGTGCTTTCGGGTTAATATCTTTAAAAACTACAAGGTGTTCATTCTCATAAATAAATTCTGTACCGAAATCTCCGTTTATAATTTTACAAAAAATGCAATTTTCATCCATAACATACCTCACTAATTCTCTGATATGCAATTTTATAACAGGGAAAATAAAAATGCAATATTTACGGATTACAAAAAAGATTAGCAAATACTACTATTTTATCTTAGACCTAAAGGGGATTATTTAGCTAAAAAAAACAATTACAATTTTTGTATAATTGATTGGAGTATTTGGTATGTTAACCGGAAATAATTATCACGATTGCAACAGATACAATCGCTTGGAAATGAAAAACGTGAATAAAGATATAATATCTTGGTTAGAAGATATTATCGAAGAGAATAATTGCAGAATTGAAAGAAAAGAATGGAAAAGTAAATATAACAGTTATGTTGTATATGATTACGAACCATTTTGCACTGACGGGTTTGAAATAAACCTTGTAGTGACCTCTTATGATGAAGCATATTTGAATTTTATTAAATATTTATATGATGAAAAAGTTAGTACGATTGATTACTTAAATAGTTGCATCAGTCAGTAGAGGCGGGGATTTACCCCGCCTTTTCTAATTATTTTATACATATAAAATAGCGGTACATTTTCTGAGTCAAATTCTCGTCATTTTGCATATAATCCAGCATTTCTTTTATCAATTTTTCAGGAGGCTGGTAATAGTCAAACATATATAACTCGTATGGTCTTATATTTAGGGCGTCTGATAATTTTTCGAGGGTTTCATTATTCGGATAATTTTTGCCGTTCTCAATATTGCTTAGGCTCGGTATTTCTATTCCTGCCAATTCTGCTAGTTTTTCCTGGGTTAAGCCGCGTTTTTTTCTTATCTCCTTTATCCTTTTTCCTAACAGACTTTTTATATTTCCCATAAACTTTTCCCTCTAAATTAATGTTAGCGAAAGTTTTTTTAAATATAATAACCTGTTAGCTAAATTTATATTGATTTTTTATTAAGTATAATATATAATATTATTATATTAACTAATAAATCATAAGTTTTTTAGCTGGAAACTAAATGGAGGAATGAATACGATGTTAATTTTTAAAAAAGGATTTACTCTGGCAGAAGTTTTAATCACTTTAGGAATAATAGGTGTTGTATCAGCAATGACAATGCCCGTTTTAACAGAAAAAACACAATATAAAGAGTTTGAAACAAGATACAAAGTTGCCGCAAATCTTTTGCATAATGCTGTTAACTATTTTCATTCTCAGGAATTAATGATGACTGACAGTACATATTGTACTGCCAATCCTGATACGGAATCATCAAATTACTGCAAAGACGGAACTTATAGAGTGTTTTCAGAAGTCCTTGCTGAAGCTTTTACCGGCATCCATGCTTTAAATAAAAATGGAACTGGTGCATACACTGCTAGTAAATATAAGAATTTTACTGGAAAACAAAAATTTGACAAAGGTCTTCTAGATGACGGGTATATGGAATTAACTAACGGAATGAGTGTAATTGTTGAAACCGGAGGTTATAACTCTTATCCGATTGTTTGGTTTGACATCAACGGGACAGCTAACAAACCAAATCGTATGGGACATGATACTTTTGCTTTTGTAATAGATAAAAATGACAGGATCTGTCCGCTTGGGTCGCCTTCCTGCAAAACCCGAAGTAATTATATTGAAGATACTGAAGATTTTACACAAAGCAAGTTCTGCAATCCTTCATCCGATAACAGTCAAAATGGCATAACTTGCGGTTATTTTGCAAGTGTAGACGAAAATTATTTTAAAAGTATAAAATAGGGATGATGAAGCTTTAAACGCTGTTTTATTTAGGCTGCATTATCATAAAGTAATAATTATTTATTCTGTGTAAAATGGCAAAGCAAATGAATATAGTGCTGTTTAAATAATATTATGACTGATTAATTCTGCTAAAGATTTGTAAAACTCTGACTGTTCACATTTTTTATTGATAAATGATTTAACTTTTTTAACTTTATATGTTGAAAATTGGAGGCATTCGGCTATTTCTTTTGTAGAATAGCTGTTCATGCCCATAACCGCTAATCTTAACTCTAAGTCCGTTAAGTCCTGTATTGATTTTATTATTGCGACCTTATAAGTGTCCTATATGAGTAATTATATGGCTCAGGTAAAAATTTGTCAAATTTGTATACTTATATGTATGTATGATGCGACCAAAATATTAAAACCGTTCGGCAGAAATATAAAAGCAGAACGTATACGTAAAGGCTATACGCAGGAAGAATTTGCAGAGAAAACAGGTCTTGGCAGAGAATATATCAGCAAAATAGAGCGCGGGCTTGCAAATATGTCTTTAAAGAAAATTGTTAACCTTGCCAATTTTCTGGATGCTGATTTGGAAGATATTTTGAGATTTTAATTTTAGTTAGTCTAACTAACTAGCTGTTCCTATAATATCAATGGAATTTTGCACTTTGTAGGCTGGGGCATTTTCTATAATAATTTCTATAATAATTTTGATTATACCTCGTTGTATGTTTTAAAATGGGCTTTGCAAACTTCTTTTAATCTTTCTTTGCTGTATTTTGAAATAAACTCTCTTGCGAAATCTTTTACTTGTGATGCACAGCCTTTTGGAAATTCAATGCCGTATTTTTCTTGCATTTCATTTATTTTATGTACAAAGGCTGCTCTTGCAAGTATTGATGCTGCGGCTACTGCAATATCACTTTCTCCTCTAATCATTTGATCAAGTTTTATTGTTCTGCCCCTTTTCATTAAAGCATCTTGAATAAAATGGTCATTACCAAATTTATCAGAAATTGCATATGTGCATTCGTTTTTTTCTAAGATATTTTCAATAGTTCTTGCATGACCCCAAGCAAGGAGTTTATTGAGGTTTTTCATATTATCATATAATTCATTGTATTTCCCGTTTGAAATAGCAATAACAGAATGTGGTGCATGTTCTTTAATAATAGGTTCAAGAGTCAGAATTTTTTTATCGGTGATTTTTTTACTGTCTTTAATTCCGAGTTCAGAAAATAACTGAGCTGATTTTTCATCAACCATTACTCCAGCAATTACAAGCGGACCAAAAAAGTCCCCTTTTCCAGATTCATCAACTCCTATGTGTGGTATAAATTTTTCCATTAATGTAAACTCTCCGGGACTGCCATTGGTATAGGTATAGGGGCTTGTGATGGCGGTGTTGTCGATGTAGATTTTGGAATTGGTGCAGAAGTTTGTGTTTGTAAAGAGTCTTGAACTGTTTGCTGCTTGGCGGCCTGTTGTTTTTTGAAGTTTTGCAGAACTTCCGCAGGAGTAGTTGCTTCTTGTATTGGCTGTTGAGTTTCAGTCTGTTTTTGTTCTTCTTGTTTTTCTTTTTCTTCTTCTTGTTTTATAATTTTTATACTTCCAGGCTTTGCTTGGAATGCGGTAAGTTCAATTTCTGGATAGTTAAAATCAACACTCCCATATGGTGCAGTTGCAACTTTCATCACATCACGCCAGATTAGTGCAGGGACTGTGCCGCCTTGAATAGATCTCATATCTGAATTATCATCATTTCCTACCCATACACCAGTTACAACATTTGGGGTATAACCAACAAAGCTTGCATCTTTATAATCATCTGTAGTACCAGTTTTACCTGCTGCAGGTTTTCCTATATTTGCTGCAGCACCTGTTCCTCTTTGGATAACTGTTTTTAACATAGCAGTCATCTCTGCTGCGGTTTTAAGGCTTAGTTGTCTTGATACTTTCGCTTTTGGAGCTCTATATACCACTTTACCTCTAGAAGTTTCAATCCTTTCTATTGCATAAGGCTGGACAACATATCCTCCATTTGCAAAAGCTCCATATGCTCTGGTTAATTCAAATAATTTTACACCATTTGACCCTAATGCAATTGTATAATCGTATTCAAGAGGGGTTGTAATACCTAAAACTCTTGCAATTTGAATTACTGCGCGTATGCCTACTTCTTTGATTAGTCTAACTGCGCATACGTTGGAAGATACCATTAAAGCTGAATATACTGGGATTTCTCCTCTATATTTTGAGCCATAATTTTTTGGTGCCCAATCCCCAATTTTAATAGGTTTATCTTCTATGAAATCATTAGGACTGATTCCTTTTTCCATAGCAGCGGCATATACAAAAGGCTTAAACGCTGAACCGGATGGCCTTACCGCTTGTACACGGTCATATTGACTTTGTGTATAATCTTTTCCACCGGCATATGCAAGGATTTTTCCATCAATTGGTGAAAATGAAAAGACTGCTGCTTGTTGATTTTTGCTGGTGAGTCCATATGCTCTCATGTTTTTTAGAATTGCTTCATTTACTTTTTCTTGAGTCTTATAATCAATTGTTGTAACTACTTTATATCCGCCTTGTGAGATATCAGTTTCGTCAAAGCCTAATTTTTCGAGTTCTTTCATTACATAATCACAAAAATATGGTGCCTTGTTTGTAGTGTAATATTTTGGCATTGATGTTAATTTAACTTTTGCTTCTTTAGCTTTTTCATATTCATCTTTTGTTATGTATTTCATTTTATACATTCTAAGAAGTACTTGATTACGTCTTTGAACTGCTAAATCCATGTTGTTAAATGGTGAATATACTGACGGTGCTTGAGGTAAACCTGCAAGAAGTGCTAATTCTGGCAGTGTTAATTGTTTTAAATGTTTATTAAAATAGATTTGTGATGCTCCTTCAAAACCATAGGCACCAGAACCTAAATAGACATTATTCATATACATTTCAAGAATTTGATCTTTTGAAATTGTTTTTTCAATCCTTGCTGCAATAACAAGTTCTTTTATTTTTCTATCAAAAGTTCTTTCATTAGAAAGGAATAATATTCTGGATAACTGTTGAGTAATAGTACTTGCACCTTGTACTACATGACCTGCAAGTATATTTTGGATAGTTGAACGTGCTAGTCCTGAAAGATCGTATCCTTTATGTTTGTAAAAGTTTTTGTCTTCTGTTGCGATTAATGCTTCTTTAAGTTCTTCTGGGACATTTTCTATGTCGACTTTTTCAAAAGTATAAGCGGTGAATGTTTTTATGATTTCTCCATCAGAAGAATAAAATTTTGTGACGATATTAGGTTTAAATTCTTCTAAGTTTTTTATTGGAGAAAGTGAAGAAAGATAAAGTTCAAATGCGACACCAGCTGCTAGTACACAAGCGGTTCCAAAAATTGCAAGGTTTCTCATATTAGCCCAAAATCCAGTGTTTCTTCTAGAAATATTAGATTTTGCAAAATTCTTTGCAGACATTCTTTTATCAGTTCTTCTTATTCTTACCATTATATTAATATCCCTTCTATGCTATATTATTCTATTATAAAATAAGATAATGGGCAAATCTTTTATGATATTATGTAATTATGTATGATTTTATATGTAGTATTATAAATGAAATTAGGTCTTATTTTGTTCCTGAGCAAATAATTTATGAAGTTACAGGTGAGTGTAAAAAGTGTGGAAAATGCTGCAATTACATGTATAGTATTGATACTTATACAGAAAAAGAATTTAAAATAATGCAATTTTTATTTCCTACCTATAGAAGATTTTATATTAAAGGGAAAGATGATGAAGGAAATTTAGTTTTTGCATGTAAGCTGGTCACTTCTGATGGAAAGTGTTCTGTATATGATAAACGCCCGCAAATGTGCAGAAAATATCCTGCAAAAAGGATTCTTTATCCTGCGAAACTTCATGATGGTTGTGGTTATAAGGTTAATATAAAAACTTTTGAAGATTACTTGAAAAATTCTGAAACATAATTTATAATAAGAAATAATAAAGGAGGATGTATGCAAAATGTAGTTATAACTTGGTTATTGGGGGGGGGGGCAACCTTATTTTAGCTTATTAGAGCTTTTTGAATTAGTTTCTCCAAACCAAAATAGTATAAAAAATAAGCCGTTACAGCTGAAACGGTGTTTTTAAATGCAAAAAATTTAAGAAAGTGTAATAATTTTGGAGGAATTATGAAAAAGAGAAATGCATTTACTTTAGCAGAAGTATTGATAACCTTAGGGATAATCGGAGTAGTAGCAGCTCTTACGCTGCCAGCGACAGTTCAAAAACAACATGAAAAAGTCATAATAGCAAGAGTAAAAAAAGCCTATTCAATCATGCAGCAGGCATACTTAATGGCATCTCAAAAAGACGGGACTCCTGATGAATGGGGAGTAACAGGTAAGAATGAACCGAGCAATCATATTATTCTTGCAAACAAATTCGCACCGTATATAAAAATAACGACGAATTGTGTAGGAATGAGTAATGAAGAAGTGAAAAAGAACTGTACGTCAGTTATGTATAATACGTCTCAATTCTCAAGCTATAAAATAGCAGATGGAACGACATTCATTTTCAGAAATTGGAATGGAGAATGTAAGAGCCATTATGGTTCTTTAAAACAGCTAAAAGAAGTTTGTGGGACAATATATGTGGATACAAATTCTACAGGAAAACCTAATATATTAGGAAAAGATATATTTGTTTTTTATATTACAAAATCAGGTATGTATCCTATAGGAACAGAATTTGACAAGTTATCCATGAAAAATTATTGTACAAAAACAAGGGAATTCGGGCAAATGTATGATGGTTATACAAACGGTGCATCATGTACCGCATGGGTATTGTATAACGAAAACCTTGACTACTTGCGATGTGAATTGGATTGGGATAGCGGTAAAAAATCTTGTAAAAAATAATTCGGCTTTTTTATGGTATAATTCCATAAAAAGGAGGGTTTTGTATGATAGAGAAGGCAAAAAAAGAGTTAGAAAAACTTTTGAAAGGTAATGAGAATTTTATTAACGGTAATCCTCAGGCTGTGACAAAGAGTTTAGAAACTCTTCAAAAGTATGAGAAATATCAAGCTCCTTTTGCTGTTGTACTTACTTGCTCTGATTCAAGAGTTGTTCCTGAAATAATTTTTGATTGCGGGATTGGGGAATTATTTGTTGTAAGAGTCGCTGGTATGACTACAGGTCCTAATGTCGTAGAAAGTATTGAGTATGCTGTAAAAAAATTACATTTACCTTTACTGATACTTTTAGGGCATGATGATTGCGGTGTTATGAAATTTGCTGGGGAAAATTACCCTAATGTAACTGAAAATTTCAAAGCTTTTACAAAGTGTGTATATCCTGTTATTGAAAATTACGGCCCATCAGTGTGTAGTACTGAATTCGCCAAAAAACATACCTTTTGGGTAGAAAAATTTCTTATTGAAAATTCGAAAATTATTTGTGATGCTGTTGAAAATAAAGAATTATACATTGCAAAATGTCATTTTAATCATTCAACAGGGAAAGTTGATTTGATTAACACTTAATTTTCAAAATAAACTTAATTATATATGTTTTCAATATAATCATTTGTCTTTTGCAGGCGTAATTTTATATTAGGAATTTTTTGGAAATTTTTTAGATTTTCAATAATATTTGTATAATTTTCGTTTGATTTACATAATCCATTTGATACTACTTGCCAGATTTTTTTATCATATGGAGAATTTTCTATTGGAAGATTATATTTCATTCCTGCAAGTACGATTTTTTTCATTATAATTCTTTTAAAAGGTTCAGAATATTTGCTATATGTTGCATAGCCGTCTAAATCAGTTTTTTGTAAGAATGAATAAAGTAATTGTGCGATTGTATTTGGGTTTTCATAAGTTTCTTGGGTTATTACATCCGTTATTCTGATAGTTTTCCCCACAAGAACGAAATTGTTAGGATTTAAATAATCGAAAGAGTATGAAATTTTATCATTCCCCATTTTATTTAGGGTATCACAATCTTTAGCTATTGCATTATAGCTTTTTTGCGGGATTTTCGAAAATAATGGCAGGTAAAATTCTTCATAATATTCTTTACATTCTTCTGATGTAAACATAAGGGAATATTTTTGAGGAATTCCTGCTTGGATTTGTTCTCCATTTGAAGATACGTTCCTTAGAATTTGAGCATCATAAAATTTTGCAACAGGTTCTCCATAATATGTTTTTAAGTTTTTGAATTTTTGTGGATTAATTTTATCCATCATATCAGCATAAGGCTTGTCATGTTTGTGAACTTTCAGCACATAACTATCATCAATTTTATATACAGAACCATTAAAGCCTTGCCCTATTTTTCTATTGGATTTTAATTTCTTTTTAATAAAATTTTGTAATTTGCTTATTAAAAATTTTTGAGTTTCAAAATCGGGCTGTGTCCCTGATAATAATACTTCATCAAGCTTTTTGCTAAAAACAGATTTGTAACCCCGAAATTGAATATTTTTCAATTTATATTTATTTTGTTGAGTGAAATTAGTACTTGAAATTTGCATATTTGCATAAAATTTGTGAAAAAAAATTTTTGCGTTTTGTTTGTGATATAACAAAATTATTATGAATAGAATTTATGAACTAACCGATTTAATTGATAAAGATTTAGAAGAGAATTTACTTTCAGAGATTGAAAAAGAAAAAATTTCGAAAGAATTGAATACTCTTTTACCAAAAAATTCGATTGTACTAGCCCAAATTAACCCTATCTCAGGATATGTCGAATATAATGCTAAAAAAGCTTTAAAATGGATTGAATGGGCAAATAGGTTAGAAATAGATGCAATAGTTTTTCCAGAAATGTACATGATAGGTTATCCTATCGGGGATTTTATAGATAGATTTCCTGTCATCGTAGAGGAGAATGTAGAATGGCTGGAAGCTCTTGCAAAATTGACAAAACGTGTAAAAGTGATTATAGGTTTCGTTGAAATTAATAAAGAAAAAGTTGGTAAAAACTATTATAATTCTATAGCAATTTTATCTGAAGGCAAAATTCAACAGATTATTAGAAAGTCATTGTTGCCTAATTATGCTGAATTTAATGATTATAGGCATTTTGAGCCAGCTTCTGTTAATAGTGAATCTAGAATAGTGGATTTAGGTGGTAAAAAAGCTGGTATAATTATTTGTGAAGATGGTTGGAATGATTTTGATTTCTTTGATAAAAATTTATATAAGGAAGATCCAGTCGAAGTCGTTGTAAAAGAGCAGCACCCAGATTATTTAATCAATCCATCTGCTTCTATTACAAGAGCTAAAAAAGAACAATTAAAACATAATATGTTATCCTTTGCTGCAAAGAAGTATAAGACTCCAATCGCTTATGCAAATCAGGTAGGCTCGGGAGAGTGTCTATCTTTTGAAGGTGCAAGCAGAGTCTATGATGCTGATGGAAATTTGATAGCGATGGCAAAATCATATAAAGAGCAGTTCTTTATAGTTAATCCTTTCAAAGACCTTGGTAAAATTTATCCTCTTCCAAAAGGGCTTGAAAAAACACTTAATTCACAAAAAGCTTTTACTCTTGATCATGAACCTGATTTGGAAAGGACTTATTTAACAATAGTGCAATCTATTCAAGATTATTTTAAAAAAACAGGATTCAAAAGAGCTGTTTTAGGTTTATCTGGAGGCTTAGACTCTACAGTTTGTGCAACATTGCTTGCTGATGCGCTTGGGGCAGAAAATGTACTAGGAATTAGTATGCCATCAAAGATTACAAGCAAGGAAAGTAAAAACGATGCAAGAGAACTTGCTGAAAACTTAGGGATTAATTTTACCGAAATATCAATAAAAGATATGTATGATGCAACTCGGGTAAAATTCAATGAAGTTTTTGCGAATGTCGATAAAAAATGGAATTGTCGATATGCAGAATGTTTCACGAATGATAATATTCAAGCACGTTCAAGAGCTTTAATCCTTTGGGGAATTGCTAATGAATTTCAATCAACACTTCCTATTGCTACTTCGGACAAATCTGAATTGTATATGGGATATGCGACAATAAACGGCGACATGTCTGGAGGTTTTGCTCCAATTGCTGATGTTACTAAAACAAAATTGTTCGCTCTTGCAAGATGGATGAATGAAAATCGTGAAAGGAAAAATGCTATTCCTGAATCTATAATTGCAAAGCGTCCTGGAGCTGAGCTTGCTATTAATCCTAAAACGAATAGACCGCTTCTTGCAGAGGAAGCACTTATGCCGTATGAGTTCCTTGATGAGGTAATATGGAGAGTAGAAAATTTACATCAATCAATCGGAGATATGATTGATTCAGAATTTTTATATGAAACAAAAGAAAAAATCTCTAAAGAGCAAAAAATGCAATGGCTAGAAAAATTTTTCCGCAGAATGTCTACTTCTTTATATAAATGGACTATCATGCCTCCTTCTCCAATTGTAGATGCCCGTTCTATAAATAAAGTTGAGTATAGACAGCCTATTATTGCTTCAAAAATTAATTTTAATAAAACTTCTTTGGATGAAAAAATCGAAATGTTAAAAAATACTTAATTTTAAATATTATTTTAATATAGAATGTTAAAATTTCAAAGTAAGAAAAAATAAGAAAGGATTATAAAATGATTAGCGAAAAAATGGAAAGAGCTTTTAATGAGCAAATAAATGCAGAATTTTATTCAGAATATTTGTACCTTGCAATGCAGTCATATTTTGAATCTTTAAATCTTAAAGGGTTTGTAAACTGGATGACAGTTCAAGTCCAAGAAGAACATGCTCATGCTATGGGAATGTTTAATTATGTTCATGAACGTGGTGGAAAAGTTGAATTAGAAACTATTGCAAAACCAGAAACAAAATGGAATTCTCCATTAGAAGTATTTGAACATGTTTTAAGACATGAAGAATTAGTTACATCAAAAATTAACGCTTTAATGGATGTTGCAGAAGACCAAAAAGACAGAGCTGCTCTTTCTTTCCTTGATTGGTATTTGAAAGAACAAGTAGAAGAGGAAGCTTCAGTTGGTGGCGTACTTGCAACTTTAAAACTTATCGGAGATGATAAAAAAGCGTTGTTGATGCTGGATAAAGATCTTGCTGCAAGAACTTTTGTTGCACCTGTTATCGGGTAAATTCAAAATAATTAATAATTGAGGACTCCTTTCAAAAGGAGTCCTTTTTTATACAATTAACTCATTGATATTTTTTAAGTTTGTAGTACTATACTTTTATGATTAAATTATTTACAAAAATATTAGCAATTATACTTCTTATGACAGGCATGGCTTTTGCTGAAGAAAATTTTACAGAAGTAAACGCAAGTCATATTTTGGTTAGAACTGCTGCAGAAGCGCTTCAAATTAAAAAAGATATTGATGAGGGTGGAAGTTTTGAATACTATGCACAAAAGTATTCTCTTTGTCCTTCTGGTCGCAATGGCGGGAATTTAGGCTATTTTGGAAGAGGTCAAATGGTTCCTGAATTCGAAAGAAAAGCATTTTCACTTCCTGTAGGGGAAGTCTCTGATCCTATTCATACTGATTTTGGCTGGCATTTAATTAAAGTTAATGAAAGACGCTAGCGCAAAAAAATTTCTGTTTACTTTTTAGGTTCTTAGCGATATGAAACGTAATATTACTTAAAAAAAAGATTGTGTTTTATATTTAAGAGGATTATAATAATCCATGCAAAGAATAACAGAAAGGATAATGGAAAATGGTTTTAGAAATGGCATTTCCGCAGCTTGAAAAAGCAATCAATCCGACTCATGATATCAAATTGTTTGCCGGACGCTCAAATCCCAAGCTTGCTCAGGAGATAGCAGATTATCTTGGTACTACTATAGGACCTATGCTTGTTAAAAATTTCGCAGATGGTGAGATTTATGTCCAAGTAAAAGAAAGCGTAAGAGGAGATGACGTTTTTATTATTCAACCATTATGTAATCCAGTTAATGAAAATTTGATGGAGTTGCTAATTATTATTGATGCATTCAAACGTGCAAGTGCAAAAACTATAACTGCAGTAATTCCATATTACGGATATGCAAGACAAGATAGAAAAACTTCTGGACGTGAGGCAATTACAGCCAAATTAGTTGCTGATTTGCTTACAACTGCAGGTGTAGACAGAGTGCTTGCAATGGATTTGCATACAGGTCAAATTCAAGGATTTTTTAATATTTTAGTTGACCATATATTTGCAACACCAATTTTGGTAAATTATATAAAAAGTTTAAATATCAATCCTGATGATATGGTAGCAGTAAGTCCGGATACAGGCGGAGTTCAAAGAACAAGACATTTTGCAAAATCTATAGGCTGTACGCTTGCTATTATTGATAAACGTCGGGATAAACATAATGAAGCTATAGCATCTCATGTTATTGGAGATGTAAAAGATAAAATTTGTGTTATGTTTGATGATATTATTGATACTGCTGGTACTATATGCGAAGCTTCAAAATTATTAAAACGAGAAGGTGCAAAAGATGTATATGTTTGTGCAGCGCATCCAGTATTCTCAGGTCCGGCAATAGAAAGATTAGCAAATGCGCCTATTAAAGAATGTATTGTAACAAACTCAATACCTCTAGATATGTCTAAAATGCCGCCTAATATTAAACAACTTTCAGTTGCTCCACTTTTAGGTCAGGCAATTTCTAGAATCCATGATGATGAGTCAGTAAGTTCATTATTTGGATTTGAAAAAGAAATGCAAGTGTCTTAGTTGGAATATGAAAAAGAGGACAGCGGAACAAAAATTTAGTTCCGCTGTTTTTTCGTATGGAATGTAAAAATTTATGTAACTTTCTTGCCCGATTGGCTAGCATATAGTATGATTGTATATATTATTCATTATATATAAAATGATTAGGGATAAGATTTGGAGGAGACTTTTCAATGCCGGAATTAGCAAGAAAATACGAAAGGCGTGAACGATATTATTATGGAGAAATTTCTCCAAATAATGTAATGTCAATACCATCAAGACAAATAATTCATACTCAGCCTCAACGAATTGAAAGAATACGACCTGTTCCTAATCAAAAAAAGATTAAAAAATATAATTTAATTCATAAGGTTCTTTCTATAGGTGTAATGATTCTTATTGGTTGTACAATTTTGCCTGCAGCTTTTAATAAGGTCACTAAATCTATGATATTTAAATCACCTTATCCAGAAATTAAAGTCGACTATAAACAGCTGGTATTTCCTACAGTTAATTATTTAAATAATCATTTGTTTAATAATGAATTAGCTCTTAGAGGTGCAGAGGTAAAAAAGCCTCTAATGGAACCGATTGTTGAAAATGCAAGGATGGTTGGCATTGAAAATGCTATTAAAAATCTAATGTCAGCATATCCAACAATTCATCCTTCAGTTTATGTATGGGACTATGACACTGGGCATTACGCTGATATAAATGGCTCAGAATTATTTTCTGCAGCAAGTATTATCAAAATCCCAGTACTTTTGCAATTATTTAGGTCTATAGATTTAAATCAAGTTTCTTTATATGATGAAATGACTTTGACTGAATATTATCGTTCAGAAGGGTCTGGAGGATTGCAATTTAAGGCTGAAAATTCAAAATATACATTTGATTACCTTGCAAGAGTTATGATTACGGATTCTGATAATTCTGCGACTAATATGATTATGTCTAAAATAGGCTCGATGACTGACGTTAATCAAGGCATTAGAGATTGGGGACTAAAGCATACTCATGTAAAAACTTGGCTTCCGGATTTACAAGGGACAAACCATACTACTGCAAAAGATTTAGCGGTTATGTTATATAATATTGAGAATCCTAAATTTTTGAGTATGTCTTCTAGGGAACGAATTTTCGATTATATGGGACATGTAAAAAATAATAGATTAATACAAGCTGGACTGGGTAATGGGGCATCTTTCCTCCATAAGACCGGAGATATTGGCAAAATGCTTGGTGATGCAGGAATTGTGTATACCCCTAATGGGAAAAAATATATCGTTGTTATTTTAGCAAATCGTCCTTATAATTCGCAGGCAGGAAAAGATTTTATAGTTCATGCTTCTGAAATTATTTATAATTATATGGTGAAGTAATGCTTTCTATTATTTCAGATGGCAATAGATTTAAAATATGCTGTAATTTGAAAGTTTTACGAAATTTGACTTCAGGGTTCTATAGAATATCATATGGTGAAAAATTCTTTGTAAATTTCGCGGATAATGTATAAAAATTTGTTCGAAATGTTATAGGAATAAACTATAGTTGAGTTTCAAGAGGAATTTATGATAAAGAAATTTTATATGAATAAGTATAAAGAGATAAATTTTCCATTAATAAAATAGTATTTAATAAAGTTTTAAATATTGCAAAAAATCTGGTAAATTCTGTGGTATAATCAATTTATGACAAAGATATTAGATTGTACAATACGTGATGGCGGACATCTTACAGGGTGGAATTTTTCTAATGAAATTGTTACATCTACTTTTAAAACTGCATTAAATAGCGGCATTGATTATTTTGAGATAGGGTATCTCAATGGAATCGGTGGAAAATTTGCAAGATGTGATGATACTATTGCTGATATTTTTGGTGAAAGAGATAATATAAAAATTGTTGCAATGGTTAATGCTGGAGGGAATGCTTATTCAAAACCTGATAAGAGTTTTATTGATGCTGTTAGAATTGCTTGTCATCCTGAGGAGGTAGAAATTGGAATTCATCTTTGTGAAGAGTTTTCAGACCAAGGATTCGAAGTTTTTCTCCATCTTATGAATATTAATGGGATGAATGATAATCATTTTAATATATTATTTGACTGGAATAACAAAAGTATTCTTTCTTCTATTTATTTTGCTGATAGTTTTGGTTCCCTTATTCCTGATGATATCCAAAATTATTTTAAGAAATTACAGCTATTAGGTTTTAATAATATAAGTTTTCATGCACATAATAATATGCAGATGGCTTTTGCAAATACATTATGTGCGATAAATTATAAAGCATATTCTGTTGACGTATCAGCATATGGTATGGGCAGGGGCAGCGGGAATTTGCCGGCTGAACTTTTGCTTGGATATTTGAAAATGGAGCCTGGTTTTTATCTTGAATTAATTGAAAAATATTATTTAGGGTTATATGAAAAATATCGCTGGGGATATTCTATCCCTAATTTAATCGGGGGGATAAAAAACCTTCATCCTCGTAAAATAAGCGAGCTTTCTACATATTCATACTCTCAAATGTGGGAAAAATCAGATATTTAAATGATTGAAAAAATCCTCGATAAATATACTATTTTATATTATATAAGGGGAATTTATGGAATTAACTGAGCATGTTCAATATATAATTCATTCAGCTAAGACGATTGTCTATGCAAGAGATTATAAGTATGTAGAACCTGAGCATATAATGCTTGCACTTTTGCTTGATGAGAATGATTTACCGAAAATTGTCTTGGAAAAACTCGGGATTGATAATCCAAGATTGATTCGTGATTATAATAACTCTATCCCAAGGAATGAGAATGCAACTCCTTCAAAATATTCTGAGCCTCCTCTTTCGCAGGATACCATTAAACTATTAGAAAATGCGGAAAAAGAGGGACTTGCATATGGAGATAAAGTTGTAAGTATTGAACATTTATTTCTTGCGCTTTTTAAAACAAAAATTGCAAAAGTTGAATATATTTTTGGACAGTATCATATAAATACCAGAGAATTATATTTCAAAATGAAAGATGTAATTGATGGTATGACAACGGTTGATATTTTAGAAAGCAGTGAAGGTAAAGCTAAACCAGATGAAAATTCTAAGGAATCTATTACTCAGGATAATAAAGAATCTAAAGAAGATCCGCTTTTAAAATATACAATTGATTTGACAGCAATAGCAGCCTGTAATAAACTTGATCCTGTAATCGGCAGAGATGATGAAATTAGACGTGTAATCCAAATATTAAACCGTCGTTCTAAAAATAACCCTGTTATTGTAGGTGAGCCTGGTGTAGGTAAGACTGCAGTAATAGAAGGCTTAGCACAAAGAATTATTAAAGGGGATGTCCCTGAAAGTTTAAAGAATGATAAAATTCTCTCATTAGATTTAGGTGCTTTACTTGCAGGTGCTTCATATCGTGGGCAATTTGAAGAGCGATTGAAGGGTGTATTAAAGAAAATCGAAGAAAAATCTGATGATTTAATGCTTTTTATAGATGAAATTCATACAATAATGGGAATGGGAGCATCAGATGGTTCTGTGGATGCAGGAAATCTGCTGAAACCAATGTTAGCAAGGGGAAATATACGAGTAATCGGAGCTACAACTCTTGACGAATATAAAAAGTATATTGAAAAAGATAAAGCTCTAGAACGCCGTTTTCAGCCTGTAGAAGTAGATGAGCCTTCTTTTGAGACAGCAATTAGTATAATGCGCGGTTTAAAAAATAAATATGAAGTGTTTCATGGAATTAAAATACTTGATGAAGCACTTGTTCAAGCAGTAAAACTTTCTTCAAGATATATTACAGACAGATATTTACCGGATAAAGCTATTGATTTGATTGATGAGGCAGCTTCATCTTTGAGAATTAATATTGATACAATGCCTGAGGATATTGATATTTATACTCGTGAAAAACTTCAATTAGAAATTGAACGTAATGCATTAATTGAAGAGAATTCTAAAGAAGCAGAAAGTAAAATTGCTAAAATTTCTAAAAAAATTGATAATCTTGAAATTAAAATAGCAAAGCTTAAAGATCAGTGGATGCAGGAAAAGAAAATAATAAATAATACAACTACAGTTAAGAAAAATATTGAGATTTTAAAATCTCAAATTGAAATAGCTCAAAAAAAGGGTGAGCTAACGACTTCATTAGAATTAAAATATAAGCAGATGCTTGAGATGGAGAAAAAGTTAAAAGAACTCCAATCTGACAAAACAAAAAAAAGATTAATAAAGGAACAACTCGATGCAGATGATATATCCGCTATTGTTGCAAAATGGACAGGAATTCCAACTACAAGGCTTGTTGAAGATGAATCCCGTAAGCTTATCAATATGGAAGAATTTCTGCATAAAAGATTAATAGGGCAAGATGAAGCTGTTAAAAAAATAGCAAATGCAATTCGTCTTTCCCGGTCTGGATTACGTGATGTAAGACGTCCTATCGGTTCATTTTTATTCCTTGGCCCTACAGGTGTAGGTAAAACTGAGCTTGGTAAAACTCTTGCTGAATTTTTATTTAATGATGAAGATTCGCTAATTAGAATTGATATGAGTGAATTTATGGAAAAGGAAGCAATTTCTCGACTTACTGGTACAACTGCCGGTTATGTTGGATATGAAGATGGAGGTCAGCTTACAGAGGCGGTAAGACGTAAACCTTATTCTGTTGTTTTGTTTGATGAAATTGAAAAAGCTCATCCTGATATATTTAATATAATGCTTCAAATGTTTGATGACGGCAGACTTACTGATGGGCAGGGTAAGCTTATTGATTTTAAAAATACTGTACTCATTATGACAAGTAATCTTGGTAGTGATATTCTACTTGATAATTCTCTCAATGAGAATGTCAAGCATGATGAGGTGCATAAACTTTTGCGTTCAAAATTTAAGCCTGAATTTATAAACAGAATAGATGAAATCATTACATTTAACCCTCTTACTCTTGGTGAATTAGCAAAAATTGTGGAAATTCAGACCTCATCTTTAAAGTCAAGAGTAGAAGAGCAGGGTATGGAACTTGAAATTACTGATAAGGCTAAAGAATTTCTTGCTAATGAAGGATATGAACCACTATATGGTGCACGTCCGCTTAGAAGAGTAATTCGTAAAGAAATAGAAATTCCGCTTTCAATGAAAATTATAGCTAATGAATTTTCACATGGGGATAAAATTATTATTGATAAAACTGCTGAAGGGCTTATATTCACAAAAGCATAATAAAAAGACCGGAATTATTCCCGGTCAAATATGTAACACATAGATATACTCCTTTAGTTTACGCTAAGTAGTGCGGTTAGTAACACTAAAAGATGCTTTTTCATACCCTAATCAAACAGCTAAGCTAATCTTGATTAATAGCTTTTTCTGTTTCTTCAATCTTGTTTATTAAGTCGTCTATTTGCTCTTTTAAGTAAAGAATGAACAGACTGATTTCTTCTTTAAAACTGTAAGCTCCAGGCCAGACTGTATATTTATACATAGTTTACGCTCCTTTATTTTATAAACTAACCTTAACAAATTTATTTACGGTCTGTACTATATGAAACTTTAAAAAAAACTTACTAATATTAAATTATGTAACAAAGATTTTTAATATTTATACCAAAACTTTTTTGTATTCATCAAGTTTTTTACACATATATTTTGGGATAAAATCTACACCATATTTTTCTGCAATTTGACGAATATTACCGGTTGCAGAAATTATTATTATTTTTGTATTTTTGTATTCTTTAAAAAGTTGGATTTGCTTGATAAACCATTCACCTGCGTAAAATGGTAAAAAATCTGTTTCCATTTGCATATCTGTGAAAATTATATCATATGGCTCATCTATAGAGACTGTGATTTTATCATTACCTTCTTTCGCTGAATAAGCTTTATCTATTATAGCTTTAGTTTCTCCAATAACACTTAATATAGCACTTTCATGGTATTTTACCCAATTTGGAGAATCATCGACAATTAAAATTCTTTTCATAGCTTGATATTAACATAAAAAGACCTGATTTTTATAAAATCAGGTCTTTTATTAATTGATTAATTGAAATTATTCTATAGGAATATAAATAATATATTCATTTCCTTCTCTGATTTTAGTTAACTTACTCAAATCAACGTCATCATTGAATGAATAACTCTGAGATACTCTAAGGATATGCTCTCTGCCATGTTTTTTGACTGCACCTGCAGCATTAATTGTCAAAACATTCCCATTAGTTGTAACTTCTACATTTTTTTCATCATTATCAAAAGGTTTTAAGTCAATGATAATTTTATAGTTATCATCATCTTTTTCTGCTCTTATAAAGCGTTCTGTACGTTTTTCAAATCGAAAATCCTTAATAGCTTGGTTTTCAAACATTTTTTCAGTTTGTTTTTGTTCTTTCATCATCATTTTGTCCAATTTTTTCATTTGGACAATAGGGTCAAGCATTCTTTTATAATGCCAGTCAGTTACCACATAAAATGCTGCAAAAGCTCCTAAAAACACAAGAATTCCTGTCAAAATATGTTTTATAACAGGGTGTCCGCATAAAAAGCAATCATGATTGTGCTGTTCATCCATAGATAAAACTCCTTTCTTCATATAACAATCCAATAATATTTCAAATGAATAAAATTTGTCTATAGCCTGATTAAACTACTTCTACAGGTGATATATTGCGTAAATTTAAAAGATATGTTAAACTGTATGTATGGAGTGTGGTAGTATGGAGGGTTAGAAAATGGCAAAAATCTTAGTCACAATGCCCGATGAATTCTTAAGCAAAGTAGATGGTCTAGCAAATAATGAACAGCGTACAAGAAGCGAATTAATTCGTGAAGCTTTGCGTACGTATATGCGTAGAGTTACGATTAGTCAGTCAAGAAAAGCTGTTGATAATGCTAAAATTTTAGAAAACCTTTTGGGATAATTTTAAGTTAAAAGATTTGAATTTAAAAATACGTACGCTTGGTATTATTATATATCAAGTAAAAGTTTATTATGTTATAAATGGATACTTATTGAATAAAAAAAGACCATACCTTTTATAGGTATGATCTTTTGGTTTTGAAAGTTAGTTAAGCATTAACCAATTCTTTGCTTCTTTCAAGTTTAAGTGTGCAAGTTGTAATATCGCATACACAAGAAGGACCAAAGTATTGAATAGCTCCAGGAAATAAATATCTGTCATTCAATGCCCAATCTTCTCTGTTTTCTTCTAATTGTTTAAATACAGGGCCATCAAGCTTTACTAAAGCTTTTTGAATAACTGGTTTCATTTCTCCATGACGTTTTTCCATGTTCATCATCATTGTAAGAGGGACTCCTCCAGCTACCCATTCTGAAGCTGGGGCTGTAAGATTTCTTACAGATGATAAATATCCGGTCAAACCGAAATTAATTAATGCAAAAGCATTGAAGCCTAATGAGTAACAATAATCAGCATCAAAATTTGATGGGAATGCACATCTGCCTTCATATCCAAAGAAATGAGATTGTGCTGAGAATTTACCAATATATTCACCTTGTGATCTTAATTCTGCTAATCTTGTTTCAATCATTTCTATTAATAATTTTTCAGTTTCTATTTTTGAAACCTGAACATTACCATGAGGGTCGCGGTCTGCAAGTAATTGTCCTTTTATTAATATAGGAAGTGAATTGTAAACTTTTGCATTTGCAGGTTCTAATCTATTTTCAACGATTTCGAATTTATCACGAATTGTTGTGGCATTAACAAAGTCAGGATCAGTTTCTAATGATGCCATAATATCGTTAAGATTAGAAATCATAGATTTCATTTCAGGTATAAATTCGATTAACCCTTCTGGGATAATTGCAATACCGAAATTTTTACCCATATCTGCACGTTTAACTATGATATCTGTCATGTAATTAATTATACTTTCCAAAGACATTTTCTTTTCTTCAACTTCTTCAGAAATTAAAGTAATATTTGGCTGAGTTTGCAAGGCAGCTTCCAATGCGACATGAGAAGCACTTCTTCCCATAATTTTTACAAAGTGCCAGTATTTTTTAGCTGAATTTGCATCACGTTGAATGTTTCCAATTAATTCAGCATAAGTCTTTGTAGCTGTATCGAACCCGAATGAAATTTCAATCTGGTCATTTTTCAAGTCGCCGTCAATTGTTTTTGGACATCCGATAACTTGAATACCTGTATTGTTTTTAACAAACCATTCTGCAAGAAGAGCTGCGTTGGTATTTGAATCGTCACCACCAATGATTACTACAGCAGTGATACCTAGTTTTTTACATACAGCAAGTGACTTTTGGAATTGGTCTTCTGTTTCTAATTTAGTTCTGCCAGAACCGATTATATCAAATCCGCCGGTATTTCTGTATTCATTCATGAACTCATCTGTGAATTCAATATATTTTCCATCGATAATACCTGATGGCCCGCCTAGGAAACCATATAATTTATTAGATGGATTAGCTTGTTTTAAAGCATCATATAGACCAGCTATTACGTTGTGTCCACCAGGAGCTTGTCCGCCTGATAGAATTACTCCGACATTTTTAGCTTCAGATGCTGTCATTGAAATTGAGTTTTTAAAAGTTACGACAGGTTTGCCGTAGGTATTTTTGAATAATTCTTTAATTTGTTCTTGATCTCTTACTGATTGAGTCGCTGAACCTTCAACCAATTCCAGTGTATTAATGCCCTTTGCTAGACATTCAGGAAGTTTTGGCTGATACTTTAATCTTTCGATTTGTAATGGTGAAAGTTTTTTCATATTTTCTCTTCCTTATATTGAGTAATACTCCACAATGATATTATAATACAAACATGCTTTTTGAGTAGTAATGATGAAATATTCACTATGTCATAAAAATATTGAACTTCTTCCACTTTTTGTTTTTAAATGGTATAATTTTTTTGAAAACGGAGTTAAGAAGTTTTTATATGATGAGCCATAATAAAAAAGTTTCTATAGCATTCTACTGGCACATGCACCAGCCTGTATATCAGCTTTCTCCTGAGGGTGATTATCTTATGCCTTGGGTAAGGCTTCATGCTGTTAAAGATTATCTTGATATGGTGACTATGCTTGATAATTTCGAAAATATAAAACTTAATTTTAATATTGTTCCCGTTTTATTGGATGCTTTTATTGATTATGGTGAAAAAGGTTTGCATGATTTGCATTCCAGATTAACTGTGACTCCTGTTGAAGAAATGAATTCAGATGATAAGGAATTTATTCTTAATAACTTTTTTGATTCTAATTATCAAACAATGATTTTCCCTTATGATGAATACAATAGGCTGTTTCAAAAACGCCAGCAGATGACTGAAGCAGATATTACTTCATTTACAAATCAGGAATATTCTGATTTGATGGCATTATTTAATTTAGCTTGGTTTGATCCTGTTTATAAAAATGAATATATTGAACTGAAAAAACTTTTCAAAAAAGGTAAAAATTATACTTTAGAAGACAGACGTAAAATTATTGAAATTCAAAGAGATATTATAAGAAGAATTATTCCTGCATATAGAAAATATGTTGAAGATGGTAAAATAGAAATTACAACAAGCCCTTATTATCATCCTATATTACCTATTTTGTTGGATATTAAAAGCGTAAAAATCTCTAATACGGAAGGTTTGCCTGCAAATTTGAAGATGCCTCTTGATGCAAAAATGCAGACAATATCTGCGCTTGACCGGATTGAGAAATTAATCGGAAAAAGGCCTAGGGGTATTTGGCCATCAGAGCATTGTGTAAGCCCAAAAGAATTAGATTTATTTAAAGAACTAGGTGTCGAATGGACTATTTCTGATGATGGTATTCTTGCAGAGTCAATTAATTTTGAATTTGTACGTGATTTCAAAAGCTATCTTGAAGAACCTTATCATCTTTTAAAAACTTATGAATACAAAAATGGTCTGAAAATGGTATTTAGAGATTCTCTAGTATCGAATTTGATTGGATTTGAGTATCCAAATTATGATTCAAAACTTGCAGCAAATGATTTATATGATCGTATAAAAGTTATGCAAAGCAAACTTTTAACATCTCCTGATGAAAGTCATCTACTTACAATAGCTATGGATGGTGAGAATTGTTGGGAAAATTACCCGCAGGACGGGATTACTTTCTTAAAGACTTTATATCAACTTATTGATGAGGATGATTCTCTTGAAACAGTTCTTATAAGTGATTATATTGAGCAAGATAGAGCAATAAAACCTTTAAATAAAATAGTTTCAGGTTCTTGGATTAATAGAAATTTTAAATTATGGATAGATGAGCCGATGAAAAATCTTGCTTGGAATTATTTAAAGCAAGTAAGAGATGATTTTTCTGATTATGTTAAAAAGAATCCTTATAATCCAAATATAGAACTTGCAAGGCGTGAATTATTTATTTGTGAGGGTAGCGACTGGTTCTGGTGGTATGGTGCTCCGAATGATTCTGGTAAGGATAATATTTTTGATTATATTTTTAGAGAACATTTGAAAAATATTTATATATACCTAGGACTAGAAACTCCAGATTACCTCGATATTCCTTTACTTTCTGCTATTACAAAACCTTCCAGGTACCCTAAAGGTGAAATTAGTCCTGTAATGGATGGTTTAGATAGACAAAATGATGATTCTTGGTTAAATGCAGGGTGTATTGGTATTCCTGATGGGCCTGTTATAAAAGAAAATAAGTTCTTTGATAGAATTTGTTTTGGATATGATAAAGATAATCTTTATTTACGGTTTTACATTAGTGAATTTATGCAGAGTAATCCTGAATTGCTTAAAAATACCTACCAAATGTATGTATATACGAGAAATTCTAATAAAAAACACTCACTTTCTCCTATAAGATTGATTAATAAAACTGAAAACATTTTACCAGTATCTAAAGAGAAATTTCACAATGAATTACAGCTTACTATATCTGATTGCAAATTAAGGCTTTTGAGACTTATAAAGTCTATTCCTAATAATTTATGGGCATTACAAAATCCGAAAGAAATTCTAGCGGTATATGATAAGGTAATAGATTTAAGAATTCCTTTCACTTGTTTGGATATTGAATCAGGTGAAAGTCTTGAATTTATCTTTGTAATAGGAACGGGCGGGGCTAGTGATTTATTTATTCCTAATGAAATGCTTTTAAATTTAAAAAGGGATTAATTTTTTAAAGTGTTAATTATTGTAAAAATATAGAAGGGATTTTTAAAGATTTTTATTTCATATCCGTTATATAATAACAAATATAAGGAATCTTAAAATGGTTGATTTCAATAGTGATATATCAAATCCAAAAGGTTTGCCTCAATTAGATAAAGACTACTGGCAGGCTCAAAAATCTGTTGAAAAACAGGAAAATCTTTTTGATAATTTAATTAAAACTAATTTTGATGTAGAAAGTTTAAAAAAGATTTCTGTATTTGCTCCAAAACTTAAAGATTAATTTTTCTTTTTAGCAGAAGAAAAAATAGCGGTGAGAATGCCTGCAGTTGCAGCTGTTATTGCCCCGTATATTACTCCAGTTTTAATTTTTGTATTTTTAGCAGCTTTTTTTATAAAATTAATTTGCTCTTGAGTAACTTCTTCTGTTGCTGTTTTGAATTTTTTTGCAGTCTTATCATATACATTACCGAAATAATCTTTAGCATATTCTTCGTAGTCTAATTGAGGACGGTTATTTATTGTATCAGATAGTTTTTTTTCAACAGAAGCTTTTATTTCTTTTATATTTTTATTCCCAATAAATTCATTTACAGCATCTTCTAATGTTTGATTTTCTTCGGGAAGGATTCCGATTTCTTCAGAGTGTATTGTTAAAAAATCAACAATTTCATTTTTTGCAAAAGCAGCTTTTTTAAGTTGAGCTTCTGAAGGGTTAATTCCTTTTGCACTTGCTTCAGCTAATTCTTTTGCCGTCAGCTCTTCATTAGGTAAGAAGTCCATAAATTCTAATAACTCACCACTTCTAATTATAAATTTATTATCTTCATTTTTTAATGAAGCAGAGATTTCTTTTACAAAACTATCACTAGCTTCGCCATTTTTTATAATTGGTTTAAAATATCCTGCCAATCCACCAGCAACAAATCCACCAGCAATTGATGTTCTGACTAATTTCCCTTTAGTATTGATATTATTTTCGACTTTATTTACCGGCATATAATTTTCTCCTAATTTGAAGTTATTATATGTAAAATCCGTAATAAAATAAAATTGCCTGATTAGAGAAAAAATTAAGTAATAAAAATTAATTATTTACCAGTAGAGCCAAATCCGCCAGAACCTCTAACTGTTGCTGTTAATTCTGTTGTGACTTCAATTACAGCCTGTTCTACTTTTGCAATAATCATTTGCGCAATTCGTTCATCAGGCTGAATTGTATAAGTCTCATTGGATAGATTAACGACTGGGATACAAACTTCGCCTCGATAATCCTCATCAATGGTTCCTACACAATTTATAAGAGTAATACCATGTTTGATTGAAAGTCCTGAACGAGGTCTAATTTGAGCTTCATATCCATGTTCTAATTCTATTTTTAATCCTGTAGGAATAAGAGCTCTTTCAAGCGGTTTTAATATAATAGGCTCAGAAATTGCTGCACATAAGTCCATCCCTGCTGCACCTTCTGTTTTATATTCAGGTACAAACTTGTTATGTGGTAATTTTTCTATTTTTAATATTGTCATAATTTCTCTTTTTATAAAATTTATACTACATTTAAATTTCTTGGATTTTTAAAACATTTTTCTACACAAGTTGACAATTTTTTAATTCATTTTCAACTTTTTCTAGAATTTCATTTAACTTAGAAGCATCTTTTATACCGCCTTGTGCAAAATTAGGTCTTCCACCACCGTTTGCTCCGGTAAAACGTGCTATTTCTCCAACAATTTTTCCAGCATTTACACCTTTTTTCACAAAACTGTCTGATACTTTTACTGCAACTGTTTTTGATGAAGCAAGAACGATAATGCTTTCTCCAAGTTTTTGTGATGCAAATTCTATACCTGTTTTTAGAGCATTTCCATCGACATCTTCAACTTTTGTAATAAAGAGTTTTCCACCATCAATGTCTTGAGCTTTAGATAAGAATGTTGCAAATTTTGCTCTAGCATTTTCTTCTTTTGCGGCAGTTAATTCTTTTTGTAGTTCTTTATTTTCTTCCAGAAGTTTTTCTACACGTTCTATAATTTCATCATAGTGAGTCTTGAACATCAAAGAAAGTTTATCCATTTCTTTAACTTTTGCGTTCATAAAGTCAAATGCTGATCTTGAGACTGCTAGTTCTATACGCCTAGTACCTGCTGCAATTGCTCCTTCTGATACAATTTTTACAAGTCTAAGATCTCTAGTATTTCTGGCATGAGTTCCTGCACAAAATTCTTTTGATATGCAAGTTTCATTTCCAATTGAAACGACTCTTACCACTTCATCATATTTTTCACCAAATAATGCTGTAGCACCGGTGAGTTTTGCTTGTTCAATATCCATTACGTCAGTATGAACATTTAATCCTTTAGCTACCCAGTTATTTAGAATTTCTTCAACTTTAACAAGTTCTTCAGGGGTCATTGCTCTTGAGAATGTAAAGTCAAAACGCATTCTATCAGGTTCGACTTGAGAACCTGCTTGGTGTACTTCTTCCCCTAAAACTTTTCTTAAAGCTGATTGTAATAAGTGAGCTGATGTGTGGTGAAGTCTTATTTGCTCACGACGAGGGACATCTATTTTAGCTTTTACTATCTCACCTATTGTAATTTCACCATTAATTACTTCTGAGCGGTGAACGAATAAATTGTTAACTTTGAAGGTTGTAAGTACTTCTGCTTTAAGGTTTTCATTTTCAATAAAACCGCAATCACCTATTTGACCTCCGCACTCTGCATAGAATGGTGTTTTATTAAGCACGATATCAACATATCCATCTCCTTCTATTGTTGCAAGAATTTTGGCATCGCACTCATTTTCTTCATATCCGACAAATTCAGTAGACCCGACTTCATCTTCCAATTTTGCATATTTCATATCACCAGTTACGCTTATTTTAGCTGTTGCCGACTTCGCCCTGTCTTTTTGTTCCTGCATAGCTGCTTTATAACCAGCTTCATCAACTTTTAATCCGTTTTCTTCTGCAATTTCTTTTGTTAATTCAAGAGGAAATCCGAATGTATCATAAAGTTTGAATGCACTCTCACCATCAATATCTTTTTTATCAGCTATAAATTCATCTAACATTTTATAGCCTCTATCGAGGGTTTTTGCAAATCTTTCTTCTTCTTTTTTAATTGTATCAATAATTTTTTGTTTATTCTTAACCAAATCAGGATAAGCTTCTCCGTAGTTTTCAACTACAACGTCAACAAGTTTGTATAAAAATGGCAAATCCATGCCGAGAATTTTACCATGACGTAATGCACGACGTAAAATCATTCTCAACACATAACTTCTTCCTTCATTTCCAGGAATTACTCCGTCAGAAATCAAGAAAGAAACACATCTTGCATGGTCTGTAATGATTCTCAATGACACATCTGTTTTTTCTGATTTTTTATAAGGAACGCCGCTCATTTCCGAAACTTTATCCAATATTGGTTTTAAAAGGTCGGTTTCAAAAGTTGAAGCAACCCCCTGACATACCATAGTAATTCTTTCCAATCCCATACCGGTATCAACGTTTTTACTTTCCAATGGTGATTGATTACCTTCTTCATCCTGATATAATTCTGTAAATACAAGATTCCAAATTTCAACCCATCTATCGCATTCGCAGGTATCTATTCCACAGCCTCTAGGGTCATTACATTTATATTGCTCGCCTAAATCGTAATGTATTTCAGAACAAGGTCCGCAAGATCCTGATGCTCCTGGAGGGCCCCAGAAATTATCTTTTTTACCTTTTCTTTTAATTCTTTCAGCAGGTACTCCAACGCTTCTCCAAATTTCATATGCTTCATCATCAGTTTCAAAAATGGTAATCCAAAGTCTATTTTTATCAAGTTTCAAAACTTCTGTTACAAATTCCCAAGCCCAAGGGATAATTTCTTTTTTATAATAATCTCCGAAAGAGAAATTACCTAACATTTCAAAGAAAGTATGATGTCTTGGAGTACGTCCTACATTTTCGATGTCACTGTCTTTCCCGCCTGCTCTTGCACATTTTTGACAAGATGTTGCACGTGCTGGGTCATAAGGCGATTTAACAATACCTAAAAATATAGGCAAAAATTGTAACATTCCAGCTGTAGTCAATAATACTGTAGGATTGTCAGGTACTAAACTTGAGCTTTCAACTACTGTATGCTGGTGTTTATTTTTAAAATAATCCAAATATAACTTTCTTATTTCATTTCCGGTTAGCATAATTTCTAATTCCTCTTTCCATTTCTTATCTATATTTTAATTGTAACGAAAACATAATAAAATTGCCAACAATTTCAAATAAATATAACATTAAGTTTTAAATTAAGAATCTTTTATTGGAGTTTGTATATGAATTTTACTGAAAAAGATTTAATGTTAGCGCAGAAAAATGGAATTATTTCATCTGAAATATTCATAGATCTTCTTAATTATTTAAAAACACTGCATAGTAATGATACTGCTAAACTTGTACAAAAAGACTATCAAAAAGAAGTCCAAAATCCTACACAAGTAAAATTTACTATGGAAAACTTTTTTTACTATTTTGGTGCTTTTATTATAATTAATACAATGGGCTGGTATATGGCAAATTCATTTCAAATATTTGGACATGGAGGATTGCTTGCTCTTTCAATAATTTATTTTATAATTTTTACAATTATCGGAAATTTGCTATGGCATAAAGGTAAAACAACTCCGGGCGGGCTTTTATATGTTTGTGCTGTAAGCGTTATTCCTATTGGAGTTTGGTCAATGCTTACAATTATGGGGATTATGCCTGATGAATATGATAAGTATAGTGATTTTCATATTTTTGTAAGAAGCGGTTATATTTTAATGGAATTGGCGACTGTTTTGGGAGGTTGTTTATTCTTGAAATACAGAAAGTTTCCGCTTTTGACTTTACCGATTTGTTATGCAACTTGGTATTTATCAATGGATATAGTGCCATTATGTCTTGGGCATATTCAAGACCCCACTTGGGGTATGCGTAATTTTGCATCTTTAGTATTTTCTTTAATTATGCTTGGGTTTGCTCTTAAGTATGATAGAAAAACTGAAGGTGATTATTCTGGCTGGTTATATATATTTGGTTCTACTATGCTTTGGGGTGTTATAATATCTCTTATCAATCAATTTAAATTATACAATGAAGCTTATTATTTTACTTTTGCATTATTCTCTTTTGCATATATGTTTATAAGTGTAATTGTTAAACGCAAAGTTTTTATGGTATGGGGTGCTATAGGATTTTTTGGATATTTAAGCAGGCTCGCATATACAATTTTCAAAGACTCCTCTATATTCCCGCTTATACTTGTGTTGATTGGTCTTGAAATAATTTTTATCGGGATTTATTATGCAAAAAATTGTGACAAAATAGAGCAAAAACTCAGAAAACTCATCCTAAACGAGTGACTTTTAATTATTATTTAATTCCAAAAAAATATAATTTTAATGATTATTTAGGAAGGTTTTTGAAATAGTTAGGATCATTCAGCGCTTTTGCAGTGCGTCCTAATCCGTTAGTAACAGCAGTAGATGTTAGACTGCAGTCTGTTTCTTCTTCAAAATCAGAGCCTTCTAGACCCATTGGCAGCAGTTTACCTGTCCGTTGGTTTACCTCAAACATGAAAAAATTATGTCCAAATCTATTAGGTTTCTTTTTCCATCCATTAGTGTCAATACATATGAAAAATTTTCCTGCTGTTGTCTGCTCTGAAGTACTTCTGTCAAAGTAGATAAAAGATCCATCAACTATTGACATGATTCCATCATTACAATATCCAGCACTGCTACTTGTTCTAGAGTTATAAGTTTTATAAGTGTCCCTTATAAATTTTGCTCCTTCTTCTCCAGAATAGTTTAACTATTTTAATTTATCTAATAATACATTATTGGAGTGTAATTATGGATATAAAAAAACAATTAGGAACTAGAATTAAGTTAATAAGGAAATCAAAGGGGTTTACACAAGAGAGATTAGCTGAACTTATAGGTATTGAGCCTCCAAGTTTAAGTTATATTGAAACGGGGAAATTTGCCCCTTCGATTGAAACACTTCAAAAAATTTCAGAAGCATTGCAAGTAGAGAGCTGGCAATTATATTATTTTTCTTCTACATCAAATGAGCAGATGATTAATGAATTAACTGAAGCAATGTATAATGATGAAAATTTAACGAAAATATTTTATAATTTATTTACATCCATAAGATATAATAATAATTATTCTTTTTAACTAGTCAAGCTAAAATATAACAATTTATTGACTTTGTTAAATGATGATTATAAAATTAACTTGTTATGGCTAAAGTTTCGGTAATAGTTCCGGTATATAATGTTGGGAAGTATCTAGAAAAATGTCTTGAAAGTATTATTTCGCAGTCATTTAAAGATATTGAAATTATATGTGTTAATGATGGTTCTACAGATAACTCGCTCCAAATTTTAACTGAGTATGCAAATAAAGACACGAGAATAAAAATTATTTCTAAACCTAATGGTGGATTATTTTCAGCTCGTCATGTTGGAATGGCTGCTGCGATTGGTGAATATTTATTGTTTGTGGATTCTGATGATTGGATTGATAAGACTTTAATTGAAAAAACTATCCAAAAAATTAGTGAAACAAATTCTGATATGGTTGTATTTGGGGCTTATTCGGTTAAAGGCCAAAGTGTAAGTCGAGGGATGTATAGTGTAAATAAAATTAATCCGAAACTTAAAGAGCGTCTTTTGTCAAGAAAAGATTATGAAAATGATTTGTTTCAATTTCCTCCTACTGCGTGGTGTAAGCTTTATCGAAGAAAATTTGTTGAAGATAATAATATTAAATTTCAAGAAATAAAAGATGGTGAAGATCAGTTATTTTATTTAAAAGCTATTTTAACTGCTAAGAATATTTATATTATCAATGAGGATTTATATTATTATGTAAAAAACCGCGCAGGAGCTATCACTTCTTCTTATACTAAAAAATCAATTTCTCCAATATTAAATTTTTATGCAGCTGAAGAATTACTTAAAAGCTTAACTCTTACTGATAAATATATTAATCAGGTAATAAATAAATATTTTTCAAAAGCAATGTCTTGGTATTGTAAGTGTGATGATAGTTTAAAGGATGATTATTATAAGAATTTACAGGAGTTTAAAAATTTTATAGTTTCTAATTATTCAAATGGCTGGTGGAAATATATTGAAATAAATAAAAGTGAAACTTATTTAAGAATAAAATTAAAAACTCTTGTATCAAAAATAAGATGGAAATTTAAGAAAGGTTTATAATGAATAATAGTCCCAAAGTATCAATTATAGTACCAGTATATAATGTTGAAAAATATTTGGAAAAATGTTTGGATTCTTTGGTAAATCAGAGTCTTCATGATATTGAGATTATATGTGTAAATGATGGTTCAAAGGATGATTCACTAGATATATTAGAAAAATATGCAAAAAAAGATAGTCGAATAAAAATTATAAATAAACAGAATCAAGGTTTGTCAGCAGCCCGAAATGACGGTTTAAAAGTAGCCGCTGGAGAATATGTAGGTTATGTTGATTCAGATGATTGGGTAGATTTAAATTTCTATGAAAAGTTATATGAATCAGCTAAAAAATATAATGCAGAAATCGCAAGTGGTAATATAATTCGATGTGGAAATAAAATTAAAAAATATAAAGTAGAATATAAAAAAGAAAATTTTATAACAGATGCAGTAGCTAAAATAAAAGCAGTAAAAATTCCAAAATATAATTATGTATGGAATAAGATTTATAAGCGAGAAAGTTTATTGAATTTAGGGTTATCTTTCCCTGTAGGTAGATATTATGAGGATATGTGCTGGTCAATAAAGGTAATGTATTATTTGTCAGGCTTGGTAACTGTTCCAGATTGTGCTTATTATTACAGAAGGAATGAACATTCAATAGTTTCAACTAAATCTCAAAAACATGTTTTAGATGCAATGGAATCTGAAAAAGAAATGGTAGAATTTGCAGAAAAAATGAATTTACCTGTACTTAATGGGTTTAAGATGGTAAAACGCGAAAAGATAGAATTTTGTGGTATAACATTAATGAAAATATTTTATTATTATCCGAACAAGAAAAAATATATGCTTTTTGGCTTCATTCCATTAATAAAAACAAAAACGACTTGCGCTAAAAAATGTTTATGCTAAAATATAAACTATGAGGAATGAATACAGATACCCCACAAAAACCAAACGTCTGGAAAATTCCTCTGGATCCAAGCCCTGGTAGCTCAGCTGGATAGAGCAACCGCCTTCTAAGCGGTAGGTCATGCGTTCGAATCGCATCCAGGGTATTTTTTATGACATTGGTCGTTTTTGACGAAATAAGAAAATGGTTTATTATAGTCATAGCTTAGTTTTTTATCTCTTAGTTTACAGTTCGATAGTAATATTTTTATAAGTTTTGCTTTTTCAGAATTAGATTGTGCAGAGTATATTGAATACACGTTTTTTAACAGTTCGATATATTTAATACCTTCTTCATAATATTTTTTACTAGCTTTTGAATATGCTGATATTTTCGATTGCAACACTTCAAGATCTTCAGTCCATTTAGCATGCTTTTCTCTCCATACTTCAGTACTGATCTCCCCATCAAGTTTATCTAAGTATAACTTATCAAGTCTGTTTTGAATCTTTTTCACATTTTTTACCATTACATCATAATGTTCCAAATCATATTTCTTTTTATCTATAAAACTTTCCCTTAGTCCTTTTTTTATATATTCAAAATGCTTTTCACTTATTGTTACTGCTCTTACAGCAGCATCAAATTGCTCAATAAGTTTTTCTTCGGTTATAAATTCTTTTTGAGAACAAATTTTTTTATAACCGGTACAATGATAGTATATATACTTACCTTTTTTAATTTCAGCAGTAATAGCACATCCACATTCTGCACAGGTTATTAGCCCTGTAAATGCAAAATTGTGCTTAGATATTTTATCTGGCTTATAGTCTTTCTTAAACTGTCTTTGTACTTTATTAAAAAGTTCATTTGACACAATAGGTTCATGCTTCCCTTCGTAAAATTTCCCTCTAAAATCGATAATTCCAATATATGCTACATTTTTAAGCATCTTATGCAGGTGTCCCTTAGAAATTGCTATAGAAGATTTATTATATATATACCCTTCATCTTTTAGCGTTTCTCTAACTTTTTCTATAGAATAACCATCAGCATATAATTCAAAAGCTCGTCTCACAAAAGGTGCTGTATCTGAATTAATAACTGTAGTTTTTGTATCCAACTTTTTATACCCATAAGGGACTTGCCCTATAAAGTAACCTTCACTAGCTTTTTTTAAACGTCCCTTTTGAGTTTCTTCCTTCAAATTATCAATGAAGTTTTTGGCCAACAAAACCTTTAACCCATGAACTAATTTTTCATGGGAATTTGAATTATTACACAATACTACTCCTTCTTTTACAAGACAAACCTTATATCTTGTTCTATCAACATCTAACTCAACATAATCTTTGAAGTTTCGATAAAGGCGATCCGTTTTTTCAACAAGTATAGTGGATACATCTTTGTGCTGCGAAAGAAATTTTAACATTGCATTGAACTTTGTTCGACCTGCTTGTTTTGCTGTTTCAGCTTCATCAAAGATCTTCACTACTTCAATATTATTCTTTTCAGCATAACTATTTAATAAATCAATTTGTGCAGGAATAGAGAAACCATCTTTTTCTTGGGATAAAGATGAGACCCTAGCATATATAACAGCTTTTTCTTTCATTATTCATTCCATTTTTACTATCTGGAATTAGAAAAATACTAAATATTATTTTTTGCTACAAAATCTTAACTAACCTAAGTTTTAAAGCCATGTAAAAATATTTAAATTTTACTAAACATTAAAATATATTAATTCAGGTTTATTAACAACATCTATATATTTTTGCCTTCTACTAATATCATCATCAGAGCCATATTTTCTTTGATACTTAAGTATTGCATTTTTATGTTCTTCAAAAACTGATTTAATTTTATTCAAATGATTTTCTAATTCACGATTGTTTGAAACTAAAGTCGCAAGTGCTGTAATATCAGTAATAAGATATTCCAAAAAATTATAAACATCTGTATATGTTTTAAATTTTTTCTGTGGTGATTTAATTTTATTAATTAAATTAATATATTTCTGGTATGTATCATAATTACCAAAATTCCATTCTCTCAGCAACGTTATTTCTCTCAATTTCGAATTGCACAAACTTAAATCTAACAGTACTTGTTTACCATTACTACTATTCTCTAAATTCTTATACTGTTCACAATAAAAACAATGTTCACTATTTACCGGATATTGAAAATGAGCACCTCTTTCTTTATTTTTATTAGCAAATATACATGCTAACCATTCTGTTCTTATTGGTTCAAAAAAATTATTACAGATTCTTACTAGTTCTAATGAAAAATCTTTAACTTCTCTAACTGTTAATTTTGCCTTGTAAGCATATTTCGCAAAACATATCTGTAAATTTTGAATGCTATTATAATCAGCAGCTACACCTGATAGCAGATGTTTGTCCAAAGCCTCTTTTAATTTGTCTTCACATATATATTGCTTTACAACATATAAATAATCTTCTTCAGTTGGTGATTGTAAAACTCTTTCATCATTAAAAAACTTTTGAAAATAATTTTCTTTACCATTTAAATTACTATTCTCAATTCCGTATAATGCTTTTATACAATTATTTAAAGCATTTTTATTTGTAGGTAAAATAATAAATAAACCTTCAATATCAAAAAAATGTTTTATACATTCTAAAGTTTTCATTGCATAGTCAGGTCTACAACGGTCAAGTTCATCAACTATAACAATTAGTTTCTTTTTAGGAATTTTAGAAATAAATGATGTAAGTTTGCTTCTAAAATCAATAATTGGATCACAATTTTCCTTAAATGACTCAAGTAATCTACTAGCATCAATGGTAACATCCATTTCAGCGACTCCTGGTATACCAATTCTTGATGTTAATGACATTGCACTAACTATTTTTTCAGCAGCTTCAAATAAATTTGATAATTTTTTTACATATTTTTCTTCCGTAAATCTGTTATATGCATAACTAATTATAGCTTTTGAAAATGCAAGAAAAGGGTTCTGCATATAATCATTTTCCCAAGCACTGAAATATATTACTTCGTACTTACATTTTTTAAGATACTGCGTAAATCTTGTGCTAAAAAAAGTTTTTCCCATTCCATACTCTGCAGAAAGAAGTAAAGAATGTGGTGTCTCCTTTGTATCAATATCATTTTTTAAAGCTTTTGCGAACATTTTTGTACTTTCAAAACAGTCTAAGAAAGGTTCTTGTTTATATTTTTCAAATTCTTCCTCATTAAGTTTAAATATATTTGCTTTATCTAAGCTCATAATCCTTTACCTTTTTTATTACTTTACTACTATTATATAAATTTCAATTGTTTGATTTGTACATATTCACATCAAGAATCTAAGATACGCTTAAAATCCAACATAAATTTATTTTCATTACGAGAAGCTTTGAAAATACTTACTCTGGGATAATTTTCTCTTATGATATTAATGATTATGTTTTCATCTATTATATTTATATTTGCTCCTAGATATATACTCTGAACATCTTCTGGATAGAAAGGGATATGAACAAATTCCTTCTGGCAGAATAATTCTTCATACAGCACCGATGATTGATATTTTAAGTTTGGATTTTCCCTTAAACAGTATTCATAACGTTTTACTACATCAAGTGCACATCTCCATTCCTGCTCATACTCCCAATCAAGACTCTTTGTTTGAAAAAGGACTTGTAATTCTCTTAAAGCCTCTTTAGTGCTCAATTTAAAATCTCTTAATAGTTTTCCGTCTATTACAGGGATATTTTTACTATATAAAACAGGTGTTGCATACTTTAATAAATCCGAATTTCTTTTAAAACCTATAACTATACCTTTGTGATTATTACTATAATGTGCCCACATTAATAAATTATCTCTATTAGAGGACAACGAAAGTACCCGCATATTTTTTCTCATATTATCCAAAGTTTTATTAAGGTGATCTACTGGATTTATTGAATATCTATATTGTTTAACTAATCCTTTCATTTTTTCTAGCGTCATCCCTGCAGGCAAATATAACTTCAATTCTGGATTTTTTTCAAATTCTTCTAGCATAGCAATAAAATCTTTTGAAGTCAGATTTCTATTTACACGCAATTTTATAGGCACATCTGAATCGTACAGATCATTAAATTTTTTTGGATCACTAAATCGGATAGTTTGAGTTTGTAACACCTTCAATGCAGTCTCTGCAGGCATATATTTGTATAAAATTTTTGGTGCATTAGTTCTATCCATCTATAAAAATTCCTTTTTGATTTTTCTTCTAATATACAAGAAATAATTAAAAATACAAATTCAATCCACCACCTTTCGTAAAAGTAAACCTTTACGATCACAAGATTTTTGCTTTAAATATTGTTCGTTAATCTTGTTAATTTGTTTTACGAATATTCGTTTTATATATAGTCATTTACGAATATATATTGTATAATGAGAATAGAAACGAAAAGGAATTTTTTTATGGAAGCAAAAACTTTTGGATACTGTAGAGTGTCTTCTGCAGATCAGAATGAAGACAGACAAGTTCAGGCTATGCTTGATATGGGAATTAATGAACGAGATATTTTTATTGATAAGTTAAGCGGAAAAAATTTTGATCGTCCTATGTATCAGGCTATGAAAGCTCAACTCAGAAAAGGAGATCTGCTTGTTATCAAATCTATTGATAGACTTGGAAGAAATTACAAGCAAATCTGCGATGAATGGAGAGAGATTACAGGTGAAATCGGAGCTAATATAAGGGTAATTGATCTGCCTTTGCTTGATACTACAAAAACCGATGGCCTTATAGGGCAGGTAATCTCCGATATAGTTCTACAGCTACTGGGGTATGTTGCAGAACAAGAAAGAGCTTTTATTAAACAAAGACAAGCTGAAGGAATTGCCTGTGCCAAAGCTAAAGGAAAAAAACTTGGAAGACCTGCTATTGAGTATCCGAGTAATTGGATAGAAACTTACAATACTTGGAAAGATAAAAAAATTACAGCTAGGGAAGCAATGAAAAGACTGGGGATGAAACCAACTTCTTTTTATAAATTGGTAAAACTATATGAAAATAAATTACTCGAGAATTTTTAATATTCCACGATCAGGATCATGCTGATGTATTAATTGAACTTTTGTCATTACTTCGTCTTCCCCGATAATGTCAGTAATGTTATTGATCAACTTTTCTTGGGCTTCTTCATTATGGTAATAAATTTTAATAACTGCATTACTTTTTGCTAATAGTATATGCTTTAGAATTTTATGATCAGTTTTATCAAGAGAATGCCCTACAATATGAAATACCGGACGTATAAATCTTCGATGATCTGTTAATTGTGCTATAAATTCTTGGTACGGTTCTATAGTATTGTATCGATGCCTTTGGTTATGTTTTTGGAAAAGATTTAAGTCTATTGGCAAACTTTTATCATTTTCCTTCCTATCAAAGCTATACGTTCCGAGGACTAAATTGCAATTTTCTCCTAAGCAAACCTTACCGTGTATATATACATACTTTAAAAAATTACTTGCATAAATACTTTTTGCCTTATAGAGCTTTTCATATGTGTCAGTATAGTTAAAACTTAATACGGGGATTTCATTGTTTTTAGAATCTAGCATTAATCTATATTTTTTAACATCTTTTATATTAGTAAGAACTTCATCCAAAAGATATTTTTCAAACAACTTGGTAAATTCTCGTAGCTGTTTATATAGCAAATTTATTAAATCTAAAGAATTTTCGATATAGAAATTATTTATATAAGGTCTTAATTCTGAAGAACACCACTCTTTACTTAGATTTTCATTAAAATGAGGCTCTCTAAGAAAAGATTTAATGTCATATAAAGTAAAGTCGATTATATTTTTTTCTATTTGTAATACTTTATTATTTATTGAAGAAAGCGAATTTAAACCATTAAAACATTTTTTCTGATGCATATATTTTATTACATCATATATTTCTGACTCTAAATCAACCCATGTATTTTCCAAATTAAGTTGCCTTGTTATAAAATGTTTTAACCATAGGTTTGTTGCAAATTTCTTATAATATTCAGAGTTTTCGTTTTCAATTTGTAATTCGCAAAATTCTAAAAAATCTTTATATGAAGTTTTTAAACCGTGTGCAAGATCAAAGCCATTACCTATAATTAAAATATCCATTTCCCTATTCCCTGTTTTTCATTTATAAGTTAATCATAGCATAAATCAATTATTAGCAGGAACTGATCACAAAAAGAAAAGGAGTGATCAACACCACTCCTAGAAAATGAACCCCGACATATGATGAAGTTTAGATTTTGCCCTTATAGATTAATACTCTTGCCTTGTTATAGTCTTTTTTCCAGTTCTCTATTGTATAAAATAATTCATCATCGGTTTTAGAGTTGTCATCCCACACCAAATAACCTATTATGGGTACATTTTGTTTAGTTTTTGATATAACATCTAAATTTAAAAATCTATAAGACGCATCAAGTAAATTGTCTTCAAAATTCATCACTTGCTGCTTATAGTCAGCATCATTCTCTGTTTGCTCAAAAGTTACAAACACTACATATGGTTGGTCCTCCAAACTCAATTTGGGTGCATCTGGCTGAGTAATACTTTCAGCAGTACCATCAGTGCTTTCTCTTAATCTCTTTGCTGCCTTTGTAAATCCATAAGCCTCAAATAATCTTGCGTATTCAGCATTCAAGTCTTTAATACTTGTTTTTGAAGATGTTGTTTTGTTCATTAGTTTTCTCCTTTTATTTAATATAAAAAATTTAAAAGGAAAGCGAAGTAAACTCCGCTAAAAACTTATTTTTCAATTAATACATGATTTCCGTTAATAAATACACATATAATCAAGATAACTCAACAAGCTAAATAAACAAAACTTGTAACTTGAAGAAAATTTTTAATTAAAAATTTTAAAGAACTACATTTGAATTCAGTTCTTCTTTCCAAGATTTTTGAATATTATGAGCAACTCGTATTACTCGCTCTTGTAATTCTGTATATTGGAGTTCGTATTTATTAATAATTGTTTGCCCTGACTTTACACCCAAATCTCGCAACTTACAAATCACCGATTTCATCGTCTTATCTTTATTCCGATAGTATTCACTACCACGAATTCGTATAAACTTCCAACCAACGCGTTCTAAAATAGTTTGACGTTCCATATCTTGACGAACTTTCTCTTCCCCGCTATGAAAACGAGTTCCGTCACATTCTATAGCAATTTTATTTTCATTATCCAAGACAACCATATCTATTCTATATGAACCGACCGGCCATTGTTGAATAATATTAAAATCATTAGCTACAAGATATTCATATACCTCTTGCTCAAAAGGGGATTCTGAATTATTTCTAGCTTGTTCAATTAAGTTAGTATACGAGTTTGGATTAAGAGAATATTCAAGTAGTCCCTTTCTAATATCACCATCTTTTAAATCATTTACAACATCTAATGAGTGGACTACCCACATTTGGTCTTTTGCTCTACTTGCTGCGACATTGTATCGTTGCCTAATTGAATCATTTCCTCCAAAGCCTTTTAATTTTAATGGTACGCTATCATTATTACTATCTACCATTGAAAGAAAAATAACATCCCTTTCATCACCTTGAAAGTTTGAAGCATTACCGCAAAGAATTTTCCGTTTTTCATATTCTAAAATATCAATCTTTTCATAAATTTTATTTTGAATTAAAACCGCTTGTTCTTCTCCTAACAAAGAAATTACCCCAAAGGTTTTATCTGCATATTCAGGTTGCTCTATACAAGCTTGAATTAAACTCACAATAGCATCAGCTTCAGCTTCATTTATTTTATTACTTACATCTCTATTCCCACTATCTACATGGTAATTAATAACAGCTGGTAAAAGATTTGAACTCCTAGCTTCACGTAAAGGCTTTATTTTCCCATTATAAGACAGTTTATTACTGTAACCAATTATATCAGGTACACATCTAAAATGCTCTCGTAGCATCAATGGTTGAAATGTAGTCCCTGCTATATCATACAGTGAAGATTGAGGATTAAATAGGTGCCAATTAGGAATTTTATCTTTTAAATAGGTTGTTAATAAGTTATTAGTTTGTTCAATTTCAATACCAATAGATGATGGACTAACCTGCTTGTCATCACCTACAATAATTAGCCTTTTACCCATATAACAAACAGCTAATGCACTAATATCTGATTGACTTGCTTCATCTATTATAATAACATCAAAAATATTTTCTCCAGGTGTAAGGTTCTCTAAAGCTGTATTAATAGTCATAATCCATGCAGGAACAGCTTGCTGACATTTTTTCATTTTGTTACGAGCTTCTTGTCGGTATTTCTTGGCATTTTTACCTGTACCTTTACCTATTTGTTTAAGAGTAAGCTTCCAACCATTAAGAGCCTGTTTAAGATCAATATCAGCTTCACTACGTTTTAATAAATGATACCAAGCTTTTGCTTCAGCTAATTCAACAGTTTTCTGTTTTAGATACTTACTTAAATCAACAGCTTTCTTTATTTTATCATCAAGTGATTCGCTCATAATATCATCAATCTGCATGCTGAATTGTTTCCACTTCCAAGCTTCCTTTACTTTATTTGGGGGCTTACATTCTCCATGAATTCCAATTCTATTTTTAATCTCAAAAGCCCATACTGGTGCAACTTTTTCTATTTTACTTAAGAATTGATTTCGGTGATTAGCTAGCTCTATTTTAGAATAGAGAGCAGCGATACTGGAATAACATTTTTCATATTTTAGACAGTCAAAATTTTGGACACACTTAATTGTAGAAATACAAATGTCAGATTGTTTTCGATTGTCCTTTGTTAAAATATTAATACAAGCCTTATACTTCTGTATAATTTGTCCGAAGACCTGAATACATTCTCCTAATTTTATATATTTCCCTAACTTATTAGAAATAAAGTCTATAGCCTGCAAAACATGTTCTTTATTTGTAGCTAAGTCATTAGAGGAAATAATATACTCAGAATTAAAACCATTTTTACGCATATCTGAAACTAAAACTTCATATTCATTATTATACCAGTCTAAGTAATATTTTATCTTTGGTATATACTTTTCAGCTTGAATTTCAGGTTCATCGCCCAAATCAATAAATTTGCATTGTCCATTAACTGCAAACAATAAATTCCAGTAAGTGCTGATATCCTTTCTTTGTTTACGCATCCTCAATTCATTTAGAGCAATAATACAATCATCACATTTAGCTATTTGTTTGTTGTTAATCGTAATCAGAGAAACAATCTTTTTAAAGTTAGGATGGAACAAATAATCTAACATAGAAAGTTTTTTATTCTTAGATAAGAATTCTTGTAATTCTGTTAACACTTGTATAGCAGTATCAATATCCACAGATTCAGAGATTATGACTTTTTTTCCAAAATTTTTAGATGAACAATTTTTCGTAAATGCTACAGCTTTTTCAATCTTTTCAATTAATTGAATCCAATGTCCTCTCTTATGAGACATTCCATCACAAATAGCTTGAAGCATCCAATCTTCAAATTTTTCTAATTTGCGAATTTTATCAGTAAAATTCTTAATAGTTTGTTGAGAAATATTAGTAACTAGAATTTTTTCAGCACCATTCTCACAAGAAACAATTTTGTTACTATAAATTTTAAGATTTAAAGATAAATACTTGGATATATTCTTTACTTGGAGCAAAATATTTTCGTATTTAGTTTTCAAATCATTAAATTCTGCTGGAGACAATAAGTCCGCGGGGTTAGGAATATTAAATCTAATTTCAGATTCATCATCAACAGATAACTCTGAATTACTTAAATATAATTCACTTAATTCAAAATCAGTTAATGGAAAACTAGTATCAACCTCAATATCACCAGGAATGATATTTGCCAGTACATCTTCATTAGAACTAACATAGTCAGCAACTTCAATAACAGAATAAGCTTTTCCTTCATAATCTATTCTCTTTAGTTCTTTATTGCGAACAGCAAATATTTTACGTCTTAAATCTGCCAAGTCTGCTATTATAAGATTTCTTTCATGTTCTAATTGTTTTGCTTTTTCGAATAATTCTCTCGAAGTGTATCTTGATAAATAGTTAGCTATACCATCAATAGAACGTTCCATATCAATATTAGAATCATCTAATAAAGATACACATAAACTTTGTAACTCTTTAGGAATTTTATCTTTTAATACAGATAAGGCTTTTTTAGTATGACTCGCAATTAGCACATTTTTACCTTGCGCTAAAAAATGAGAAAGAATATTTGCAATACTATGACTTTTACCAGTTCCTGGTGGACCTTGAACTATAACTGCATTAAACTTCTCTATCCTTTGCGCAATTTCTAATTGTTCTTTATTCGCCTCTAATGGTAACAATATATCAGGATCCTCTCCACTCGTTGCGGCTAATTGTTCATCTATTGTTATAGATTGTATATCCTCTTTAACTTCAAGTTTACCACCATTTGTTAAATCTATTAAATATGGAGGAATATCACCTTTATTCTCGATATTATCAACTATAGAATCTAAAGCTTTTAAGGCTCCATCATTCCTTTTACGCAATATTAACATTGGAACAAAAGAAATTTTTAAAACTTCTTCGTTAGGTAATATATTTATTTCTTGTCCCTCATCAAAAATTCCATTGTTATGTAGTTTGTGTATTAGGGTTTTAAAAAAGTCCTGCGTATCATTTCTATCAAGAGGATGATAAAAATTTTCATGTAACTCTTCTTGCAAACCTCTAATAGCATCAATGTTCACATTTTTTATTATGCGAACTAAATCTAGATACAATTCACTCTCTCTTTCAACATCGGTAATAGATATAGAATTATTAATTGCATCATATGAAATACTCACTCGTTTGAATAATAATGGGTGTTTAATTGCCTTATCTGTATTTGATGTTAGGAATCCATTACCTACTACTAATTCAATAGAATCATCTTCTTTTTGAAGGGAAGCCTCTATTTTACGCAAATCATTAAATAAATCTCTTACTTGTTTTATAGTTTTTTGTTTTTCAACCCACAGAGAACGTCGAATTAACCATTTAGAAAATGCTTCTTGAAATGGTTTTGCAGCAACTTCATCTAATTTCAAAAAATTTTCATTTAACGCAACTTCATTTATAAACAGATCCCAATTTGAAGTTAAGTAGACCTTTAATTTTTCTGGAGGATCAGGACAAGTTTGGAATTCAGGTTTTTTTATAGTTAAAATAGGCTTAGAAAAAATTTCTTCTTCAGGAACATTCTCTAGTCTATCTCTATAATTAATTGTAATCCATTCTGGAGCGTTTGGAAATTCATTAAAATAAAAACAAGCACGTTGCTTTGAAACATCAGTAATTACTTTACATCTTAGTAAACAAAATTGCTTTAAGTATTTGTACAATGAACTAACTTTATCTTTAGTCAAATCTTCTGTAACCATAATAACCCTCTGCACTAATTTTATCATAAATAAATTAGATAAGTATTTTATTTAGGTTTTATCTAGAAATCATCAAACCTCTAAAAGCCTTTTCTACCTCAACATTGAGTTCCTAAGTGAATTATTCTTCAGTAGTCAAATCGCATACCGTTACCTGTTCATCAACTCTACCTGCAAATAGGAACAAGAAATATAAAAGAGCCTTATCACGACTATCAATATCATTATTTACAGGAAAATCAATAATTTCATTAAATTCATCCAATGTAGGATATTCTCAAATTTTATGTTTAGAAAGAAGTCCTTTTTCTGCATTGGTTAATTGTAAAACTTTAAGAGCTTCACTAATATCAGATTTAGGAACTTTCTTACCAAAAATCCATCTAAAAAATTCTGCTATACGATTCATTTTTTGATGCTTTGTTTGCATCGAGGCTTGAATAGATCTACGATACAATTTTGCTTTATCAGCATTTAAGTCTTTTAAATTTTCAAACCCAGTTTTTTCCAAATAATCCCAAATATCATCTTTATACTGTTTAACAGTCTTTTCATCATAAGACATTTTTGTCCCAACAGTTAAGTAAGTACAAAATTCATTGATTAAACTCTCTCCTAAACGATTTGGCTTATTTCACAAAAATTAAAAAATTTAAAAATAATACCAATAATTTTTTCATTTCTTATATACCTTATTTATTCTATCCACAATACTTTGACATAAATTTGTCTGCTCTACATTTTCAATACTTTGATACTCAGAAATAGCTTTATTTAAATAACCCAGAGCCTT
>CALUTP010000039.1 GCA_944323725.1 Candidatus Gastranaerophilales bacterium | reverse complement strand
TCCCCATCAATAACCTTAATGACCTTATGTTTAACTGATGCAGATACAGGTAAAATTGACACTGTTGTTAGTATTAACGCAATTGCTAAAATCTTTTTCATTACGGTTATTATAGAACAAAAATAATTAATACCTAATATAATTTTTATTTAACACACAGGGGTAATCGCCAACTGAATGAATTAATAGCTAGGCTTAGCTTGTGTTTCATTCGGATATATATAAATCCGAATGAAAACATTAGCTATATTAATAGAAATAGATATTCAGATAATTTAGATGTTATGTAAGCTGATTTACAAAAAATTTCCTTACTTTTGTGTTGCCTTCTGCATGTATTTGTTTTGCTTCCAACAATTTATTGATTGCTCCACGTATTGCACTTTCAGATAAAACTTTTCTAAATTTTGTTTCTATATCTTTTCGCGTAAATTTATCAATGTTATTATCTAAAAGATATTTCCATATAAGTTTATATGCTGTTTCAATTTTTGACTCTGATATTGTTGATTCTTCATACTTAATTTCAACCCTATCATCATCAGTATCAGAAATACTAAGTTCCATAGTCGGAACTGGTTCAAACCAAGTTTTCTTAGTTGATAACAGTTTATATCGATCACCAATATCAATACCTAGTATTATACTTGAAAATCTAGCAATAACTGATGTCCCTATTAAATCAGACTGATCAAGCTTTTTTCGTTTTTGTTTACTTTCTCTTTTTCTTGTATGGTGACATATTAAAATATGAATATTATATTTATCAGCAACAGCTCTTAAATGATCGATCGCCTTTTTTACGACTTCTGCATCTTTTTCATCATCTATAAAGGATATCAATGTATCTATAACAATGAATCTTGCAGACGATTCCCTTATAATAGTTTCAAAATTTTTACGTCCCTCTTCATTGGAAAGATTTAAATTGATACCTTGCCTTTCTGCATTATAGCGATTTACATATTTAAACCTATTATAATCAGGAGTTATTTTTAGTTTATTTAAACGTTCTTTTATCAAAGTATCAGGAACATCACCTTCCAGTAAAAGTACTGTATGTGGATCAGTATCAATTCCATTAAATACTGTAAGCCCCAATGACAATTTAATGCAAGTATCCAAAATTATCCATGTCTTACCACCGCCTGGCTCACTAAAAAGAACACTTATAAACTTTAATGCAAACAATTTTTCAATAATCCATTCAAAATCATCTGCAGCTTGTACTATATTTATAGACTGAATTATATTACTTATTTGAGCTGAATGTTTTGATTGGATAATACCAGATTCATTAATATTAATATCTGCTGTGCATTTGTTATAAGTCCTTTCAAAATAATCTTCCCTAACTTCAATTTTCCATTTATGATAACTGTCTTTACTTTTAAAATATGGACTATCTAAAAACAGTCATTTTATTACTTCTTTATCATTACTAATTTGTTTTAAATAACCGATCAAAGACATATCACAACGGCTTTCATCTGGGAAATGCCTATTCCCGTTATACAAATTTTTAAATTTGTTATTCTTTAATAAATATTGCTGTAATTTTTCACGAACTTTTGTGGGCAAATTATGTGCAAGATTTATACTACAATTTTTCATTTTGTATTTACTATAAATATTTAGAACTATATCAGTTCTTTCTTTAATTTCTTTCATAATCAACTTCCTTTCCTGTTATCGTAAAATAATGACTTGCATTATAAAACTCAATATGACTGCACCAGCTATCAATTGAATTTACAGAATATCCCGTTTCAGAAATATTAAACTTATTACATATTCTTTCCGCATCATTATCCATAAAAAACAGTATATGAATACCTTTACCGCGGGGTGAATACTCTGTATAAGAATCAACAGCTTTGATCAAATCAAAAGCCTCAGCAGAAATATTCCCATCTTCATCTATACAGGCATCAATATCAATTCCTGCGAGTTTTTTCCCATTGGATAAACTACTAAATTCAAGCCCAATCCCATACATTCTTGGATCTGATACATATAATCTTACAGCATCATCAAAAGTTCCCCAAGTACTATTATCATTACATTTTGCTCCTTGTGCAGTATTAGGGTTATAAGGCTTTTTACGTTCATCAAAACACACAAAAATCTTTTCTTCTAATAATACCTTTAACGGACTAGCCTTTATATTTTCTATATATGCTTGTTTAACGTTATTTGAAATGTTCACTTTATTATCTCCTTATTTACATTTATTACTCTAATTTTATATACCTGAATATCATGGAGCTCTTTCATTATACATAACCGTCCTCCTTTCCTTTTAGAGTATTTGACCACTCTTGTAATAAATTTATAAATGCAAATAAATTATTTTGAATTTCAACAGCATCAGCTTCTGATAAAGGAAACTGCTCATAGCATTGAAACTCTGTAATTGTATCATTTATAAAATTGTGCTTCGCAAAATTGAACATACATTTATTTAAAGCACAATAAGAAGAGGAAAAGCTAGTAAAATCCTCTATTTTAAAAGAAACAATTATGACCTAATTATTTTATCAATTTATTCATAAATCGACAAAATTTACGTACTTAAGAGTACAAATATGTAAATTTTTTAATCTGAAAAAGAGAAAAAAAGACTTAAATGGACAGTACTTATTATCAAAAATATTCTCTTAAATGTCCATTACTTATTGCCAAAACTATTCTTTAATGCTATTTGAAAGTCTCTTTTGGAATATTGTCTAAATATTTTTACATTTTTAAATAATTCTAAAATTTTTTCTTTTCTTTTTTTCTTTTTTTCTTGTAATGACCGACAATTATTCGTACATCTTCTAATTTGTCTTAAAATCATATCTATATCTAATGAATTCTCATCAGCAATGGTTTTTATAATTTGCATAAGATATTCACATGCAGGACATTTTTGTCCTTGCTTATGTTTAAGAGATTCATCTGGATAACACCAAGAACAATACAAATCTTGCTGATGTTTATATGCTGCTAATATTGCATTGTGAATATCAGACAATCGCTTCAATGACTTAACTTGTTTTATTTGTTTTAAACTACTAATCCTAGGTAATATTCCTTCTTTCCCCCCTCCTTGTAAATATACCTGTTTCGATCTTTCTATCAGATTATAAGCTTCATAATTATTTGGATTAGAAAATGAATAAATATAAATTTTTGAATCCTTACACTCATAATAGATCCTATCCTGAATACACATTTTCAACATTGATTCTATCAATTCTACTATTTCTCTATGATATTTTTTATTACTTTTATTCTCAATACTATACTTTTTAATTCTGCTAGTATCAAAACTATTAATACATACCAAAACTTTTTTAATAAGATCAAAAAAACGGATCTTATCATAATCATCGTCAGACTTCAACAATATATTTATAATACTTGTGCCTGAATATCTTGTAGGAAATAAAAAACTCGGAACATGACCTTGATCATCAGGAAAATTTACTATCTTTTCTAGCACCTTTTCAGATACATCAGTAATAATATAATGTATTAACTCTAGCTCATATAAAAATTCCATAAAAAACCTCTATTTTATAACCTTTTCCATTGTACAAAATTTTCGTTCTACATAAATCAATCAAAAAACTTATTTTTAGCTATGCAATTTTATTATATATACTTAATTAATATTCAAATAACAATATATGTAAAATTCAAAAATAATATTGTTACTAAAATATAGTAAAGGGAATTGCATTTGAATGTAATTCCCTTTACAAAATATCGTATTGCATTATATCATTAAAACAAATCTCTCATATGATCTGCAGATACTCTTTTCCAAACGTTAATCAGTAACCTACATTAGTCTGCTGTCCATCTAGCTTCGAAATTTTCCTTTGGCATTTTTAAATCAAGTGTAATTTTTTCTAGCATTTTTCGTCCATCAGGGAATATTCTTAAACTTGCCAGATACTGCTTCACAGCTGTTCTAATATCTTTAAGAGAAGTTTTAGACTTTATCCAGTTTTGAGGTACAAAAATTTTACCATTATCAGTAGCTTCAGAAGAAGCTGTTTCCATAGCCACGTTTAAACAATTGCCTGCAGTATCGATAATAATATCCAAATTATTACTGCTCTTCATTTTTTCAAGAGCCACAGAAGGTGACGGGACCTGATCATTCATTTTATTAACTTCACAAAAAATTACAGAAATAGCATAAAGTTGATGATATGGTGCATAAGCCTTCATTGCTAATAAGGTTTCATTTAATCCCATTGGATTTTCTTTTTCCCATTTTTTATATAATGCATAAAACAATTCGTGTAAAGCTTGAATATTTTCAGGTGAATATGTCCTACGGAACAATTGATCAAAATATTTGTCAAAAATTTTGGTTTCGCTATATGAAATTGTAGGTCGTTGTGAATGCCAAGCAATTAATTGTTTACCAAGTTCTGTTAAGTCAACAATATATGTTGTATTATACCTTGTACTATCAACATTTTCACCGCGTTTTGTTTTAAAATAGCCTCCTGGATAATACTGTTCATATGTTTTCTTCATTTCAAGCACTGATTTATCGTTACTTCTTAGATCTCTTGCTTTAACAGCACTTTGGCTATTTGTTGAAGTACTAATCTTATCAGCTTTATCAGGATTTTCTATTTCATAAAATCGAAACATTATGTATGCTTCTGAACATTTTTTGGCTGATTCACTGCAGCTATAAATAGTATTTAATGATTGACAGCCATTTACAACATTTAGTTCTTTTACTGACAGTAAATTGCCTTCAATATTCATATTTGAACAAATTGCAGTTATCCCATTATGAAAAAAGAAAAAGTTTTCTGCACTATTCTTTATAGTATTTGCAATGCCCTTGTTAACTTTATTATTAGTTCCGAGAGACTGGCGAACATTTTTACGAAAAAGGCTCCCGTCCTTGATTCCTGGGATTTTCACACAGTCTTTTAGTGGTATTGCAGCTATTACAGCTTTAGTGTTACCGATAAATAGTTGCATATATTTTCCTTCTTCAAGGGTAAAATCGTAATTAATATAAGGCCTATTTTTGTTTAAGGCTTCATCATATTTATATTTCAACAAATCATTATCAATTACAAATAAATTTGCTTGCAAAGTCTCATCTTCAGAAAGCTCTTTTTGAAATACTTCTAAATCTTTTTTTGCAGACTCAGTTAGGCCAGATGTAACTATTAGTTCAAAACAAATTTCATAGTCGTCTTCTATTGCTGCAGCCATTTCTTGAATTTTTATTTGGAGCTTTTGATTTGCCCCATTTTGAAGTTTTTCTAGATTTTTAATTTGAACCCAAGAAGACAAAACTTCTCTTAAGGGCTCTGCATCAACAGATGATCCATGATAGAATTTCCCCTGAATAATGTGAATTGTACTATTTTCATTGTCAATATATATTGCATCAATTTGTTTATCTCCAGCACCATCTGTAATACAATCTTTAGTTTCACAAATATCAAGGTTATGTATATTTCTTAAATACCAAGCAACAAAGCGTTGTCCATCATTTTGGTATGTCATTTGATAATAATCTTGCTTAATATCTGTTAAAATTTTTTGATACATTATACCACTCCACATCATAAATAATATTGCAATTATAGCACGAAAATAGTATTTACATTATCACGAATAAATATTATACTATATTTTAAGTTAGCAAATGAAAATTATCCCATCTCTAGCAAATATAAACTAAACAGATTTAAACTTGCTTTTCAACACCTAATTCTTGGCATTACCTATTATTTTTTATCGTTAATTATTAATATTTTCTTAATTTTGAATTTTCTGCCCCAAAATACTATACAATTATTCTATTCAAGTTTATATGGAGAAATGTATATGCCAAAAGACTATGCAAATATTTTTAAGTTAGAAAAAGAAGATTTAGAAAGTTACAAAGGTAAAGAATTTATCGACTGTATGCCAGGTGCTGCAAGTTTTGCAGAATGTTTAAAAACAACAATATTAACAAAACCTACACCTTATGTATTAAGACTTGAAGATAATTTTGGAATGGGAAAAACTCATTTTTCCACAAGATTTACATATTTCTTGCGCAATTGTGATATTAATGCAATATATTTTAGCGCATGGGAAAACGATTATATTGAGCAACCTTTCGTATCATTCTCTACTGAAATTATCAAATATTTTCAGCACAGAAGTATTAATGCTGAACTAAAAGCTCATCTTAAGAATGTCTCAAAATCTATTTACCAACTCATAT
>CALUTP010000038.1 GCA_944323725.1 Candidatus Gastranaerophilales bacterium | reverse complement strand
AGATGATGTATCAGTTGAAGAATTACCTAAACCTGATGAGATATTATATTTTGAAAATTATATTATATGCAAATACAAAAAACCTATAAAAATAAAAAAAATAAAAAAATAATAAGTTACCTCTGGAAAATTTGTTTATGCTAATATTTATACATAATGAATTTGGAATTTAGACACTATGCCAAAGAATTATTAAACATTGCCCTGCCGATTATTATGGGAAACCTTGGCTTTATATTAATCGGAGCAGGAGATGTTTTAATTGCAGCCAAACATTCTACAGATACTCTAGCATCAATAAGTATTGCAACAGCTATTACTAACTGTATAATGACTTTTGGTATTGGACTAATTGCGAGTATTTCACCAATACTTTCCAATATTAGAGGAGAAAGAAAATCCGCAAAAAAATACTTCTTCCCAACAATTAGATTTTCCATGCTTTTAGCTTTATTTACAATGATATTAGTATTAGTATTTATTCCTGTAATAGATTATATGCATTTTGAAGCAAAACTAGTTCCAGACATTAAAGAATACATGCTTATAACTGCATTCTCAACTTTTGGAGCCTATCTTCATGCCGCATTAAAAGAATATTTACAAGCTTTTGAAATTGTATTTTTCCCTAATCTTGTAACCGTTATTTGTGTATTTTTAAATTTAATTCTAAATGCGATACTTGTATTTGGCTTTGGTCCAATTCCATCATTAGGAGTTGCTGGATTGGCAATTGCAAGTTTTACCGTTAGATATTTCATGGGACTTGCTCTATTATTTTACTGCTTAGGTCTAATGAGATTCAGAGATTATCACGATAAAAAATATTACAAAAACCTTATGAAAATAGGACTGCCAATTTCACTTGCCGTACTTGTAGAATTTATTGCTTTCAATTCAATTGCAATAATAATGGGGAGAGTATCAGGGGTATATGCCGCAGCTCAAAATCTTGTATGTACACTCACTACAGTTTCATTTATGGTACCTCTTGCAATTTCTAATGCAATTGCGGTGAAAGTAGGGTTCGCAAATGGAGCTGACAATTTTAATGACTTAAAAAAATATTCATATATAGGAATAATAATGGCTGTAGGATTTATGTTCTGCAGTTCAATTATATTTTCAACATTTCCAAAAGTTCTTGTAGGATTATTTACAAAAGACTTAAATTTAATAAAAATATGTGTACCTGTATTATATATATTATCAATTTTTCAAATTTTCGATGGATTACAAGTTGCTCTTTCTGGGGTATTTAAAGGAATCAAACGTACAAATATTGTGTTAATTGCTAACTTCATTGCTTATTGGTTAATTTCTATTCCATTTGGATATACACTAGCATTTCATTTTAACCTGAATCTTAAAGGTTTTTGGCTGGGATTAGTCACTGCGGCAAGTATTTTATGCTTAATTATGATTTCAATCTTATTAAAGTATTTTATTGAAATAAAACCTAAAAATTAATATTTACTTAAACTTAGATCAAAAGGATAAACACAATATTTAAAATAATTGGCAAAAATGCTATTTTATGTTATCATCAGAGATGAATGGAGGACAATATATGCATACAGAAGAGAGAACCTTTGTAGCAATTAAACCTGATGGTGTAAAAAGAGGTATCGTTGGAGAAATTATCAATAGATTTGAAAAAAAAGGCTATAAACTTATTGGACTGAAAATGCTTCAAGTTGATAAAACTATTGCAGCAAAGCATTATGAAGAACATATTGGCAAACCATTTTACGACAACCTTGTAAAATATATAACAAGCGGTCCAATAATTGCTATGGTATTTCAAGGCTATAAAGCAGTACAAGGCATTCGTCATCTTCTTGGAAAAACTGATCCTTGCGAAGCTGATGTTGGATCAATAAGAGCTGATTATGCACAATTAAAAGAATATAATACAGTACACGGTTCAGACAGTATAGAAAGTGCCGAAAGAGAAATTAATATCTACTTTACCCCAGAAGAACTTTGTCCAAACTATAAAAACATGATGGAACTTGTGACAGAGGATGTTGATGAATAATGCGTGATAATGCTCACGAAAATTTCAAATATGAACTAATTCACACCTGTAAACAAACAGGCGCAAGAGCTGGAGTTTTTACAACCCCCCATGGGGTTATTAAAACTCCAATTTTCATGCCTGTAGGTACAAATTCTGCAGTAAAAACCCTAACTTCAGATCAAATTGCAGATACAGGCGCTCAAATAATTCTTGCAAATTCATATCATTTATATCTAAGAGCTGGCACAAAACGTATTAAACAATTTGGCGGCATACATGGCTGGATGAACTGGCATAAGCCAGTACTAACTGATTCAGGCGGCTTTCAAGTATTTTCCCTTGCTCATCTTAATAAAATAACAGAAGATGGCGTTGAATTCAGAGATCCAAAAGATGGGAAAAAACATTTTATATCACCTGAAGTTTCTATGGAAATTCAACAGGATATTGGAGCCGATATAATAATGGCCTTTGACCAGTGCGCACCTTATCCTTGTGATTATGACATGGCAAAAAAAGCTATGGAACGCACTCACAGATGGCTTGAGAGATGTTTTAAGTCCAAAACAAACCCTAAACAGGCGCTTTTTCCTATTGTACAAGGAGCCTTTTTCGATGATTTAAGAAAAGAAAGTGCAAGAGTTATCTCATCATATGATGCTGTAGGATATGCAATAGGTGGAGTGAGCGTTGGAGAACCTGCAGATATAAAAAATTATTTTACAAAATTAACAGCTCCACTACTTCCTGAAAGTAAACCTCGATATTTAATGGGTGTAGGTACTCCTGAAGATTTACTTGACGGAATAAAATATGGAGTCGATATGTTTGACTGTGTACTTCCTACAAGAAATGCAAGACATGGTTCATTTTTTACATGGGAAGGTAAAAGAAATATTAAAAACAAACAATATAGCGATGATGCTCTGCCACTTGTTGAAAACTGTAATTGCTATACTTGCAAAAACCATACAAGAGCTTACATAAGACATCTATGGAGATGTCAAGAAGCAACAGCTTCAACACTCTTATCTATACATAATATAAAATTTTTAGTTGACTTCTCACAAAAATGCAGACAAGCAATACTTGAAGACAGATTTGGTGATTTTTATAATGAGCACTATAACCAATTATTTTAATTACCACGGATAGTCTTCTTTAAATTCCCAGCCATCTGACATTAAAAGACAACTACACGTACTAGGTTTACTTTTACACGCATCCAATAATTCATCTCTTGGGCTACGTGAATTTACACAATTCGTTTCATTTTTTATACAAGTACTACAGTGCATAAAAGAATATTTGTCATCTGCTCTAATTGCAAATACAAAATGAAAAATATCTTTACCTATAACATTAGGTTTTTTATATCCATTTGTATCATAATCCATCTCTAAATAAAAAGCGTTTACAATACCCGTTTCCTCATTTGGAGCAGCTCCAGTCAATGCAGTAATTGAACTCCCGTCAGAAAATACATACAAAATACTATATGATGTATTTATAGAACAAGATCCATTTAGCGGATTACAAACTGTATAATCTCCAACACATTTTGATTTCCCGTCTCAACAATTTTTTAATATTACCATATATGGAGCGATATACTCCTCAAACCACTTATATAAATCCTCTGAATCATGATATAATACCTGATTATTCCAACCTGAAACTGGACCATTATCTACTGTAGATAGACGTACTGCTTGATTAAATGCACTATAGAATTTCTTTAATCTTGCTGATGTATCTTTCTTTTCTATTTTATTAACTATACTCGGCAATGTCATTGCTGCTACTATTCCGATTATTCCCAGTGTTATAAGTACTTCTGCAAGTGTAAACCCCATTTTAGGCGCTGCAAAAGGCACTCCGGACTTTATATGGTTTAAAAGCTTTTGCGGAGAGCTTAAATTACCCCCCCCCCTTCCCGAAAGCGTTACTATGTTTGAATTTTGACATATTATACCCTCCGTTAAATATCTATATTTTGATTATACAATATTTTTTAACGGATTACAAGACTAAGCATCTTTTTTAGGGTAATTATTTAACTTCTGGTCAACAAAAGCATTGCGCTGATTTGCCTGAAGTTTGCCTTTTACTATGTGATAAGCCAGAACAGCCGTTCCTGCAATTGCTGAGGCAATTTTTCCACCTTTACTAATGCTCTTTATTGGATGTTTGAAAGTTTCTTTCAATGAGCCTTTTTTAGTAAAACCTTTAGGCAAAGAAACAAACAGCCAATTTAAAGCCATCATGCCGGCACCGGTCATTGCTCCGTAAACAACACCGTTAGCTGTACCTTTTGTTATTTCTTCTGTAGCTGTAAAAAATTTTGCAACAGATGCTATTCTTTCTTTTAAAGATTTTTTCTTCTTTTCAGGAGCGTCTTTTTTATCTGAGGTATCTGTTTCCGGCAGTTTTTCCAGTGAAGAATTAAATGTATCAAGAAGTTGTTCCTGAACATTAGAATCCTGCATCTGTTTTCTGATTTTTTCTACATTATCTTCACTTATTTTAAATGCTGAATTAAAACTTATTCTTGGATTTATACCTACTACCATAGAGTACTCCTACATTTCCACTCACTAACATTAAAACTCATAAATAAAAATTTTTGACCTGTTTTTTACAAAAATTTACATAAACTGCAACATATTAATCGTTTATATTCAGCGCCTGCACAGCGCACAAAACCATAGGCACAAACCTTCCAGCAAAGCCCAATGTCTAATTAAAAAGATTAAGCTGCGGAACATTAAGTTCTGCACCATCTGCAGATTTTTTGCGTGTAGCTAAATTATTGGCAAAATCCTTTTGCATTTTGTTCATCAAATCCTGAGAACGCTTGATAACCGATATTGGAAGCCCTGCCATTTTCGCAACCTGAATACCGTAGCTTTTGCTGGCACCGCCCTGAACAATCTTTCTCAGGAATTCAATTTCGCCGTTTTCCTCAGAAATAGTAATCCTGTAATTTTTAATCTGAGGATATGTCTTTGTCATGACATTCAATTCGTGATAGTGAGTTGCAAAAATACATCTTGCCTTAATTTTTGTAGCAATATACTCTGCAACAGACCAGGCAATTGCAACTCCGTCATAAGTGCTTGTACCGCGCCCTATTTCATCAAGAAGTATCAAACTCTTTTCTGTTGCAGAATTAAGGATATACGAAGTTTCAATCATCTCGACCATAAACGTAGACTGTCCGAGTGTCAAATCATCAGAAGCCCCTACGCGTGTAAAGATTTTATCCACAGCACCAAGCTTTACATAATCAGCAGGTACCCAGGAACCAATCTGCGCAAGCAGTGCTATCAAAGCATTTTGACGCATATAAGTTGATTTCCCTGCCATATTCGGCCCTGTCAAAATCATAAACTGCGTGCTGTCAGAAGAAGCTGCTTTTAATTCCAAATCGTTAGGCACATATTCCCCGAGCGGCAAAATCTTTTCCAGAACAGGGTGTCGGCCGTTTTTTACAATAAAATCATCAGATTCATCAACTATAGGGCAGCAGTAATTGTTTTCTACCGCAGTTTCAGCAAGAGCTACAAGCACATCCGCGGTTGCAATACATTCTGCAATCTCTCTCACTTTGGTGACAAACTCTTTTGAATATTCCCTGAAATCACAAAATAGCTTATATTCAAGCTCTGTTAACTTAAACCTCGCAGAAAGCACATCATCTTCATGCTTTTTCAACTCCTCCGTAATAAATCTTTCACCGGTAGTAAGTGTTTGTTTTCTTACATATTCTGCAGGTACCTGATTAACAAATGATTTTGAAATTTCTATGTAATAGCCAAATACCTTATTATAACTAACCCTTAAAGTCCTTATACCCGTACGTTCTTTTTCTTGTTCTTCAAAAGTTTTAAGCCAATTTTCACCACCTGTGAGTAATTCTCTAAAATAATCTAATTCTCCGCTTACTCCTTCTTTTATAATTCCGCCATCTTTTATAACAATAGGTGCATTTTCATCAATTGTACGCTCTATAAGATTTGTATAATCAATTATTTCAGGAATATAGTCTTCTATAGGAGCAAAAGGATTGAAATCTAGATTTTTAGCAATCTTAACTATTTCAGGTAATTGGTAAAGAGAATCTTTCAAACTTAGAAAATCTCTAGGATTTGCAGATCCATTGCTCATTCTGGTAGAAACTCTTTGTATATCATATATTTTTTCAAATTGTTCAATCAAATTTTTTCTGATTTCTGTTTTTTCGACAAATTCAGAAACAGAATTCTGTCTTTTTAAAATAGATTGAACATCTTTTAAAGGCTGGCAAACCCAACTTCGCAATAATCGTGCACCCATATTAGTACAAGTCTTATCAATTGCCCATAAAAGTGAGCCATATTTAGATTTTTCACGTAAAGTCTCTACTAGTTCAAGATTTTTTCTTGTACTGCCATCCATCATAAGATATTCTGAAAGCTCATATGGAACAATTTTTTCAAATTTTGGGATATTATCTTTTAAGGTTTCCCAAACATAAGCAAGTAAAGCCCCAGCAGCTCTGAATCCTAATTTATATTTTGAAAATCCAAAAGCCTCTAACGTAGCTGTTTCAAATACAGCTTTTAGATTATTTTCAGCAAAGGATAAATCAAATACATTTGCTGGAATTTTTGAACAGTTATATAGTTTTTGGATATTTTCAGGTAGATCAATTTTTTCTTCGGGTACAATTTGGAATGGCTGAATTTTCTGTGCAACAGATGGAGCAATAACTTCAGATGGATTTAATCTTGTAAGTTCCGCCATAATTAAATTTAATGGAGCCTGTGTCGTTCTGAATTCACCTGTTGAAATATCCGCATAAGCAAAACCATAAATTTCACTTTTTTCATCTTTAAACATTGCACAGATATAGTTATTAGTATTCTGCTTTAAAAAATCACTTTCAGTAAGAGTACCAGCAGTAACAACTCTTGTCACACCTCGTTTAACAAGACCTTTAGAGAATTTTGGATCTTCTAACTGGTCACATATTGCAACTTTAATATTTTTTTGTACTAATTTTTCTAAATAGACATTAACAGCCTTTGCTGGAATTCCTGCAAGCGGAATTCTACCGTATTTTGCACCTGCATCGCGCCCTGTCAGCGTCAATTCTAATTCTTTTGAAAGAAGCACCGCATCTTCAAAAAAAGTTTCATAAAAATCACCAAGACGATATAAAAGCACCGCATCCGGGTTCTGGCGTTTTATTTCCAGATATTGCTGCATAACAGGTGTTAAATCTTCTATATTAATATCACTGGTATTTACAATATTGATTTCAGATTTTGTCATAGTTATAATTTAATTATAGCATGAAAAGAGGAAATCAATGGGTTGTTTAAAAAATATATTGAGAGCTGTAATCCTCACACTTGCCGTTGTCGGATTTTTATCACTTGGCGGCCAGGAACTGATTACAAAATATATTTCACAGCTCATAAATCCATCTCAAGAGACCATGCTTGAAAGAGCTAAGAAAGTTGGGGATTTTTCTGCTTTAAATGAAGAATTTGAACTGGAAAAGGCCTCCGGAATGTTTGGCTACAACGGAGTTGTGGCAGAGCATAGAGCTTCTGGACAAAAATTCATAGTAGTTGATGCAGCTTCAAAACCACTATTTACTCAAGAAGACATTCGGTCTGACAAATTAGAAGAGAAAATTCAAAACACTCTTTCAAAATTTAAATATCAAGCAATATCTGTAGATGAAATTAAAGTTACAAAACATGGCGAGATGAATTCATATGGCAAAACTATTCCATACGCTAGGTTTAATGCGAAAGTAAGTAAACTTCCAATAGGGGATGTCTCTGGAATAATTTCTGTTGCAGAAACAAAAAACGGAGAGCCTAGAATTTTGATTTCAGCTAACGAGAAAAATAAATATTCTCAACTTATATCAGAAGAATTCTTTAAAAATATAAAATAAGTGAAAATTTAATAAAATAATATCCTAAAATGTCGAAGTGGCGGAATTGGTAGACGCGCATGATTCAGGTTCATGTGGTTAGCACCTTGTGGGTTCGAGTCCCATCTTCGACACCATAAAAAAGACGATGACATTTGTTATCGTCTTTTTTATTTATAAACTAGTGAGGGCTTTAATCCGCTTTTTCGGGTTGTAGATTTTACGAAAAAGTAAAGTTAAGCAAAGCGAGCTAACTCGGGTAAGTGAGGGCGAAATTTGTGACAACGAAGTGAAACAAATTACTCGCCCGAGAGACATTAAAATGAAAGAAGCAAGTCCCCCATCGACACCACAAAAAAAGTCTTATATTAAAATAAGGCTTTTTTATAATAAAAAACCTGAGCATTTTCACCTGCTCAGGTATCATTGTCTAGTCTTTTTTACTTTTTCCCTTTTTGGTTTTCCCTTATTTCCCATATTTTTTATTACGGCACATGTTCAGAAAAACTTTAATAACTTGTTACAATTTGTTACAATTAATATTTGTTGTAAATACAACAAATATTAAACATTACCAGTAGAACTATTTTTATCATCCTCTAACTGTCTTATATCGATACTGCCATCATCATCAGAATAAGCGTTAGTTATAACAGGAACATCAATTTCTACATTAACATCCGCATCTACCATTTCTATATCAGCTTTGTTAAATTCTTTAGTTTTACCATCTTCCATTTTAACAATAACTGTACCATTTAAGAATTGAAGCAGACAAACTTTCCCTAGTCCATCTGGAGTCATAACAGAAGATCCTATAGGAGGCATACCTTTTGCAGCCTCAATATAATTTGAGTACTCATAAGTCAAACAACATAAAAGACGGCCACAAGTGCCTGAAATTTTTCCAGGAGCAATAGGCATCCCTTGATCTTTTGCAAGCTTAACATTTATTGTCGCAAATTTTCGTAAATAAGATGAGCAACAAAAAGAACGACCACATATTCCTACTCCATCGAGAATAGAAGTCTCATCCCTAACTCCAATATGTCTTAAGTCTATTCTTACACGAGTAAAGACCTGAGTTAAATCTTTCAATAATGCTCTAAAATCAACTCTTTCTGGAGCTGTATAGTAAAAAGTAATTTTCCTTCTATCAAAAGTAATTCTACATTGAACTAGATTCATATTAAGCTTATGTTGTCTAACAAGAGCCTGACATTTAAAAAACGATTCTACTTCTTCTTTTTTTATCTCATCAAGCGTTTGCAAATCTCTTTGAGAACAAACTCTTATAACAACTAGCGGTTCAGGTTTTACCTCTGCCTCATCCCAAATTTTTGAGACCAAAGGGCTGACTCTTTCAACTTTTAGAGCTTCCTCACCTTTTTCTGTTCTCACAATGACAAGCTGACCTTCTTCAATTTGCATTGTATCAGGTACTTTTAAGGGATAAAATGTGTTTTTTATATATCTAACTGCATATTTCATTATTATACGTATCTTTCTTCTTCTTTTAACTTTCTATTCATAAGCTTTGCAAGCAAATCTTCCGGTGTTATATCTGTGTAAACAGCCTCATATATAGCATTTGATACTGGGACTTCAATATCAAGTTTTTTAGCTAATTCACAAACAGCTTTAGAAGTTTTTACTCCCTCTGCAACAGAACCTAACTCGTTTAAGATATCATCAATTTTTTTACCTTTACCAAGCATTGAACCTACAGTATAGTTTCTAGACATAGGGCTAGAACAAGTAGCAATCAAATCCCCCATTCCAGATAATCCGTAAAGAGTAGAAGGATTAGCACCTAGATGCATGCTAATTCTAACAATTTCGGCCATACCTCTTGTCAAAAGTGCCCCTGTGCAGTTATCTCCTAACCCCATTTCATGCGCAAAACCCGACGCAATAGCTATAACATTTTTTAGACTCCCCCCAAGCTCAACTCCGATTACATCACTATTTGTATAAAGTCTAAATTTACCTGGAACATTACATGTTTTTTGGACAAATTCAGCTATTTCCATGTCATCAGAAGCTACTGAAGCTGCGGTAGGTAAACCACTTAAGACTTCTTTAGCAAGAGTAGGGCCGGACAAAATTGCAAGTTTTTGTTCAGGAAGCACATCCTTAATAACTTCAGACATCCTCATCAATGAAGGGAGCTCAATCCCTTTAGAAGCATTAACTAAAATTTGTGTTGCTTTTATACCTGATTTTTTTAAATTTTCACAAACACTTCTAGTCCCAGAAGTTGCAACGACATTTAAGATAATATCCGCACTTTCTATTGCAGCTTCCATATCAGAAGTAATTTCAATTTTATCAGCAAGTTGAACTTCTAAAGGTTTTGAACAATGTTTATTATTGATTAAATCATCAGATAAATCTTGCTCTCTACCCCATATTGTTATTTCGTCAAAATTATTTGTAAGAAGCCACGCAAGCGTAAGCCCCCAACATCCTGCACCAAGTACTGTTAATTTCATTTTTAGCTCCTCCTATACCGAAAGTTCTGATTTATTCAATATTTTTCTCAAAACCCCGCCATGTTTTCTTAGTTCTGCTCTTGCTTCTTCTGCATCAAGATTCATTTTTATTGAAATTATAGAAGTCTTTATTTCCCAATTTGTCTTCAATAAAGAAGCTAAAGCCTCGCTGTGTGAAACTCCTGCAATTTGAGCTACAATTCTAATTGCTCGATCTTTCAATTTTTCATTTACAGCCTGAAGATCTATCATAAAGTTTTCATAAGTTTTCCCAATTTTAATCATAGCACCTGTAGTTAACATATTTAAAATCATTTTTTGAGCAGTTCCAGCCTTCAATCTGCTTGAACCTGCAATAACTTCAGGCCCAACTTCTGCACAAATTACAAGTCCAGCTTCTTCTGCGACTCTGCCCTGTGAATTACAAGTAACCCCGATAGTTTTAGCTCCTACTTGCTCTGCATAATCTAGTACACCTAATAAATATTTAGGATTTCCACTTGCTGAAATTACAACTGCAACATCTTTATCTGTCAAAACTTTTGCATCTTCGCGACCTAATTCAAAATTATCTTCAGCACCCTCTACAGAAAGTCTGATAGCTTTGTCGCCCCCTGCAATAATACCTTGCACCATATCAGGAGCAACACTAAATGTTGGAGGACATTCAGAAGCATCAAGAATACCAAGACGACCGGAAGTTCCTGCACCAAAATAGAATAATCTTCCACCTTTCAAAAACTGTTTTGCAATCAAATCAATAGCTTTAGCTATTTCAGGAGTTGCATCTTCCACAGCAAGTGCAACAAGCTTGTCTTCCTCATTCATTTTCCTGACCATATCTATGGTAGATAGAATGTCAATATCTTTTGTGTTCTCATTACGGTATTCTGTAATAACTTCACTCATAGGAACCCCCTTTATATTAATTAATAAACACTAAATAAGCTTAATTAAATTCGCCATTTCAATAGCAGCCTTTGCGGCTTCTGAACCTTTATTTCCAGCTTTAGTACCAGCTCTTTCAATTGCCTGCTCTATATTTTCTGTTGTCAATACTCCAAAAATTACAGGGGTTTCAGTTTGCAGGCTCACACTTGCTATACCTTTTGACAATTCTGCACTAACGTAATCAAAGTGTGCAGTCGCACCTTTTATTATTGCACCAAGCGTAATAATTGCGTTATATTTTTTAGTCTTCGCACATTTTAAAGCCAGCAAAGGAATCTCAAATGCGCCAGGCACTTTAACTATATCAATATTTTCCGGATTAACTCCATGACGCTTCAATTCGTCAACCGCTCCTGATAACAGTTTTGAGCCAATAAAATCATTAAATCTTGAAATTATTATACAAAATTTTTCATCTCCTGCTACAAGCTGACCTTCATATGTTTTCATTGTTTTTCTCCTTAGACCTCTATATGCACATATTGTACACCATAGACGCCTATTTTACAATAAGAGGCACAAAAATCTTATAAAAAATATATATTGAAGTTAATATTAAAAGTATTCCGCTGATTTTTAAAAGTATATCTGAAAGCTTATAAAAGTTTTTCCAAGTTTTTAATTTGGAAGTCAATACACCAGCAAGCACAAGGATTAGTCCTTGTCCGAGTGAAAACAAAAAAAGCATTATCACAGCCTGCACTAGACTAGCAGATAGTGAGGCAAACGCCATAATGGCTGCTAAAATCGGAGTAGAACACGGAGTTCCTGCAAGAGCAAACACACCACCTAAAATTAAGGGGTAAACTATCAAACTATGGCCATCGCTTTTTGGCATTTCTTTTATCAAGACAGGGATATCAAAATCTAAAAACCCTACAAGTTTTAGTCCCATTATCAACACAACACTTGCAATAATAATACTAAAATAAGCCCCCCCTGCAGAAACAAAAACTTTACCAGTAATAGCACAAATTATGCCAATAACAGAAAAAACAACTGCCGTACCCATTATAAAAAATACTAATTGTAAGAACGTTTTAAATGGCTTACTATCAGAATACCCGCCAACATAACCAATGATAATTGGCAGCATTGCTAGTGAACAAGGAGATATTGACGCTATAAGCCCTCCCAAAAAAGAGAGAGCAAATAATAGCATTATACTTGTATTTCCTGTAAATAAATCCACATAGTTAGTCATTATTTTAAGCCTTCCAAATAACTTTCCATCTCTTCTTTTGGTATAGCTCCTTCAATTCTTTTAATCTGCTTCCCATTTGAATCCAGCAATATAATTGTAGGAACGAGAGTTACATTATATTTTTTTATCTGCTCCTGTGTAAAAGCCTTCCCATCCTGTACAGGAATTTCTACTAAAAGAATTCTATCTTGGTACTTAGGGAAAATTTCTTTCATAATCTTATTCATTTCCTGACAATCCAGACACATCGCTGATGTAAATTTTATAACCTGAGGTTTATTAGTCGTTGCATCTGCAACACTAATAGGATTATCAACCGATTTATTTAAAATAAAATATGCTGTCAAAGGAATAATAAAAACTAATAACACGGTAATAAGATTTTTTTTCATAAGAAACTCTCCTTTTCAATTTAATCATATCATAAACGAAAAAGAGAGTTACACTATTAGCAAACCGGTCTATTTTTCTATAAGTCTTCCGGAATAAAGAAGTCAGCCTTTGCCAAAAGTTCACGAGTATGCTCATAACAACATGATTTATGAGTTATTTGCTGATACTCTCTTACAATATTCAAAACATCATCGACAGACATTTTGATAATTCTTCTTTCACCTTCAATAATTCTAGCCATAAGACCTCGCTTTCAATATTTTTATCGGCAAAAATCTTATATACTTTTACACAATCATCTTTTATATTTAGGTATCTTCTTTATAATTATAATATCTAATCTAAAAATTTTTATTAAATTAGACTGAATTAATAGATTCCGTTTCCTATTTAAAATATACCACTAATAGAAATACTGAAATCTACATCAAAAAATCAATCATTTTATTTTTTTTATTGTTTTACTATCTGCACAAAGACTACATACATAAAAAAGGACTCTCCCTTTATATATCGGGAAAGTCCTTTTTTTATTATTGATAATGTTATTCTATTTTATCATCAATTGATAAATCAGGAGCACCAAACATACCCTCAATTTCTTCTAAAATTGCAGAAGGTTTTCTAGCCTGATTTCTTTGAGCAGAAGCTCGTTTTCTAGCTTCGCGTTCCTTTTCTTCGTTAGCATTTGAAAGGTGGTGGAAACCTGTACCTGCAGGTATCAATCTACCTATGATAACGTTTTCTTTTAAGCCACGAAGCATATCTTTCTTACCGTCTACTGCCGCTTCAGTAAGAATTCTTGTTGTTTCTTGGAATGATGCTGCTGAAATAAAGCTTTCAGTATTCAAAGAAGCTTTTGTAATACCTAACAACATATATTCACAAGTTGCAGGAGTACCACTTTTTTCTTCAACTGCCTTATTTTCATTTTCAAAGTGTTGAATTTCAACAAGTTCTCCAGGTAACAAGTTTGTATCACCAGCATCAACAACTTTTACTTTCTTAGTCATTTGACGCACAATAATTTCAACGTGTTTATCTGCAATTTCAACACCTTGTGAACGATATACTCGTTGAACTTCATCTACCAAATACTGTTGAGCAGCTTCTGGTCCGCAAAGTCTTATTACGTCATGAGGGTTTAAAGGCCCGCTTGTCAATGGCTGACCTTTTGTTATTTTTTGCTTATCATGAACTATAATATTCGCATCTATTGCATATTTAATTTCAGTTCTTCCATTATCATTCACAATATACAATCTTGGAAGATCTTCATCTGTAACAATTTCAGCTACACCATCTTCTTCTGCTAAGATTGCACAATCTTTAGGCTTACGACCTTCTAGAAGTTCTTCAACTCTTGGCAAACCTTGAACGATATCACCAGTTTTTTGTCTTTCAAATACCAAAGTTGCAATCATATCACCACGAAGAACCAAAGCTCCAGCCTCAACAAGAAGCATTGTACCTGGGCTGATTAAGTAAGGACGTCCTGTTCTAATTGTAATTTCACCTTTATTTACAGAAATGATTTGCCCTGAAACTGTTGACTTTTCTCCACTTTCAGAAAGTACACTATCTGTTTTTACAAAATCACCTTTCTTAACAACAGGTTTTGCTGATATTGAAATTCTTTCTTCAAAAGCTTCACTTGTTAAAAGTAATCTTCTGGCTTCTGCATCTTCATTTTTAATTGAAGCTACACCATCATTAATTGCAAGTACCTGAGTTTTTGCAACAGGTGTTTTTGGCTCAATAGTCTGACCATCTTTTACAAGTAGCTCAGTTTGTAATGAAGACATAGTCTTAGCATTACCTTCAAATTCACGACGAACAATAAGGTTTTCAAGAACAACTATTCTTAAATTACCTTTATCATCAAGTTCTACCATACCTTTCAAGTGAGACAGGTACCCTTGCATCTGAAGCACTAAACTTGTTCTTGTAATAGTTGAGCCATCCAAATTTCTAACTCTTGCACCATCTTTATATTGCAATTGAGTTACAGGGACAATATCAATTAAACCATCTGTTGTATTAAATTTAATTGAAACAGCTTTCTGGTCTACACTCAATACCTGAACAGGTCTTACAAGGATTTGTATTGGCTGATTAGAAATACTATCCTCATCCAAAGATAGGCTTGAATCGAGTTCTTCATCAAGATCATCAATATCTAAATCGTCAATATTTGAATCCATAATTGTAACAATTGAAGTTTCTTTAGCCTTGATACCATCTGCAATCACAGTACCTTTTTTAACGACTTCACCTTCATCGACCTTTAAAGCTCCTACATTTGGAAGTGTATGAATTTCACCAGGTCTTATTGTTATTTCATGGATAATATCGTTATACTCTTTGAATTCAACTATACCATCAATATGGCAGTAAACATCTTTTACCACTTCTGTACCAGCAGTAACATAAGTACCATTTTCTACCATTTTCAAAGTACTATCTTTTGAAATCTGGTGAATTTCTTCTGGGATAAATACTACAGAGCCAGGTTTTGTAATAATTTGATTTTCATCAACTTCTACATCAACATATCTTATTTCACCTGATGAAGATACAGCACATTCATCATCAATAAGTTCTGCAATAATCATACCATTTTCAACCGGAGTATCAACAGGTGCTTTTACAATATATTTTTCACCAGTTTTATCTACAGTCCAGATCTGTTCTTTTTTAGTTTGTTCGAATGTAGCATTATCAGGTTTCAATGAAGCAATTACGATTGTAATTTCTTTACCTTGTACTATTTTATTAATCTTTTTGCCTTCAAATTTTACATCTTCAATAACTAAATCTTCACCAAATCTAACTTCACCGCCATGTTCAGAAATTGTTAATGTCTCAGCTAATTTCTCACCAGCTTTAACTTTCTGATCATTTTTAACAAGAACTTTTGAACCACCTGGCAGGTTATATACATCACCGCCTAGAACCCAAATAATACCTTGCTTATTGGTTGTTCTTGAAATATTACCCTGTCTGTCTTTCTTTTCATCAACAGTAAAATCTTCATATAATACTTCACCTGATAAATCAGATGTAATATCTTTTGTAGCTTTTTCTGTCAAACGAGAACCATCACCTTGTGATACCGGTTCATATGTTGCTAATTTAAAGCCTTTTTCTACCTTCATTCCGTTTTCAAAGAAAACAGTTGAACCTGCAGGAATATGATATTTTTCAGTTTTCTTTTCACCTTTAACTTCAATATCAGCTTCATAGTTAGCAACTCTTACAACATCACCATGACGAGTTCTTAATTCTCTAGTTTTAACATTAGAAATAACTTCACCAGAAATTCCTGCATCAACTGATTTCATTGCACCAGAGCCTTTAAATACACCACCGGTATGGAATGTTCTCATTGTAAGCTGTGTACCTGGCTCACCGATTGACTGAGCTGCGATAATACCAATTGCTTCACCAATATCAACCAATTTTTGAGTAGTCATCGCCCAACCGTAACATTTTTGGCAAATACCGTATTCTAAACCGCAAGTCAAACCTGAACGAACTTTTAATTCTGTTAGATTTAACTTAGAAGCTTTTCTTACATCATTACGATCCATAGTAGTACCTGCTTTTACAACAACATTACCATTTGCATCTTTAATATCTTCAGCAATAGTACGTCCAAGCAATCTATCAATTAATGGAACAATAATTGTATCACCATCCATAATCGGTTTCATATTAATTGATTTAGTTGTATGGCAATCATCAGCTCTAATAATTACATCCTGAGCAACGTCAACTAGACGTCTTGTCAAATAACCAGAGTCAGCTGTTTTTAACGCAGTATCTACAAGACCTTTACGTGCACCATATGATGAAATGATGTATTCTGTAACGGATAAGCCTTCTTTAAAGTTTGATTTAATAGGCAAGTCGATAATCTGACCTTGTGCGTCAGCCATCAAACCACGCATACCAACAAGCTGTGATACCTGTGATAAGTTACCTCTCGCTCCGGAGAATGCCATCATATACACTGGATTTAATCTATCAAAGTTATCTACTACACTTGATGTCAATTTTGCTGTTGTTTCAGACCAAGTATCAATAACTTTTGTATATCGTTCTACTTCAGTAATTTCACCTTTTAAGTATCTGTTTGTAGATTTTTCAATTTCCTTTTCAGCTTCTTCTAGAAGTTGTTTTTTTACAGCTGGAACCTGTAAATCTGCAATAGAAATAGTTACACCTGATTTTGTTGCATATTTATATCCGAGGTTTTTCAAGCTGTTAGCGACTTCTGCTGTTGTAGCACCCCCGAATTCAAGATACATTTGAGATAAAAACGATTTTAATGCGCCTTTATCCATTTTCTTGTTAATAAATTCAAGTGTCTTATGTTTTGAATTTGTATAAGTTGTTTCCATTCTATATTTCCTCAATTTTTAATTCTGCTATGCAATAGCTTTTCTAACCGTTTCGTTAAAGATAATTCTACCAACTGTAGTTTCAAATCTTTCACCATGTTCGTCTCTAACTACAATTTTATCGTGTAAATCAATTACACCGACTTCAAGAGCTGAAATAGCATCTTGGAAGCTATAGAAATATCCTTTTGGCTCAGAATCTTCGTTTTTCAAAATTGTCAAGTAATACATACCCAATACCATATCCTGTGAAGGTGTAATAATTGGTTTACCTGTAGCCGGAGCTAGTATGTTATTTGTAGCCAACATTAACATACGAGCCTCTGTCTGAGCTTCAATTGATAACGGAACGTGAACAGCCATTTGGTCACCATCAAAGTCAGCGTTGAATGCTGTACATACCAATGGGTGAAGCTGAATTGCACGACCTTCTACTAATTTTGGTTCAAATGCTTGAATACCTAATCTGTGAAGGGTTGGTGCACGGTTTAGTAACACCGGATGTCCATCAATTACTTCTTCTAATATATCCCAAACAATCGGTTCAGAACGTTCAATTTTCTTTTTAGCTGATTTGATATTTTGAACATATCCTCTTTCGATTAATTTATTTACAACAAAAGGTTTAAATAATTCTATTGCCATTTCCTTTGGCAATCCGCATTGATTTAAGCTTAACTGCGGACCTACTACGATAACTGAACGACCGGAGTAGTCAACACGTTTACCTAATAAGTTCTGACGGAAACGACCTTGTTTACCTTCAATAATATTAGATAATGATTTTAAGGCTCTATTGTTTGGCCCTACAACTGTTCTACCACGTCTGCCATTATCAATTAGAGCATCAACAGCTTCCTGAAGCATACGTTTTTCGTTTCTTACAATAATTTCAGGAGCACCCATTTCCAATAATCGTTGTAAACGGTTATTTCTGTTAATTACTCTTCTATATAAGTCATTCAAATCTGATGTTGCAAAACGTCCACCATCTAATTGTACCATTGGTCTCAAATCAGGAGGAGTTACTGGCAATACATCCATAATCATCCAAGTAGGGTCTGTTTCTGATGAAATTAAACTATCTAATAATCTTAATCTTTTGATTAATTTAGATTTCCTTTGAACTGAAGTAACATTACCTGCTAATTCAGCTCTCATTTCTTCTGCTTGCTTTTTAATATCTAATTCAGAAAGAAGTTCTTTAATAGCTTCAGCACCAATTCCTACTTTAAGTTCAGAATCTTCGTTTTCAGCCATATAATCTTCATATTCTTCTTCACCTAATAATTGAAGTTTTCTGAATTGGCTTTCTCCTGGATCAAGTACTACATAATTATTAAAATAAATAACTTGTTCCAAATCTTTCAAAGTCATATCAAGTAACAAACCAAGATATGAAGGAATACCTTTCAAAAACCAGATGTGAGAAACCGGAGCTGCTAATTTGATATGCCCCATTCTCTGACGTCTGACTTTTGAGTCTGTAACTTCTACACCACAACGTTCACAGATGATACCTTTGTGTCTTACTCTTTTATATTTACCGCAATAACATTCCCAATCTTTTGATGGTCCAAAAATTCTTTCACAAAATAAACCATCTCTTTCCGGCTTTAATGTACGGTAGTTAATAGTTTCCGGCTTAGTAACTTCACCGTAGGACCATTTTAAAATCCTTTCTGGTGACGCTATACTAATTCGTATATAGTCAAAATAATCAATACTTGTTGACATTTAAGTTTTCTCCTTTTATACCACAGCTTACGAATATCATAAACTGAATCTTAGTAAATTTTGTTATATCATCCGATATCTGTATATCGGCTTTATTTTGTCAACGCACTCGGGATTTTTTATAGACTTTTTATTATTATCCCTCGCACCTTTTTGTTCAGCGGGGAAAAATTCCCCGCTTCACTTACTATAGGTCTCCGAATGTAGTCGGTGTTTCAAAAAAGTTGATATTCAAAAGTTCTGAGTCTATATCAGACAAAGTTCTTTTTGGAGCTGATTTTCTTAAATCATCCATATCTGTCATTAAATCAACTTCAGCACCGTCTTTTTTCGCTACCGTAATATCAAGACCAATTGATTGTAATTCTCTTACAAGTACCTTAAATGATTCAGGAATACCTGGTCTTGGAATATTATCGCCTTTTACGATTGCTTCATAAGCTCTGTTACGTCCATTTACATCATCGGATTTGATTGTTAGCATTTCCTGCAATGTATATGCCGCACCATAAGCTTCCAAAGCCCAAACTTCCATTTCACCGAATCTTTGTCCGCCGAACTGGGCTTTACCGCCTAAAGGCTGTTGTGTAACTAATGAGTATGGGCCTGTAGATCTTGCGTGAATTTTATCATCTACAAGGTGAACCAGTTTCAAGATATAAGAAAGACCAACTGCAACAGGTTCATCAAACGGTTCACCTGTTCTCCCATCTATCAATCTTACCTTACCATCTTCTGTAACCCAATCGCAACCTGATTCTTTAATACCTTTGATTAATTCCGCTTTTGTTGCAATTTCTGATTTATTATCACCATATCGTTCATCAAAAGAAGGTGCTTCATAGTAATTACCTGTCAAGTATGCTGCCAAACCTAACAACAATTCATAAGTCTGACCTACATTCATACGTGAAGGTACACCTAGTGGATTTAATACGATATCAACAGGAGTTCCATCAGGTAAGAATGGCATATCTTCTTTTGGAAGAATTCTTGATACGATACCTTTATTACCATGACGACCTGATAGTTTGTCACCTACTGATACTTTACGTTTTTGAGCAATATATACTCTAATAACCGTATTTGCTCCAGGAGGTAATTCATCACCTTTTTCTCTGTCAAATACTTTTACGTCAAGTACTCTACCACCTTCTCCATGAGGAACTCTTAATGAGTTGTCCTTAACATCTCTTGCTTTTTCTGCAAAAATTGCACGCAATAGTTTTTCTTCTGGCGGATGTTCAGATTCACCTTTTGGAGTAACTTTACCTACCAAAATGTCATCAGCATAAACTCTTGCACCAATACGAACAATACCACGTTCATCCAAATGCCTCAAAGCTTCTTCTGAAACATTAGGAATTTCTCTAGTAATTTCTTCTGGTCCAAGTTTTGTTTGACGAGCATCTATTTCTAATTTTTCGATGTGAACTGAAGTAAATATATCATCGTGTACGCATCTTTCTGAAAGCAAAATCGCATCTTCGAAGTTATATCCTTCCCAAGGCATATATGCTACTAAAACATTCTTACCTAATGAAAGTTCACCGCAATTTGTAGAAGCTCCATCCGCAATTACATCACCTATTTTAACCTTATCGCCTTCATGAACAATCGGACGCTGGTTAATACATGTATCCTGGTTGGATCTTAAGTATTTAATCAACTGATGTAAATGAGGTTTGCCCTGCTGATCGGTGATTATGATTTCTTCACCGGTAACACGGGTAACAGTACCATCTGCATCAGCTACTAGAACCATTCCTGAATCTTTTGCAGCTCTTGCTTCTAAACCGGTACCAACTACTGGCCTTTGAGTAATTAAAAGCGGTACTGCCTGACGTTGCATGTTTGAGCCCATTAGTGCTCGGTTTGCGTCATCGTGTTCAATAAATGGAATTAATGAAGTCGCTACTGATATCACCTGAATTGGAGATACACCAATATAGTCAACTTTTTTTGATTCACCCATTGTAAATTCAGAACGATAACGAATTGGCACATATTCATCTTTGAATGTATTATCTGGATTCAACTGAACGTCTGCTGGAGCTACACGGAAGTTTTCGTCTTCATCTGCTGTTAAGTAATGAACTTCATCTGTAACTACACCATCTTTTACAACAAAGAAAGGTGTTTCTACAAAACCATAATCATTAACTTTCGCGTGAGTTGCTAATGAGCCTATCAAACCAGCATTAGGTCCTTCTGGAGTCTCAATAGGACAAATACGCCCATAGTGTGATGGATGAATATCACGAACAGCAAAACCTGCACGTTCTCTCATTAAACCACCAGGGCCAAGAGCTGAAATACGTCTTTTGTGAGTTAATTCAGCTAGAGGATTTGTCTGATCCATAAACTGTGATAACTGTGATGATCCGAAGAATTCTTTTAATGAAGCAACTAATGGTTTAGTGTTTAATAAGTTCAACGGAGTCAATGTTTCTGAATCCTGAAGAGTCATTCTTTCTTTAACTATTCTTTCTATTCTTGAAAGACCAACTCTGAATTGGTTTTGTAACAATTCACCTACTGAACGGATACGTCTGTTTCCGAGGTGGTCAATATCATCAACAGTTCCCTCATCGTAAGTCAAATTGATTAAGTATTCAATTGAAGCTACAATATCCTGAACAGTCAGTGTTCTCTGGTTTTTCGGGATATTCAGGTTTAATTTTTTATTCAATTTGTAACGACCGACACGTCCTATGTCGTATTTCTTTTCGTCAAAGAAACGTGCTTCTAAGATTTGTCTTCCACCCTGAGGAGAAGCTGGATCGCCTGGTCTTAACTTTTTATATACTTCAATTAAAGCATCATCTGTTGTCTCAGCAGTATCTTTATCGAGGGTTTTCTTTAAAAATTCAAAGTGGGTGAATAATGTTTCCATTTCAGAAACAGTGATACCCATAGCTTTTAATAATGTTGTAGCAAGGATTTTTCTGTTTTTATCAATCTTGACATAAATTAAATCGTTGCTGTCGGTTTCGATTTTCAACCACGCACCGCGGTTAGGAATCATTGTTGCGTTATACAAACGTTTTCCGGCAGGAGAAACTTCACGTTTGAAGTAAACACCAGGAGAACGTACAATCTGTGACACAATAACACGTTCAGCACCGTTTACGATAAAGGTACCTTTGTCGGTCATTGTAGGAATATCACCGATATAGACTTCCTGTTCTTTAATTTCACCGCTGTCACGGTTTACTAATCTAATCATTACACGCAATTGTTTTGCATATGTTGCGTCATGAATTCTTGCTTCTTCAACGGTATATTTCGCGTTGTCAAAAGTATAATTTGGTAAGAAATGCAATTCTAATCTACCTGTATAGTCTTTGATTGGAGAAAACGAAAGTAATTCTTCCTTCAAACCTTCTTTCAAAAACCATTCAAATGATTTTTTCTGCACTTCAATAAGATCCGGTAAATCATCCAATCGGGTGTGTGGTATACCCATTGGTGTTACTCGTTTTGCATATTTTGTCTTAGACATCAATTCACCTCGTTAATAATGGTGTACGTACTACAAAAATTATATATTCTAACTTAAGGCTGTTAACCCTTTACCAGTGATAGTTTCACCGGTAAAACTTATATGTAATTCGGGCTTTCTTGCTTTGGGCATAGTACACCCGACTTTAATTTAACATGTTATTTTATCGTAATACATCAAGAAACTTAGTCAAGAAAATTTCTACTATCAACAGATGATTTGTTACAGTTTATTTACAAAAATTCTATGAAAAGCGAAAACTATTGCAAACAGTACATTTGACTGTCAAGCGTACTGTTTTATATTAATTTTATATACCTGCCTGGAAACATACTGATAATGCAAGTTTCACTATTTTAACCATGGATAGTCATCTTTTATCGCCCAGCCGTCATATTGTATGAGTGCAGAACATATCCCTTTATGATTATCTAAATCATGATTTTTACATAATTCCACATAATCTTCTCTTGTATGAGCATTCATAACCGGAAAATTCCCTGCAATTATTTTATTTCTGTATTTCTTAGCAGTTCCCGATTTTGAATTTATATAAAAAGTAAACCGGTCCTCATCCCATTTATTTGGTTTGCCTAAACAATTGTAATCATAAGTAATATGAAGCTGTGCACCGGAGCTGTTAGAATCTCCGGCAACCATGCCAAAACAACTTCCATCAGAAAAAATATAAATAGGCATTCTATCACTGCCGGATCCTATTATGTTAGCAAACTGTTTACAACCTTGTTCTCCGGCTTCACATTTTCTTATTCCCGTCAGATAAGGAAATAAGTATTTATCAACAAAAGCCGAAGTTGACTCTGCATCATTTTGTGCTGCCGGATATGTCCAGTATTGCATCTCGCCATAATCAAGAACCGCAAGATTTAAAGCATTCTGCATAGTTGAATAAAATTTCTCAAGCCGTACAGGGATTTCCTTTATTCGATAGTGTGACGTCAACGCAGGCAATGTCATTGCAGCCACAACACCAATTATTCCAATAGTTATCAAAACTTCCGCAAGCGTAAATCCTTGCCAATTGGCAGTAAAGGAGCTTAAACTACTTTGCCCCCCCCCCGTTTTTTCTTGATATTACTGCGTTTCCCATAGTTAAGTCCCCTTATTATTTTTTACCATGTACCATTTTATTATAATATATTTTATTGTATTCTTCAAGATATTTATGATATTATATAAAGAAAAAAGGGGTATTATGAAAAAAATTTTATTAATTTTAGGAATATTAATTTTTGGAAATTTTGTCTGCGCTGAAGATACTGTTCTTACCGGAGGTGTCACTTTTGACTGGGTTAATATGGAACAGATTCAGCGTGATGAAGCTATTCAAAATTACAAAAATATAATATTTGGAAATTCTGAAGAAACTAACTACGATAAAAAAGAATTAAAAGAAAAATATAAAGAATATTTAAAAGATACTGATTATAAAACACATTACAGGCTTGCAAATGCAGGGATTAAGGAAACTGAAAATGCGCGATTATGTGCTTTTTTTGCAGAAAGACCTCATGTATTATATATGTACGCACTGCAATATAAAAACAAACCAGAAAGAGTATTTTACTATACACCATATGGGAAACTGATGTATGTTGATGAAATGTCTGAAAATTATCCTAATTTTCCTTATTACTCTAAACAATACCGAATTAACGGGAATATGGTGGGCGCAATATACTTCACAGACAAAGATACTCAATATACCTATGAACCTGATGGAAAATTTAAAGGAGTTTGGCATTTGGAAAAAATGTTTGATAACAAAGCAAAATTAATTATGACAAGAACTAATTGGTAATATATTTATAGAAAGGACAATAGTGAAAATCTCAAAAATTTTTTCTCATACAAAATATTCAATTGATAAACATAATTTAAGATATTTACTGTCTAATATACCTACTAAAAAAAATCAAAATCCTCTTACTACAAAGCTTTCCACTCATAACGGTTCTTTAACTGATTTAAGAGCTATTGGAGGAGAAACTGTAATTGAAATTGGTAAATCAAAACTAGAAGTAAACCATTTAAATGGTCAACTATTAAAATATAAAAAACCATTTTTTAAAAGTTTAAAAAAACTTGTAAAGCAAGCAACAGAATTAGTTACATATATATCTAATAATTTTAAGAATTCAGAAAAAGTAAAGACTTCTACTTTGGAAACTCTAACTTTTACAAAAGAACAAGCTGAAAAAATCTCTGCTATAAGTAATAAAATATAATGTTATATTTTTCTACAAACTACAATTATGGGAGAATAAGTAAGCTCCAATTCGGGATAATTATTTTTATATTTATCACAAAAATCTTTAACTTCTAAAATCCCCCAATGTTTTGTTCCAAGAGAGTTTACACCAGTATTTTTCATATGTGCCAATATCTCTAGCGGATTATTGAAAGTAAGCTTATAATCAAACTTTTCGAGGTAAAGCACCTTATAAAACTTTTCTAAAATAATCAGGATTTCATCAATATCTTTATATTCCAAAGTTATACCGGTTAGTGATTTAATTTCTTTAAAATTATCCGGAGAAAACGTAGAAAATGCAATAGTTCCATCTGAATTTAAAAGAGTTCTATAATATTCCATAACTTTTTCTAAATTTGAAAACCATTGAAACATAGCATTTGAAATTATTAAATCCATTTTAATTGGCGGTTTAATTTTTTGAGCATTTCCACAGATAAAATTGCAGCCTGAAACAATTGATGCAAGATAGTTTTTAGATTTTTCAACTAAATCATTTGCATAATAATTTTTGAAGTTTATATACTTTAGCAGTTGTCTTGTTAATAAGCCAGTTCCCGCACCTAATTCGAGCACACTTTCAAAATCTTTTCCAACAGAAGAAACAATAGCCTGAAGCAATTTTTCTGCCATTAATTTTTGAACAAAAGCATTTTCATCATACTTTGGCATACTCTTTTCAAATTGATTTTTAATTATTTTAGGGTTTAATTGCATTTTTCTAGAATATCTTTCCAGCAGCTAAATTCATAAAATGGGAAATGTCCACTATTAATCATACACACATCTGCTTTATTTTTCCAACAATTTATCTGATTTTTTGTAGGAACTATTTTATCATTCCCACTGATTATAGCACAATCATAAAATTTATCATAAGAAAGTTCTGATTGTAAAATGGAATTTTTTAAAGCAGATAGTTCACCTGCCTGATCTGGAATTTTTCTTTCCACTGGATTTTTTATATACTTTTCATAACCAGCATCAGTATCAAATAAATTTCGTTGGAATTTTCCCTGTAGACCTGTATCCACAAATTTAAGCGTCAAATCAAACGTTCTTTGAGGGATTCCCCATTCATTATGTATAGGATATGGAGTTCCATTTATAGCAATTTTCATTTTAAACACAGGTAGTAAACCTCGTAAGAGGTATGCAATATATACACCCATTGACCAAGCTATCAAATAATATTCTTCATATTCTGGAATTTTAACTGGGATATTATGCTCAGTATAATCATAAAAAATTAATACATCATAATCCCCGCATTCAAGGATTTCGAAAGGCTTATAATCAAAACTCCAGCCTGCAAAAAATATTATAAGTTTCTTAGTCCCATTTTTTCTAAGCCAATGATATTGCATAATTTCTCCATATCCTGTTCAGTTATATCAGTAGTCAGCGAAATTCTTAATCTTGAAGTGCCTACAGGTACAGTAGGCGGTCTAATTGGCAGAGTAAAATACCCGTTATTATATAAGATTTCACATAACTCTATAGTTTTATCATTTTCTCCAATAATTACTGGTACAATATGACTATCACTTCCAAGTTTTTTACCTAATGAAAGCATCTTTTTTCTTTTTTCATAAGTTGATGTGAGTTTATTTTCTAATACCCACTTTGAAAAAGCGACATTAACTGGCGGTATAGCAGTTGAAAAAATAAAAGATCTTGCACTGTTAATTAAATAATCTATTAAAATTTTACTTCCAACTACGAAAGCTCCCATTGACCCAATAGCTTTTCCAAAAGTACCTATAATTAAATCTACATCATTAACTATACCTAAAGTTTCAGAGACACCAAGTCCTTGAACTCCAAAGACTCCAAAAGCATGAGCTTCATCCAAAATTAAAAGGCAGTTATACTTTTTCTTTAACTCTACTAACTTAACTAAATCAGCAATGTCTCCATCCATAGAAAATACACTTTCTGAAACAATAACTGCATTTTTAAAATTCTTTCTTTCTCTTAGTAAAAGATTTTCAAGAGCTTCCATATTATTATGAGGATATCTGAAAAATTTTCCTTGAGATAATTTCATACCATCAATAATACTTGCATGATTCAATTTATCTGAAAAAATTACATCACCCTTACCCGCAATTGAACTATTAATCCCAAAATTCGCATGATACCCGCTATTAAATAATAAAGCAGCCTCTTTCTTAAACATCTCACAAAGTACCAACTCTAATTCTTTATAAACAGGCAATGTACCAGTCAATAATCTTGCAGAAGCACTTCCAAAAGAATACTTTTCCCCTCCAGCATTTAGGAATTTTTCAATGCAAGTCAGATCATCAGCAATATTAAGATAATTATTGGAAGATAGATTAAGTAATTTATTACTGTTTATAAATATATATTTACCTTCCTTTTTCTCAATATTTCTTATATATCTCAAATGAGAGTCCGCTTTTAAATCTTTAAGATGAGTTTCATAATATTGATACATATTGATAATTTATGACAAAAAGATATTATTGTCCATTTTATATAAATAAATGTAATTTTTTATATCGTTTCAATCAAGAATAGGATGTATCACTATAAAAAATGGGTATAATTACAATATCGCATTATAAGAAAGATTTATTTTAATGACTAAAAGAGCATTCACTTTAGCTGAAGTCTTGATAACATTAACTATTATTGGAGTAGTTGCGGCAATGACATTACCATCAATTAAACAAAAAATTGATGCACGTACCAATATGACAACACTAAAAAAAACATACTCAATACTTCAGCAAGCTACAAATATGGCAATAGCTGAAAACGAAAATCCTATTTACTGGGGAATGAAAGATAATTCAACAGAATCTGTAACTAATGTGTATAACTATTTAAAACCACATTTTAATATGATGAGAGAATGTCCAAATACTCCAGGTTGCTGGGGATATCCAATGAAATACTTAAAAGGTACTACTTATTGGGAAGCTCATAGCACAACTTGGTATCAATATGCTTTTACATTACCAGATGGAGTTAGTGTATTAATCGATATTTATCCAGCAAACCAGATGTATTCAATGTTTGGACTTAATAATATTGACTATGATGCTGCCGTATTCTTTGTAGATGTAAATTCTGAAAAAAATCCAAATCAGCTAGGAAAAGATGTGTTTTGCTTTGTAATTACAGAAAAAGGACTAATACCAGCAGGCAAAGACTCCACTAGTGACTGTAATGAGCATGGGAATGGCTTCCAATGCACCTCACGAATCATTCAAGATGGTTGGACTATTAAATATAAAATATAAAATATAAAAAATAAACCGGTTAAAACCGGTTTATTTTTATCGTTTAATTTTTCTTTTTTAATGTTGGGAATGCAATAACATCTCTAATTGATGGGGAATTAGTTAAAAGCATAACCAAACGATCAATACCTACACCTAAACCACCCATTGGAGGGGCTCCATGTTCTAAAGCGCAAATATAATCTTCATCAATAGGCATTGCCTCTTCATCACCATTAGCTTTTGCCTGCATTTGAGCTTCAAATCTCATTCTTTGGTCAATAGGATCCGTCAATTCAGAAAATGCATTTGCAATTTCCCATCCATTAACTCTGGTTTCAAAGCGTTCTGTAAGTCTTTCATTATCTCTGTGAACTTTAGCAAGAGGTGATATATCACGAGGATAATCAATTATGTGAACTGGCTGAATAAGATGTGGTTCAACTTTTTCTTCAAAAATTAAATCTATTACCTGCCCCCAATTATCACAATCTTCAGGATTAATATTCAAAGATTTAGCCTTAGCCTTAGCATCTTCGATGGTGTAACAACTACTAAAATCAACACCAGTATATTCTTTAATTGCTCCCAGCATAGTTTTTCTATCCCAAGGCGGAGTTAAATCAATTTCATTTTCTCCATATTGAATTTTCATAGTACCAAGTACTTCTTGAGCAACATGCGAAACGAGATTTTCAGTAAGAACCATCATCTCATTATAATCGACATAAGCTTGATATAATTCCATCATAGTAAATTCAGGATTATGACGAATATCTATACCTTCGTTTCTAAAACTTCTGTTAATCTCAAATATTTTTTCACTCAAACCGCCTACCATTAATCTTTTTAAATAAAGTTCAGGAGCAATTCTCAAGAACATATCCATATCAAGTGTATTATGATGAGTAATGAATGGTCTTGCATTAGCGCCTCCGGCTTGTGGATGAAGCATTGGAGTCTCAACTTCCAAAAAACCTTGTTTGGTCAAATATTCTCTTATTTTTTGGATTATCAAACTTCTTGTTCTAAAAGTTTTTCTGACATCTTCATTTACAATCATATCAACATAACGTTGACGATAACGAGTTTCTACATCAGTTAGACCATGAAATTTCTCTGGTAATGGGAGTAATGATTTTGATAATAATTTTAATGAAGTAGACTTAATAGAGAGTTCACCCCTAGGAGTTCTTCTAATAGAACCAGTAAACCCTACGATATCACCTAAATCAATAAGTTTAAGTATTTTCATCTGATCTTCGGACAAATTTTCTTTATGAGAAAAAATTTGAATTTTTCCTGAAGCATCCATTAAGTCTATAAACATGCCAGTATTCCTAATTGCCATAACTCTTCCAGCAACAGAATATACGTCATCAGTCTCTTCACCCGCAGGTAAATCTTTGTATTTATCTTGTAAATCAGCAGCATCCGCATTTTTATCAAATACATATGGATAAGGATTCACACCCTTATCTGCTAGATCAGCAAGTTTCTGAATTCTAGTCTGTCTTATCTGATCAATAGCTGAATTAGGTTCACGTGTTACTTGTTGTGTCATAAATTATATTTCCTCATATTTTAGTGTAACTCTTAACTTCATGTTAACACAAAAAAAATTATATAAAACACGAAAGGTTAAATACAAATTATCAGTCAGCAAAATATCATATAAGTGATTATTTTTGTCCAATTAAATCACATAACCTAAAAATATAATTTTCATTTCTTACAACAAAGTCAGCGTGAGAATATATCGTGATTCTATCCGGCTATTTGGCATCACTCCAGAATAAACAAACCACATAAATATATTTAAAAGGGGCTTTTAAAAAAAAGCCCCTTTACTTTTAAGCATTTATCATTCTTTTTAACTCTTCTGGTCTTGAAGTCTTAGTAAGTGCATCTTCAAGACTAATAAGCCCTTCTTTATATAAATTAGCAAGAGCCATCTCCAATGTTTGCATCCCCATACCTTGGTTCATCTGAATGGTAGAATAAATTTGAGCGGCTTTTGACTCACGAATGAGGTTAGCAATAGCAGGATTTACAAGCATTATTTCCTGAGCCATTACTCGACCTTTTTTTGTTCCATCGGGTTGTAATTTTGGCAAAAGAGTTTGAGAAAATACAGCAACAAGAGAGTTTGCTAATTGGACACGTATTTGCTGCTGCTGACCTTCAGGGAATACGTCTATAATACGGTCAACTGTTTGTGAAGCTGAAGAGGTGTGTAAAGTACCAAATACAAGGTGACCAGTTTCAGCAGCAGTAAGAGCTAAAGCGATTGTCTCATGGTCTCGCATCTCACCTACTAGAATAATATCAGGGTCCTCACGTAATGCAGATTTAAGAGCATTTGCAAATGATCGTGTATCCATACCTAACTCACGCTGGTGAATTATACTAGATTTTGATGTATGAACAAATTCAATAGGATCTTCAATTGTCAAAATATGCTCTGCTTTTGTTGAATTTATATAGTCTATCATAGCTGCAAGCGTTGTAGATTTACCTGAACCGGTAGGACCAGTAACTAAAATAAGTCCTCTTGGCTTTTCTGCTGTTGTTCTTACTATATCCGGCAGTCCTAATTTATCAAATGATGGAACTTGAGACGTAATTGTACGAAAAGCTGCAGCATAATTACCTTTATCCTTATAAAAGTTGACCCTGAAACGGCTTAAATCTTCAATACCATAAGAAAAATCAAGCTCCCATTCTTGTTCAAGGCGTCTGCGTTGCTCATTTGAAAGCATTGGAAAAAGAAGTGTCTCTACTTCATCAGGAGAAAGTGGCGGATAATCCATACGCTTTAACTTTCCATCTACACGAATTGCTGGAGGCAAATTACTTGAAATATGCAAGTCACTACCACCTTCTTTTACTAATTTTTCTAAAAGTTCACTAATTTCCATTGCCATTTATTACCACCTTATCTTATACTATTCTGAAAAATTCATCATAGCATCTGCTTCTTTCATTGCTAACTCTAATAAACGATATGTCATATATGCACCCAATGCAACTGCCTTCGGATCCAAATCAGAATTATTTGCTGCTTCTATAATCGCTGTATTTATCTCAGGATTTTCATCTTTTAAATAATGAATCATTTTCTTACGCCAAGCCGGCATATCTTGAAAAACCTCTGAAAATGTTTCTGCCGCTATTTCTTCTGATACAATTGGTAACATGACCTTCCTCATTTTTATACATTTCACCCGTTATAATTGGTATAATACTATTTTCTACAATTCTATAAAAAAATAATCATTTGTTTGAAGTATAATTTAAGAATGAAACTTAGTAATTTAAAATTAACAAACTATCGAAACTGCCAAGACATAGAACTTGATTTTAACTCAGACAAAATACTTATAATCGGTAAAAATGCACAAGGAAAAACAAACATCCTTGAAAGTATTTATTTTCTTTCTACATTAAAAAGTCCTAGAACTTCAAATAATCAAGAATTAATAAATTTCAATTCAGAAAAGCTTTCTATTGAATCAGACATAATAAAAGCTAATATTGAAATTAAACTTAATTATATATATACAAAAGAAAAAACTAGAGAACTTAAAATTAATGGAGTAAAAAGCAGACCTAAAGACTTTAAATCAGTACTAAAAACAGTACTTTTTTCAACTTCTGATCTACTACTGCTTAGAGGGAACCCTTCTGATAGAAGAGATTGGCTTGATAGAGCCATTTCTCAAATTTACCCTGCATATGATGATAGATTATCAAAATATGATAAAATTCGTATTCAAAAAAATAATTTTTTAAAGGAATTAATCAAAGGAACTCAATTTGACGAAACTCTTTTGGAGGTATATAATGAACAACTTGCAATTACAGGAAGCAATATAATTTTTCTCCGTAAAAAATTTTTAAAAGAAATTGAAAAAATTGCAAAAGAAAAACATCGTATAATTAGCGAAACAGAAGATTTAAAAATTCATTATGATTGTTCATTTTTAGAAAATGAACCAAAATTAGAACAAATTGTTGAAAAATTTAAAAATGCACTTAAAGAAAAGAAAGTCGAAGAAATTAGAAGATGTCAAGCTTGCATAGGACCGCACAGGGATGATATCCAGTTTTTTATAAATAATAATGAAGCAACAAAATTTGCATCACAAGGTCAACAAAGGACTATTGTCCTAGCTCTGAAACTTTCTGAACTGGATATTATTACGGAGAAAACTGGGGATGAACCAATATTACTTCTTGACGATGTACTAGCTGAGCTTGATGATATTAGACAAAACTATCTTTTAAAATCAATTAACTCTAAAACACAAACAATAATAACTTCTGTTGATACTGTCTTATTTGAACAAGAATTTTTAAAAGATGTTAAAATATACAAAATAGAAAACGGAGCTGTTAAATAAATATTTAGCCATTTATATAAGACTATAAAGTTATACTCTTTTAATTTTTAAAAATATTTTTATAAAAATGAACAATTCTAAAAATTTTTCGTTATATACATGTAAGATAAAATTTAAAGGAGTAATATATGACAGAAGAAATTAAAAATACAGGATTAACTCAAAAAAAATGCTTCGGACTAAAAGAAAGACACGTTCTTAGATTCATTATCCCTTGTGTAGCATCGTTTATTGGATGTTTGCTGGCACTTGCAGTCTATGCATCACTTGCAGGGAAACCGCCTGTACCTCCTAGACATTGTCCACCTCCACCCCCGCCAATACATAGAATGGAAATGCCTCCGACACCTGATAGTCCCCATCACTTTCGACATCACAAAGGAGAATTTCGTAAGCATCATCCAGATTTGAGAAGAGAAAGACAAAATAAACCTCAAGAAGAAATTAATATACCAAAATCTCCAAACCCTGAAAAAGATATTTCACCGAAACACAAATAAAGACTATCTTCTCATCTTTTATCGCCGATTTTTTAATTAAATCGGCGATACATTTTTTAAATGCACAATTTTTAACTCTGGCTTCAATGTAATACCAATAATATCCACTCTATAATCTTTTATTTTATTTTCAATAATATAATATTGTACTCCCTTTAGTATATTTTGAAATTTTGTCTTTGTAATTGACTCCATTGGAGTACCAAAATTATTAGTTTTTCGGGTCTTAACTTCTACAAACACTATAGTATTTTTATCTTTTGCAATAATATCTAGTTCACAAAACCTTGAATAATGTTTATTTCTTTCTAATATTTTATATCCATTTTTTTCTAAAAATCGGCAGGCCAAATCTTCTCCCGCCCCGCCAATTTTTCTAGTATTCATTGCTTAATTCCAGTTCTTGCAAATTTCGTAATATCTATCAAACTTCTTGCAGGTTTTATAGAGCAATTTTTACTCCATCTAACCGGATTTATATCAATTCCGCCTCTTCGAGTATATAAAGCACATACAAAGACTTCGTCTGATGAATCTAATAAATCCATTAACCTTTTAAATATCATTTCACAGCATTCTTCATGGAAATGAAATTCATTTCTAAAAGATGTAAGATATTTTATAAGACTTTTTTCTACAATATGCAATTTAGATTTATAATATATATAAATATCACCAAAATCTGGTTGATGAGTTACTCTACAATTTGAACGCATTGCATTAAATTTTAAATAGTATTCACTAATAATATCATTGGATTCAGTTTTTAATAGTTCAGGTGTTTCTTTAAAATTTTCAATTTTTAATTCTATTTCATTTGTATATTTCATAAGATCTTCAAAATTGTCGAATATACAAACTTGTTCTATATCATCTTCAAAAAAATTTGCAATAACTTTAGTATTAAGTTTTTGACTCAAATCTTGCTCTATAAGATTTTTACAAGTTTCTAAACAATCATTTATATTCCGACCGAATCTAGACATATTAAATGAATTCAAATAAAGTTTTAATGATTTTGACTCAACTATAAATTCACTATCACATTCATAACGCAATTTTAAAACTCTAGTAACAGGAACACCATTTTCTGTCATTGAAGAAAATTCATAACAATGCCAGACATCCCAACCGAAAAAAGGTAAATTATTATTATTATTTATGTCATATAACAGACGGTTATCAACTCTTGGTACGGCAACGAGCAAATCTGGATTATACTCATCAAAGCATTCTGTTTTTTTACCTAAATATTTAGATGCAATTTCATCTGCATTATTACTCATAACTACACCTCAATTATGCTATATCTTCATATGCCTGAGGATTATTAAGCAACTCATAGTTAATTTCATTTTCATTATCAGCAATAGCTGCAACTACAACTGCATCAGAAGTGACATTCACTAATGTCCTCATCATATCAGTAACTCTTTCTATAGTAAACAGAAATGCAAAACCTGCTACTAACTGTTCTGGACTTAATCCCATACCATTAAGAATAAGAGCTATAGTAATCAATCCAGCTCCAGGAATTCCTGCACAAGTTGAAGATGCTATAATTGCAAGCAATCCAATCTGAATTACTAAAAATGGGGTAAGCACTACACCATAAGCTTGAGCTAAAAATATTACAGCTACAGTTTGTAATAAAGCTGTTCCATCCATATTTAAAGTTGCCCCTAGTGGTAAAACAAAACTAGAAATTTTATGAGAAATTCCTCTTTTTTCACAACAAGCAATTGTCAAAGGCAAAGTAGCTGAAGAACTAGCAGTTCCAAAAGCAACCATCATAGCTTCTGCCACAGCTGAATATAGCATTCCAATATTTACCTTTGAGAAAAATTTCAAAAATAATGGATACACAACAAATAACTGAAGTAAAAAACCAATAGCCAATACTCCAAGATATTTGGAAATACTCATAAATATATCTACTCCAAAGCTTGACACTGCTGAAGCTGTAAGAGCAAATACACCGGGAGCAGCTAAAAACATTATCCAATCAGTAATTTTCATTGTTGCCGCAAACACTGATTCAAAAAAGGAAACAATTGGTCTGTTCACATCACCAACTTTTGCTAACGCAACAGCAAAAATAAGAACAAACACAATTATTGCAACCATATTTCCATGAGCTAATGCATTTAAAGGATTACTTGGAATAAAATCTAAGAAAATTCCCAAAATATTCCCTTGCTGCTGAGCCATTGCAGTAGAAACTGCTGTTTGTACTTCACTTGCTGAATTAGCAGCTATATAATGAGCAGCACCTAAACCTGGTTTAAATAGTAATGCTAGAGTAGCGCCAATAACTACTGCCGCAACAGTTATAATTCCATAGTATAATACCATTTTTGAACCGAATTTTCCAAGCTGTTTATTATCCCCTACACTTGTAATACCAATTACAATTGCTGAAACAACCAGAGGAATAACGACCATTTGAATTAATCTTATAAAAACCTGACCTATAAAAATTAACAAAGTATGAATAAGATGGAAAGAATGACTATGCAGAAATATACCAACCAAAATACCAGCTATAATACCAAAAAATATATGCCAGTTCCTTTTAATCCCTAAACCTAGAGCAATCAGTATCTGCATGTGTAATTTCATATTTAAACCTCTTATTTCTTCAATATAATTTTAACTAAATTATTATACAACATTATAGATGATTTTTCAAACAGTATTTGAAAAATCAACCATTATAAGTAGATTTTTATTTATAAACTTTCATAAAAGCGCTAACATCTTCTGGAGTTATTTTAATACTATCTAGACTTAAATTATAACTCATAACATTATTTGGTTTTTCTACGTAACCTACGCCTAATGCTCGTCCTACTGCTTGAAGAGTTATTGCATATAACTGTGAATCTGTATATTTTTTATAATTTTCATCTTTTGTCCTTATCCGAACATCAACTTTATAAAAATAATCAGCTACAAAAGAACTTTCTTTATGCGTAGAAAATCCCGGACGATAAACATCGTACATAACATCATAATATTGACCAGGAGCAAGAGAATCTATATAACTAATAGAAATATGAGCATACCTGCTATAGGAACGTCTGGTTCCAATTTTAAATCTTAATATTCCGCCAGAAGAGTTCTCCCAAGTACTAAATGCTTTTTGAGTTATCGTAGACTCAGGTACAGGAGGCATATATACGGTTAATGAAGAAAAACGCCATCTAGGACTACCCAGAGCAAATACAGTTCCAGCACTAATCAGCATTATACCAATTAACATTAATATTTTTTTCACACACCCTCCTATTATATATTTATTATATTTATTATTTATTTCTTACATAACTATATACATTTTTCAATGCATATAAATCTTGTGGAGTAATCTTATTCACTTCATATTCTGTATTACAACTCATTACATTATTAATGGAGCCTATACAGTTAATACCAAGTGAACGTCCTACTGCTTGAAGAGCTATCGAATGTAACTTAGCTTTTGATAAAGGGCTCCCCTCACTATCAGTTGTTGATATACTTATAGATACATGATAAAAAAATCCAGAATTATTTCTTATAAGAGAAAAACCATCAGTCAAAGAATTTGAAGCTACTGAATAATACTGACCGTTTGGCTGAGCGCCAGATACAAAACGGACATCAATTTGAGACTTCCTAAGTCCTCTTTCACCTTCCTTAAAATCAAACCTTATAAATGGGTTAACCTTTTTAGCACCAATCTGCCAATCAACAAAAGCTTGACGTATTACCTCAGAATTTTTATTATCCTCAATGTATACATTCAAAGGAAAAACTGTCCAACGAGGGGTACTCCAAGCAAATGCACTACTTGAAAAAAACAACATTAACCCTAGTACTACCAATAACTTCTTCATCATATTTATATTAAAACATAAAGTATCAGAAATTTGCTTTAGATAAATAAAATTTATTAAATTTTATTAACAGAGATAAGCATTATATATTATATTAATCTTGTAAGGTATTGAGTTTTTATCAATTTTACTGTATTCTAATATATGAATAAAAGGGAGAATTTTATGCTTGTAATGGAAAATTTAAAAGAAATTAATGATGTTATAAAAAACATTGCAGTCTTCATCCAAACAAATGAAGAAGTACATTCTGATTTTGAAGAATATATGAGAACTATTGGAGCAACAGCTGGTTCTAATAACTTTCAATCAGCTTGTTTTACATATATATTCGAAAGAAAATTAGGTGAGACTCACAAAAGCATCCTTGATTTATATTTGGAAAACATTAAAGGTCTTTCTGCTTCAGCAAAAAAAATTGTTAAAGCTCTAAAAAAATCAATTTCTTCTGTATTTGAAATCCATAAAATCGGTAAAAATGGATTTAAGTTATACAACATCATTAACGAAAAAGATTATGAGGTAACATCTCTTGTAAAAATGACAACTTTTAGAGGAATGGGACCAGGTCAATTTATTGTTGCAAGAATATTTGCCTACGAAAAAGAATATTATCTTCTTGAAGTATCAGGTGTACTATCTACAACAAGAAGAGATGATGTATATAGATTTGCAGTAGCAAAAATAATCCAAAACCCTGAATTAGTATACCTTGATAACCCTAAAAAGATGAAAGAATTAGATAAAGATGTGAAAGATCTATACAAAAAATTTGTAGATTACTTTGGCGCAGATGAAGTGGTGACTACAAATAAGTATGCAGATGATGTAATTGGACTATTTAATGATTTTGCAGAAGGAGAAGAAAAAGAAGATTTTCAAGATAAAATTCAAGAACCTGAAATCTATCAGTTCTTTACAGTATCTGAATTTAACAATTCATATGATAACTTCCTTGAAAATTCTCTAGGCGGATTTTCCTCTCATAAAGAGACTTATGACGTAGGTATTGTATATGATGAAGAATTAGGAATGTATGCAGTTCCATTTTGGGGAACATTCAATAAGATTTTTGAAGCACAAAAGCCTTCTAATATTCCTAATTATGATAAATGTATCCAATATTTCTTAGGCAATGATAAATTTTCTGCAAATTTAATTAAAAAAGTTGCATTGAAACATGAAGATAATTTTATGCCTATAGTTAATGGAATATATAAAACAAATTATACACTTGATGAATTACTAGAAAAATATAAATCCCATTATCTTGAACAAAAAATATATTCATCAACAACTGTTTTATATAAATCAAAAGCATTTTCAAGCACTTTAGGAATAATTGAAGAACAAGAAGATCGCCCTCAACTTGATAATATTGATTTATCCAAAATAGGCAGAAATGATCCTTGCCCTTGCGGGAGTGGTAAAAAGTTCAAAAAATGCTGCGGGGCTAATTTAAAATAAATAAAAAGAGGCTTTTATAAAAGCCTCTTTTTTAAAATTTTGGAATTTTAAATTACACAGCAAATCTAAAATGAACAAGATCACCATCTTGAACTATGTAATCTTTACCTTCTAGACGTGTAACTCCTTTATCTTTACAAGCTGAATATGAGCCACAAGCAACAAAATCCTCATAAGGAGTAATTTCAGCACGAATAAAACCTTTTTCAAAATCAGTGTGGATTACACCTGCAGCCTGTGGAGCTTTTGTTCCAGCAACAATTGTCCAAGCTCTAACTTCTTTTTCACCTGCAGTAATAAATGTTCTCAAATTCAAAAGATGATAAACTGATTTAATCATCCTATCAATCCCGCTATCATCTACACCTAATTCTTTCAAATATTCTAAAGATTCAGAACCCAATTCAGATAACTCTTCCTCAATTTTTGCTGAAATAATTACCATTTCCGCACTATGAGCTTTAGCATACTCATTTACCTGCTCTGTATAATGGTTTCCACTCTTCAAATCAAACTCTGATACATTAGCCGCATAAATTACAGGTTTTGTTGACATCAAATTCAATTGCTTTACAAAAGGGATTTCATCTTCATTGAAATGTTCTTTTACATTTATAAAAGTACCTTTATACAATAATTCTAGCAGTTTTTTCAAAACCTTATCTTCAAGAACAGCATTTTTATCCCCGCCTTTAGCTTGTTTTGCGATACGAGCCTGGCGTCTTTCTACTGATGCAATATCTGCTAAAGCTAACTCTGTATTAATAGTTTCAATATCTTCTAGTGGATTTACCTTACCAGAAACATGAATTGTATTAGGGTCATCAAAACAACGAACAACTTGAATTATCGCATCAACTTCTCTAATGTTATGTAAAAATTGGTTACCTAATCCTTCACCTTTACTTGCACCTTTTACTAAGCCTGCTATATCTACAAATTCTATTGCTGTCGGGATTATATTTTGAGTTTTACACAACTTTGCAAGTACCTCAAGTCTATCATCAGGGACATTTACCACACCTACATTAGGTTCAATAGTACAAAATGGATAATTTGCACTTTGAGCATTTTTAGCACTTGTTAACGCATTAAATAAAGTTGATTTTCCTACATTCGGCAATCCGACTATTCCTGTTCTTAGCATTTTAATTCCTTTTTAATTACTTATGTAATAATAATACATCAAACATAATAAATATAAAATATAACAAGCAAATTATACTAGATGTTTCAATCATCACTGCTATAAACGGTTATAAATTATGCCATATCCTCAGGTGAACCATTAACTACTTGAATACCAAATTTTGTTCTAAATAAATGTTTTACAGTATCACCTTGAATTTCAAACATCATTTTATTAAATAAATCATATGCTTCACGTTTGTATTCAATCAAAGGATCTTTCTGTCCGTAAGCTCTTAACCCAATACCTTCACGAAGCATATCTATATTATGAAGATGATCTATCCATTTATTATCTACTACTCGTAAAAGAATATCTTTTTCTAAATTTCTAATAACGTTTTGGTCAGCAAATGGCTCTTGAGGAACAAAATTTTCGTCATACTTAGCAACGACATCATTATAAAATTCAATAACTGCCATTTCATGTTCACGATATGCCTGTATAGCAAAATCTTTCAACTTATTAAACATTGCATCAAAACGAAGGCTTTGAACATCAGATACTTGAAAATGCGAAAGCTGCGGTATGATAGAATGTAATTCTTTTATCATAGTTTGCAAATCTTCAAACACGTATTCTTCAGGGTTTTGTTCTGGAGCAATATAACTTCTTAAAAGGCGATCAATTTCTCTTTCTATCATATAATATATATCTTCACTAAGATTTTTGCCAAACAAGACCTTACGACGCTGGGCATAGAACTTTTCACGCTGAATATTCATTACATCATCATATTCAAGGACACTTTTTCTTATATCAAAATGATAAGTTTCAACTTTTTTCTGAGCCGATTGAATTTGTCTTGTAATAAGAGGATGTTCAATTGCAATATCTTCTTCAACGTTAAGAGCATTCATTAAACTTGTAATTTTATCACCGCCAAAAATTCGCATTAAATTATCTTCAAGAGATAGGAAAAATCTTGTAGAACCCGGATCTCCCTGACGTGCTGCACGTCCTCTTAACTGGTTATCAATACGGCGGGATTCATGGCGTTCTGTACCTATTACGTGAAGTCCTCCAGCCTGTACAACTTTTTCATGTTCTTCTTCAGTAATTTTTTTAGCTGCAGACATAGCAGCTTCCTTTTGAGCTTCATAATCTTCAACAGTTTCAGGTGTAATACCACGTCTTTCGAGTTCTTCTTTTGCCATATACTCAGCATTACCGCCTAAAAGGATATCAGTACCACGACCTGCCATATTTGTCGCAATGGTAACAGCACCAACTCGCCCTGCCTGAGCGATAATATAAGCTTCTTTTTCATGATGTTTAGCATTCAAAACATTATGTTTAATCCCTCGTTGGCTGAGCAAATGAGATACATATTCTGACTTTTCGATACTTATTGTACCGACTAAAACAGGTCTGCCTATTTTATGCTGTGCAATAATATCTTCTACCACCGCATTGAATTTTGCTTTTTCTGTTTTGTAAATTACATCTGGATAATTTATTCTTATATCAGGCTTATTTGTAGGGATTGTTGTAACTTCTAGATTATAAATCTTACCAAATTCAGCTTCCTCTGTCATTGCTGTACCAGTCATACCAGAGAGTTTTGGATATAATCTAAATAGGTTTTGGAAGGTAATACTTGCTAGGGTTTGGGTCTCATCTTGGATTTTTACACCTTCTTTTGCTTCTATTGCCTGATGCAGACCATCTGACCAGCGTCTTCCTTCCATCAAACGACCTGTAAATTCATCAACAATCATTACTTCATTATTACGAACAACGTAATCTGTATCTTTTACAAAAAGTTCTTTTGCCTTTAATGCTTGCAATAAATGATGAGCATATTGAGTATTTATATCAAACAAATCTTTAATTTGCAAAAGCTCTTGTGCTTTGTCTATACCTTCTTCTGTCAGGATAATATTTTTATTTTTTTCATCTACTTCATAATCTTTATCTTTTTGGAGCTTCGGAGCAATTTGAGCCATAAGCTGATATGTTTCAGCTGACTTTTCCAAACGGCCACTTATAATAAGAGGGGTTCTTGCCTCATCAATTAGAATACTATCAACTTCATCGATAATTGCATAATTATAAGGCCGCTGAACCAGCATTTCTGGACTTTGAGCCATATTATCCCGAAGATAATCAAAACCAAACTCATTATTTGTACCATATGTAATGTCACAATCATAAGCTGCTTTTTTGGCTTCAAAGTCATCCATAGATCTTCCACCGGAAAGAATTACCCCGACTGAAAGTCCTAAGAATTTATAAATTTTCCCCATCCATTCACTATCACGTTTCGCAAGGTAATCGTTTACAGTAATTACATGAACACCTTTTCCTGTCAGAGCATTTAAGTAAGCAGGCAAAGTTGCAACAAGAGTTTTACCTTCACCTGTTCTCATTTCTGCTATATGTCCATTATGAAGAAAATATCCTCCAATTAACTGGACATCAAAATGTCGCATGTTTAAAACTCTTTTCCCAGCTTCTCGCACTGTCGCAAATGCTTCAGGCAGAATTTTATCTAGAGCTTCTTTTTCTAGCTTTCTATCTGTATTAAAATCTTTTGATGTAGGACGTTTGGCTAAAATTTCTTTAAATTCTGCAGTTTTTGCCTTCAATTCTTCATCTGTCAATTCCGCAAATTGAGGTTCTAAAGCGTTTATATGATCAATTATCCCCATTATGTTTTTAACTTTTTTCTCGTTAGGATCACCCAACAGTTTCAATAAAAAACTTATCATTATTAAATTTTCCTCTCCAAATTTGGTGTCTTATGCTGTAATTGTAGCATGGACATAAAAATTTTTACAGAATTTAAGGAAAAAATAATATTTTACCAAGGATAATCGTCTTTAATTTCCCATCCGTCATAGAATATCAAAGCTGAACACCATATTCCTTTATTGGCTTTATTACAAGAGTAATTTCCTCCTGTTTTGATTTTTTCTCTATCATAATCATTAAAAACACCAGAACTTATACCCGCATCTGAAAATCCATAGGGAACTAGCATTTTTCTGTTTTTGAAATACTAAAAATAAACACATCTTTTCCTAATTGATTAGGATTGTTTTGTCCATTTATATCTATTGAAACCGCCTTATATTTAGTCTGTCCAGGATGAGTCATCACACCCATTACAACTCCATTTGACAAATATGAATAATAAGAATCCTCTTGAGTACACCAAACTTCTCCTGTGCACATAGTACCATTTAGGTTTTTATATACCATATATCTCTTAAATTCTTTATTCGGAATCTCTTTAACTTTTTTTAAATAAGGTTTTATATATCCGTAATAAAAATCCTCACCAGACAACGTATAATCCCAATACTCGATATTACCATTATCAATTTCTGACATTTTCAGCAATTGCGAAAGTTCTGTATATGACTTTTTTAATTGCGTAATGGTACGCTTTTTACTATAATCAGCTACTATATTTGGAATTGTCATTGCTGCAACAATCCCTATTACTCCTAAAGTTATTAGTACCTCAGCTAGTGTAAAAGCTTTTTTCATATTATCCTCCTTACTATTACATGTATGTAATAGATACTTATATTATGTCACTATAATTACATGTATGCAACAGCAACATAAAGATTTGTTACATTTATTCGGTGAACATATAAAAAGACTTCGTCTTAAAAAAAAGATGTCGCTAAATGAATTCGCATTTAAAAGCCTGCTACTAACATCCGCAACTCAAAGTCGTATTGAAAACGGGCTAGTTGATTTAAAATTTTCGACACTTGTTAAAATTGCAAATGCAATGAATATTTCACCATCTGAACTCCTTGAAGGATTTGATTTTAAATTTAAATTATAATTAATCTTCTGCTAGAAATTTCATTTCTATCTTGTAAAAAACTTATTCAATAGAATAGGCACAAATTTTGCATTTAATGCAGAAAAATCAAAAATAAATTCATTTATTCCAGCTTTATTAAGCATGTCAACTCTATCAAAGTCCTCTAAAATTTTATCTTCAAACATATGCATTCTGCAAAAACCATCACAGGTAAAAGGATATATTTTATTTAATGACGGATCTTTTAAAGCAAAACCACCCCTATGGCATGGGGCTTTGCAGGATAATCTTGAAATAATAGCACTATCATTATTTAATGGACAAAGTCCTAGACTTGGGACTCTCACATTACCTGCAATCGTATATTTTCTATTCGGGATAATATTTTTTATTTTTTTTACCGTTTTTACAGCATTTTCTATATCTGTAAATGGCGTAAAATCAACTGCATTTATTGGAGCTAAATTATTTAGACATTTTATTGACATACTATTTAAAAGATTTATTCCACCACCTATTTCAATAGGAATATCATCTAAATCACTATCATTTACAACCATCCAAAAATAGCCAATATTATTAATTATTAATGACGATGGAGTAGGCTCTGTCAGCAATAACTGCTTTACATACTCATATACTCTGTCAAAATCACGTTCTATTAAAATTCTTGGTGTCGAAAGCTGAAAATCAATTTCATATTTTGCACAAAAAGCTTTTACCTTCGTAATTATTTCATTGAAACTGCTTGTCGAAAGATCACAAGTAGAAAGAATTTCTCCATACTCAATCGAACTTATAGGGTTAATTCCTATTTTTTTTATATATTTTTCCAACTCTTTAAGCTGCTCAAGTTCTGACAACCTCAAATTAATTTTAAAATCATCACTTTTTTCAAAACTAACATTTTTAGAAATTCTTGATCTTTTTATATCCCACTCAAAATTTTGGATATTTCTGCTAAATTTAAAATCTTTCCCCTCTGCGGAGACCATCTCACCTGAAAAGTGATTTGTCTGATATATACTTTTTCTAACATGCTTAAATGGTAATTTTTGAGTTTTAAACAGTTTTGGTTTTGCCAAAATCTTTTCAATAAGTTCAATTCCCTCTAAAATTTCTTCTGAATTTGCAAATTTACCTTTTATCACTACCTTATCAATTGCACCAAGTTTTTTTATATCCTCAGCACACCATGGCAGATTATCTGTATCAATCGCAAGAGGAAGCTTTGTATATTTTTTAATTTTTGAAATATTCTTCATATAAATTTCTTCTGTGATAATAATTTCATCAACTTTATGAAAATTATTGATAAAATCAATCCCTGCAATATTATGTATATCAAAGTATGAATCCACCACAACTTTAAAAGGTAAATTAAATACCTTTATCGCCTCTAATATTGCAAAACTGTTTATAAAAATACCATCAATTCCTGCTGTCTTTAGGTATTTAAGCATTTTTTTTATCTCTGCTAAATTTTCTTCTGTTATATCATGTTTAAAATTTATATATATTGCACAATTATTTCTTTTTGCTGCAGCTACAAACTCATCTACATAATCAAAATTATTATTTAAAAATTTTTTATAATATACATAATATTCTTTACAAGAAGTCTCTCTTGCAAACAAATCAATATCTTCAGGCTTTTTTACTGGTGAAACAATTTTAATTTCTTTCATGCAATTATTATAGTTCCCTATATTGAAATTTATTTCCTCTAAAAAATTTATTTTAACATTTTGTAACATTCAATGAAAAAATAGGCAATTTCTGTGGAATAAAATACTTAGTATATACATAAGGAATATTTAGGATAGATATATACACTTTCTCATAGGAACAAGAACACACACACTATTTAGGGAGGTCACCAAATGGCAATAGGTGCAGAAGACTACATTGATCAGTTGCTGGTCAAAAAATATGCAGAAGAAAAAGTTGATAACCACGATAATATGGAATCAATGGTTGATCCAGACAAAATGATGGGTGCAATGAACGATTATGCAACAATGTATCGGAATATGATGACTCTAAAACAGCGTCTTAATATTGCTTGTTATGCAGTAAATGCTAAAAATGCACGATATATGAAAAGTCGTGGATACTAATAAAAAGATTTAGCGTTCCTTGTTTTTGATATAATAATAAAAAAAGGAACAAACCTATGGGAAAAATTATTTTGGCGTCTTCTTCTCCCAGAAGACAACACATTCTAAGACAAAACAATTACGAATTTGAAGTTATTCCGTCACCGTATATCGAAGATCATACGAAGACGGATTTTTCTTATGAATTTATCGAAAGCTTAGCGGAAAATAAAGCTCTTGCAGTAGTACCCTTAGTAAAAGAGCCCTGCAAAATTATCGGAGCTGATACTGTTGTTGTATTAGACAATAAAATTCTTGGCAAACCTAATGGAGAAAAAGGCGCTGTTGAAATGTTAAAAAAACTTTCCGGCAGAAAGCACCAAGTCGTTACAGCAATAGTAGTTATTGACACAGAAACTGGAGAACTAAAAAAACAATCGGTTACAAGTGAAGTTGAATTTGAAAAATTAACAGATAAACAAATAGAATTTTATGTAAAAGAATATAAACCCATTGATAAAGCAGGCTCATACGGGATACAAGAAATGCCTAAAGGATATATAAAATCCTATTCAGGCAGTCTTGAAAATATAATCGGACTTTGTCCTACAGCTCTAGCTGAGCTTTTAAACAAATTTTAATTATTTTGAAAGTAAAGCTAATCGAGAACCAGTTTCAACTTTATTAGTTTTCCTATACAGATTAGATATGATATTATATTGTGGATTATACAATTTTATACCGCCAGTAAAGGACATATGTCTATTTTTTTTATTCATTTCCTCTCTTTGCTGTTTTATTGTATCATACACATTTTTATCTTTATCTACAACCTTTACAGAATCCTTTATTTGTTTAAGTTCTTTTGCTTTTTTCAAAACTTCTTCAGGTGCATAGTACAAAATCATTGTGTAATCATTTACATGTATGCGACCGCCATTTTTAGGAACTATATAATAATGATCTCCTTCTGATCTAACGACAAACCTTTCATTTTCATTCATTGCATTAACAAACTCAGTTCCCGGAGTAATTCCACCTCTTAAAGAATCATTATCTTCTGGCGGGGTAATTTCTATCGCATCTAAGTACACATCCTTAGGGCCGTTAAAATCTTTATAATTATGTGTAATACCTCTTGTATTAAATAATGAAATAGTCATTGCACCATCAGTACTTTGTCTTAAAATTGCACTTAATTTTTCAGAATAATTTTTATCTGATGAATCTGCGGATTTAGTACCATTTTGAGTAGGAAGAAGATATATAGAACCATCGTTCAATGGATGGAGTTCATATCTTGAACGGATTGCCATCAAATCATCCATTTCTTTTTTGAAGTTTTTAATATCATCAAGACCTTCTGAACCATTTTCTAGCCATTCGTGATGAAGCGCATTACGGTTTTGCAAATAAATATTCTTGGTTTTCTGCTCATAACCAGTCATTCCAAAGTCATCACCAGCATATACAGTAGGATTACCCGGAGCTGCAACTAAGAATTGCATCATGCCTTTCATTTTAGGCATTGCTGGTCGTAACATTTCACAAAGAATACTTTTTCTTAATATATCTCTTTGAGCATTAGATAGATTTAAACCATGATTTTCTGCTTGTTGAATAACTTGATTAATAGCTACATCATAAGGTATTACACCAAAAGAATCCGCATTAAAGCTTTTCCTTGTTCCATCTTTTGAATATGATATTCCATTAGCTAATTCAGTTATTGACTTGACAATGTATTCAAATATTCTATTTCTATTTCCACTATTAAATATATCACTATAACTTTTGCATACATTATCTAATACTTTACTGAAAGCAAACTGCATAGCATCACCCATAGCTGCTGCTTTTGGACTTTTCGTATCAAATTTATAATTATTAAAATGTTCATAATTTATTGGATCATTATAATTACCAGTAAATACTCTATATGCAGCCTCTCTATAAGAGTGATTTTTCTTATCAGTAAGGTTTGCATAAAATAATCCCATATCCATACCTAATGCATGTAAAATACGAGGTTTATCATGGTTATCCACAAATGTATATGAGTATCTCTGCGCATCAAGAGGACCGTAATGAAGGAAACCCGTAAGTGGTTCATTTCTACTACCATCCCAACCATCTTTTAAAATGTCCATCATTCGAGTACCTAAATTTTCTAAATTACTGTCACCCTTTTCCGCAGTTTTTCCAAAAATTCCAGCGACATCAGTAAAGAAATATCTATAATTTGCAGTTGATGCAATTCCTGTTTCTCTGAGGAACTTCATAACTATATCTTTTCTTGTATTAAATCTTGAAGAACCCTTTCCATTGCCTTTATCATAAAGTTCATCCTCATCTGTAACTTCTGCAACTAAATAGGAATTTGGATTTTCAGCATAAACATTATTTGCAAATTTATTCCAAAAACTAATTACATCATCCCAAGTCGTTTGGAAATCACCATGGTAATTTCTTAAAGCATCAACGTCTCCAATATCTTTTGTAGCATCAATTCTCCAATCAAGACCAGCCTGACTTCTATCGACTATCATTTCTGCTAATTTAAAGCTTGTAAGATTTGTATTTTCAATCATTTTATAAAGAGCTTCCGCAAGAAAATCTTTATCTTCAGGAGAAATAGAGGAAATACCGCGTTTCATAGCTGAAATTAACTCTGTAGCTTCCTGTTTTGGACTTGTAGCTCGGATACCTAGCGCTTGCAGTGAAGTTTCTTTTAACTCTTCATAATCATATAAAATACCACCATCGATTTCATTTATATCAACATTTGCATCAGGGAATAATCCTTTAACCACAGCAAATTTCATAATTTCTGGAATTAAAAGTGGTACAACATATTTACCATAATCACTTGTATTATAACCTGTATTGAGTTTTGAATCTGTAGGAAGCATTTCATTAACACGTTTTAATACAGTCATTGCAAAAGTATAGAATTCACCATTTTTAGTATTATTTATATCATCTTTCTCTTCAAACATGGCATTTACTGTCTTATAAATTTTCTCATTTTCTTCATTTAAATGAGGATTATTAATTTTATCGAGCTCATATCTAGATTTTCCAATTTCATCAGCGTGATGAGCTCGTTTTGAAATATATGAAGAGCCAAGAACTGATACAATATTATCACCTAATTCAATAGAATCTAGAGGAACATCCATTAAAGTTGACTTGACAAGAGATTTAAAATCTTCACCATCCTTAACTGGTTTAGATTTATACTTACCATTCAAAACATACTGTATATTTGAAATATTCACTTTAGATTTTAATGAAACCGGAAAGACTTTCTTAATAGTTATGTTATCCTGTATTACCTTATAAACTTTTTCTGCATCATAACTATCTATATTAGGAAGATTTTTTGCCACATGCAAATTCAAAATTTGATTAGTTTTCTTTGTCCAATATTTAGCTGAAGTAATTGCATAATCTTGAACTTCCATAGCACTTTCTTCTATTGTTTTGCTATAAGCTTCCCTTTTATTTTCTGGAAGATTATTTTCTTCTATATTATCAGCTCTAGAATATACATAACGAAGCTTAGCAATATCTACATTTGCATCCCAGGTCGTAAAACCGCTTTCAAACTTTGATTCCAATTGGTAATTAGGGAATTTAGTAAGTATTCGTGTAGCTTCAAAACTGCTATATGGAACATAATGCCCTACTGGCTTAGTTTTATTATATTCATTAAATTTCTTTATATTATCCAAATAAATATCTGGATCTATTTCAAAAGAATAAGGAATAACTGTATCATCATGAGTTACAATATCAAATATATTACTAGTATTTTTATATGTATAATCTTTGATTAAAGGAGAGTTATTTTTAGCCTCTGCTGGAGTTACTAATCTACTATCAAAAATTTGGAGATAAGTCGGTTGCTTTCTATCATAATTCTTATTTTTTGTAACATTTACAACTCCATCAGCAGTTTGTTCAAAATTCCAAGGGGAATTGACTATCTTGTGAGCCACAAAATTTGTCTTCTTTCCAAATGCACCAAGATTAAAAGGGCCATTTTTAAGATTACTAGCATAGAACCAGTTAAAATAAGGTGATTTTTCTCCCCATTTCAAAACATGTTTAAAATGAATACCTTCCAATCCTTCATTTACATATGCACCATCAGATACCCAGTTAATCCCATGAGCGAATAATTTCTTTTGAAGTCTAGCATAGTCATCAATATTTCCAAGAGCCTGAGAAATCTGCATGCAGTTTTTATTCCAATAACCATGAGGGGTTAGACTGTCATCAGTAAATAAAGGAGTAGAAACAATTTTAGAGAATCCATCAAACTTGCCAGCATCAAGGTCATGCTCAACACCGGCAAGACTTCCTCCCATTTTATTTGAGAATGTTTTAATTGATTTTGCAACATCTAAATAATCAAGATTAGTCTGATAATTTCCATAACTATCATATGAATACATTGCATTATATGCATCAGGTACCAACAACATAAAAGAGCCTCCAGTTGAGCCCTTAGTGCTATTAGGCATAACTAAATTATATATTTTCTCATAATTTTTTGATTCCCCATTATAAACTTGATTAATTATATCACCAGAATCAAGCTGATACATTGGAATACCTCTTCCACCAGTATTCTTTGGAACAAGTTTATAATGATACGCAAATGGAGTATTCTCATTCAAAGAATAATCTTTTAAATTAATTCTATTAATACCACTTTTTAACAATACAGATGAAGTACCAAGCTCTTTATTTTTAAGTTCTCTTCCAAGTGAATAATTTTTATTTTTGTCTGGAATAACATTACATAACTCTAAATAACAGTCAAATTTATTGCTGTCATAAGGGTAATTAAACTCATATATACTACTTCCTACTTCAGATTTTGCTGGGTTATAGCCTTCGAAAGAAAGAGGCTTTTTAACCGTATTAAACTTGTCAATATTAACTTTCACAAACACTCCTTATTTCTAATTTCTTAAAAATGCTGAAACTATATTTTTGCCAAAACGAAAACTTATATTAAGAAATTTTTACATAAACTATTCTTAATTTAAACAAAACATTACAAATTATTGCTATTATTTTTTTTATTTTTATAATTTTATTATTAAGAAAAAAGGAGAAAATTTAATGGTAATGACTGAAATCAAATGTGACATTAAAGATATTACTCTTGCAGAACAAGGTAAAAACCAAATTGAATGGGCACTAAAAGATATGCCTGTTTTAAGAGAGATTGAAAAAAGATTTATAAAAGAACAGCCATTTAAAGGGTTAAAATTATCAGCCTGCGTTCATGTAACAAAAGAGACTGCCGCATTATGTACAGTAATGAAAGCCGGCGGAGCTGATGCGGTGCTTGTAGCATCAAACCCATTATCGACTCAAGATGATGTAGCCGCAGCGCTAGTAAAATATTGGGAGATTCCAGTATTTGGTTATGCAGGTGAAAGCGTTGAGACTTACAAAGAGCACGTTAAAGTTGCACTTGACCATAATCCAAATATTATTATTGATGACGGCTGTGATATTGTATCTACAATTTATGCAGAAAGACCAGAACTTGCTGAAAAAATTATCGGTTCCACCGAAGAGACCACAACCGGAATTATAAGACTTCAGGCACTTGAAGCTCAAGGGATTATGAAAGCTCCTGCTGTAGGAGTAAACACCAGTTTGACAAAACATTTATATGATAACCGCTATGGTACAGGCCAAAGCTCTCTTGACGGTGTAATGAGAGCTGCAAATATTTTATTTTCAGGTAAAACAGTTGTAGTATCAGGCTATGGCTGGTGCGGAAAAGGTATTGCAATGAGAGCTCAAGGAATGGGGGCTAATGTAATCGTATGTGAAGTGGATCCTCTAAAAGCACTCGAAGCTGCTATGGAAGGATATCGAGTAATGCCAATTGCTCAAGCTGCAAAAGAAGGTGATATTTTCTTGACAGTTACTGGAGATAAACACGTTATTGATATTGAACACCTTTTAGAAATGAAAGACGGTGCATTTGTTGGTAATGTAGGACATTTCGATCACGAAATTAATGTAAACGGACTTAAAAAATATGTTACAGAAATTAAACAAATTAGACCAACACTTGAAGAGTACAAATTAACAAATGGCAAATCAATTTATGTACTTGCAGAAGGCAGACTAGTAAATCTTGTATGTGCCGAAGGGCATCCTGCAAGCGTAATGGATATGAGCTTTGCAAATCAAGCTTTAGGTATTGAATTCCTTGTTAAAAATTATGGCAAATTAGAAAATAAATTATATACTCTTCCTCATGAAGTTGACGTAAAAATAGCAGAATTAAAACTAAAATCAATGGGGATCGAAATAGATTCACTGACTCCTGAACAAGAAGAATATCTGAACAGTTGGAAAATTGATTAATCCTAATATTAAAATATAAACACAAAAGACTGCTAAATTATAGCAGTCTTTTGTGTTTACAAAAATCAATATTATATTTGCATTAAAGCATGTTTATATTATTATATTATTGGCTATTTATGTTTGATAGGCATAGCCCTAGTCCGAGATTGTACTGAAAATTAAACAATTCCATTATTGAAATAGCAGTAAAACCTTCATTAAATACACTCTGGATGAAACTCTATAGCCCGTAGTACAATACATTAATTATAAGGAGAAAACCGATGCCAGTAGCATCTATGATTGAACTTTTAGAAGCAGGTGTTCACTTCGGACACCAAACTCAAAGATGGAACCCTAAAATGAAACCGTATATTTACGGTGCAAGAAATGGTATTTACGTTCTTGATTTACGTAAAACTTCTGATCTATTAGATGAAGCTTACGCTGTTGTCAGAGAATTCGCAGCTCGCAACAAAAATATTTTATTCGTTGGTACTAAAAAACAGGCTGCTGAAGTTGTTGCAGAAGAAGCTCAACGCTCAGGAGCTTATTATATCAACAGAAGATGGCTAGGCGGCATGCTTACTAACTTTGAAACTATCAGAGGCCGCGTTAATAAATTAAAAGAAATGGAAGAATTCATTTCTTCAGGTCACGCTGAAAAATTACCTAAAAAAGAAATTGCTCAATTAAATAGACAATTAGGCAAATTAAGCAAGACTTTAGGCGGTATTAAAGATATGAGAGGATTACCTGATCTTATCTTTATCATTGACCAAGGCAAAGAATTAATTGCTATTCAGGAAGCTAATAAATTAGGAATTCCTGTTATCTGTTTAGCTGATACAAATGCTAATCCAGATGGTATCAATTATGTCATTCCTGGTAACGATGATGCTATCCGCTCAATTAAATTAATCACTTCTAAATTAGCTGATGCTGTACTTGAAGGCAAACAACTTAGAGAAAACAATGCAAATCAAAAAGCTAAAATTGAAGAAATTAAAGCAGAAGATGCAGGCGTTACAGTTGAAGCTGAAGTTAAAGAAGAAGTAGTTAAGGCAGAATAAGTTATTTTTAAGAGGCGGGGTGAATTACAACCTCACCTCTTAAAATTTATTTAATCCGGTTATAAAAAAGTAAACGGACAATTAAAAAGGAGAGAATAATAATGAATATTACAGCTCAAATGGTTAAAGAACTTCGCGATAAAACAGGTGCAGGTATGATGGATGCTAAAAAAGCATTAGTTGAAACTGACGGTGACATGGAAAAAGCTATGGAAGTTCTTCGCCAAAAAGGGATGGCTTCTGCTGATAAAAAAATGGGCAGAATTGCTGCTGAAGGGTTAATTGCATCATCAGTTCAAGCTGACTGCGGTGCTATGGTAGAAGTTAACTGTGAAACAGATTTTGTCGCTAAAAATGATGAATTTAAAGAACTAACTGCAGGTCTTGCTGAAATGGTAGCTAAATCTAATCCTGCTGACGTTGATGCATTACTTGCGTCTATTTGTCCTAAATGCGGTAAAGCAGTTTCTGAAGTTATTAAAGAAAAAATCGCTTCTATTGGTGAAAAAATAACTTTTAGAAGATTTGTCCGCTATGAAGGCAATACAGCATCATACATTCACAACGGTAAAATCGGTGTTCTTTTAAAAACAGATAAAAAAGATGAAGAATTAATGAACGATATTTGCCTGCACATTGCGTCTTCAGCTCCTGAATTTATTTCAAGAGCAGAAATCCCTCAGTCTGTTATCGACCATGAAACAGAGGTTGAAATGGGCAAAGAAGATCTTCAGAAAAAACCTGAAGCTATAAGAGCCAAAATTGTTGAAGGTCGTGTAAACAAACTTATGGCATCAAGAGTTCTTCTTGAACAACCATTCATCAAGAATCCTGATATTACAGTTGGTCAATTGATTGAAGGCAAATTAACTGTTGAAAAATTCACAAGATATATGCTTGGCGAAGGTCTTGAAAAACGTCAAGACAACTTTGCTGAAGAAGTTATGAGTCAAATTAAAGGTTAATTGATACTAAGAAAATTAAAAAAGGGGACTTTGTTTTTTATATAAAAACAAGTCCTTTTTTGTTAACAAATAATTCCTATCGGTTATTTAGTATTGAAATAATCCTAAAATCTGTTATCATATAAAATAGAAGGAGTGTATGACGTGAGTGAAATAAAAGTTAAAGAAATAGTAACTTTTACAGAAAATAATATTCGGAAAACAAAACTGATAATTTCTGACACAGAAAAAGAAACCGAAATTATCCTTGAAGGGAATGGTAAATTAAAAATTGCGGCATTAGAGGCTTAATAATCTTCACGACCAAACTTAAAGGTCTCGCCTTTTACACCTTCTTGTACCCAGTGAACTGATGGTTCATTTAATTTTAACTCTTTCATAGAATTTTCTTCATTAATACCTTCAGATTCATTAATTACTTCTTCTACATTTTCTTCTACATTGTTTTTTATATCAGTAGCAGGTAGCAAGTTTTCTTTTTCAGAATTCAGCTTTTCTTTTTTTAATTTCTTAGTCTTTTTCTCTTTTACCTTAACTTCTTCTGGTGGATTTTGATTTTTCATTTGAGATTCAGAAACTTCCTGATCTGGTTGCAATTCATCTTTTTTATTTATATCCACATCTTTGAATCTCAAAGAAAATAAATCATGTTCTTTAATTTCTAATTCATTTCCTTTTTTAATATATGAAAAAGGCGAATTGTCATATACAGAAACTGCTGAGGACTTCAATCTATTACCTTCCTCGTTTTTTACAGCACCTTCGACTGCATGATAGCCTAGACTTACGCCTTTAACAAAATAATCCCCCACAGTAAGTGCAGCATTTTTAGCTAAATCTGCTTTATCTATTTCAAATTTTGGTGAAAACTTACCAATGTACTCTTCGGTTATTTCAATCTCATTACCTTTTTCATCAGTATAACTTACAGGTATTACCGAAAAAGTAGCATTACGTTTAAGTCTTTTAGGCTTTTTTACATCAGTAAGTCTAGCTTTTACAATTGAGCCTTCCGGAATAATTATATTTTCATCTAATGTAACATTACTCATCGCTTTTAAAGAAATATATTCTGGCGGATTTTGAGTAGAAAAATTACTCAAAGATTCTACCTTCAAAACTTCTACTGAAAATGCCGGTTGCATAAATAATGCCATAAATACAGCAATAATCCCTAATTTAAAAATGTTCTTCATTTTATCCTACTCTCTTCTTAAAATAATGTAATTATCTCAAAAATTCTCTATTTCTTAAAATATTATTTAAAGGCATAGCCGGATTATAACGATTACAAGAATCAAAAGTGCTCAAATCTGTCAAAGGCAGACCAGGTAAATATCTGCTAAATGGGCGTTGTGATTCTTCTGTTGCAGGTGTATAAGAAGTATTTACAATATCAGAAGCAGTTCCTGAAACATTTTGAGCCTGCTGATGCTGTTTTGGTGCAACATCTGTAAAATTCAACGCAAACACCTGACCTGTTTTAATAGTCAAAGGAGATTTTGCTGCAACTATTTTATTATTTACAACCATACCAGCAAAAGTCGCATATGCCTGTGGTTCAAATTGAGTTTCTTCATTGTGGAAATTTATAAAACTATATGGAATAAATGAAAATGAACCATTTTTATTAACTACAATTTTACCCTTAACAACATAACCTTCAAATAAAACTATATCATCAGTCACCTGAATATTACTTCCAACCTTAATTGCCATAGCTTGAGGAGGATTAGTTCCCACATAATCGCTCATTGCAACCACAGGAACGTTTTTTGCTAATACAGATTGACCAAAGGTGAGCATCATCAACATAATTATAGTTAATAAAAAATTTTTCATACGTATCTCCTGATTATAGTTCTATTATATCAGAAGTCTACAATAAGTTCAAGGGGGCTTAAAATAAGACCTTTTTATCAGTTTAATACACCTTTCAAATACTGACCAGTTATTGAGTTTTTATTATTAGCTATTTCTTTCGGAGAACCTGTTGCAACTACTTGACCTCCGGCAGCGCCACCCTCTGGACCTAAATCAATTATATAGTCTGCGATTTTTATTAAATCCAAATTATGTTCAATAACCAAAATAGTATTTCCTTGATCTGCAAGTTGTTGAATTATTTTAATTAGCTTATCTAAATCAGACCAATGAAGCCCAACAGAAGGTTCATCTAGAAGATATAGCGTTTTCCCTGTAGCTCTTTTATTTAATTCTGAAGCTAGCTTGATTCTTTGTGCTTCACCTCCTGATAGTGTTGTCGCACTTTGTCCTAATTTTATGTAGTCTAATCCTACATCATATAATGTTTTTAATTTATGCTTAATTGGCGGTATATTTTCAAAGAACTCCAAAGCTTCTTTAACACTCATATCAAGAACGTCTGCAATAGTTTTTCCTTTATATTTAACCTCAAGAGTTTCTCTGTTATATCTTCTTCCCTTACATACCGGACATTTTACATAGACATCTGATAAGAAATTCATTTCTATTTTATTAACACCATCACCCTTACAAGCCTCACAACGTCCGCCTTTTACATTAAAGCTGAACCTTCCAGGCTTATATCCTCTAACTTTTGCCTCATTTGTTTTTGAAAATAATTCTCGTATATGAGTAAATAAATCAGTATATGTCGCAGGGTTTGAACGAGGAGTCCTTCCTATCGGAGATTGATCTATATCTATAATTTTATCAATATTTTCAAAACCTTCAATCACATCAACTCCTTGTGGTTTTGGTTTATTACCACGCAACGAATGAAGAGCATATTCATAAATTAAATCCTGCATAAGAGTTGATTTACCTGAGCCTGATACCCCTGTTAACACAACAATTCTTCCTAAAGGGATCTCTACATTTATATTTTTCAGATTATTAAGATGTGCATTTTTCACACGTAAAAATTTCCCATTACCTTCCCTAATTTCTTCTGGAACAGGAATAAATTTCGCTCCGCTTAAATATTGTCCCGTAAGTGATGATTTACACCTTATAATATCATCAATTGTACCTTGAGCAACAATTTTACCACCATTAACTCCGGCTTTAGGACCTATATCTACTATGTAATCAGCATTTCTCATTGTATCTTCATCATGTTCTACTACAATGAGTGTATTCCCAAGATTTCTAAGTTTTATAAGGGTTTTAATAAGCCTGTCATTATCTCTTTGGTGCAAGCCTATAGAGGGTTCATCAAGCACATATAGCACGCCTGACAATCCGCTTCCAATTTGAGTTGCAAGCCTGATTCGCTGAGCTTCTCCTCCTGAGAGTGTACCTGCCATTCTGGCAAGATTAAGATAACCTAATCCTACATCACATAAGAATCTAAGACGAGCTCTTATCTCATCCAGTATCTGTTTTGCAATTTGCAATTTATACTCATTGAATTCCAAATACAAATCATTAATAAAATCGAGTGCGTCAGTAATTGGAAGTAGAGTAAACTCGTAAATATTTTTGCCATTAATCCTTACCGCTAGCGGGAAAGGCTTCAATCTAGCTCCGCCACATGCCGGACAAGGGGTAGTTATCATATATTTTTCGATTTCTTCACGCCAGTATTCACCGTTTGACTCATTATATCTTTTTTCTAAAAAAGGAATTACTCCTGAAAATCTATGGTACTTAGTTTCATAACGATGAGTGCCAAATTTCATCACACGAAATTTTATCAAATCGTCACCACCGTATAAAATAATTTGCTGATGCTCTTGTGGCAAATCTTCAAATGGTAATTCCATATCAATTCCATAATGTTCACAAACTGACTTTAGAACATCTTCATAATAGGATGTACTTGTCCTTGACCAAGGATAAATAGCTCCATCTTTTAAAGATTTTGTACTATCTGGAACGATAAGATTTGGATCAATTACAAAATCTGCGCCAAGTCCAGAGCATCTTTCACAAGCCCCATAGGGCGCATTAAATGAAAAAATCCTCGGTGTTAACTCTTCAAAACTTAAATTACACTTCGGGCAAGAAAGCTTTTCACTGTATATAATTTCCTTATCACCAACTACATCTATTATAACTATACCATCAGCTTTTTTAAGAGCTATTTGAACACTATCTGCAATTCTTGATTGAGCACTTTCTTTTACAACAATTCTATCTACCACAACATAAATTGTATGTTTTTTAGTTTTGCTCAGCTCAATATCGTCTTCATCAAGGTTAAACACCGTATCATCAACTTTAACCCTGACAAAACCTTCTTGTCTTAATTCGTCAAAAGTAGATTGAAATTCACCTTTTTTACCCCTTACAATTGGCGCTAGTATTTGAATCTTTGTACCCTCGCCAAGCTTCATAATACTATTGACAATCTCATCAATTGACTGAGGTTTAATTTCATCTCCGCAATTAGGACAATATGGAGTCCCTGCTCTTGCATATAAAAGTCTTAAAAAATCATATATTTCAGTAACAGTTCCCACTGTTGATCTAGGATTATTACTTGTTGATTTTTGATCAATCGATATTGCTGGAGAAAGTCCGTCTATATATTCAACATCAGGTTTATCCATCTGACCTAAAAATTGTCTTGCATAAGTAGAAAGGCTTTCTATATAGCGTCTTTGACCTTCTGCAAATATTGTATCAAATGCTAATGAACTTTTCCCTGAGCCAGAAACTCCTGTGAATACTATTAACTCATTCTTTGGAATTTCAAGGGATACATCCTTTAAATTATGTTCTTTTGCACCCTTTATTGTAATTTTATCTAACATAATTTTATTATTGCACCAATATAATACACTTACAAGAAAATAATATTCAAATTCTACAAAAAAAACAGGAACATACTTATCGTTCCTGTCTTTTTTTTATTATATATTTTAATTAAGCGTTAGCTTTATCTGCAGAAGATGCATCTTTTGCTTTTGGAGTAGCTAAATAACCAGCAACACCTGCTACTAATGCTGCAGCTGCACCATAAATAGCTGCCGGTTTTAGTTTCATATTACGAGCTGTTTTCTTAGCTACTTCTAAACATTTTTTAGTTTCTTCTGCTGCATCCTGAGGCAATTCATTAAACTTCTTGCCAGCTTTGTCATAAATAGTTTCCAATCCGTCACTTACAACTTTCTTAGCTGTATCATAAATAGTTTCTGTAGCTGCTTTAAAAGTTCCAAAAAGTGTTTTAACTTCATCATCTGAGCCTTCTGCTAAAAGTTTCTTTGTTTCTTCTAGTTTATCTGCACCAAAAATATCAGCAGATTTTTCAATAGCTTTGTTAAGAACTTTTTTCATTTTATCTACAGGAACATCTTCACCCATTTCTGCGACTTTCTTAGCTAATTTTAAGCTATTTTTTGCATTATCATCTGCTGCTGTAGCTAACATTGTGTTGTGAATAAATTCATCTGAAAAATTACCATCTTTTAAAATTGATTTTGTGAAATATCCTGCTGCGCCACCGCCAACAAGACCAACTCCAGCACCAATTGCGGCATTTCTACCTCTGTTGTCTGCACCATTTACTGCATTTACTGACATATTCTACACCTCACTTTTTATTTGTATATGTTTGATATTTAGTTAAAAACAAAACATTTTTATTTTTGACATAATTTGCTGGAATTTTTAATTTTATTTACAAATGTTTACATCTGCTATAAATTATTATAAACTCCTAACACTTCATTATATTAAAACTCAAAAATTTAATTTTGCCAACCCTTTTACATAAAATTTATTAAATATTTTCACATAACATATCCAAAAGACATCTATGAAGCTTTACATTATGAACTCTCAATATATCTGCACCATACTCAAGTGCAATTGTATTCAAAGCTAAGGTGAAAGAATCTTTTACAAAATTATCCTCATCCTGTATGTTCATAAAACTTTTTCTTGAAATACCTAATAAAATCCGGCATCCTAAACCTTTAAATTCACCAAGTCTTTTTATAATCTCAAAATTTTGCTCTCTTGTTTTTCCAAACCCAATTCCTGGATCTACTATAATTCTATCTTTTGAAATCCCTTTTGAAATAGCATATTTAACTTTTTCACTAATTTTTAAATATATATCATCAATAAGTGACTTATATTCTATATTTTCCTGCATATTATCCGGATTTCCATTGGAATGTTGAATTACTATATTTACCTGACTATTTGCACAGACCTCATCTATCATACACTTGTCATATTCTAATCCTGAAACATCATTAATAATAGAAATCCCATACTTAACACATTCCCTAACGACTTCAGCACTTCTTGTATCAATACTTAGGGGAACTGAAATTTCTTCTTTTTTTACTAACTCTAGTATCGGTATTATCCTTTCTAATTGAATTGCAGCTGGAACATCTTTTGAGTAAGGCTTTGTAGATTCAGCCCCTATATCAATAATATCAGCACCATCATTTACCATTTTTAATAGATGGTTAAATGCTTTTTCTGTATCAAGATATAGACCACCATCAGAAAAAGAATTGTCCGTAACATTCAAAATCCCCATTATTTTAGGCTTCAATTTCTTTGGAGTTAAAATAAAGTTTTCGATTTCCAACGCTAGCTGCTTTAATGAAAACGGCTGAAATTTAAGCTTATTCGAAATTGTTTTTAATTGAGAGATACTGCCACCAAGAATACAGTCTGTCGTATCAATTTTACCAGTAATTGTTTCTCGATGAGTTGCACAATCTGCACCTACTGAAAGTGCGGTTTGTTTCAAAATATTTGCCTGAGGAATTGTCAATGAATATATCTTTATATTTTTATATTCATATTTATCGGATGCTTTATTTACGTATATATTATCAAAACCTATAGAACTTAATTCATCAGGCATATTGGCATTACATATTTCTTTCAATATAAAATCGTGCATAAGATAAACTTAGCACGATTTTATCATTTTAACAATAATTTTTATATTAGTTTAACAGTTCTTTTTTAATATTACGACAATCCTCTGCAAGAGAATTCATTCCCTCTGCTACTTGCGGAGCATAATGGTCAGCAATCTTAGTAGTATTATTATATAAAGTCCCTATACCAGATATTAATACACATCCAGCTAACGCTCCACCTACAATACCACAGCTAAATTTTACGATTTTATTATTTAAAATCGGCTTAATATATTTTGAAGCCTTTATTGCAGTGACTTTTTCAAACAATCTTGTTTTATAAATTTTACAATTTGCTTTAAAAGTTGACCATAATCCTTTTGCTTCTTTTACTGGCTTAGTAGCAGCTACAACAGTTTCTCGCACTAACTGCTGACCTTCTTTAATTCTTTGAGAGGTCTCTGCTGTTAATTTAGATGCATTTTTTGCATTTTTGAACATTTTAAAACCACCACCAGCTGCACCCCCAGCTACAGCGCCGTCACGTAGATTTTCTTTCTGCTCATCATTTAACTTGCCTGCAGTAAAAGTCGTATTATTATATAAACCTAAATTTTGAACTGTTAACATTTTAACGTCCTATATTGTTTCTTTTACCTTATCTGGTTCTAAATTTGCAGCAACACCTGCTGAAATACCTGTTGCTACTCCTAGTATATCACCTGTAGCTTCTTGAACTTTATCAGGCTTTATATCTCTGACTTTAGCTATAAAAACTTTAGTCTCTTGTACTGGTTTACTCTTTGAAAATTTTTCATACATATTAACTAACTTTTTACCAAATTTAGTTGTTTTGAATTTTTCAAAAGATTTTGTGATAGTATCATACATACCAGTAGTTTTAAATTTTTTATATTGAGTTTTAAAGAAACCCTTCACTGCTTTCCAACCGGCTTTAAATGGTTTAACAAAATTTTCACCAAACTTTTTCATAGCTGGTTTTTTAAATAGTTTGCCCAAAATTTTATTTGTTTCTGTAAATCCATATTTTACACTGATACCACTTACCGCAGCTGCTCCAAGTGTAAATAATCCGTTCATTGCCTTTTGTGCTCCTGCTGGCAGTTCTTTTTGGACATCTTTCAGATTATTCATTGTAGCGTTAATATTATTTTTTATATCATTTAAATCTTCATCATTTTTATTAACACGTTCTTCTCTATCAACAACAGCTGGCAAATTTGAAGATTGAGCCTCTTCATCAAAAATTTCTTCATATTCTGCATCTACAATATCTCTTTCAAATTCATCTGTATTTAGATCAGATGCTCTACTTGCTGAATGCTTATCATTCAAATATGGAATTGTTAATTTTTCTTTTGGAACAATAATTACAGCTGATTGTTTCCCAAACGGTTGAGCATTATGAATGCGCTGAGAAAAATTTGGTTGAATAGTTAACATATTTATCACTCCGAGATTAATATTTTTCAAAAGCTTTAAGGGCTCTCAAAAAATTTTTTTGCGAATTTTTATATATCAGTTTAACAAATCTTTACAATACACTTCTGCACAAATTTAGTATTACATATTTTTCATTTTTTGTAAACTGTTTATTAATTTTTTATACCTTGATATGAATTTCGTCTAATCAATTCTCTATCAATTTTATTAAGACAATCAAGTTTTGCACCCAGCCAGCGTGGAGCTATTAATTTTTTTTTAAGGCCGTTTCCAGCTAGACGATGTATTGTCGTATTTTTTGGCAGATACTCCAAAAAATCGCAAACCATATTCACATATTCATCCTCTGTCATAAATGAAATTTCACCTTTTTCATAAATCGACGCAAGTTTTGTATTCTCGAGAGCACACAACATATGAATTTTAATACCATCCACTTTTAGTTCTGCAAGCTTTTGTGCTGTCTGCATTATTTCATCTTGAGTTTCCCATAACCCCAAAATTACATGTACACAAACATTTATACCTTTTTCCTTTGTTTTTTCATATGCTCGTAAAAAACAATCAAAATCATGACCTCTATTTATTTTTTTTAGTGTTTTATTATGTATAGATTGCAGCCCATACTCTATCCAGGTATAGTAATCATCTTTATACCCTGCTATCAAATTTAACTTTTCTTCATCTACACAATCCGGTCTTGTACCTATTGAAAGTCCTATTATTTTATCATTGCATAGTGCTGAATTATAAATCTTTTCTAACTCTTTTACAGGTCTATATGTGTTAGAATAAGCTTGAAAATATGACATAAACTTTTCAGCTTTAAACCTTGTGCTGAGAGTTTTTATCCCCTCTTCAACTTGTTGTTCTATAGTTAAAAGGTTAGAATGAGCTTGAGAAAAACTACCACCCTCATCGCAAAAAATACAACCGCCAGTAGAAATAGTACCATCTCGATTTGGACATGAAAAACCGGCATCAAGTGTAATTTTATATACCTTGACGCCGAATTTATTTTTCAAATATGCACTATACTGATTATAGCGTTTATCAGTATTATTATACATTTTTACTTATTTTCATCATCTTCAGTAATTGGATATACGTAATGTTCACCACAATTAGGACAAACAACTTCCTGTTGTTTACCATCTTCCAATTTTGCTACTTCGAATAATGTTTTACAACCTGATTGAACACATCTAATAGCCCATGTTGGTCTTATTAATCTTGCCATAAATTCCCCTTTTTAAAGTTTTAACTACAATCTTATATTACCATTTTTAACATTTTCTTGCAAGTTATTTATCCTATTAGCACATAAAATAATCACTTTGGATAATTATTTTAGCTTCATTTACATCTAAAATATACAGGAACAAAGGAGAAATTTTAATGAAAAAACCACTTATAATAATCGCAATCATTGCAGTCGGTACAGTCGCTGTAATTGATACCAAGGCAAGAATAAAAGAACTTGATGAAATTTCCGCGAATACACCTTCCCAAGTTGAAATGAAAAAAAATGCCCCTAAATCATCTGGAAGTGGTATTCAAGAAAAATTTGACAATGTACACAGCCAAAAATCTTTAGATAATCAAAAATTTAATAACATGGTTAATACTCCCAAAAAATTCACTCAAGAAATGCCAAAACAAAAAGAGAATCAAACTCAAATACCATAAAGAATTTCTCCATAGTTGTCTTCTGATTGATTTTTTTGGTCTTCTTTATCCTGTAATTTATTCAATGTAGGGGTTGTATTTTCATAACGAAAATATGACCCTGAAGGCTTTACATTCTTTTTATCTACTATTGGACTAACTGTTTTAGGAAAAAATCTCAAAATAACATTTTGTGCGATGGTCTTTGCTAGAATATCTTCAGAATACGCTCTAAAATATGATAACTTTGCAAAAGTTTCAGATGACTTTACAGCATTAAAATTATCTTCATTATCACTTATTTTTTTTGAATAATTCCCGCTCCACATGACTAAATCATTTACAGTATCAATTAATACTGCATTAGTTTCCATTGTATACGGATAAGCAATATTCATAGCACTCGATAACTCCAACACCTCCCAGACATTCCTTTTTACTCCAGAATTTTCAATAACAACATTGTTGGAAACTAACAATACAGAATTTGCTGAAAATTGACGTGCAATAGTCTTCATTGCAGGAAAATCTATCACTTCAGTCCTTCCAAATTTGCCAAGTGCATTATTTGTAGAACTTTTTAATGAAGCATTCTGAGCAAGAGCTTTCCTTACTTCAAAAAGTGAAGGAGCATGCACTTTTACTCCTGAATTAAAATACTTTATTAAATCTTGCGCTACAATTTCTGATATTTCAGGGTAACAGTAATAATTTTCACATACACGATTCAAATCTACCGGCAATACAACAACATTAAATGTTAAAGCTCCCGCTGGTAATAATGTAAAAACCACAAAAAATAAACTTATTAATACCCTGAATATTTTTTTCATAAATTCATTGTACCACATATTTTTTCATACGACTAACGGATTAAAATTTTAACCAAATAGAATAAACTTATAATACATGTGAACTAGATATATTGAGCCCTCTGGAGGATAAAATGGATTATAACGAACTAATGAAACAAGCTAAAGAAGTTTCTGAAAAAGCCTACGCACCATATTCTAAATTCAAAGTAGGGGCCTGCCTTTGCACTCCTGATGGAAAGCTCTTTTCTGGATGTAATTTTGAAAATTCAAGTTTTGGCTTAACAATCTGTGCGGAAAGAAATGCTGTAGGAACTGCTATAGCAAATGGAGAACAAAAAATTTCCGCAATAGCAATATTTTCGCCGAATATGGATAATTGCTTACCTTGCGGAGCTTGCAGACAAGTATTATATGAATTTAGAAGTCAAAATGGTATTGATGTAATAACTGAGATTAATAATGAATTAAAAGTTTATAGTCTTGATGAACTTCTTCCTGGAGGTTTTGATTTATAAATGTATTTCATTGAACTTCTTGTAAAATATCTAAAAAAAGATAGATTAATGGAAATTCTAGACGAACACGACAAAAAAAATGCACTTAACCCGCTTGATGAAATACCAGAAGAAGAAAATTCCGATACATGCGAGCATATGTTTATGCCGATAGATAGTACTGGAGAAACCCTTGCCTGTTCTCTTTGCGGACTTGTTGTCAATAAAAAAGATCTGAGATATAAAAACTTTTTTATGAATAAAAATCTTTAATTTACATTCTGACTTAACATTCTAGACAAGATAGTCTTAGCTGTTTTTAATTGAATATCATTATGATTTTCCAAATCTTTTTCAGTAAATTTTACTTCTATATCCGGACTAATACCTTTTTTATTAATATCTGCACCGGATGGCGTAAGATATTTTGCAACGGTAAGATTTAGCCCAGTTTCATTTGGCAGTGGAATAATCTTTTGCACCATTCCCTTGCCATAAGTTTTTGTACCTAAAAGTTTAGCTTTTTTATAATCTTTTAATGCACCTGAAAGTATCTCGCTTGCTGAAGCTGAAGCGCCATCAACCAAAACTATTACAGGTTTTTCTATTCCTAAATCAGTATCCTGAGCTTCTATATTATATCTATAACCATTTCTACCCACAATACTTACTAAATTACCTTTAGGAATAAATAAATTCGCTATAAAAATCGCATTAGGCAAAAGCCCTCCTGTATTCCCACGCAAATCAAGGATTAGCCCATCTGTATTTTTTGTTTTTTCGAGCGCCTCCAAAAACTCATTAGGAGTAGTTGAGCCTATAAAACTCGTAATTTGTATATAACCAATATTTTTATCTACTGAACTTTTAACTGTTTTTATTCTAATTTCTTTTCTTACAACTTTTTTAATAAATTTATCTTTATTTCTTAAAACTGTAAGTTGAACCGTTGTATTTTCCGGCCCCCTTACCAAATTTGCAACCTCCGAAAGTGACAGACCATTTATATCTTTTCCATCTATATCCAAAATTATATCTCCTGATTGGAGGTTTGACAACTGTGCTGGAGTACCTTCAATGACGTTTATTATTTGTGTCTTTCCCGAAATATTTGCTATATTAACCCCAATACCTGTGATTTTAGAATTTATGGACGTATTTTGGTCTGAATACTCCGACTTATTCATATATCTTGAATAAGGATCATCCAAGCTTGCAAGCATTGTATCTACAGCCACTTTAACATCATCATCTGTTTTTATTTTCCCATGATAATGTTCTTTCCACCGCATCCAAGATTGATGATTCATTGAAGAATCATAATAATTATTTTTTACTTCTGTCCAGACTTCATCAAATAATTTCTGAGAAGAAATATATTCTTTATTTACCATCTCATCATTTTCAGAATATAGTGGGTTATTTGCATGCATAACAAGCAAATTCAAACCTACCAAAACAAAGACTAAGGCAATAAAAATATATAATTCTTTTCTCTTCATACGAATATTTAACATCAAGGATTTTGTATAATCAATATACTTTATAATTAACCTATGTAATTATTCATAAAAATTTAGCAATTATAAATCTTCAAAACCCGGAGATGTTGCCGGAAGGTTTTTATATCCTTCATTTGCATGAACTGTTTTCTTTATATATTTGCTTGAATAATTACCTTTTTCAAACAACTTTTTCAAAGTATTTTCACGAGTAACTAAAGGGTGAAGATTCTCATCACTTTCAGGATAAACATTTAATATTTCACACCACACAGAAGCTTCCATTGTCCAAGCATAAGTTTCTTCTGCTAGAGAATTGTATTCATCCTGATGGAGTGCTTCATGGGATAATAATGCTGCAAGAGCTCCTGGAGGGGCATCTTTATGTCTTGGATTTATATAAATATATAATTGTTTTCCCCGTTTCCAACCTAATGCATCAAATGAAGCATAGTCGGGATTTATTGAAGCTAAATCCCTAAATTCAATTTTTACAGGACGCTGTGAAAGGTTATTCCCTAAGATTGCTTTACGAGAGAATTCTCCATTCGTACCTTTTAGCATATCCAGAGCTACATAAAATATAAAATCTTCACCTACAGATTTATATTCTGGGGTTATTCTTTTTATATAATCTGCATTATATTTCGCTGGAAAATTTTTCGGCACGACAATCGGCTTTTCTTTTCCAAAACTTAATGCAAAAGCCGGTGCTATTAATAATGATTGCGCAAGCGCAATTGTACATATAATCTTTTTCATATCCATAAGCTCAACTCCTCTAATTCAGTCCGGCTCCCTAATCAGCCCTATATATTAATATTATAATTATATTATTTTCAAGGGCAAATTTTTGTTTTAAAGCTTCCTATTTAGAGCTGCAAGTTCTTTATATATAATTTTGTACTCAACTGAACTATCAATACTTTCAGCTTCTTTTATATATTCAAATGCTGTTTTTATATCACTTTTAAGCTTATATATTTTACTCATCTCTGCATAATATTTTGCATTTGTAATATCATACATAATAGCTCTTTTCATGCACTCTACAGCTTCATCATAATCTTTTTGTGAAACTCTTACCATAGCTAAATAATAATATCCTTCTGAACAATTTATGTCCAGTGCGATTGCATCCTGAGCATATTCTTTAGTTAAATCAATATCCCCGTTATAATAAGACGCCTTTGCTCCAATAATATAGGCAGATATATACCTCTCATTCTCAGCAATTAGACTTTTGGAAATTTCTATTGCTTCATTATATTTTTTTTCTTTTATATAGATCTCTGCCAAAGCACATCTATTATTCATATTGTCTGGAGTTCTTTCTATAGCGTTACTTGTAACTTTTTCAGCTTTATCAAAAATACCAAGCTCGCTATATACTTTTCCAAGAGAAATTAATGTAAAATCATCTTCTGCACCAAATTTTATATTTTCTTCAAGTATCTGTTGGGCACCTAAATAATCTTTACTCTCTAATTTCAATAAAGCAGATATCACCCTTGCCTGATAATGTTTTGGATTATTTTCAAGAACTATATCAATTTCCTTTTTAGCTTTATCATACTCTTTATCTTCAAATAACAAATAAGCCAAAGAATATCTGTAATCAGCATTATCTGGAGTTAAGCAAATAGCTTTCTGGTAAGCATTTACAGATTCCTCATGCCAGCCATTAAAGAAATAAGCATTACCTAGATTATAGAAATAAACTGGATTCGACTTGTCAATATTTGAAGCTCTAGAAAAGAATTTTATAGCCTCAACAAAATTCATATCATCAAGAGCAAATAAACCTAAATAGTTTAATACTACAGCATCTTGGGAATTTTTACCAAAACCCTCAAATATTTCTCTTGATTTATCAAATTCATTTTCATCAAAATATATTTTACCTAAAAGAATTTTACAATCAGAATCTTCTGAATTTAATTTGCATGCTTTTTCAATCAAAACTTTAGCCTCATCAGTTTTACCTGCATTATATAAAGACTCAGCCCACGCATAATAACAATCACTATCCATATATTCTGTTTCTTGATACGTTGCAATTGCCTCAAATTCTTTCAATATACCAAGAATTTTTATCAAATTTTTTAAGTTTTCAGAGTTTTTCTCAATTTCAAAAACTGAAACAGCTATTTTTTTTGCTTTTTTAAATTCATTTTGTCTTATATAAACTTTTTGTAGCAATTTTAAAGACGGCAAGTGTTTTGCATTAATTAAAAGAACCTTTTCCAAATATTGCTCAGTCCTATTATAGTTATGCAAAAGAGCATATAATTCACCTATTTGAAATAGGATTTCTATATTATCACTTTCTGATTCCAAAACCTTATAAAGCATTTCTATAGCTTGCTTGTAGCACTCATGTTCTTTATATTCAAATGCTTTTTTTACATAACTTACAACTTCATTTTCCTGCATAAACCACCAACTACTTTTTATGTTTAAATTTTTTACTAAGATGTTTTTTATTTTTATCAGTAGATTCTTGAGTGTTATTGATAATTACGAGCACTTCATCTTCTCCTGCCATTTTAAGATTATTTCTTGCAATTTCCTCTAGACTAGCCGTTTTTGAAAATTGTTTTATATCGCTTTTTAGTTCTTTATTCCTAAGTTCTGCATCATCTCTTACTTTTTCCATAGTAATAATCTTAGCCTTATAAGCAATAATCTTAGATATATTCAAAATTACACCAAAACCCACCTGAACAAGACAAAATAACAGCACAATTGTTAAAAAAGAGTAATAAAAACCAATTTTACGCTTATGGCTTTTATTTTTTGCAATAGCTCTTGCAGCAAGACCATTCTCTTGAATTGCAGCCGTTTCTTCATTTAATTTTGTATTGCTACTAACTTCCAATATTAAAACTCCTTAAAGGATTTATCTACTATTTAAATTATATTAAAAACATTAATTACAGACAATTATATTTTGATAAATTTACAATTTTAAATTCGTCGAAAAGTTTAACTGAGTCCCATATAGTGCATTATCCTGATCAATAGTTTGCTTTGCACCAAATTCAAGTCGAAAGCGGTCATTATTATCACGCCCATATGGAGAAACGGAAAAAATTAATTCACTGCTTTTTCTATTTCTTGTAATATCAGCACTTAATACTTCTCTTACTGCGAAATAATTATTAATTTTAAATTCCGGGGCTAGATAAAGCGTATCATAAAGCGTCCCTATTGTTGTATTAGAGGTTTTTTCATAAGCTGAGCTTAGTGCAAATCGTTTATTCTCATATCTTGTAAATAATCTAGCAGATTTTTCCAGCATAGAAATTCTATCCACGCTAGCATCATACATAGTTCCAAACGAAAAACCTCCAGCTCGATATACATTATTCATTGAATGCCCTGAAATATTATATTCCTCCTTAGAATACTTCGACAAATTTAATAGTCTTTCATTGTGAATTTTATTATCTAAATTTAACGATTTAGTCGAAGTTATTTTTTGCGGAACTCTAATATTCACGACATAATTATCATAATTATCCTTTAAAAAAATAGCATTTGAATCTTCTACAAATTCACTATATTCTTTATCATTAACATTTTCAACCGAACTAAACAAATTAATTTCATCATCTACAGACAATTCTTCATCTTTAGCAGAATCTGGCGAAATATACTCAAGTTCCTCAGGAGTAAACTCATCATCATTTATCTTTGACTCACAATCTGGCATAGGATAAATAAAAATATTTGGGAGGATTGCATCATCTTCCTTTCCAAAAACACTCACTCCTAATAAAAAAACAGCAAATAAAATTACAATCTTTTTCATAATTGCATTATAACATAATACTACAACAAATTAAACTATCTATTTTAATACAAACTAATTAATTTAACATCAGATTAAACTTCTTGAAATTAAAAACTGTGCGTGATAGGATTGTAAGTGCGAAAAATAAAAGAAATCGAGGATTCAAAATGAACGAAGTTAGAGTGAGAATTGCTCCGTCGCCAAGCGGGAATTTACATATTGGAACAGCAAGAACAGCTTTATTTAATTACTTATTTGCAAAAAAACACCAAGGTAAATTTGTTTTAAGAATTGAAGATACTGATGCTGATCGCACAAGCCAGGCATACATTGATAATATCTTTGACAGCTTAAAAGCTTTAGGACTAAACTGGGACGAAGGTCCAGATGTTGGAGGCCCATACGGACCCTATACTCAATCTGAAAGATTTGATATATACCCTAAATATGTTCAAGAACTTTTAGACAAAGGGTTTGCATATGAATGTTTCTGCACTCCAGAAGAATTAGAAGCAGAAAAAGAAGAAGCTACTAAAAACAAAAGACCTTATGTATATTCTAAAAAATGCGAAAACTTAACAGAAGATGAAAAAGCTAAATTAAGAGCGGAAGGGAAAAAACCTGCAATCAGATTTAATATTGCAAAAGCTCAAAAAGCTTTTCACGATTCGTCTATATTAAAATTCAATGACCTTGTTAAAGGTGAATTACATATGGATACTGATTTACTAGGTGATTTTGTTATAATGAAATCAAATGGAGCACCTACTTATAACTTTGCAGTTGTAATAGATGATATGCTTATGAAAATTTCACACGTAATCAGAGGCGAAGATCATATTTCTAATACATTCAAGCAGATTTTAATCTTTGAAGCACTTGGGGCTGAAGTTCCAAGATTCGGGCACTTAGGGATGATTCTAGCTCCTGACAGAAGCAAACTTTCTAAAAGACATGGTGCAACTGCAGTTTCTGAATTTGTTGAAAAAGGATACTTGACAGATGCGTTAATCAACTTTGTTGCCCTACTTGGCTGGTCTCCTTCTGATGGTCAGGAAATTAAAACTGTCAATGAAATTGCTCAGGATTTTAGAATTAATGAAATTTCATCTTCTAATTCAATCTTTGAATATGACAAATTAAATTGGATGAACAGTCATTACATAAAAATGCTTTCAATTCCTGAATTAAAAGAAAAACTTAGACCATATTTAACAAAATACGATTTAAACGAACTAACAGATGCTCAATATACAAGAATGGTTGAGGTCACTTATGAACCATTAACTGTTCTTTCTGATATTACTGATGCGGTACCATATTTCTTTGGTGAAAAAGTCGAAATAGATGAAAAAGCAAAAGAAACTCTTGATACTGAAACATCGCAAGATGTTTTGAAAACTTTCCTTGAACAGGCTAAAGATTGGGAATGGAATGAAGAAAATCTCCATGAAAAACTAGAAGCATTTAGAGGCTACTACAAGGAAAAAGGTATTAAACCTAAAATTACAATGTGGGCTATAAGAGCAGCTGTTACTGGCAGAATTTGCGGAGCTGATATGACTGCAATACTTGCAATTATTGGCAAGAATAAGACATTTAACCGGATTAACAGTGCTATTAAACAAACTGTCTAGACATTTAATATAATAATAAAAAAAGAACCGGAAAATATATTTCCGGTTCTTTTTTAATTTTAAACTTCTACGCTTGTAACAATTTTGTAATATTTATAGATTTTTATTAAAGAAATTATTAATTAATGACGTAACAACCAACGTAAAGTTAATGGTTATAATTTAAGGAGTTTGCAATGCCAGCAGCAAGAACATTTCAAGAAAAAGATTTTCACTTCTTAAAAAGTGTTACAATTGAAGATTTAGAAGATGAAATATTTGTCACAGCAATGATTGATTTTATGATGCATTTAGATTCAAAAATCGGAAATGGCAGAATTCTTATTATGGATCAACAAAAACCTGAAAATACTCAAATATATACATATGCCAAATTTTTAGAAATCTACGATATGCATGGACTTGAGGGATTTTTAGTAAATTAACGGCTCTTGGAGAAAAGTATTATGGACATCAAATTTATTTCAACAACAGAAAAAGAGAATGAAGCAAATGAAATTGACAAAATGATTAATGCTGTCGAAAATCAGAATCAAAATAAACTTATAGAAATTTTTGATGAATCTGGCGAAGCACAAATCTATACATACAATAAATTTTTAGAAATTATTGATGAATATGGATTAGAAGGTTTTGTTTTTCAATAGAATAATGTAAGCTTTTTAATAAAATTTATGCTAAAATTTTTTTATGGAATTTAAGCATTATACTGTTATGAAAAATGAGGCCGTCAATGCACTTGAGTGCAGAAATGGACTAATTTATATCGACTGCACATTAGGAGGAGGAGGACATAGCGAGTTAATTTTGCAAAGAATTCAACCTGATGGGCAATTAATCGCATTTGATATTGACAATGAAGCTATTCAAGCAGCTTCAGAACGTTTAAAAAGTTACAAAAACTTAACAATAGTAAAAAATTCATATACAAATATTAAAAACGTCCTAAATGAACTTGGAATAAAAAAAATTACTGGTGGTGTACTATTTGACCTTGGAGCATCTTATCATCAATTCAATAAAGCTGAAAGAGGTTTTTCTTTTTCTAAAGATGCACCTTTAGATATGAGATTTAACCAAGATTCAAATTTTACAGCTTATGACGTTGTAAATACATACTCAGAAAATGATTTAGTAAGAATTTTTTCAGAATATGGCGAAGAAAGATTTTCAAAAAGGATTGCAAAAGCTATTATTGAGCAAAGAAAGCTAAAAAAAATTGAAACAACTATACAATTAGCAGATCTAATAAAAAAAGTTACACCAAATATAAAATCAGCTATACATCCTGCTACAAGAGTATTTCAAGCTATTCGAATTGAAGTTAACCAAGAGTTAACAAATGTAAAAAATACTCTGAATGATGTGTTGGATTTACTTGAAGTTGGTGCTATAATAAGTGTAATAAGTTTTCACTCTTTGGAGGATAGGATAGTGAAATGCTTATTCAAATACCACTCACAGCGGTGTCATTGCAGTAAAAATCAAATGATTTGCACATGCCCGCCGCCAAAATTAGAGTTGGTTAATAAGAAGCCTATCGTTGCAACAGAACAAGAAATTCGAGAAAATCCACCATCAAGGAGCGCAAAATTAAGAATTGCAAGATGTATTAGCGGGTAGTTAATTAATATTTACAGTAAAAGTTGGGGAATAAATTGAATACAGCGAGAGTAAGAGAAGAAGAAGAAATACGTTATTCTTATGTAGAAACAGGATACACAGAACGTCCTGTGCAACAGGCACCAGTTATTGAAGGATATTTTCACAAAGGAAGTTCGGTAAAAGAAATGGCTATTAGAAAAGTAAATTCAACTTTATGTTCAATATTAGGTATATTTATAGCCGTAGCTTTTATAAGTTATTATTTTGAAATGTCAAATGAAATTACTTTAAATACATTAAGTCGTCAAGTAACTACTCTTAACGATGAAAATGCTGAATTACAAAATAATTTAGATAGATTAAAATCATTTAATAACGTTGATAATAGAATGACAGAATACAATCTGCTTCAAAAAGCCGCAAAAGTTATTGAAGTCCCAGCAATAACATCATCAATAGCTGTAGAACCTAAAAAGGAATTTATACCATCTGTAAATTGGGCAATTGGATACTAAAAATTTTAATTAACATTTAATGTCTATGATGGTGAGGAGGCATTGGTTTATGACGATTATGTGGCGGATGTACAGGATGTGGCATTGTTAATATTTGCATTAACCCTATAAAATTTGCGACATTTTTATATTGCATATAAGTATCCATTATATTTTTATATTCTGAATAATTTATTGTATTAGGATTTGAACCTTCTTCATTATATAGAGTTGATAATGTTTTAAAATTAGCAGCGGTATTTTGCATTTGGTAATTACTATATGGATAAAAATGAGTCTTATTCCAATTATCACGTTCCATTCCAACTACTTCATTCATAGAAATTGAACCATTTTCCTTTACTTTTGAATCAATCTCTGAAAATACCTGAGCCATAGATTTATCAGTATCAAAATTATCTACATCACCATATACAAAACAGTTTGGAACAGTAGTTATCGGATTTGGAACAACAGGCACATAATAATAATGTTGTACTGGAGGTGGAACAAAAAATTGTGCATCTGCTTCTGTTTCAGGAACAGCTGATGCAATTGCTATAGCTGCAGCTCCAGCAGTATTTTTTAGGGCATTTTTAGTCCTCTCAGCTGTAAACTGCGGATTTACACTCATTCCTACTCTTGAAACTTTCATACACTAATCCTTATTTTAAGACCACATAATTATATTATGTTGCTGAAAATAATTTTTGTTATTTCATTAAGAAAAATTTACAATAAAGATACTTTATAAAAAAGTACAAATTTTATCCTTTAAACATTTTATTTATCTTATCAACCATATCAAAATATTTAATATTATCCTTATATGCTAACATCCAACTTTTAACTTTTTGATTAAAAGCTTTAGCTGGAGGTCCTGATTTTTTTATTAGAGAATTATAAAAAGCAGGAGGCTCTTTAATTTTCCCTTTTGCATATTTATTTATATAACTTCTATCCCTTACTGCACCTAATACTGCTGAAATTCTTGGTGTAATTTTATTAAGCAATCCTAATCCTCCTATGAAACTAAAGTAAAAAAAGACCGGTTTATATAACCGGTCTTTTTTATTTATGAACTATTTGCTACAAGAACAAGCAACAGAACCGCATCCACAAGAACAACCAAGAGCTTCTTTTGCCTCTTCAATTCTTACCTTAATACGGCCATCAACTGCAATACCTTCACCAGTAGCTTCAGAAATTAACAACGGGTTAATATCAAGTTCGTCAATGAATTTGAAATCACTTACCAATTGAGATAATCTCAATAAAGTTTCTTGTATTTGATCTATCTGAGCAGGTTTTGTACCTCTTGCACCCTCTAACAATTTGTATGCTTTAACTGATTTAATCATTTCTTCAGCATCAACATCGGTTAACGGAGCAATTCTGAAAGTTACGTCTTTCATAACTTCAACGAACACACCACCCAAACCGAACATCATCATAGGTCCGTATTGAGGATCGGTTGCGATACCGCAAACCATTTCACGGTTGCCTTTTACCATTTCTTGAATAATTACACCTTCAAGACCATCCAACAATCCTTTTGCTTCAAGTCTTTCAAGTAATCCTTTGTATTCTTTTCTTAATTGTTCTTCTGATTTGATGTTAACAACTACACCGCCTACATCTGTTTTGTGAGAAGTAGTTTTTGAAGTCATTTTCATTACAACAGGGTATCCAATTGAGTTACCAAGTTCAACAACTTCTTCTTCGTTAGTTGCTAATCCGTATTTACAAGCTCTGATTCCGTAAGCCTGCAATACATCAATTGATTCTAATGTAGTAAGCTGAGCTCTGCCTTCTGATAATGATTTTTTAATAATACTTTCAACTTTAGCTCTGTCTACATCGTAGCATGGAATTTTACCTTCCGGTCTTTCCATCCAAAGTCTTTGTTGATTTAATCTGTTCAAACCGTCAGCAGCTTCTTCTGCATACATAAAGAATGGCATATTTACATCCATTTCAGAAATCTTTGTAAAGAATTCGCTCTTAGTCATAAATACACCGATAACAGGTTTTTGCGGATTTTTAGCTTTAATTTCCATTAAGGCTTTAGCTACATCTATATCTTTTAAGCCTAAGAATGGAAGATAAATTGTGATAATCATATCAACATTTTCATCTGCAATCACTGTTTCTAGAGTTTGTTTATAATGTTCAATTGGAGCTGACGCAATCATATCAATAGGGTTTTTAACAGATGCTGCAGATGGTAAGAAACTTCTTAATTTTTCTTTTGTCTCATCTGAAATTTTAGCCATCTGCATACCATATTCACATACAGCATCAGTAGCCATAATACCAGGTCCACCTGAGTTTGTTATAATAGCTACTCTATCACCTTTAGGAATAGGGCAGTTCGCAAAAACTTTTGCTGTAGAAAATAAATTCTTCAAAGAAAATTCTCTAATTACACCTGATTGTTTCAACAAAGCTGCTGCAGCTTTATCAGCACCAGCTAAAGAACCAGTGTGAGATGATGCGGCTGAAGCTCCTGCTGCTGAACGACCAGCTTTTAAGGCCAAGATAGGTTTTTTCTTTGTAATTCTAGATGCTAGTCTTCTAAAGTTAGCAGGATTTTGAATTGATTCCATATATAATAGAATTTGTTCTACATCAGAATCATTTTCCCAATATTCAAGAGCTGTTTCTGCATTTACATCAGCTTGATTACCAATTGAAATAAATTGAGCAAAACCAAGGTTAAGGTCTTTTAAGATATTTAAAATACCTCCACCTAAAGCGCCGGATTGAGATACAAAACCAATATTACCACGTTCTGGTAGAGATTCAGCAAAACATCCGTCCATTCTGATTTCAGGGTGAGTATTTACAACACCTAAACAGTTAGGGCCTACACATCTCATACCATATTCTTTTAATTTTTCAACTAATTGTTTTTCGAGTTCAGCACCCTCTTTACCTGTCTCTTTAAATCCAGCAGTAATAATACATAGGCCTTTAATACCTTTTTCATTACATTGATCTATTGTAGAAAGTACAAATTTTGAATTAACTACAATAATAGCCAAATCCACTTCACCTGGTACTTCTAATATTGAAGTATATGCTTGTAAGCCTTCAATAATCCCACCTTTTGGATTTACAGGATAAATTTTCCCGTTGAAATTGTATTCCTGCAATCGTTTCATAATATCAGAACCGATTGTATGTTCTTTTGTAGATGCACCGATAACTGCAATTGATTTCGGTTTCATAATTTTGTCTAAAAGATTCATTTCGCGTCCTTTCTTTTCTTCTTATTTATGAATTACTCATCTTGGATTGCTGTCATAAATTTTTTACCAAATTTAATTAGTAAATTTTTGGTTTTATCAATAAATGTTAAATTTGTAGGATTTTTTGCTTCGTATTCTGATGCAACATATTCTGCTACAGATGAATAAAAATCTACAATTGCTTCATCATTATTACTTAAGTCGTTATTTCCAAGTCCAATTGATGAAACTGAGATTGGCGGATTTTTCTTACCAAAAGTCTTACTATCTTGTGCAATTATATCAATTGAATTTCTTTTGTGATTTTGACGAATTAATAAATTATACGGTTTTTCTTTTATAACCTCTGACATAGCACTATAAGCTTTACGAACATTTTTTGCTGCTTGATAACTTAAATCTCCAGGTATAATATCAATTTTCCCTTGGAAACTTTGAAGTTTAGTCTGTGGATTTGAGATGTTTTGTACTTGCATAATCTTTCCTTTCATTATTTTATTTAGTAACCATTCACAATCCACTCTCTCACTCTAAATTTTGCACCTAGATCTGATGCAATTTTTTTACAAGTCATTAGGTCAAGATGTCTTCCTTTATAACCTTCTACAACACTTGCGATAACGGAAATTTTTTCATCGGAACAAGCCTTGATAAATTTTTTCACTTCATCATAAGCCCCTTCAAATTTTGGCTGTGACAGCTCATTATATTCTTTTTCATCAGGAGCATTTAAACTCACTGAAAATTCATCAATAAGCCCTTTCAACTCAGGCACAAGATTCCTTTTGTACACAAAATTAGCGTGCCCGTTTGTATTTATACGAATTTTTATTTCAGGGTAAGTATTTTTTATATATTTTGCGACTTCTTTCAGCACTTCAAATTTCAGCATAGGCTCCCCATAACCGCAAAATATAACTTCTTTGGACTGGGTCTCTTTATAGATTTTTTCAAATTGTTCTATTACATCAGAAGCTTTGGAATTTTCATCATCTAACCAAAGAGCCTGACCGCACACATCGTCCTTATCTTTTCTCAGGCAAAAAATACACTCATTTGTACAGCGGTTGGTTAAATTAATATATATTTTTCCGTCTAATGTATAAACTAAAACGTTTGACATGTATTGCCTTTCCAATAGAATTATCTCACAGGCAGATTTTTTTTACAAGCAATTATTCTTTTTCAAAGAAATTATATTATTTACTTTTCTTTTCATTTGAATAATCTTCTGTACCTGGGAAAGTATTTTTTCCAGTAACTTTTGTTGTTATAAAGTATTGTATCTTTGGAATAAATGTTGAAAGGAATGCTGCAGATATTGCAAAACCAATTCCCCAGTTAAAGCTATTTTTAATAAAGTTTTCTCGACATACTTTTTTAAGTAAATCTTTTGTAACTTCACCATTTTTAGCTTTTTTAAGTATTATATTTACATAATCCGCAATTTCTGCCTGCTTGCGGGTGAATGTATCTCTTGAGATAAATTTCAATTCATTATCAAATGCTGGAGCATGAACTTTCCCTGTAAATAAGTTTTCATCTTGAGTTGAACATCTATAAACATTTTTCAAAAATTCTGGCATATTTACAGCACCGCCTTTGAAAATATCTTCAATTTGAGCTTTTGATAATACACTTGTACCGGTTACTTTAGGCTGTAATTCTGACATTTTTCTTGCAACTTTTTCATAATCTGCAAATTCATTTTCTGGAACTATTTTTTTCAAATGATTTATAAAGTCATCAAGATTTATTACATTATTATTTTTTGATAAATCCTTTGCTAAATCCGGACTAATCATATATTTATTCTCAGGTTTACCTAGAACAAAATCTTTGAATGCATCAGCTTTCATACTGCCATTATGAGCATCGAGAACTGCTTCTAAATGATCAGATACTTGTTTTGCTGCTACTGGATCAAGTCTTGTGGATTTACCATCTTGGATTTTATTTAATAATGCGGCTACAATAGGCATATTAAACATATAGAAGAAACTTGATGCTATATCTCTAAATAAGACTTCTGTTCTTTCATGATTATTTCTTGCGCAAATTGCCCGGCCTCCAGCTATACCCACATCTGTCGACAACAACTGATACTTAGGTGTATTTTCAAAACTATTCGCTAAACTTAAAAGTAATTGAGGAGACATTCCAAAAGATACATTTTTATCTTTCCGCATACCGTTTAAGAAATCATTAAGATTCTGCCGCTGCGTATTCATATTGATTGATTTTTGAGTACTTTCTTCCGGTTGATTTTTCCTATGTTTTCTTAATTGTTTTGTAATTGCTTGATTTAGTTTTGGAACAGCAAAACCTACTAGACAGTTCGCTAAAATAATACTTGAAATTGCTTTGCCAAATTTAAATTTAGCAATCATGCTTTCTGCTTTTTTAGGGTCTTTAAACTTATCTGCATATTTCTTCAAATAGTTTTTAATAGGATCACGTAAAGTATCTCCTGCACCATCAAAATCAGTTTCTGGGAGTTTATATAGCTTTTTACCAATAAACTTGTCTATCAATTTATTAAAACTAGCAACACCACTGAACCAGAATGCAGCACCTATGATTTCTTCTGTAATACGTTCTCTTGCTTCATCAAACCCGCCGCGCTGATAAGCTTGATATGTCCTGCCTGCCTCTACAAAAGCTTCTAAAAGTATAAGCGGAGCTATAGAACGGCTGGCTATCCCTTTTACAAAACGTCTTCCATAACTAAAATCTTTTACTGTCTGATTTGGTTTTACTGTTATATTATTTATCGGCATATAATTTCTTCATTTAAAATTGTTCGAACAAATAATCTAATAACGCTGAATATTTTTTTTTGCTTTTGCTTGTTTAGTTTTTAATATTTTGTAACAGTGTAGTTAAGAAATGTTAAAAGTTTTATCCCAGATAACAATGTTTTTTATTCACTGTTTTTGATATAGTGTGTGTGAAAGGTCAAAGATATGACAATCCAAGCTATATACAATATTAACAATACAAAACAAACAAATTTTGGACACAATAATAAAACATATAGAGAGCATGTTGATAATAAGCTAAAATCTCAAGTTCTAGGAACAACTATGGCAGGAGTTGGAACTGCGTTAGGTTTTATTGCTAAAAAACAGGGATTCTCTATAAACCCGTCTAAAATTGCTCAAACTCCTATGAAAGATTGGGCAATTTTTAAAATATACAATAAAAAGAAACCACACCGTAAGCTACTTGAACTTGAAGAAAAAGAAATTTTAACACTCGCAGGAGGATCCGTTGTTGGTGGGCTTGCTGGCGGAATAGCATTTGACAAAAAACATAACAGAAAAGCAAAATTTAGAGAAGCTGTCAATCAAATGCTAGGAAATGTTTTAGTACCTGTTGCTTGCGTTGGCGGAGTTTCTAGATTATATGATAAATACAAAAAACCGATTTTAAGCAAAGTACCTCAGATAAATACTAATAACCTTACAAAAAACAAATTAAAAACTGCAAAATTTATTAATAAATTCCTTAAAATAATACCTTCTGCAGGGCTTACTCTTGCAGCACTAGGAATTGGAATTATTGCAGGAAACAAAGTTTCAAACTTTATAAATGAAAAAGTTTATCATAAAAAAGTTGATAGAAAAATTAAAGGAACGGATTTTGCACCACATGTAGATGACCTAAGCATGGCAGTAACACTTATGGCTGATAAATCAGTTCTATCAACTGCAATCACTAGAACAGTTCCTGCATTTTTATGCGTTCCAGGTTTCCAAACTGGTATTGCAAAAGAAAATTAAAATCATTATTAAAATCAATAAAAAAAGACCGATTAAAAACGGTCTTTTTTTTATTATTCTTTTTCCTTTAGAATTTGAGTAAACTTATTTAATCTATCAAGCAAAGGCTGCATTTTTTCTTTCAAATTCTGTTTATATTCTTCTGCATCATTATGACCGCTATTTTTATATTGAATATATTCTCTATCCATTTGCGCTTTTACTGCAATAGATAATACTTCTGGAAGATTTAAGGCTGTAGGATTGTCACTTGAAAGATTTTTATAATATTCATCTTCCCAATCCTTTGTCATTCTAAGTTTCCAATTAGTCTTAGCTTCCTTACCGCCATAATTATATACAGCATCAATTCCAAAAAAATCAGGGAAAGCAATTTGTATTTTTTCTGAATTCATAAATAATTCTGCAAATCTAGCTTTTACTCTATCAATTGGATTGGAAGCAACTTTTTTACAAAAAGCATCTCTTTCTTCGGCTCTAGCTGGATCCCAGTGCAAGAAACCAGCTAAATATAGAGGATTCCAAGGTGATTTTTCATTATTAAAACTATCAAAATTTTCCTTTAACAGCATTAATGCTGGAACACTATCATGTGAACCTATCAGAGCCCAATTTTTACGAGGACTGCCTTCAGCTTTATCCCATTCAAGCTGGGTAATTCCAGGTAATCTCAACTTATTATAATGTATATCATTAAATATGTCAGTTTTCCAGCCTAAGTCTTCCCATACCGCATCATCTGGTTTTAGACCATGATTTCTCATTGCTGGAATTACAATCTTCTCTACAATCTTTTTATAATTACCATTAGGATCTATTCCTAAATCAGAAATTCTTCCAGCTTTTAACAAATCTGCTCTAAAATTACCATTATCAAAAACTATTGATGATTTATCATACAAGTACGGATCATAAAGCCCTATTGCATGATCCACTCTAACATTTTCACAAGAATCTAGCATTGAATTAATTTTTCTTTGAAGAAATTTTCCAGAAGGGCCTAATGAACCATCGGAATTGAATAATTTTTCAGGATCAGCAACTGGAGCATCCCACATTTGAACACCATAAGTACCTCCACTAGGACATCCCATACGCCAGTTTTTAGAGAATACTCCAGGATTAGTATACTCATCCATTTTTGAACCACCAACTAGGAAATCATTTATATATACAAGACCATTCTTTTTAATTTCTTTTGGAGCATAATTAAGATTTGTACCTAGTTGTTTTCTAAATTCTTTATTTTCTTTGATCTGCTTATCGACCAGAAATTGTGCAAAACAGTATTCATCTACTTGTTTTCCTGACTTATTGATAATTTCCTTATATCTTGCTATTGCATTTGGATCTTTTTTTTCTATTAATCCGAATAAGTCTTTATCTATACCATCCCAAGTGTTAAAATCTCCAGTTTTATACTGTTTTTTTAAAACTTGATATACACCTTCTTTTATCAAATGCGGACTATTGGCAGATTTGAAACCTTTAAATTCTTTATTTAATTCAATAGCTTTAGAATCATTATTTTTTAACTTACTTTTAAAATTATTATATGCAATATCTATTACTTTATCATAATTATTAAATGCTTTATCAAATTGGGTATAAGTATAATTTTCACCTAATTTATTTTCCGGAAGCGTATATTTTTTAATAGTTTTTTTATCCAAAATATTTGCATATCCATCTTGAGTAAGTTTTTCTACATCAATAAACATTTGATTTTTAGCAAATATTGAACTTGAATATGGAGAATAATTTTCATGAGAAATCATTCCAAGCGGACCTTGCTGACCTGAAGTAAATCCATGCAAGACTTCGAATTCTGCCATTTTTGAAGCACTATTACCAGCAGGAGAGCCTATCCCTAAATCAAAAGTATCCGCAGGATAACAAGATCCATGCATTATCATAGCTACATCTTTTATTCCTAAATAATTATAGGCTTGCTGGATAGTATCTACACGATATTCTTTTTTTTCATCATTTCGCAAACGTCTGTTAAATGATGGGACATAATTCATGCCACTTAGTTTCATTATATGCATGTCTTTTTTAAAACTCCTAAATAATTTTTTTTGCTAAATATTTGATATTACATCTACAGGATAATGACATCCTATTTCTTCTCGTGTTAAAACTGTTATGTCATTCATATAATTAGATAAAAGGGTAAAAAACAAATGCCTATATTCCATTGGAACTAAAAGATTAGGACTTTCTATGTCAAATTGTTTTGCCTTTTTAGCAATTTTTTGCGCAAGTTTTTCTGCAAAATCACCATCAATCTTGATTATAAAATCCTCATCCTCTTCAAAACTAGGAACAAAAGCTTCAAGTGTTTTTTCAGATAATTCAAACACACTTATTGAACCATCTGAATTTACATATTTCCTGCATATTTGACGCCCTAGAGCAAGTCTTATCTTTTTCAATAATTCTGATTTTGGACAATCTTCAGCATAATCATTAATTTTTTCAAAAATATATGTTATATCTTTCACTGAAACTTTTTCTCTTATCAGACTTGTCAAAATAAATCTCAAATCAGACATTGAAATAAAATCTGGAATAACATTCTGAACAAGAAAATCATTATTTTCACTTACAACATCAATATATTTGTCAACATCAGCATAATCTAGTAAATCGTCCACATGCTTTACTGATACTGCTTCCAAGACTCTTGCTATGTACTCAGCACCAGTCATACCTTTTTCCCAGAAATCTTTTGTTTGAGAATTTTCTATCCAGACGATTTCTTTACCTGTTACTACATCTTCGTCGTATATTGAATTTTTAATTTTTTTGTCTAAATGCAATTCCGATTTAAAAAACATTGTACAATTTGGATATACACAAGCTCTTACGACTTCTAGCCCTCTTATTTTTATACTAAACTCATAAGGATTAAGGTTAGAATCATCTTTAAATATAATTTTTGGAATTACATATCCTAACTCATCAGTAAGCTTTAATCTTGATTTTACAGTAGCTGCAACAAGAGCTTCCTCTGGGATTTCACAATCAGTATCCACATACCCAAGAAGTTCCTCACTCAAGTTTATCGAAAGCTTTTCTTCATGCAGTCTTGAATACATCACATCAGGCGAAGTCGCTTTTGATAATTTAGCTCTCAATTCATCTAACTCTTTTAGACCTGCTGAAATTTTATCATTAAGTTTTTTTCTACCAACAGAAGCTGGGGCTTCTCCTTCTAACTCTTTTTTAATTTTTGAAATTTTTTGTTGTTGATTTTTTATTTTTGACTGAATTTCAATACAATTTTCATATGGCGAAAATTCCGGTGATAAAATTTTCTCCATTTGGCTTTTGAAACTTGAAATATTTATAATATCAGAATTTTCGCCAGCTTCATCATTTTTAATTTCTGACATAAAAATACAGTTATAATTAAAACCTTCATCAGCTTCCACTTCGTTCATGCTATATAATTCCCAGCCATTCATTGACATTTCATTCAACAAATTTTGTAATTCCTGAACATTTTCGCTTGAACAAGTTCTAATAATATACTGCATCTTTTTATTATACATAATTTATCCCTTACTACTGTTTGATATTAATAATTTTATAGCTTCTATTGCTGTTTTAATAGCTTTATCAGTATCATGCACCACAGGATTTTCAAGATTTTGTTTTTCTCTTTCCTGATTGGCTACAACTAAAAATACAGAACCAACTTTAACTTTTAAAAAGCTACCTGCAATAAATAAAGCTGCAGACTCCATCTCTGAAGCAAGACATCCAAGCCGTTTCCATGCTTCCCACTTATTTAATAAATCATAAGAAACTGGCATCAACTCAGGATTATGCTGACCATAAAAAGAATCTTTACAATGAACTACCCCAGTATGATAAGAATAGCCTAATTTATTTGCAGATTCTCTTAATGCATTAATTATATCTATATCAGCAACTGCTGGAAATTCTATAGGAGCATATTCTTTTGTGGTACCTTCCATACGGATTGCACCGGTAGCAACTACGATATCACCACCTTTTACATTTATATCAATACCTCCGCAAGTACCAACTCTTATGAAGTATTTAGCTCCAATTTTCACAAGCTCCTCAAGGGCAATAGAAGCAGAAGCACCACCAATACCAGTAGATGTTACACTAACTTTTACTCCATTTAAATAACCGGTATAAGTAGTAAATTCTCGTCTATCAGCAACTAATTTCGCATCATCTAAATATTGGGCAATTTTACTGCATCGCTTTGGATCTCCAGGGAGAATAACATATTCTCCCACATCTCCATCTTTTAATCCTATGTGATACTGCTCGCCGTTTTCAGAATAGTTCATTCAAAATCCTTTACAAACTACATTCCACTTTTTAATTTTTGGATAACTAAATCAGAGATATCAACACCACCTACAAAAATTACCCTAAAATCAACAATAGCATCAAGTTTCTGCTCAACGAGCACCTGTTTTGCAGCCGCTTGGATTTTGTTATAGACAAGCTCTTCTTTGTCATTTTTTAATTTGATATAAGCATCTTGCTTAGCATTAAATTCTCTTGCTGTAGCTTCTTCAAAATTTTGTTTTTTTAATGGTGTATCTAAAGACTTATACTGTTTTTCTTTATCTACCATATATTGTTGAAGCTCTAGAGCTTTTGCATCAACTTCTTTTACAGCTTGTTGAGCAAGAGGATAAGCTGCCTGCACTTTTTGGTAATCTATATACCCTACTCCAGCAGCATAACTCTGAGAGCAAGTCGCGACAAATAATCCGCAGAATAACATTAAAGCCGCTAATTTAAATTTTTTCATAATACCTCCTAGTCTTTATATATTAATATAGTAAATCACCTACACCAAATGTAAAGTATCCGTTTTTAGACCCATTATCACCCGGATTTGTGAGCGGAATACCATAATCAATTGACAATGGCCCCATGCCAGGAATATATAATTTCACACCGACACCAGCGGAGACTGCATATAATGGTCTATCATATAATGTATTTGTAACTGTCGGTTCAAATACTTTACCAGCATCTACCCAAGCTGTAAGTCTTATATTATTAAGAAATCCGACTTTTTTAGCCAATCTGGTTCTATCAATAAATGGAATTGGAGTTGCAAATTCAGCAGAACCCATAACAAAAGCCTCACCTGTACCTACACCACTCATCTTGAAACCTCTAATTGTATAAGGACCGCCTAAACGATATGCCATAACTTCTGGCATATTATCTCCATGTATTTTACCGCCAGCTTTTGCCATAAATGACAAAGATGACTTCTTACCTACAGGAATATACTGTTTAATAGTTCCTGTAAGCTTACCATGCGTCTTATCAAAATCAATTAGACCAAGTTCTTCATCAAATCTGATACTAGCAAGTGTCCCTTTTCTTGTAACTACATTAGAATCTCTTGTATCATATACAAGTGCAGGGCTGAGCGACATAAATAATCCACCTTCCAATTGTCTTGCACGCTCTTCTATCGGAATATTATATCTTGAGTACAATCCTGAAATTTTATTATAATCACCTTCACTTACATCAATATTTTCAACTCCTAAAGAAAATGTTGATGTTAGGTGTTTATTACGTTTGATACGATGAGCAACAGTTACCTCACCACCAAACCTTCTTTCTATTGCTAATGGTACTTGATAGCTGCCAAAATCCCTATAGAATAATTTTGACATCAAAGAAGTATCAGCATTCAAAAAATGTGGCTCAAAAAAGCTTAGTTCAAACTGCATATTCATACGCCTTAAAATAGATGCATCGTTCAAAATTACACCAGAACCAACTAAACCATTCAAAGATACTCTTTGATTTCTGCCAAGAAAATTATTATCTGCAATACCCAAAGAGCCAAATACCCCTGTCACTGAATCCAGACCTCCACCAATTGAAATATTGGCAGTTCTTTGCTCTTGCACATTAATTGTAATATCATAAGTATCTGGATCATCAGCACAAGGCTCGATTTCTCTTGTTACATCTTTAAATGCTTGTGTAGCATATAATCTCACCAAATCCTGCTTAATTTGATTTTCATTATATACAGCACCCGGTTCAGTAAGAATATTCCTTGCAATTACGTAATCTTTTGTCTTTTCATTACCTGCAATCGCAATAGAATTAACTGTACCCTCTTTTATACTAATATTGATAGTTCCATCAGGATCATCCGTTACTGAATCCACTCTAGAAAGAATATAACCCTTTGAGGTATAAATATTTTGGATTTTTTCTATTGCTTCATTTAATTGAGTTATGTTTTGAGGTTTACCTTTCATTGGCAAAAGCGGGGCTAAAATTTCTTCTGTAGAAATAACTGTATTTCCTTCAATAGTAAAATCCGTTACAGGAGCATTTTCTTCAAGAATAATTTTTAACGTAACAGTTCCATCAGAATTATTTACTGGGATTGCTCGAATTTTTTCAGTAAAATAACCCATGCTATATACATTTCTTAGACCATTTTGGACGGCATCCCTATCGTATAAATCACCATTTTTTAGATTGAGTTTTTCAAGAATAAGATCAGGACTTACAACATTAGTCCCATGTATTTCAACTTTTTTCAAATATCTTGCATTCTTTTCAGCAGAATTAACTTCTTCTGATGGAGTAGAAGCTTGAGAACTTTCAACATATGCACCATCTGCAGAATTATCTGGCTCTGCTAGTGCACAAAGTGGAAATATCGCTATCATACACAGGGATATTATTAATTTAAAACTTTTTCTGTTGTTATACAAACTTACCCTCAAAACTTCTCTTATTCTTACATACATTATAGCATAAACTAATAAAAGTAAAAAACTTAATATTTATATACATTTATCTTTCCAAAACCCTCTTATAGACTTCGTTTTTGTTGATTCCATAGAGTAATGAAATTATCTGAGATATTTCTTTGGCTTTATAATTTTTTGACTTTAAAATCTCAATTTTTTCATCAATATCATCCAACTCACAAGTATTATTCCCTTGTTGATAAATCATAGCAACAATTTCACCCTTAATAACCTTTTCCTTAAAGTGAGAAATTACATCATGAACATTGCCGATTTTAACTTCTTCAAATACTTTCGTAAGTTCTCTTCCAACTGCAACTTTTGCTTTTGGATAAATTTCTTCAATAATTTCCAAAGTATTCATAATTCTATTTGGTGAATCATAAAAAACTAAATCAGAAAATTTTGTTCTTTTAAAAATATCGACAATTTGTGATTTAGTTTTTGGTAGAAAACCTACGAAATTAAAATTCTCATTTTCTCTTGGGACTTGAGATAAAAATGTAACAACTGCATTGGCTCCAGGAAGAGATGTTATTAAAAAACCATTTTTTCTCAATTCATCAACTAATACTGAACCCGGATCACAAAATAATGGTGTACCTGCATCTGATACTAGCGCCATTTTTTTACCTGATTTTAAAATTTCTATAAAACTATTAATCCGTTCTTTTTCATTAAATTTATGATATGATACACATTTTGTTTTTATATCAAAATGATTTAAAAGCTTTTGAGTAACACGCATATCTTCGCATGCTATTATGTCAACTAATTTCAAAACTTCAATCGCTCTTAGTGTTATATCTCCTAAGTTCCCAATAGGAGTTGGCACTATGTAAAAATCAAATTCTTTCATATTATCAATTTTATCACAGATTAGAGCTTTTTACATTTTTGGATAAATATTTGCTAAAGCTTTAGCTAATTTAGTTTTTGGAAATTATTTAAAATTAATTAAATAAATGTTCTGTATATTTGTTCATTTTATCTGTTATTTCATTATAATTAACAGATACTGGAGTAGGTTTTGAAGTTTCTATAACGTCAAGAAAAACTTTACCATTAATAGGTTTTTCATTATTTAAAAAATATTTTGAATTTGCAACATCAATTCTTGCTGGAACAATAAGACCGCTTTGAGTCATTTTCCCAATATTATCTTTTGATGCAAGATATGTGATAAGTTTTATTGCTTCTGATTTGTGTTTTGAAGATTTAGCAATCGCCCATCCTGAAGCATCAAGAGGTACAACACTGCCAGCTTTCCCTTTTGGGAAAGGAGCTATATCCCAATCAAAATCTGCATCTTCTCTATATTTAGGCACAAGCCAACGACCTGAGACCTGCATTGCAATACGCCCTTGCAAAAACATCTGTGCCATGGTTGCACTTGCACTTTCTGATGCTAAAGGCGCTGTATGATAAACTTTTCTTAAATCCGAATAGAATTTTAAACCTCTTTGAGAATTTTTATTATTTATAATTTCCTCAGACAAATCATCAGACAATACCCCGCCGCCTTCACTCATCAAATATGGAAGGTAAAACAGCAAATCTTCTTCAAAACTTACACCAAAAGTTTCAGGAAATTTTGTAAGTTTTCTGGATTTTTCTAGAAATTCTTGCATCGTCCAATTTTTAGAAGGAAAAGGAACGTTAGCCGCTTTAAACATTGATTTATTATAGAATACAACTAAATTAGAAACATCTCTTGGGATTGCATAAAGCTTTCCTTTCCAGCTCAAAGCTTTTAAAGCCTGAGGATAAAATTTCTCACTTTGATAAGCACTCAAATCTTCTAATACACCAGCATTTGCATATACTGGCAAATTTAAATTATTAACAAAAATAATATCAGGTGCTGTATTTGAAGCAAATAGAAGATGGATTTTTTGAAAATAGTTTTGAGGGATATGCATGAAATCAATTTTTATATTTGGATTTTTTCCTTCAAAGTCATTTAACAGAGGTTTTAAAATATCTATTTCAGACTTTGACCCCCAGCTTGCATACTGCAGAACTATACGATTATCTTTTGGCCTACAACCAGAAAAAATAAATACACAAAATATTATTAAACACAAAAATATAAGAGTTTTTTTCACTCTTCACGTCTTCCTACAATATCATATTTACTAAAGTTCAATAAGTACACCCATCTTGTCTTCATTTACTTCTACAAGGGAGCGGAAACCGTCAGCTTTTACCATATATACATTAGGGTTGTCTTGACGAACTTGAATATGTTTTTCTATATTTCTATCAAATTTTTTGAGAACAAAAATTTCTTCATTAATTCTGCCTACAAGTGCAGATTCTCCATCAAGATTCACTATGTAAAAACCTTTATTTTTATCAATATTATAACCTGATTTTACAATCAATCCATTTAGATAATTTTCTTTTGTATCATTTCTTAACTTTGCAATCGGATTTGTTATATTATTTTTTGCAGGAACAGCTTTTTGTATTTTCATTGATGGCTTTATTTGAGCAAGACTCTCAGCTACTTTATTTGACAAACTATTTGAAGCTGTTGCTCTATTATTATCATCAGGAAGTGACAAAAATTCCTCTATAGTTGACATTGAATAGCCTTTTTCTGGTTGAAAAATTGGTTGTTTCACCTCAGAAATTTTTGGCTCTGCAGGTTTTACAATTTCTGCTTTTGGCGCAGGATTTTGCATAAATTTACTGCTTCTTGAAATCAAATCTGCAACACTCAAATTACCTCCATCCAGTGAGCGGGTATTTGAATGAAGCTTTGAATACCCTAAATTAACATGCTTACCTTCCTTATATGAAGATGCTCTTACCTCTTCACGAGTTTTTGGAAGCGGTTTATTTCTGTAGGATTCTTCTAATGCAACATTATCAGCAAAAGCTTTTAATTTCTTTATCTTTACACTTTGGTTCCCATTAGAAACTTCTGACATTCTAGATGTAATCATATTATCTTCACTTTGTACTGTTATATCTTTAAAATTTTGCTCTAAAGATTTCAAAATAGCTTCTTCATTCAAATCTGTTTTTTCTACATCAGGAGAATCATGAAGAAGTTTTTCTAAACTAGCCAAATACTTTTCGTTTTCAATCATGTCGTTAACCCTTTTTTCTTCCAGAACAGGTACGGTTTCATCTTCCTGTTTACTACTTATTTCTTTTTCAGCTTCTAATTTTTCTATTTGTCTTTCTAATTCTTCTACGGCATCACTCATAACTATTTTTTGCTCAATTGCTGGTTCGATAATATTTTCTGGGGCTGGATTTGATGCAATTTTTGGTTTAATTGTAACTGTATCATCAGCCAAATCATATTGAACAGCTGTATTATTTTGAGGAGTTATAAAAGAATATTTTTTAATAGAAGAATCCTCTAAATTAGCTCCAGTTTCAGCCATAAATTTCTGATATTTCTCCTGCCAATTCAACTCAGGATTAGAAATGAGCTCCTCGTAATCATTTAAAATTACAGGTTTTGTATCTAAGTGCTCTTTGAAAGATCTTCTCAAAAAATTAGCATTTATTATTGATGTTTTTATCAATTTAAGCATAAATAACAATCCTAATACAGGAATCAATATCATTACTAACGTTATAGGCATGTCCGGCAAAATCCTCTTTATATGCTGCTTTACTGATTTTAATAATGAAATTGTACCAAAATCTTTTAACGGAGGTTTTACATCAGCTTTAGCAGGTAAAACCGGCATATCTGGTATATGCTTTGATATATCGTCAGTTTTTGGTAATATTTTTTCTTCATTATTCGTTTTTACAACTTTTGACTGAATAGTTTCAACTTCTTGTCGTTTAATATTCTTCTTATCTGATACTTCTTTAATTTTATTTTGAGCTGTGTCTATAATACTTTCATTTTTTGATAAAAACTGTTTTGTTTCTTGTTTTACTGGAATCATTTTAACCGGCTGAACCGGTTTATTAACTGTAACAGTAGTTTTTGGCTCAAATTTTCTTGAATCAGGTATATATACTGGAGTATTTGTATGTGTACGGGATTGAGCTATAAGATTTTTATATGCTTTTTGCTCTGCAGTTAATGGAACTGCATTTTTAGCATTAGCTCTAATATTAATTGGTTTAGTTGTAATTAAAGTTATTTTGGTATATCCACCAACGCCATCATTCACTGATTTTACATCAATGTCTGATATATAATCCTTTATTCCAGACAAATCAGGCTTGCTTCCTGCAGAACTTAATACATTTGGCATAAGAATGACGTACTTATTATCTGATTTTTTTGTTACTGCAATACTGTCAGCATAAGGACTTGTAGTGTATAGGGTTACGTCAATAGAAGAAGATGCCGTATTCGATTTTTTAATATCAAGTTGGGTAAGGCTATTAGCTTCAGCAAGCATTGCACTAAAAGGGATCAACCCTAAGCTTAGCAATATAATTATAATAATTTTGCCAGTTTTCTTGTTCATTCTGAGTCCAATTTTATTTTCCCTACACATATATATAATACATTGAGTTAAAAAAAATTGCTAATATGTTAAAAAAATGATACTTTTATGTTAAAATATAAATATATGAAAAGCGGATTTACAGCAATAATAGGACGTCCAAACGTTGGTAAATCAACCCTTTTGAATAAAATTCTAGGGCAAAAAATTGTTATTGCAACAGACAAAGCTCAAACTACGAGAAAAAGAATCAAAGGTATTTATACTACAGATGATGGTCAAATTGTATTTATAGATACACCAGGAATTCATAAACCGCTTAACAAACTTGGAGAATTTCTGCTTGACGAAGCTAAAGTTGCAGTACCCGATGCTGATCTTATTTTATTTCTTGTTGACGGATCTGAACCTGCAGGAAAAGGCGATAAGTGGATTGCTCAGAATATTTTACAAACAGATATTCCAGTAATCATTGTAATGAATAAAGTTGATAAAACTAAAAAATTAGAAAAGATTGATGAAAACCTAATTACATACAAAACTTTATTTGAAAAAAATTATCCTGTAGTAAAGATTTCAGCTAAAACCGGACGGAATATTGATACTTTATTAAAAAATATTTATAAATCTCTTCCTGAAGGAGAATTGCTTTATCCAGAAGATGTCGTCACTGAAGAGACAATGAGAGATGTAACCAAAGAAATTATAAGAGAGAAAATCTTACTTAATACCTCTGATGAAATTCCTCATTCTGTAGCCGTTAAAATAGAAAGTTATCAAGAAACTGATACTATTGACAAGATTTATGCTACGATATTTTGTGAAACAAAAAGTCAAAAAGGAATACTCATTGGGAAAAGCGGGAATCTTTTAAAAAAAATCGGAACTGAAGCTCGTATTGAACTCGAAAAAATAATAGAAAAGAAAGTTTTTTTAGGATTGGAAGTTAAAATAGAAAAAGATTGGAGAAAAAAACATAGTTCACTTAGAAATTTTGGGTATGAACAAGAAAAGTAAATTCACGAAAGGAGATTTATCATGCAAAATAAAATTATAGCTTTAAAACTACGAAGGGGGGGGGGGCTTTAGTAGGCAAAATAGGCTATTATACTGGGTTTTAGCACATACTCCTCATTCTAAGGCTTTTACTCTTGCTGAAGTACTCATTACTCTTGGTATTATTGGCGTTGTTTGTGCTCTTACTTTGCCAGGTATTATTCAAAAAAATCAAG
>CALUTP010000037.1 GCA_944323725.1 Candidatus Gastranaerophilales bacterium | reverse complement strand
ATCCAAGATGAACAAAATATTTTAAAGACAAAAATCCAGCAACAATCATTCAATCCTACAACTGTAGATGTAACGCTTGATTACTTGATTTCCCTAGCAATGAAATTGCCAGATATTTTTAAGAGTTCGAGAAATGCTGAAAAAAGAGAACTTTTAAGTTTGATATTCTCGAACTTTTGGCTAGATGGTTCAAATCTCCTATATACACTAAGAAGCCCCTTTGACTTATTGTCAAAATGGGCTTCTTATCCGTATACTCTGGGACGGAAGGATTCGAACCTCCGAATGGCTGGACCAAAACCAGCTGCCTTACCACTTGGCGACGTCCCAATGGTCACATCTATTATTCTACTTGATAAATCTTGATTGTCAATATTTATTCTATTTCTTTAAAAAATTCATTTATATCTACTTGTAAAATTTTTGATAGTTTAAAAATGACCGGTGTATTACGAATTAGTATTTCAAGTCCCTGTTTTTCAACATAGTTTCTTTTATATCAATCAGTTCTTCTAGTTTATCCTGTGCATGAATTAGTTATATAAAAAAGGAGTTTTTTCTTGTGCTTTAATCGTATCAATACTATTAATAAGCGTTTCAAATACCTTTAATACAGGTATTTCACTTTCGAAATGCCCTATATCAAATAGTACTATTGGACTTTCAAGTGCGGTATGAAATTTTACATCACCTGTTACTAGTGCATCAGCACCATTTTCATAAGCTTCTTGTATAAATTCTGTACCGCTGCCTGCACAAAATGCAATTTTATTTAGTCTTTCAATGTTTTTATTATTAACATATCGAAAATTTGGAGAAATTTTTGAAAGTTTCTTACAAAAACTTTTTACATCTGTATTTACGTCAGTATAGCGTAAAAACCCATTAATTTCATTTACTTTAAAGCCTAATTCAGAAATTAAAGTGTCTGTAGTCCCTCCAATTGTTCTATCAAGGTTTGTATGCGCGCTATATATATCAATATCTTTCCACTTTATAGGGATAAAAAATAGCGGATGATGTGAAATTATCATATCACATTTTTGTTCTTTAGCTTGTGTAATTATATCTTCAGTTACTGTAAGACAAAGCATTACTTTTGAAATATTATTATTGCGTGTTTCTACCCCCCAGCCAGAACAATCCCATTCCTCTGCAAGTTCAGATGGCGCAAATTTCTCTATTTTTTGAATAATTTTATATTTATTCATTTATTTCCTTTAATATAGCTTTTGCAATTTCTTGTTTTGAGGCTTTTTCAAGTTGTTTTATTCCACCATTTTTATGTAAAATTGTGACCTCATTATAATCACTTGAAAATCCGATATCTTTTCTTGATATATCATTTGCAATTAGATAATCGCATCCTTTTTTTTGAATTTTTTCTTTTGCATTTTCAATTAAATTTTCACTTTCTGCACAAAATCCTACAATTGTTTGGTGAGTTCTTTTTTTGCAAAGTTCCTGTAAAATATCAGGATTTTTTATAAGTTCTAGTGTGATTGTATCTTCATTAGTTTTTTTTATTTTTTGTTCTGATTTTGTTTTAACTCTATAATCAGCAACGGCTGCTGCCATGATTATTACGTTTGCATTTTCAAATTCATTTTCTATAGCTTGTTGCATTTCTTGAGCGGATTTCACTTTGATAATCTTATAAGGTCGTTTTATATCTTTTGTGGTGATAAGTACAACATCATTTCCATTATAAAAAGCTTCGTCGGCAATAGCTGTCCCCATTTTGCCTGAAGAATAATTTGAAATATATCTTACAGGATCAATATCTTCAATAGTTCCTCCTGCTGTTATAATATATTTTTTTTTAACCTCGTTACGTGGTAGTAAAATTGCGGATGTTTCATCAAATATTTTATCAATTTGGCATAATCTGCCATTTCCTTCATATCCGCATGCTAGAAATCCGCTTTCTGGTTCTAGAATTTTATATCCCAGTGTAGATAATTTTTTAATATTTTCTTGTACTATTGGATTTTCCCACATATTGCAATTCATTGCAGGAGCTATTATTATGGGTTTTTTAAATGCACAAACCGTTGAGGTTAATAAATTATCACATATGCCATTTGCAATTTTAGAAATAGTGTTTGCACTAGCTGGGGCAATTATCATAATATCAGCTTCATCAGCATATGAAATGTGCTCTGGTTTGAAATCATTTATCTCATATTCTTCTATTCCTACATTATTTTGACTTAGGTTTTGTAAAGTAAGTTTAGTTACAAAATTAAGAGCATTCGGGGTACAAATAACTCTTACGTTTGCATTATTTCTTTTATACATTCGGATTAATTCACAGATTTTATATGCTGCAATGCCTCCGGTAATCCCTATAAGGATATTTTTACCGCTTAACATTTTGTTTGTTCTCCGTTTATAATTGTTTCTAAATCTTCAATTGCCCTATTAAGATCATCATTTACTACTTTATAGTCAAAATTTTGAGCTCGTTCAATTTCAGTTTTAACTTCTTTAAGTCGTTTTTGAATTGTTGCTTCATCCTCAGTATGACGACCTCGAAGTCTGTTTTCAAGTGCTTCAAGTGACGGAGGGCATATAAAAATTAATACGGCTTCAGGCATTTGTTTTTTTACCTGTAATGCCCCTTGTGTTTCTATTTCAAGGATAATATCTTTGCCATCTTCAAGGCATTGTTTTATATATTTTTTCTTTGTTCCGTAAAAGTTTCCTGCAAATTCTGCCCATTCAAGGAATTTATTATTATCAATACAGTTTTGGAATTCTTCTTTAGATATGAAAAAGTAATTTACACCATCTACTTCACCTTGTCTAGGCTTTCTTGTTGTACAGGAGATTGAAAGCATAAAATTTGGGTTTTTGGATAAGAATCCTTTTAATACAGTTCCTTTCCCTACACCGGATGAGCCTGAAATTACAAATAATTTTTTTGTTCCAGAATTTTTGTTCATATTATAATTATACAATGAATATTTCACATGAAAAATTCTTGAGTAAATTTTTGAAAAAACTTAATACAATAGAATCGGTAAAAGAGTTGTGTGCAGAGACGGCACAAGCATTACTAAAATATACTAAAGGCTATGCCTCTTGGATTTATCTTCCTAATCAGGAGTTGAATAGTATTTCTGTAAAAAAGATCTATTATTCTTCTGATATTACTAAAAAAACAGAAATTAAAAAATCTATAGAAACAATTTTTACATTAGGGGAAGATTTATTTTCTAATAACTATGAAGTGGAAGATACTCTTGATTATTTTAAAAATCTTTCCAAAGAAAATACAATAATTTTACCTGTCATTGTCAGGGGATTTCTTCTTGGATATTTTGCAATTTTAGGCAGAAAAATTCAATTTAATTATACTTTTATAGATTTGGTGCAGATTATTACTGACTTTTTTAATGCAAGATTAGAGATTATACTTTTAAAAAATGATTTAGAAAATCATGATAAGCAAAAGATACAATTTCTTGCAAGTATTTCACATGAGTATAAGACACCTCTTAATTCAATCATAGGTTTTTCTGATATTTTGAAATCAAAACTTGAAGCGGGGGAAGAATATAAGTATATTGATAATATCTCTAAAAGTGCAAAATTCCTTTTAAGTTTAATTCAAGATATTTTAGATATGTCTAGAGCAGAAATTAATAAGTTAGAATTGAATAAAGAATCTTTCAGAACAAAAGAAGTTATAGAGGATATTTCATATAGTTTTGACGAGATTGTAAAAACAAAAAACCTCCATTTTTCATATACAATAATGGATGTTGAAATTACTGCAGACCTAAGAAGATTTAAGCAGTTAATTTATAATTTAATTTCCAATGCTGTAAAATTTAATAAACTTAATGGAAAGATTACTATAGTATCTTACCTTGATGAAAATAATAATTTTGTATTTGAAATAAAAGATACAGGAGATGGAATTAGTAAAAAAGATTACAACACAATTTTTTCATTTTTCTCACAAGTTAATCGCAGTATTTTAAAACGTCAGCAAGGTTCAGGAATAGGTCTTGCATTATGTAAAAAAATCGTTGAAGCTCATGGTGGAGAAATTGGCTTTAAATCAAGATTAAGTAGTGGAAGTACTTTTTGGTTTACAATACCTCAATAGTAATTAATTATGCTTTTTTATTCTTTTTTTGTTGTTTTTCATAGATTAGAAGAATTACACAAATTCCGACACATATTGCTGTAGACACAAGCCAAAATGCAATTGCACCATTCCATCCGAATTTATCAACCATAAATCCAGTACCACCAGAAGATAATGCCGCACCTACGTACCCGAATACTCCGGTGAAACCGATAGATGCAGAGGCAACTTTTTTAGAACTGCTTTCTACTGCACAGAGTCCTCCTATTAACATTTGTGGTCCTGCAGTAAATACCCCTATCATTGCGGCATATACAAAATCCATAATATTATTTTCCGCAGGATTTGCAACGAATGCTAATAAACTAAAAATTAAACAAACTAAAAATATAATATTAATAGGAGTTCTGTTTCCTTTAAAAATTCTATCAGAAATTACTCCCGCGCATATTGCGCCTCCAGCTCCAATAAGTGCAAGTGAACTTAATTTTGAACTTGCAAGAGGCAGTGGATTATGTTTTACTTCAACCAAATATTTAACAAGCCAATCTTCTGTGCCAAAACGAATTATATAAACAAAAATATAAGCAATTGCAAGCATCCATATAACGGGGTTGCAAATGATATGTTCTTTAAATATTTGAAAATAAGAACGATTATCATTCTCTTCGTCTTCTTCAGCTTTAGCTTCAGGTTCATTTCTAAATTTTTCAACATCAGGAAGTCCAATTGTCTGAGGTTTATCTCTTAGTCTATTGAAAAGCCATATCCCAGTGATAATACAGATTACTGCAGGAATATAAAATGCAGCCATCCAGCCAAATTTATCTATTGCAAATCCAGAAAGCATTACCGCTGCGAAAACTCCAATTTGATGTGAAGTTGACCATAAAGACCACTTTGTCCCGCGTTCTGAATTAGAGAACCAGTAAGACAGGCTTTTTGCAACAGGCGGGAACCCGCAAGATTGAAACCATCCGTTAGCTCCCCAGAAAAAGCACAAAAGCCATAATAAAATTGTCCCAGATGGTAATCCGAAAAATGAAATATGACCAGGAGTTACGAAAATAGAACTTAACACAAAGCATAAATTACATATAGCTGATAAAATTAAAGCTGTCGGCAAAAAAGTTCTAACGTTTGCTTTATCAGCAAGTACTCCATTGATGAATTTCCCAATGCCATAGGTCACGTATAATGATGAACCTAATAGTCCGAGTTCTGTATTTGAAAGATGTAATGCTTGTCCCATTGAAGGTAATGCAACAGCAATATTTTTACGGCAAAGGTGAAATACAACATATGCTATAAAGCTTGAATAAAAAATTCTTAATCTGAAATGTGAATAAGTTTTTTTAATAGTTTCTTCGTCTTTAATTGGTTCAATAAAGGCGGGTTCTTTAAAAAACTCAATAAATTTATTTGTCATTCTTACTTCCCTGCTTTAATAATTTGGATATTTCTTGTTTCAGTTATTTCTTGTCTTGCGTCTTTTATTATTTCTTTTTTATCTTCATCAAGTCTGTATCCGCATACCAGTCTATCTACAAAACCGGTATTTAATTTTACAGCCTTATCAAAAGCTCCTACTTCTTCCAATACATCTTTTATCTGGTGAAGATCGTATCCAAAAGTCTGTTTTGAATTATATATAAGAGTTTCACCAGTCTGCGAAACAATAGGTGTCCCCCCCTGTTCAAAATATAATTTAAATACTGATTTTAAATCCTGTAATTCTGATTGTAGTGTATTTATTGTTTGTTGAATTCTTAGGTATCTTTCAAAAAGATATTCAACATTATCAAGTTGTTTTTGTTCCCAATCATATTTTTGAAGGTATAATTTTTTTAATTTTGGATAAGCAAGAGCTAGTCCCATTGTATCAGCCATTGCTCTATGATGATTTGTTAGTGGAACATTAAATTTTGTAGTAAGAGCTTCAAGTCCATGTGAATCTAAATCTGGATATACTTCTTTAAACATTTGTTGTGTATCTATGCGAGGGTTTGAAATCTCTTTGCCAAAAACTCTTTTACTAGCTTCGTTAATAAAAGTAAAATCAAAAATTGCATTGTGAGCTACGATAGGATAATCTCCTATAAATTCAAGAATTTTAGGCATAATTTCATTCTCAGTAGGTGCATCTTCAACCATTTCTGAAGTAATTCCATGAATTGCCATACTTGATTTTCTTATATGCTGTTCTGGGTTAATAAGTGTTTGAAATTCATCCTTTATCTTTCCATTTTCCAGTCTTACAGCGGCAAATTCTACCATTTTTTCTTTAGTATAATCAAGTCCAGTTGTTTCTGTATCAAGAACTATTTCTATAATTTTTTTTCTAGCCATTTTTTATCCTATTGAATTCTATTAAGATAATAGCATAAAAAAAAAATCTGTGATAGAATACCTTATGTTAATTAAGTAAAGGAGAAATCATGTCAAACGCAGTAGATATTAATGATTCTAGCTTTGAACAGGAAGTTCTGCAATCAGAAATTCCCGTAGTAGTTGATTTTTGGGCACCTTGGTGCGGGCCTTGCAGAAAATTAGGTCCAGTATTAGATGAAGTGGCAAATGAATTTAACGGGAGAGTTAAGTTCGTAAAAATTAATACAGATGAGAACCTGAATACTGCTAAAAATTATTCAATCAGTGGACTTCCAAGTCTTCTTGTTTTTAAAAACGGAAAAGCTGTAGAAAGACTAGTAGGGCTTATGCCAAGAACTTCTATTGTTTCAAACATAGAAAAACATTTATAATAAAAAAATAATAGAATATAAAGCAACCGGAAATGATTTGTCATTTCCGGTTGCTTTTTTAATATAGTTTTGTAACAAAAATTAGATTTCATCTAAAGTTTTTAATATAAACTGCCGATATACGTATCAGATAGTATTATCTTTATAGGAAAAAACGAAAGGCGTATTGATGCTGGAAAGCATATCAGAACTACGAAACAAACTGGATCCATATAAATATCTTCCAAAAGGTGAAGATATTGATGTGGATGCAATTGTTACTGCTTTAAAAAATGATACTAGTGGAAGATATGCGTCTTTATCTGAAGAAGAATTATATCAATATGCACATGGTATAATTGCTCAAAGACGAGCTAATGTTTTCAAATATGGTTTAGAATCTGCGACTTGCGGTCTTAATTCAGGTAAGCCTAATGATCCTATGTGGAGTCAATATACTTATCAAGAAATTCTTGCAATGGAAGAAAATGGAGTATTAATTCCTGATGATTTTCTGGATTGGGCTCATGCTATGCAGGATGCAGATACAACATCTTATCAAATTGAAAGTGAATCAGATGATTCAAATACTTTTGATAATCTAGAATATGATACTGATAGTATTTCAAAAACTGATATTCAAAAAAAAGCACAAGCTTTTGCTTCAAAAGCTGAAGCTCAGGAAGATTTAACTAAGAATGAGGTCGAAAAAGCTAAACCTCTGAGTGTTCAAGTAGAAGCAAAGCAAAATGAACTATCTAAAAAACAGCAGTTATCTCTAGATAAAATGGAGGATATGAAAAGAGAATGGACTGCTCTTGATAAAAAATTCATTAATGGAGAACAGCTTACTGATTTTGAACAAAAACGATACAAAGAATTAGGTACTTTATTAAATGGTCAGCAAAATGATATTATAGCTCAAGCTGATAGTCTTAATTCAGATATAGATGAGTTATTTGTTCAGATAGATAAAGTATCAAATCTTGTAGATACAAATAATCGTATTAGTGATGAATTAAAGGATGTTGGTCTAAGATTATCAAAATTTGAGGGCGGAGAGAAAAAAGCATTTCTTCCTAATTACAAAAACACCGGTTTGAGCGGTATGCAGGCAAGCTTCTATTTTGCAGCTATGGGTAATAATTTATCTGTTGAAACTGCTACAGTTAATACAAGATTATACTTTGATACAATGGATGTTCAGCATAAATTAAATGCTGACGTAGCTCTTTCTGAAATTGCATCAAAACAATCATATGAAGTAAAAGATGTATCAAAAGCTGCACAAACAGGTACTTCATCTCAAAATAGCAATCCGGTACAAAATGAAAATAAAAATGAAGATATTCCATTGCCACCAAATCAACAGAATTCAAAACCTCAAGAGCAAGAAAATCCTGTAGAGTCATCAGTTACAAGTGGTCAGATATCTTCAACTGAGGATGCTCAATCCACTGCTGGAGCTGATACTACTGCAGAGACTGCTCCTTCAACTGATACAGGTGAAACCGCTCCAACTACACAAACTGAAGATCCACTTGAAGCTGAAACTAGAGCTTATGTTGAAGATTGTAATTCAAAAAATCAAGAGATGCTTCAAGCTGAAGAAGCTCTACAACCAATCAAAGAACAGGTGCAAAAAATCCAAAAAACTCAAAAATTTGCAGATGCAATTCTAGAAAAGAAATTGAAAGAATCTTTAAAAGAATATAATAATTTGCTTAAAAAAGTCCAAGGTGGAGATGATTTAAGCAAAAAAGAAATGGCAAAATTTGATGAACTCGGTAATCTTTTAAATTCTGATAATGGTAAATACATCGTCCAGATGCAAGATAAAGTAGACTTACTTACAGGTTTTAGTTCTGAATTAGAAAAAGATATCAGTTTAACTGTTGCAAATTCTCAATATGGTTCACAAGCTGTAGAAAAAGGTAAAGAATATGCTAAATCTGTTATGGGTGACCGTCAAGAAATGGTTAATAGCTTTTGGTTTGAAATTTTATCAAAAGAAAAGAAATATGATATTCTTTATGGAAAAGCTGGAGAATCAGTTGGAAGAGATGCTATTGACAGTGGTGAAAGTCTTGTTGCTAATTCCAATGCTTCAAACACAAGATTGTCAGAATCATTACCTTTATCTTCATTTGCAACCGATTATGCAGGAACTTTGAATGAAAAAATTACAAATACAAACAAAGAAGTAGGTACAATAAATAAAGGTTTTGAAGAAGCCTTTAAGAAAAATGAAGAAAAGAAACTTGCTGAAGGTGGTTCTCAGACAACAGAGCTTCCTCAAAATGTTGATGGTGCAAATAATACAAATAGTAATCAATCTAAATCTTCAAATAGCTCAGAAAAGAAAGACGTTACAGAAGAAGATGGTAAAAATGTTGAAAAACAAGGTAAAGATGTAAAAAAAGACGGCGATGAAGCTAAAGATAAAGATAAAGAATATTCTAAAGAAAAGAAATCAACAGATAAACAGATAAAAACTGAAACAGCCAATCTTAAAGCAAATGAAAAACGTATCAAAACCTTTACCAAAGATACAGAAAAAGCTAATCAGCAAATGGGACAAATGGCTGTAGAAGTCCAATCTATTATCCAATCATTAGAACAGCAGCCTCAAGAGGAAGTTCAGCCTCAACAACAAGCTGGTACAGTTCAACCGGTCACTCCGGTTGCTGCAATTGCTAATCCGGTTGTTACAAGTAGAAATGCAGCTTTAGGTGCAATTAATTCTAATTCAGCAAAAAATTCTGTTACTAGAACAACTTCTGATCCAGCGGTATCTTCTACACAGTCAGCAATGTCTACTACAACTGGAGCTTCTGCTGGAACTTCAGATTCAGCAGCAAGATTGCAGACTATTACTGCGCAATTCCCTGAATTACAGCAACGTATAGCTAAAAACGGAACTAATATTACAACATTACAAAAGTCTAGTTCGAAAAAAGTCAAAAAACTTGACAAGTTGTATAAAGTAAAATTAAGTGAAGCAAAATATCTTCAAAAACAACAAGAAGAAGCTGTTAAAAAGAATGACAAATTAAAAGGTACGATTACCAAAATTGGTTATGTATTTACTGGGACTAAAATTGCTGGACAAGCTTTAATGCTTATGCCTTGGTCAGCTGCAGCTGGTGCAATTATGTTTAGTGTTGGTAAATATGGTGAGGTCGCTTGCTATGTTACTAATGCTGCAATTGATGTTGCTAATGGTAATTATTTAGGAGCATTAGTTAGTGTCGGAGCAGCTGCAATGAGTTTTGCTAGTGGTCCTGTAAAATTGAATGGTGCAGGAGAAGCCGTTAAAGGTGCTGCAAAAGAAGGAACTAAAGCTGTTGCCGAAGAAGGCGGGAAACAAGCTGTTGAACAAGGAGTACAACAAGCAACTACTCAAGTAGTTGAACATACAACTACACAGGTTGCTCAACAAACAACTACACAGGTTGCTCAACAAACAACAAAGCAAGCATTAACCGCAACTACTCAAGAGATTGCCAAAACACCACTTCAGCAAGTAACTCAAAGCAGTTTGCAGGCTGCTACAGCAGGAGCTGGCGAAATGATGAAGCAGACAGCTGCGAATGTTACAAAACAAATGGCTGCTGAAGCAGCTAAATCTGCAACTAAAGAAGCTTTGATTAATGGCGGATTACAGGCTGCGGGTAGTGCTTCTCAAATGGTGGGTCAAAAGCTAACACAAAATACTCCTCAGGAAGAAGATAAAAAACAGCGTAAATTTGTTTCTTATCAGGAAAAGAAACGTAGAAAAGCTCAGTTAGCAAAAATACAAGGTTCTAATAGAATAGGCTTTAATAAGAAAAATTCTTACGCATAAAAAAAGATGTCTTTATAAGAACATCTTTTTTTATTTTATTTATCTGTTTAATGAATTAATAATCGCTATTACCATAATCTTCTTCATCTTTTAATGAAGATAAGTCATCTTTATAACTTGCATCAAAATCATCTGGTAAATATTCCGAATCTGGCCAGATTGTATCTTCATCAAACCTGCAGGCATGAAGGTTATATGAACTGCTAAAATCAGAATTGCTTAAATCACTTTCAGAAAAAATACATCCAGCAAGGTCTGCATCTGTAAAATTGCAATAAGTCATTTCTGCATAACTACAATCAGTACCTGTTAAAAGACTTTCTGTAAAATCGCATTCTATAATTTTTGCTCTTGTAAAATCTACAGAAGTTAGATCTGCTCCGTTAAACTTTACAAAAGATAATGTGCAGTCTGCAAAAGAACTCGAATTTAAATCAACATCAGAAAAATCTATTTCAGATAGATTTATTCCTGAAAAATCAACTTCAGATAAATCAATTTCTTCCTGCTCATATTTCCATTCATTAAATTTTTCAGGATGTTTTCGTAATAATTCAACTAATTCTTCTTTTGTATAATCTATCATTATATTCTCCTTATAAATATATGTATTTTTATTCTGTTAATTGTGAATTCATAGCAATTAATACTGCTTGAGTCCGGTTTGAAACATTCAGTTTTTTAAAAATGTTATTCATATGACTTTTTACAGTTACTTCCATTAAGCAAAGTTTTTCTGCAATTTCTTTATTATTTGCACCTTTTGATGCTAGGGTTAGTACTTCTTTTTCTCTGGTCGTAAGTGGGGAAATAATTTTGTTATTAAATTGAGAGGGGTTATTTAAGTTTTGAGTCTGCCATTTAGAACGTCTTAAAACTGCTTCCATTCTTGCTAGAAGATTTGGCAGTATAAATGGTTTTATAATGTAATCATCTGCTCCAATTTTTAATCCCGAAATCATTTTTTGTTCTTCATTTACGGCTGTAATCATTATTACTGGAGTATATTTTGTTTTTGGATTCTTTCGAATTGCTTTAAGTGTTTCCCACCCGTTCATATTAGGCATCATGACATCCAACAGAATTAAGTCAAAGTGGTTCTTTCCAAGAATATTAAGTGCCTGAACGCCATCAAGTGCCGTTTGTACATTGTACCCGTAAAAAGGCAGGGCATCTTTTAAATATTTAGGATTGTCATCAACTAACAAAATATTCGCTAATTCAGACATTAAATTTTCCTTTTATACAATTTTGTACTTTAATGCTTTTAATGCAGCTTGAAGTCTATCATCTACTTCTAATTTTTGTAGAATATTTGCAACGTGTGCTTTTGTAGTATTAATGCTTATGACAAGTATTTGTGCAATTTCCATATTGCTATAACCTTCTGTCATCAGTTTTAGTATTTGAGTTTCCCTTGAGGTTAAATCATAGGATTTCGCATTATTTTCACTATCAATTACTGGAGAATTTGTGGTAGCTCTCAGTACAATATGAGCAATGCTTGGATCGAACCAAGCTGCACCATCAGCTACTGATTGCACAACTTGAATAAGTCTTTGGGGATTGATTTCTTTTGAACAATATGCATTTGCTCCTGCTCTTAAACTGTTTAATACTTCTTTTTCATCATTATGCGATGTCAAAATTATTATTTTTACATCTTTATTTGTGGAACGTATTCTTTTAGTTGCATCAATCCCATTCATCATAGGTAATCCTAAGTCCATAATAACAATATCAATTTTATTGTTATTAAATATTTCAATTGCAGTTTCTGCAGACTCAGCCTCATAAATATTCTCAACAAAATCAACGCCTTCAAAGGCAGTTTTTAAACCAAATCTTGTTAGTTCATGATCTTCTACAATTAAAATATTTTGCTTCATATACTTAGTTCCTCTTTTGCCGGCTTAAAGTTAGGATTGATAGAAAGACTTTTTTTGAAGTTATAAACTGCGTCTTGTATCATTCCCTGTGCTTTGCAGACTAGTCCTTGATAATAATAATATCTAAAATTATTTTCGTCAATATATTTTGCGATTAAAAGATAACGTTTGGCCGCATCATAATTTTGTTTATCAATTGCGAGTCGTGAAAGTTCCAGCCAGCCGTCAATAAAATCTATATTCAATGATATAGCTTTTTTAATATATTCGGTTTCTCTGCTTTTGTCTTTTAGACCAACATTATAATATGCCATAGCGCAATCAGAATGAGTTTTTAAAATCTTTTCATAAATTTCATCTGCCTGTTTGTGTTTTCCAAGTTTTTCATACGTTTGTGCTGTCTTTACAGCGGGTACGGTTGAGTTTTTTTCTTTAGAATAGGCTTTTTCATAGTATTCTAGTGCTGTTTTATAGTTCTCTTTTTTATAATTTATATCTCCTAGAACTGTTAAAGCCATCACGTTTGAGCTATCAAGTTTCTTTGATTTTTCAGCGAAACTTTCTGCTTTTTCATATTCTTTCATATCATAATATATTTTTGCTGTTAGTGCATATATATCTTTGTTGTATTTCTTTTTTGAGGATACTGCACCTTGAAGTGTTCGCATTGCTTTTGTCAATTCACCTTCATAGTAGTAATAATATGCAAGATGATATTTCTTTTCTATATCATCTTTTACTGTTTTATATAGCACATATTGTTCTAGTGAATTAACTTTATTTACAAATTCTTTTGATAAAAGCTGTTGTTTCTTTATTTCTTCTACAATTTTTTGTGCATTTTTAGGCTTTTTGCTTTGAAGCATTATTTCAGCTTTTAGTTTTTTATAATTTAAGTTTTGTGAGTTTTTTTCAATTGCATTGTCAATATATATTTGAGCTTTTTCTATGTCGTTTGCTTTTAATAAGCCTAATGCTACAAGATAGTTTGCATAATCTGAATTTGAAAGCAGTTCTTGATTTTTTAACATTTCTGCAACAGCTTCTCTGCATTGGTCATTATATATTATGTTTGAAAACATTTCTGCTAAATATACTTCATCTTGCGGTTTTAGTTTGAAAGATGGAGAATAAAAATTTTTTATATCATCCTGTATTATATTTGAAATACTTTCATCTGAGACTTTTGACAGGGCTAGATCTGATAAATTAAAAAAACCTAAGTCAGCCATATTCATTGCCATTTGAAGATATGCGTAATCATTAGGTACAATTGTATTAATTAACATCCTAAAATCAGCATATGATGATTTGACATTGCACTGAATAAATCTTTCTAGTGCTATTGCGTAATGATTGTGTACATCATTTTTGGTCAGGGTTGCTTTTTTAGGCATTGATAATTGTATATCTTGGTTTGTATTAAATACAGGAATTTCTGCAAGTGGATCTGCTGGTTTTATTGCATCAAATCCTTCTGCACTAAACGCTGGCATATAAGTTAAGCTTATTAATAGTATGGCTGTGATAAGTGTTTTTTTCTCCATTAAACTAAGAATCCTCATTGTTCTATATTACCAGAATAATAGTAATTGAAAAGATTTACAAGTCCTTTTTGTTCATTTGTTGCATTTTCATTTGTTGAAAAATGGTAAATATCCAGAAGATTGTAATGACTTAACTGTTCACTATCTTCAGTTTTTAAACTATTATGATTTTCTGTCAAAAATACCCTTACAATTTTATCAGAAGGTATGTTTAAAAATGCATCAACAATGCTTTTATCAAAATGGGTACCAGAGTCTTTTAAAAGAATATTTATAACATTTACTATGGGCATTTTATCACGATAGTGACGGCGTGAGGTTATTGCATCAAAAACGTCGGATACTGCAAGAATTCTTCCGCCATAAGGGATTTCTTCCCCTTTAAGGTGTCTGTAATATCCGCTTCCATCATATTTTTCGTGGTGTGAGCAGGCAATTTCTGTAATTTGTTTGAAATCTTCTGTCATACAAATTTTGTCAAGAATGTTATGTGTAATTTGAACATGTTCTTGAATATGTTTGTATTCTTCATCTGTAAGTTTACCTTCTTTTTGCAGTACAGAATCTCTGATTCCAATTTTGCCAATATCATGTAATGTCGCTGCTTTTTCAATTATTTCTTTCATTTTTTCATCCATATTTAAAGCATCAACAATTAACATGGAATATAATTTTACTCTGCTTGAGTGACCTGCTGTAATTTTGTCACGAGCATCAATTGATGCTGCTAGAGTATTAATAAAACTTTCAAAAAGCAGTTTTTGTTCTTTGTATAATTCTTTTTGCTGTTCAAAAAGTTGAGCGTTTTCAAGTGCAATACTTGCACTGCCTCCGATTGCAGCAAGTAAGTCTTCATCACTTCGTGTGAATACTCCATTAATTTTATTTAAAACCTGAAAAGCTCCAATAATTTCTTGATTATTATTTTTAATTGGCATACACAGCATAGTTTTTGTTTTATAACCTGTTTCTTTATCTACTTCTGGATTAAAACGGTTATCATTATATGCGTCTTCAATATTTATAGACTCGCCTGTTCGAACTACATATCCTGCAAGCCCTTTATCTGCTGGAAAACGTATTTCCTGACTGTCCATACCTAATGCTACCATAGACCAAAGTTCATTTTTCTTTTTATCCAGCATAAATACTGAACACCTATCGGCTTGCATTGCGACTTTAGTTTCTTCTGCTATAACTTTTAACAAAACATTAATATCTGTTAGTGCGTTAATTGAACGCCCAATTTTTACAAGTGAAACTAAAGGGTCACTTTTGATTGGTAATGTAAAATCCAGCCCGCTTTTTATTTGTTTAATCCTTGTTAAGATATATCCTACTAGAGAGTATTCATCATTTTTAATCCCAATATTTTTTGCATTTTCGTAATGTAGAAGTGCAACATCATTATTTTTTTCACAAAAATTAATATTCCCTAGTGAAAATTCATTAAACAGTTTTGCAGTGCTATCTTTACATATTTCGGCAAGGGATGTGCCATCATGGATTATTGCTAGAGCTTTTTGATAATTGTTTTTATCGCTTAGATAATCTATCATACCTATAAGACTCAAACATATAGACAATCCTTTTACAGAATTGTTTCGTTTATATAGCTCTTGAGCTTCTAAGATAATCTTTTTGGCTTCGGTATAGTTTTCATTCTCAAGTTGGCTTAATCCAGCTTCAATAAGCTCTTTCCCTTTCACACTCACCTCTTCAGACTTAATAGCTTTTTGTTTCATTTGTTACTTAATTCCTTTTACAATCATATATTTTTATTATACAATATTTTTTGAAATTATACAAAATCTAAAATTAATCTTGTTACATAATTGTTGGAGTTTAAATGAAAAAAGTTACTATTTTGATTCCTGTATATAATGAGGCTGCGACTTTGGAAACGATTATAAAAAAAGTTGAAGATGCTGATTTTTGCGGGTTGGATAAAGAAATTATTCTTATAGATGATTATTCTACAGATGGTACTAGGGAATTATATGGAAAAATCCCTTATAAAGTTTATTACCATGATTATAATCAAGGTAAAGGTGCAGCTTTGAGAACCGGATTTAAGAATGCTACTGGGGATATAATTGTTATTCAAGATGCTGATTTGGAGTATGATCCTGAGGATTATTCCCCATTAATAAGACTTATACTGGATGGTCATGCTGATGTTTGTTATGGCACGAGACTTTCTGGAGGGAAACCATCTAGATCCTTTATGTTTACTCATCTTTTAGGTAATAAATTTTTATCACTTTTAACCAATATTTTATATGGCTCAACTCTTACTGATATGGAGACTTGTTATAAGGCTTTTAAGGCTGAATTTATAAAAGGTATTGAAATAAAATCAAATAGATTTGATTTTGAACCTGAAATTACTGCTAAAATTCTAAAAAGAGGCGCTAGATTATATGAGCTTCCCGTTTCTTATTATGGGCGAGAATTTTCAGAAGGTAAGAAAATTACTTGGAAAGATGGTTTTCATGCTATTATAGCATTAATCAAATATAGGTTTATAGATTAAAAAAGGAGTTATGTTATGAAAAAGATTATTCTTTCATTGTTTGCAATTTTTGCACTCACCATTCCAGTTTCAGCTGAAACTTGGGTAGCTGCTGATAGAGTTCCTACTGTTGGAAAACAGCTTTTAACTAAAAACAATTTACCGGCTACTGCTACATTTAAAGTTGTAAATGGCGCAGTAGATAATTCTAATGTTTCCACTACTAATATTGTGTATATTTCAAGTACAGATTTAACATATGCAGGAAACGATAATGAAGTGGCAGCTGTCGTCTCAACTGAGCTTGGACATATTATTAATGGTCATTATGCAAAAAATAAAATGAGAAATATCGCTAAATCAGCATTGACAAGTAATTTGAGTGAAGATAATATTATTACTACTACATCAAACAGCACATTTGTTGCGAATAAAACAAGTCTTAAAGATAATAAAGAAGCTGATATTACTGGTGTAGATATGATGATTCAAGCAGGGTATAATCCTTTAGCTATGGTTGTTGTAATTACTAAAATGCCAGGAAGTACTCTTGAAATTTTAATGGGAAAACCGGCTAATTCTGAAAGAGCTATGAATGTATATGATTATTTAACTTACAATTATCCGTCAAAAGTGAAAGCTGGTTATGGTTGTAATGAGTATAGAGCTTTTTTGACTTATGCTGATCCTATTGTGGCTGAAAGAAATTCAAGTGAGAAAAAGCTTGCTAAATTTAATAAAGAACAAGAAAAGGCAAAAGCTACAAGAGCAAAAAATATTGCTAAATATAAAGCTACAGGCGGTCTAAGCGGCTGGGATGCAACTTATACTATTTTAAAAACATTATCTGAAAGCTCAGAAATATAATATCTAAGATATAGAAAACGGACTTGATAGTCCGTTTTTTATTGACATATATATTAAGATATGTTAAGATAATTTCTGTTATAAATTGGAGGGTAAAAGATGGCTGATTCGCATAAAACTATGAGATGTCCTGCTTGCGGTACAGAGATGCAAAAAGTATTTATACCATCTCAGGGAATAAATATTGATATATGTTCAAAAGGTTGTGGGGGTATTTTCTTTGACAATCGTGAATTTAGTATGTTTGATGAAAAAGATGAACCTTTAGATGATATTATTCAGGCATTAGAAAATAACGATTTCAAACCGGTTGATGAGTCATTACCTAGATACTGTCCTGCTTGTGGAGCTAAGATGGCTAAAAATTATTCAAGCATAAAAAAACAAATCCAAGTTGATGAATGTTATGCATGCGGTGGAAAATTCCTTGATCATGGTGAATTAACTGCTATTAGAAATGAATATGAAAATGATATAGAGCGGACAAATGATGTTATGAAATATGTATATAATGAAATAGGCATAGAAATTATTCATAACGAAGCCGCAGAAGCAAAAAGAAAAGCGTCTCCTTTGAAAAGATTATTTGATAAAATGATTGGTCTATAGGAATTCTTTTTTTAGATTATCTATTTTTTCAACACTGTCGCTTTCGAAGTAAATTCTTAAAAGTGGTTCAGTTCCGCTTGGACGAATTAGAATCCAACTTGAATTATCATCAAAATATAGCTTAACACCGTCCTTTGTGTCGGTGTTTTTTACTTTAAAATCACCGATATTATTTATCTTTTTATAGTGTTCAATGATAGGTTTTATTTCATTTAAATTATCCAAATGTTTGTCAATTCTGTCATTATAAAATTTACATCCTACAAAAGAATATAAATCAGTTTGAAGTGCTGTAAGCGATTTATTTTCATAAGCCATAGCTTCTAGTATTAAAGAATTTGCAAGTATGCCGTCTTTTTCCGGAATATGACCTTGTATGCTTAATCCTCCGCTTTCTTCTCCACCAATAATCGGATTATATCTGCGCATTGCTTCTCCAACATGCTTAAATCCAACTGCTGTTTCTATTACTTCTACTCCTAACTTTTTAGCAACTTTATTTAAAAGCAGGCTTGCACCTACAGTTTTTACCAGAGGTCCTGAGTAATTTTTATGCTTATTCAAGTGGATTAAAAGTATTGCAATAATTTCGTTTGGAGAAACATATTCACCATTTTCATTAATTACTCCAAATCTATCACCGTCGCCATCATTAGCAAATCCTATTGAATTTGGTGTAGTTTTAACTTTTTTTATTAGTTCTTGTAAATATTTAGGTTTTGGTTCAGGCATTCCTCCGCCAAAGTTAGGATCATGTGTCATATGTATGCTTTCAAAAGAAATTTCGTTCATTGAAAGAATTTTATCAAAGTAACCTATTGTGGCAGAATATAAGCCATCAAATATAATATTTGTTTTAAGTTCTTTTTTTATTTTTTTATAATCAATAAGTCTATTGATATGAGCAAAATAGTCAGGTTTAAAGTTATATTTTCTGATTTCTCCAGTTTTAAGATGTTCTTTTATAGATGTACCGAGGTTATACATTATTTCATCAGTAATTTCACTTGTTGCAGGACCTGCATAATCTGGGATAAATTTAATTCCAAGATATTCTGGAGGATTATGAGATGCTGTAAACATAATTGCGCAGGCATTTAAATGCTTAGCATTATAAGCAAGAACTGGAGTCGGAATAATTTCTTTGCTGTATAGAACTTCAAAACCGTTATCAGCTAAAATTTCTGCACATTTATATGAAAATATATCTGCCATATTTCTGGGGTCATAACCAATAATAATTTGTTTTTCCAATCCATAATTGTCGTATATATATTTTGCGATAGCATTTGTTGCTGTAATTACGTTTTCTTCATTAAAATCTTTTCCAACAACAGCTCTCCAGCCGTCGGTACCAAATTTAATATTACTCATTTTTAATTTGCCCTATAATATCCTTTTGCATATAATTATAAATGAAATACGGAGTTAAGTAAATGATGAAGTTTGAAAATGTATCAAGGATTGCATATTTAGGCCCTCATGCTTCTTTTTCAGAGATGGCAAAGGATTTATTTTGTGCTAAATATGAAATTCAAGCATATCCAACCCCTATGCAGACTATTAAACAAGTAATTGAGTTTGTGGAGCAAAACCCTAATACTTTGGGAGTTTTGCCTGTCGAAAATTCAATAGAGGGCTCAGTAAGAGAAAGTTTGGATAACCTTATGGTAAGTTCTAATCCAAATATTAAAATTCTTTCTGAGGTAATAATGCCTATTCATCACTGTCTGCTTTCTAGAACTACAGAATTTTACAGTATTACAGGGGTAATTTCACACCCTCAGGCGCTTGCGCAGTGTCAAAACTTTTTGCATACAGAATTGCCTAGAAATTTAAACATAATAGAAGCTACAAGTACCGCAGAGGCAGCAAGAAGTTTATCTAATTATAATTTGACGTATGCAGCTATTGGTAGTGAAAAAACTGCTGAGGTATATAATTTAAATATATTAAAAGAAAATATAAATGATGATAAATCTAACCAGACACGATTTGTTCTTATTGGGGATTTTGAAACTGAAAAAACTGGAAGAGATAGGACATCACTTGCCTTTTCTACTGCAAATAAGCCCGGTGCTTTATTAGAAATTTTAAATGTATTTTACGAAAATAATATAAATTTAACGTTTATTGCTTCTAGGCCATCTAAACAAGGTTTTGGTGATTATATTTTTATAGTTAATTTTGACGGGCATATTCGGTCTAAAAAAATATTAGATACTGTCAGCAAAATTAAGAATAAAACTACTTTTTTACGATTTTTAGGTTCCTATGAAAAGAGTGTTGCTTGACGAAAATTTGAATAATATAGTATAATACTTATACGCCTTATTTATTCATAGTTTCTGGATATAGGAAGGAAAATTATGTCAAATTCTCTTATTCCTTATTCTTTTACTCCGGGAACAAAAGCTAAAGCTCAAGAAGTAAATGCTAACTTTATTGCTCTGGCAACTCAAATTGAGGAGAATAAAGAATATACTACTGATTTAATAAATGAATCTTTAGAATTAGCTAGTTCAGATAAAGCTAATAGTAAGCTATCAAATACAGATTTAATTACTAACTGCGTATTAGAAGCACCAAATGGTGTTGTTGACTACTCAGGTAACACAATCACTATAAAAAATGGATTGAAAGTCTTAATTCCAAATGGTAGAAATTTAGATGGTTCAGTTAAGAGTATTGAATATACTTTAAATGAAGATTTTACAATAACTACGTCAAAAAATAGTACAGTAAATTGTGTATATCTTACTACAGGAACACATGGTGTTGCTGAAATGTTTCAATATTCTTCAAAAACGCCTGTCTATTCAAAAGGCTTCTGGTTTAATCCAAATGAAAATAAATCATATATTTACAATACCTCATCTTCAAATTGGGTTGAAACTCCTGCTGTAATAATTGCTACGTTTGAGAATACTGACGAAACGATATCAAACCTTGTAGCAGTTAATCCAATTTCTATATTGAAAGAAAATGATGTTGAGCGAATCTGCAGTTGGAAAAATCTTGATTATTCAGGTTTAGTCGTTAAGGCTATGAATGTTAATTATGTTGCATCTGTTGATGGATTAGTTTTTGCATATGCAGAAACTCAGCAAAATTATTCTGCCAATCTTATTGTTAATGATAAAAGTTTTACAGTAAGTTATCATCAAATGGGAGAAATTGGTAGAAGTTCTCTTGTTCTTCCCGTTTCTAAAGGTGATACATATCGACATGCAAATGGAAGCGCAAGTGATTGTATATATTTTGTTCCATGTAAGGGAGGTGTTTAAATGTTTTACGTTATAAAAAACAATCAATTATATGAATATGGTGACAAAATATCTAGTGGATGGAATTGTCCGGAGGATGCAAAAGAACTTTTAAATGTAAGTATGGAGTTTTTTAAAACCCATAGAGAGCAGTTTGAAATACAAAATGGGGTTCTTGTTGATATTTCAGCAACTGAAGCTTATAAAAAATCTATTGTTGCAGCTCAAAAGGCTCAAAGAATTTCTGAAATAAAGAAGGAATTAGATGCCCTAGATTTAAAGTGCATTAGAGCAATGAGAGAAGGTGGTAATGATGAGGCTGGAATTCCATATCTTGAAAAATACCAAAGTGAAATTAATCAACTAAGGGAAGAATTAAACACTTTAGAATAATTGCTCTTCGTTTAATTTTGGCTGTTTTATAAACAGCCTTTTTTTTATGCAAAATAATTTACCATTGTATTTTGTATGCATTTATTAATTTTATTTGCGCAAATTTTTATGTTTTTAGGGCTATGAGTTTTTTCAATATATTCCATTTTATCCGTTCTCAAATTATCTGATAATCTTCTATCTAGTAATAGTGCATAATCTAGATAATTACTTGTTAAATATTTGCTGTCGTTAGCAAAAATATTTTCTGGAGTATTTGCAATTTTTTTAGTAAATTTAGCAATATATGAAAATAAAGGTATATATTTATCTTCTTCGGGGATTGTTATTCCATTTAATTTAAAACTGTTGTATCCTTTATTATTTTCAGTACAAGCTATATTTATAAAGTTTGAATAGAAAGGATTTTTAAATTCTTTGTATGTATTTATAATATTTCGATATTCTGTTAAATCGTTTCCGTTTTCATCATCTTTAAGTTGAGTATTAAGATATCTTGTTTTATTATTCTTATTAAAATTATCTTTTTCAATTATATAACTTGTATTTCTGATTCCTGTAAATGTTGTGTTCATATATTCCATTTTTAACCGTTTTTAAATTTATCAATATAAAAGCGGTAATATGAAAAATTTGCTATTTTGTAAAGAAATTATTTTTTTGTTACAATCGGGTTAATAAAGGAGAGAAAAATGGTAGAAATAAGACAAGAATTTTTAGAACAGGCAAAACATTTAACACGTAATGCGGAGGTCTTACCTGGTGGAATTGAAGAGTTAGCTGTTAAATTACAACATTCACACGATACTAATACTCCATTGAGAGTTAAATTAGGTATGGATCCTACCCGTCCAGATTTGCATCTAGGACACACTGTTGTAATGCGAAAGTTAAGAGAGTTTCAAAATTTAGGCCATAAAATAGTGCTGATTGTTGGTGGTGCAACAGCTATGGTTGGTGATCCATCAGGAAAATCAGAAACTCGGCCGGCTTTGACTAAAGAACAGGTTGAGGAAAATGCTAAGTCTTATTTCGAACAGATGTCAAAAGTTTTGGATGTTTCAAAAGCTGAAGTTACTAATAATGCAGATTGGCTTCATAAAATGAGTTTTATAGACTTGCTCAAGCTAGCTTCGCAAGTGACAGTAGCTCAGATGATGACTCGTGATGATTTTGCTAAAAGATATTCGGAAGGTAAACCTATTGCAATTCATGAATTTTTCTATCCTTTGATGCAGGCATATGACTCTGTTGAGGTAGATTCTGATATAGAATTAGGTGGTACAGATCAAAGATTTAACACACTATTAGGCAGAGATATCCAAGCGGCTTATGGTAAAAAATATCCTCAATTAGTTATGTTGTTACCGCTTTTAGAAGGTACTGACGGTGTTGTTAAGATGTCTAAGACTTATCCTGAACATTGTATTTCTTTGACCGATTCTGAAATTGATATGTTTGGTAAATTAATGAGTATTCCAGATAGTATGATTTCAAGATACTTTAGTTTGCTTACTGATGCGACAAAAGAAGAACTGGAAAGTATTGATAAGCAAATTGCTGACGGTTCTATAAATCCTCGTGATATTAAGTTAAAACTTGCTTATACAATTACTGCGGAATATCATGGGGAAGAAGGTGCAAAACGAGGTCAGAATGCTTTTATAAATATCGTATCTAATAAAGGGATTCCTGATGATATTGAAGAAGTCTCTGGCATGAATGGTAAGGGGATTCTTGATATTCTTGTAGAATTAAAGTTTGTCCAGAGTAAAGGTGAAGCAAAACGTCTTATTCAAGGTGGTGGAGTAAAACTTAATGGTGAAAAAATTGCCGATATGGCTTATGTGCTAAACCTTTCTGAAGATATAGTATTACAGGCAGGGAAGCGTAAATTTGCAAAACTGGTAAAATAAAATGTTTAAAGTTCTAAAACGTGGAATTACAAAAGTAAAAGAGGATATAAAAGTCATTTATGATAAAGATCCCGCTGCAGAGAATTTATTAGAAGTGATTCTTTGCTATCCTGGTCTGCATGCACTTATTGCATATAGACTAGCACATCGAATATACAAATGGCATATTCCTCTTATACCTAGGATTATTTCCTATATAACCCGAATAATTACAGGAATAGAAATCCATCCAGCAGCTAAAATCGGACGCAGATTTTTTATAGATCATGGAGAAGGTGTTGTAATTGGTGCTACTACAGTAATTGGTGATGATGTGTTAATTTATCAGCAGGTTACTTTAGGTGGTACTGGAAAAGAACATGGGAAAAGACATCCAACTCTTGGTAATGGTGTGATAGTAGGTGCAGGTGCAAAAGTTCTTGGTAACATTACTCTAGGGGATTATGTAAGAGTAGGTGCAGGATCAGTAGTTGTAGAAGATGTCCCAGAATATTCTACGGTGGTCGGAATTCCTGGAAGAGTTGTCCATAGAAAAATTAGAGATAAAAATGGTGTGCTTATGCATAATAGAATTCCAGATCCAGTCAAATGTGAATTAAACAGACTTAAATATGAAGTTCAGGAATTAAAAGAAAAATTAAACAAAATAAAGCAGGGTTGATAAATCCTGCTTTATAAGTTATAATAAAAATATAATTAAAGGAGGATAACTATGCAAAATGTAGTAATAGCAATAATTTCGGGGGGGGGGGCACCTAGTTTAAGCAATAAATTTGCGAATATCCATAAATTAAATCAGCTAGCAGAAGAAGGAGGCTGATTTTTTAGTGCAAAAAAGATTAATTAAAAAAATTAAGTTTAATAAAAAGCAATAAAAATAAAAGGAGATTCGCAAATGAAAAAGGGATTCACGTTAGCAGAGGTGTTAATAACATTAGGAATAGTTGGAGTAGTTGCAGCAATGACAATGCCAGGCTTAATAACTCGATATGAAGAAAAAGTATTGTTGACACAATTTAAGAAAGTCCACTCTACATTATTTCAGGCATATAATATGGCCTATCAGGAGTATGGACGAGCAAAGGATTGGGATGTAGACAATACAGAAGAAGGAAGAGAAAGAATATATAATATATTATCTCCCCATTTAAAAATAGCGCATAATTGGGGAAATAAGCCTGCAAGATCAAACAAATTATTGTATAAAGATTTGCCTGGTAACTCTACTGCGGCTAATGATATTGCCTTTAATTTAAAGTCCTACAATTTTAGTTTATCAGATGGTACAATGATTGGAATTACTTGGAATAATCAAGTAGAGATGCCAGTATTGCAAGTTGATATAAATGGATTTAAAGGGCCAAATCAAATAGGTAAGGATTATTTTATATTGTGTTTAAATAGTAAAAAAGGATCCCCATTTATAACAGGATTTCCACTGTGGTGGACACTATGGCCTTCAGTTTGTACAACGAAGGCGAAAGGCGAAGGAGAGACTGGCTGGTGGCGAGGCGGAGCCTGTGCGAATTGGGTAATAGCAACAGGAAATATGGACTATTTGCATAGAG
>CALUTP010000036.1 GCA_944323725.1 Candidatus Gastranaerophilales bacterium | reverse complement strand
CAAAATAAGAAAGCTATAACAATAGTAAGTATTTTGCATACGGAATTTATTAAATTTTTATCCATAACATCAAACCTTATTTAGTTATTAAAAGAATTTATTCGCAAAAAAGCAGTAATTTATTTATAATAAATTTACTGCTTTTGATTTTATTATTTAGAATTTTTATCTTTGCCAGTTCTTTTATAGAAATCTTCAATAAAACCAGTGTTAAATTGACCGCTTATAAATACAGGATCCTCAATAATATCCTGATGGAAAGGAATTGTAGTCTCAATACCTGTGATAACATATTCCTTTAGTGCTCGATACATTCTTCTTCTAGCTTCATTTCGAGTTCTTCCCCAGCATATTAGTTTTCCTATCATAGAGTCATAATATGGCGGAATTGAATAATCTTGATAAGCATGAGAGTCAACTCTAACGCCAAAACCTCCAGGAGTTACGTAACCTGTAATTTGTCCTGGGTTAGGCATAAAGTCTTTTTCAGGATTTTCAGCATTAATACGGCATTCTATAGCATGACCTCTTAAAACTATTTCATCTTGTGTGAAATCTAATTTTTCTCCAGCTGCAACCATTATTTGCTCTCTTACAAGGTCAACATTTGAAATCATTTCTGTAACACAATGTTCTACCTGAATACGAGTATTCATTTCCATAAAATACCACTTGCCATCATGGTCAAGTAAAAATTCACAAGTCCCAGCCCCTTCATAATTGATAGCTTTAGCAGCTCTAACAGCAGCTGCCCCCATTTCTTTTCTGGTAGCTTCATCTATTGCAGGAGAAGGTGCTTCCTCTAAAAGTTTTTGATGACGGCGTTGAATAGAACAATCTCTTTCTCCTAAGTGAACAACATTTCCATATTGATCTCCTAAGATTTGGACTTCTATATGTCTTGGATTTTCAAGAAATTTTTCAGCATAAACATCTGGATTTCCAAAGAAGTTTTGTGCTTCAGACTGACAAAGACTCATATTTGTCTCGACTTCATCATCATTTCTCACAATTCTCATACCTTTTCCGCCACCACCAGCTGTTGCTTTTAATATAATAGGATAACCAGCTTTTTTAGCAAATTCTTTTACTTCCTGTGGAGTTTTTAAAATTCCTGTACCTGGAGTGACAGGCACATTATTTTCTATCATTGTTTTTCTTGCAGTTGCCTTATCTCCCATTTTTCTCATAGCTTCAGCTGTAGGTCCTATGAACTTAATTCCATGTTTTTCACAAATTTCAGCAAAATCAGCACGTTCTGACATAAACCCATAACCTGGATGGATTGCATCAGCACCACTTACTAAAGCTGCTGATATTATAGCTGGAATGCTCAAATAACTCTTAGCGCTTTGAGCAGGGCCAATACAATAGGCTTCAGTTGCTAGTCTTACGTGTAATGAATTTGCATCAGCCTGAGAATAAATCGCTACTGTTGGAATTCCGATTTCCCTGCAGGCTCTAATAATTCTAACCGCAATCTCTCCGCGGTTTGCTATTAATACTTTTCTAAACATACCCTATATTCCCTAAAATATAATAAGGGCGAGTTTATCGCCCTTAAATATCTTAAACTATTATTCTACATACATTAAAACTTGTCCGAATTCTACAGGCTGACCATCTGAAACGCAAATTTCAGTAATTTTGCCTGAAACTTCAGATTCAATTTCATTCATTAATTTCATAGCTTCTACTATACAAACTACATCACCTTTTGAAATGGTCTGACCTACTTCTACGAATGGAGAAGCATCTGGTGATGGTGATTTATAGAAAGTTCCTACCATTGGTGAAGTTATAGGAGTCCCTTTTTTAACTTCAGACTCTTTTGCTGGTGCAGAAACTGGAGACTGGGCAGGAGTCGGAGTTGGAACTGCACTTAGAGCTGCAGGAGCTATAATAGCCTCTTTTCTTAATGTAATAGCTTGTTCGCTGTCCTCAAGAGATATTTCTGTTAAAGAATTGTCAGCAAGAACTTTTGCTAATTTTTCTATATATTCAATATCAAATTTCATATTTTGCCTTTCTTATTAATTCCAATTTTAGCAACGGTCTAAGTATTCATTAGATCTAGTATCAACTCTAATTACGTCACCATTTTGAATGAAGAACGGAACATTAACTACAGCACCTGTTTCTAATTTTGCTGGTTTTGTACCGCCTTGAGCTGTATTCCCTTTTTCAGCTGGAGGAGTATCAACAACTTCAAGTTCAACGTGTGCGGGAATATCAATACCAATAATTCTTCCATCATGCATTAGAACTTGAACAATCATATTTTCTTTCAAATATTTAATTCCATCGCCAATTTGATCTTCAGGTATTTGCATTTGTTCATATGATTCATTGTCCATCATAACATATTCTTTACCTTCTTTATAAAGGTATTGCATTTCACGTCTATCTAACATTGCTTTTGCAACTTTTTCGCCAGCACGGAAAGTCTTTTCAACAACCTGACCGGTTTCTACGTTTTTAAGTTTAGATCTTACGAATGCAGCGCCTTTACCAGGTTTAACATGCAAGAATTCAACAACTGACCACAATCCATTGTCTAATTGGAGTGTTAAGCCTGTTTTTAAGTCGTTTACTGAAATCATCTTTTTCCCCTTTATCTAATAATATAACTTTTCTTTTGTATAATGAGTCTACCATAAACATATAGAAATCACAAAGAAAATTTACAAAAACCTTTATTATTGTAAATTTTTTATATACTAAATAGCAAAAAAAAATCTTTCAGAGTTATTCTAATATCATAATTATTAAAGAGAAGGAGTATTTTTATGAAAGTTTTAGCCGACTACAGCAGGTGTCCAAGACTGTGTTTTACTGATAGAAAATCGGAAAGATATGAAAATCCTATTAACCGTAAAACTGAGCGTAATTTGACTGTATTGCAATCAACAGGAGTAAGTTTATTAGCTGGAGTAACTGCGGGCGGAATTTCTACTTGTTTTATGAAAGAAGGGGCAAAACACAAGCTCCCTATAGCTGTTGCTATAGGTGCAGCAGTTGGGCTACTTACTGCTGTTTTAACTATTCCAACAAAAATATATGACAGAAAAGTTAAATCATTTGTTAGAGAAAAGGAAATGGATGTATTTAGCAGAGATAGAGAATTAAAGTCTAATATCCTCACTGAAGTAGATAAAGAAATTAAAGATAAGGATGTTTCACTTGATCAAAAAATTAATCACTATACATCAATTCAAATGGCTAATAATGGAAATGGTATGTTGATAAAAGGTGCGTAATGTCTGTGATTCTGCCCTTAAATAATTTGAGTTTTTGTGCTTTTGCAAATAAAAAAACAAATAGTAACAATGCAAAATCAGAAAAGTCCATGAAAAATCCTATTTCCAAAAGCGGAGAACGCCTAAAACTCGCAAGTGCTGTTTTTATAGCAGGTCTTGGCTTTGGTGTAAAGATGCTCGCTGAAGTATTTGATAGTGATTTTGTAGTGGAGCACTTAGAAAAAAAAGGAAGAAAAATTGCTAATAAAAATTATAAAAATGCTTCCAAAAATAAACGTGAAGCTATGGCTGTATTATCTTCATTAGGTATAATCGGGATTTTTATTGGTGCTTGTGCTTTTTTATATACTCTTTTTAAAACCCCCAAAATAATGTATGAAGGCAAAGTCAATGCTTTTACAAAAACTAAAGATATGGATGTTTACATTAAGGGTAATAGTATAGAAAAAGAGCTTTTAACTCAGATGAATGAAAAAGCTAAAATTTCTAATGATGAAGAAAAACAAAAATTAAAAACTCAATATATGCAGATGCAAATAGCTAAAAATCAACTTCCAGATTTTATAAAAGACGATAAAAGTTTTAATTTAAAATAGTTATAATTTATTTATAGGTTCAATGCTTATTGTATAACCTAAAATTTTACAAATATCCTGTAATTCAGCTAATTTAAGAGCATTACGTCTTATTTTACAAGAAAGGTACTTTGAGGAATATCTTGTCCAGTAGTATTCTTTAGCTCTTCTAGCAGTATTATTGTGTAATATGCCATTTAGCTATTACTAAGCTTATTATTTCGTCATTTTTCCATTCCGTAATATTAATACTTGAAAGTATAAGGTATTGACAAAAATATCCAAATTATACAGTGTCTTATTGAATAATTCAATATGATGTTAAAATGCAAGTTTTTATGAATTATAAATATAAAGAGTTTACATTAGCAGAAATTTTGATAACGCTTGGTATAATAGGAATAGTAGCAGCAATGACTTTTCCTTCACTTGTTGCAAAGTATAAAAATAAAGTACTTGTTAATCAGGCAAAACGGTCATATTCAATTATTTCTAATGCTATGATGAAGACGAAAGTTGATTATAATTTTGATTCATATGGTGATTTATTTAATAACCATAGAACAAATGACGAAATTATAGATATCCTGTCAAAAGAATTAAAACCTATAAAAATTTGTAAAGCGAATAATGGCGGATGTTGGAATTGGAAAACTAAATATGCTAAAACGACTTATTCAAATGGTAAAACTAAGTATCAAGATTTTAGTAATAGAGCCAGTATGGTCTTAAGCGATGGAAGTGTTATATATGTTCATACATTCGCCCATGATGGTGATTGTATATGGGTTCATGAATATAATAAGACAGATAACAAAGGTTTTGTAGTTAATGATGAAAATGGGAATCCAATAAAAATAAAAGTGAATGAGACTAGATGCGGTTCCATTAAAATTGACGTAAATGGAGAAAAAGGACCAAATCAATTAGGTGCGGATACTTTTGACATAGATATAAAAGCTCAAAAAGTTACTTTACAATATTACACCTTTTTATATGACGACACTTTAACTTATGAATATTATCTCGAGGGAGTAGAGTGAAAATTTTTATGTTACAATAATTCTGTTATGTCAGAAGGTCAAATATATAAAATTCATTCTGATTTTTATTATATCGACAACGATGTCGAGACCTTTGAATGCAAAATCCGTGAGGTATTAAAAAAACAGCGTGAAAAAATCCTAGTTGGTGATTTTGTAGAATTTGAAAATGGATATATAACTAAAGTTCTGCCTCGCAAGAATTTTATTAAACGTCCAAGTGTATCAAATATTGATCAAATCGTAATAGTTTCGGCACTTAAAGAACCCGACTTAGATTTGATGCAGCTAAACCGCTATATAGCACTTGCTAAATATTATGGGATAAAAACGGTTTTGTGCTTCAATAAAGAAGATCTAAAGTGGGAAAAATCATTAAAAAATAAAATTATAGAAATATATAAAACATTAGGTTATGATGTGGTCTTTACCTCTGCAACGGAACATAAAGGCATTAGAGCCTTTGAAAAGCTTTTAACTGGTAAAATCAGTGTACTTTGCGGTAACTCAGGTGTAGGGAAATCAAGCCTTATTAATGCTATTAATCCAAAATTGCAGTTAAAAACTAAAGCTGTAAGTGAAAAATTACAAAGAGGGACTCATACTACAAGACATTGTGAGATTATAAAAATTAATAAAACTTCTAAAATAGTAGATACACCAGGTTTCAGTAATGTTAGGTTTGATTTTATTCTTCCAACAGAAGTGGATAAATTGTTTGAAGAAATGTTTCCATATATAGGAACTTGTAAATATAGTGATTGTCTCCACATCAATGAAGATGGATGTGCAGTATTATCAAATATAGATAGTATAGATGAAAGCAGATATCAAAGTTATGTAGCTTTTGTCAAAGAAGCTCGGGATTACAAAGAAAAAATAAAGTACGAGGGGATTAAAACAGAACATTCTAAAAAAGTAATTAATAATAAAGAGATTGCTAAAATTAGTGAGAAAAAAAGACAAAGTTCTAGAAATACTTTAAAACAGAAAATTTATAAGGAAATAGATTATGAAAATGAATGATTATATAGAGTTGGTAAATAAAAAACTCGATGAATATATGCAGATTGAGTACCCTGAAGATATTTTTAAGTCTATGAAATATTCAGTGACACTTCCAGGTAAAAGACTACGCCCAGTTATGTGTCTTGAAAGCTGCAGGGTTTTTGGAGGAAATTATGAAGAAGCTATCCCTACAGCCTGTGCTATAGAAATGCTTCATGCTCAAACTTTAATTCATGATGACCTTCCTTGTATGGATAATGATGATTTCAGACGAGGCAAACTTTCTAATCATAAAGTTTTTGGTGAAGCTAATGCTGTCCTTGCAGGTGATGCTCTTTTAACTTTTGCACCACAGACAATTTTGAAATATTCAAAATTACCTTCAGATATCCTTGTGAAAATTTTTGCAGAATACTTTCAAGCCGCAGGAGCTTATGGCGTAATAGCAGGACAGGTCGTGGATATAGAAAGTGAAAATGGAAAAGTTTCAGGAGATAAAACAAAGATTCTTGAATATATTCATACGCATAAAACTGCTGATTTATTTAAACTTTCCTTGCGAACAGGTGCAATTATTGCTGGGGCAACAGAAGAGCAGATAAGTATTATAACTGAGTTCGGACAGAAGTTGGGCGTTGCATTTCAAATCGCAGATGATATTTTAGATGAAATCTCTACTTTTGAAGAAATGGGTAAAACCTTAGGTAAAGATAAAGCTTCAGGTAAGTTGACATATGTAACCCTTTATGGATTGGAAGATGCAAAACATAAATTAACTTGCCTTTTAACTGATTGTTGTGATATTATAAATAAGCTTAATGTAGAATCAGAAGTTTTTAAAGATATAATTTCAGGAATTGAAAAGAGAGTAAGTCAATGATAAATATTGTAAATAATGGATATGAAGTCCTATCTGCTGGAGTATTAAGTGCTTTTTCAGCACAATTAATTAAATTTTTCATATTTACATTGAAATCAAGAAAGGTTAATTTTAAAATATTTACAACAACAGGAGGAATGCCAAGTTCTCATTCAGCTGGAGTCGTGGGATTATCTACTTCTGTTGGAATTATAAACGGGTTTGATTCAACTATTTTTGCGGTTGCTGTAGGGTTTGCTCTGATTACTATGTATGATGCTGCAGGAGTAAGACGTGCTGCTGGTAAAACTGCAGCTTGTCTTAATAGAATGATGGATGACTTCTATAAACACGACGTTCAAGCAATAGGAGGGAAGTTGAAAGAGCTGCTCGGGCATACTCCTTTTGAAGTTATTATGGGTGCAATATTTGGTTGTGCTTTTGCATTTTTATATCATTTAATTTTACAAAATATGATTTAAACCTATTGCCTTTTTTTATATTTCATGTAATAATATAATCATTAAGGGTGGTATATAGAATGAGTCTATATTAGGAATTAACCCTTAAGGAAAGAAAGTGATACTCCCGTAGATGAGTACTGAGGAATTTAATTACAAGTATATAAAAGATAGAGCCGGTGCAGGCAGCTGGCGTAGAGGTTACGAATATCATTTGAAAGATATGGTATTTGATACTTATCCTGAAAAAAACTTTTACATGGGAAAGGTTAAAGGAAATTTTCAGGATCATTATAATACAGATTTAATCTTTAAAAAAAATAAAGTAGAAGCTAGATGTAACTGTCCTTTGAAAGAAGAATGGTGCAAGCATGCAGTTGCTGTTGGACTGAAAGCAATAGATGAACATGCTTATGAGGACTGGCTCGAAACTAAATTCGGCATGGAATTTGATTTTCCAGATGAGAACACTGCTTTAGAAGATACTCCTTCCGGTAGTTATATTTTTCATTTTAATCCTAAAAGGAAAGCTAATTTCTTTTCAATTTTAGTTATGTCTAGAGAAACCGGTAAGGTTGTAAGACAAATCGAAAATATTCTAAGAGCTTTAATAGAGGCTCAAAAACAAAATCCTGATTTTGAATTAAATAATTCTCAAAAAGTAGAAATTGCAATATTCCAGCAATTATTAACGATTTCAAGACAGGATAAAAAAGCAGGCTGGTATGATATCCCAATTACGAAATTTGGACCAATGTTTACTCTTTTGTCTCATGCTGATGAGGTATTAGATGAGAAAACTAAACAAAGACTCAAATTTACTGATGAAGAATGGAAACTCGTTTTAAATGTAAATATATCACAAGGAGGAACAATCCTTCTATCACTTGAATGGAAGCGTCCGGATAAGGATGACGTATATCCGCTTGAAGAAGTAAGATATTTCTCTAGACATTTAAAATGGGGAAGATATAAAAATATTATTTTCCCAACAAATATTGCAATGCAGTCTATCCCGCAAAACCTTTTAAAAGCTTCGTTTACAGATTTGAAAGATTCTGACGGCGGAAAGTTTATTTATGAAGAACTTCCTAAGCTCAGAGAAATTATGGAAGTCAATATTGATGAAAATATTTCAAAGTTAATGCTTGAAGAACGTCCGCCATTGAATATAGTTACTATGGGAATAGATTATGACCAATCTTTGAAAGCCTCTTTAGAGTTTGAATATGACGGAGTAAAAGTACCGTTTTCAAAATCTAGTGATAAAACTCCATATATTACGGTTAAAAAAACTGGAGAGGACTTTGTTTACTGGATAAAAAGGAATTTTAAACACGAGCTGGATTCTTATAATATGCTCCTAGCTTGCCGTTTTGTTCCAATGCAGACAAATAATTTAGCTTTGGAAAAAGAAAATGCTATTGATTTTTATAACTATTACATAAAACAAGCTGGTGAAGGCTGGAAATTCGTAGAAAAAGATGATATGAATTTCTTTAAGCTGATGGATGAACCATTTAGGATGTGTGCGCAAATTGATTTTTCACAGGATTCTCAAGATAGTTTTGAAATTCAACTGTATGGAAGAGTCGGGGATGAGATAATTAATTTCGATGAAGTGTATGACACAATTCAAAGTGGAGAAAAATACAGCAGGATAAGAAGTCTGGGTTTTGTAGAATTCCCAGCACAAAATATTTATGCTATGATGCGTGCTTTTAACTCTTTTGATGTATATCGTAATGATGAAAATAAATTCACTGTAAAAACGTATCGTGCAGGTTTGATTAATGAGCTTAAAAATCTTGATGTAGAATTAGTATTAAGTGACAGTTTCAAAGAATTTTGGGAACAGATGTCAACATTTTCTACTCATGACGGGCTTGAGCTTCCTAAAAAAGCAACAGCTGAATTTAGGGAATACCAGCTTAAGGGCTATGGCTGGCTATGGTTTATGTATAAATATGGGCTTAACGGGATTTTGGCTGATGATATGGGACTTGGTAAGACTTTGCAGGCATTAACTGTTTTGCAGAAAGCTAAAGAAGTAGATGGTCCTATGCCTACATTGGTAATTTGTCCTACTACAGTTGTTTTTAACTGGGAATCAGAAATACAAAAGTTTGCACCTGAACTTTCTTGTTTAAAGCTTTCTGGCGCTGATAGAAAAACTTTATTTAAAGAAATTCCTAATTATGATGTTGTAATTACAAGTTATGCCTTAATAAGGCGCGATATTAAACATTTTAAGGATATAAATTTTAGATATATTATACTTGATGAATCCCAGAATATAAAAAATGCAATGTCTCAAACTGCTCAGGCTGTAAAACAGCTGCAGTCTTCGCATAAACTGGCACTCTCAGGTACTCCAATTGAAAATAAACTTGAGGAACTTTGGTCGGTATTTGATTTCTTAATGCCAGGATTTTTACTTACTATGGCAGAATTTAATGCACGTTATGTAAATCCTATTATGGAACGTCAGGATAAGACCGTTGAAAAACGATTAAAACTACAAATTTATCCGTTTATCTTACGCCGTATGAAACGTGATGTTGCAAAAGATTTGCCTGATAAAGTTGAAAACATTGCTTATTGTGAACTTACTGACGAGCAGAAGGATTTCTATTTACAAGTGCTTGATAGTACAAAAGAAGAATTATTTAAAAGTATTGAGCAAAATGGGCTTGAAAAGAGCAGATTATCAATATTCTCAGCACTTCTCAGATTGCGTCAAATTTGTTGTCATCCAAGACTTTATGATAAAGAAAATGTTAAACATATTATGTCATCAGGTAAGTTTGAAAAACTTAAAGTTATGTTGGAGGAAATTATCTCAGAAGGGCATCGAGTTCTGCTATTCAGCCAGTTTGTAAATATGCTTGATATAGTAAAAGGCTGGTTGGAACGTGAAGGTATTGAATATGAATACTTAACCGGTAAGACAAAAGACCGTCAGGCAGCTGTAGAACATTTTAATAACAGCAATATTCCAATTTTCTTAATTAGTTTAAAAGCTGGTGGTACTGGATTAAATTTAACCGGCGCAGATTATGTAATCCATTATGATCCTTGGTGGAATCCAGCAGTTGAAGATCAGGCAACAGACCGAGCATATCGTATTGGACAAACTAAGAAAGTATTTGTATATAGGCTTATTACAAAAAATACTGTTGAAGAAAAGATACAGAAGCTTAAAACTATTAAACGGAACCTTGTTGATAGTGTAATTTCCGTTGATAGAAACATTGTAAAATCTCTTACAATGGATGATATTAGAGAAATCTTCTCAGCGGATTAGTTAGTTGATTATCAATGACATTCTACTTTAGATTTTTAAAGTAATCGGGTTCGGATAATGCTCTATAGGTACAGCCAAAGCCGTTTAATTTTGACTCACTATTTTTATTGCATGTAATAGAAAGATTGGATAAATCTGTTGAGGAAGCCCCGCCTACACAGAGTTTATAACCTTTTGACTTTGGTGAACCTACTGGAATCAGTGCATCATTTTTCCCAATTACAAACATAAATAAATCATATCCGAATCTATTGGGTCCTTTTTTAATACCGTTAGTATCTATTGTTATAAATTTGTCACAAACAGTTTCAAAATATATATCCATTTTACCAGCAGCTCGTATATAACCATCATCAAACGTACAAGCATTTGTATTATTACCATTAAATGTTTTTAGTAATGCTATATCTTTCGAAGATGGAGGTCGATTTGTTATAATTGCTGAAGAAAATTGTTTTCCTAAAACTTCATGAAGGTGTTTTCCTTCAGCCTGAGAAGTAGTATAATTACCAGAATAAACTGAATTTAAATCTTCTACTTCATATTTTACCTTTAAAAAAGCTTGATTAAGAGAGCTCACTGATGTTTGAAAAAGAGTTTTAAGTTCTCTATTTTTATGATCTTGTATAATAGAAGGCATTGTCATAGTTGCAACTATCCCGATTATACCAAGTGTAATAAGTACTTCTGCAAGTGTGAAAGCTCTTTTCATATTTAACCTCTTTAAGTTTTGTTCCAATTATATATCAATATTTAGATAATATTCAATATTTTTATTGAATATTATATTGGGTTTAGTAAAAGATGTCAAGATTTATTCAAAAATATATAATTATATTATGGGAGTTAGGGAAGACTTAAAAATATTATTAGTTAAAGAAAAAATGACACTTACAGAACTCGCTAAAGAGGCTGAAATCCAGTCAGGTAAGAAATTTACAGTGCATACATTATCTCAAAAACTTGTTAATAGTTCTATGAAATATGATGAATTAAAATTTTTAGCTAATATTTTAGGGTATCGTATAGTTTTTGAAAAGATTGAAAAAGAGTAATTTTATAAAATAAAAAAGGATATACTCGTCAGTATATCCTTTTTTTTAACTTGCAAGTTTAAAAATTCAATTATTTACCGTTAACAACAGTTTTGAATTTTTTACCAGCAGAGAATGCAGGAACTGTTTTAGCAGGGATTTTAATTTCTTTGCCAGTTTGTGGGTTTCTGCCAGTTCTAGCTGCTCTTTTACGTGCTTCAAAAGTACCAAAGCCAACTAAAGTTACTTTTTTACCCTTAGCAACAGTTTTTTGAACTGTTTCTACCCAAGCGCTGATAACTTCAGCAGCTTCTTTTTGTGTAACATTAGCTTTTTTTGCAACTTCTTGTACTAATTCTTCTTTGTTCATAATAAAACTCCTTCTCTTTATGTACATGCCTTATTATAGCGAATATTTTATTTTACGCAAGTACTTTAAGCAATTTTAACACTTTTTAGCCCTAAAAAACATCTGTTTAGTGTATTTGAAAGGGCTACTTGCTGTTAAAAAGTAATGAAATGTTATATTTCTTACTTTTTTTTTAAGTTTTTGGTACAATATTCTTGAAGATGTTTTATAAAGGGGATTTAAGTTTTTAGCTATGAAGGAAAGAGTAATTCTATTTACAATAATTTTCGGACTGGGTATATTTTTGTATATTTTTCAAAGTTATTTTAATACGGTCTGGGGACTTGCATTTCTATGTCTTTGTATGACTATTTATGCTTTATTTACTAATCTTGCATATACTCTCAAAAAACGTATTTTAAAAAAATATCCACAGGTCATTAATGAAGATTATAAGCCATTTGTAACAGTAATGATTCCTGCTCATAACGAAGAAAGTGTAATTGCTTCTACTATTGAAAATATTCTTCAAATGGACTATGAGAACTTTGAAGTTATTGTAATTGATGACAGAAGTACTGATAATACTGCTTCTGTGATTAAGGACTTAGAGCAAAAATACATCAAAGTAAAAGCACTAATTCGTCAGCAAGGAGCTTTACCAGGTAAATCAGCAGTACTTAATGATGCTTTTAAAATAGCTAGAGGGGATGCAGTTCTCGTATTCGATGCTGATGCAACGGTAGATACTGATTTTTTATCAAAACTTGTTCCAGAATTGGAGCCGAAAGATGTAGGGGCAGTGCAGGCAAGAAAAGTTATAAGAAATAAAAATCAGAATTTACTTACAAGATGTCAGAATAATGAGTATACTATGGATACTTATTTCCAAGCTGGAAGGGATTCAGTTAAAGGCGCTGTAGAATTAAGAGGTAATGGTGAATTAATTAAACGTGAAGCGATTGAAGATATTGGGGGATGGAACAATCATACTATTGTTGATGACCTTGATATGTCTACTAGACTGCATATTAAGGGGTGGGACGTTAGATTTTGTATTGATGCAGTAGTTTATGAAGAAGGAATTACTTACCTGCGTCCGCTTTTTAGACAAAGAAGAAGATGGCTGGAAGGTACTATTAGAAGATATTTGGAATATTCTGGTTCTGCGCTCGCCTCTAAAAAAATGTCTTTGCGCGCAAGACTTGATATGGCGGCTTATATCTCAGAATTTATTATGCCATTGTGGTTTATTATGGAAATTTTAATAAGAGGTTTTAAAATCCTTGCAAAAGATGCTCCGCCTCATACTCTTTATTCATCAATAATAATAGGTTTAGTTATCGGTGTAGGTTTTTTCTTGGCTGCGAGGTATTCTCTTAGAAGATATGATTATATGCCACGATTAGATGCTATTTTTGAGGCGTTAGAGACTTCTGTTTATCTTTTTATAATATGGTTCCCGCTTGTGTTATTTATTTGTTTCAAAATTTTGTTTATGAAAAAAGATATGGAATGGGGTAAAACTGCGCATGGTCTAGTGATGGAAGAAGAAGCTAGCATTAAAGCTTTTATAAAAAAAGAATTGGAAAAAACTAAACAGTATACAAAAGAGTACACAGAAAAAATTAAACAAAAAATTACTGAAAAAGGAGAAAAATAATGATTGAAACAATTTTTGATGTAAAAAATAAAATTAGAGATGTAGCAGATTTTCCAAAACCTGGAATTATTTTTAGAGATATCACTACAGCATTAAAGGATGCTGAAACTCTTAAAGTAATGATTGATTATTTGTGTGATCAATTTAAAGATATAAAAATTGATTATATTGCAGGTATTGAGAGTCGAGGATTTATATTTGGTATGCCAATGGCATATAAATTAAATGCTGGATTTGTTCCTATCAGAAAGCCAAATAAACTTCCAGCGGAGACATATTCGCAGGAATATGAACTAGAGTATGGTACTGATAAAATTGAAGTACATAAAGATGCATTCCCTCAGGGTGCAAATGTCTTGATAGTAGATGATTTGCTTGCAACAGGTGGTACTGCTGAGGCTGCATGTAAATTAGTTAAAAAAACAGGAGCTAATCTTGTTGGTATTGCATTTTTAATTGAATTAGAGGCATTAAATGGTAGAGAAAAACTTACTTCTAGCGGGAAGATTGTCTCAATGCTTAAATATTAATTTGAGGCTTAGGGTGTTTCCTAGCGTAAATTTCTTCTTTTGTAACACTAGGAGCTGAATAGTTGTAATTTATTAGATAATTAACAGCTTCTTTGGGAGTATGAGCAATGTAGTATAATTTGGAAGCACAAGCATTTGCAAAATTTTCGGAAATAATATTTTCAAAAAATTCAATAAGTTTATTGTAAAACCCGTTTGTATTCAAAAATACAACGGGTTTATTATTATAACCGAGCTGTTTTTGAACAATCATTTCTGATATTTCTTCAAGTGTTCCAAATCCTCCAGCAAGAGCTACTACACAATCGGAAAGTTCATCCATTTTAGCTTTCCTAGTTCGCATACAAGGAGTTACTGTTAAGTTAATGCATTCATCAGTATATACACCCATATCATGAAGTTTTTTGGGCATTACTCCGATTATTTCTCCACCATTTTTTTTAACTTCTTTTGCACAAGCCCACATCATTCCAAGTGAACTTCCTCCATATACCATATCAAAACCATTTTGTGCAATTAATTTGCCAAATTCTTCAGCTGCGTCATAATAGCTTTTTTCTAAATAATTACAGGATGAACAAAATATACATACTCTTTTTTTAGTCTGCAAAGTCGCCTCCAATTAAATAGTAATATGAGCAATTAACTCCAGTTCCTGTTTTAGAGCAATCATCTTGAAGTTCTTGTAATGTAAGATTTGTTCCAAAAGCTTCTACTTTATCATCAAAGATTCGAGCCCCAAAGATGTCTTTTCCCCAAATATTTGGCGGTATTTTCCCATTCATATCAAACATCATAAAAAACATCGGTTCCTTATTCTCATCATCCGATAGATCTTTTAATCCAACTATTATATTGTTATCTGCATAATAAATATCTTTAAAATAGTAAGGACTGTTTTTAGGTACCTCCATTTTATTCATAAATTTTATTTTATAAGGTTTTGGAAATTTATTTTCATTAAGTCTATAGTATGGTTTCATTAATTCAAGTACTAAATCTTCTCTTTCGTTTGGAGTCTTAGCTCTTTTAAAACTTTTTAGGATATCTTCCTGTTCATGTTTGCTAATGACATCTTTAGCATATGACAGTTTTGAAAAGCAATCATCCCATTTTGTGACAAATTTTGCTTGAACTGTTGAACCTAATGATGTTGGTACAAGCATTAGAAATATTGCAAATATTACTATAAGTGTAATTGAATATTCAGCTTTCCAGGTTATATTTCTCATTTAATCCCTCATATTAAGCAAGATCAATTTGTTTCTTTTCTTGGAGTAATTTATCATAAATCCAATCGGGAACAAAGTTTTTACCGAGTATAATCTGACCGTTCATAATGTTTGGTGCATGGAAATCAGATCCGCCAGTTACGATAAGCCCTAATTCTTCTGCCATAGAAGAAAAATATTCAACACAAGCAGGAGAATGTTTCCTATGATATGCTTCTATTCCACGTAGTCCGTAAGACATTAATTCTTTAATAAGGCTCTCAGCAATATCAAGATCATGAGGGTGTGCAATTACAGGAATTCCTCCAGCATCATATATTATTTCTACAGCATCCTGAGGTGTTACTGTTTTTCTTGGTACATATACAGGGGACTCATCGTGAATATATTTTGCATATGCTTCCATTACATTGCTTGTACCTCCTGCATTAGTAATTGCTTTAGCTATGTGAGGGCGTCCTATACTACCGCCTTCTGCCACTTGTTTTTTTATGTCTTCAAATTTAATTTTTATACCTTCTTTTTTACTTAGAAGTGCAATAATTTCTTTTGTTTGTTTTACCCTTGCTTGTTGTTGGACTTTTAAGAGATTTTGAAAATCACTATTAGCCGTATCCATAAAATACCCCAAAATATGAATTTCATAATTTTTATATAGAGTATTGATTTCTACACCTTGAATAATTTTTAATTTATCTTCTTTTTCTTCTTTTTTTAGATAGTCTTTTGCAACTTTATAAGATAAAACATTATCATGATCTGTTAGTGCAATAACTTCCAGTCCAACATCCATTGCGGTATCAACTATTTTTTCAGGCGAAAACACACCGTCCGAGTAATAGGTATGAATGTGCAAATCTGTTTTCATTGACTTTCTTCCTCTTTTTTATTATTTCTACTACAAAAAATTCTTTTTATAGCAACAGCGTATCCAGTATTTATTTCTATTTCGACTTCTACCGCATTTATTTGGGTAATTTCGCTGTCAGCTACCTCATAACGCTCTGGGATACCAGTTAAAAATCTGTTTAAAGATGTTAAATATTCCATTCCTATTACACCGTCTTTTGCCCCGCAAAAACCGGCATCTGTTATATATCCCATGTGATTAATAATACTTTCATCAGCAGTCTGTACGTGGGTATGTGTTCCAAAAAATGCACTAACTCCAAGTTCAGAACAGTATTTTGCAAAACAAATTTTTTCAGCAGTTGCTTCTGCGTGGAAATCAATTATAACAATAGGGGTAATTTGTTTAATCTTTTCAATTTCAGTTTTAATAATTTCCCATTGAGAATCGACTAAATTCATAAATACTCGACCAAGAATATTTATTACTCCAACTTTTATCCCCTTTGATGTCTCAAAAATTCCAGCGCCATTACCAGGTGTTCCTGCAGGATAATTTATTGGACGAAGTAATTTAGGCGCATTTTCGATGTAGGTAAAAATATCTCTCTTATCCCAGATATGGTTGCCAGAAGTCATACAATCAACACCATATCCTGATATATCGTTATAATTTTTTTCGGTAAGACCAAAACCGTGTGATGCATTTTCAACATTTGCTATAATAAAATCAGGCTTTTTAATAAGTTGAGATAGGTAATCTCTTATTCCAAACCGTCCGGGTTTGCCTACCAAATCTCCAAAAAATAAAATTTTTATTTTATCATCACCCATCTGTTTTAAATCCTTTTAGGTTCGGATTAGGCTCTGCTGGAGCAAATTTTCTATCTGCCCCAGCTTTAGGGCTTTTCAATAGCCTTTTCTGTATAATCCGATTATTTTGCAATTTCAGTTGTTCTAAATTCTCTGACAACTGTTACTCTTATTTGTCCAGGATAATCAAGTTCATCCTCAATACGTTTTGCAACATCTCTAGCTAGTCTTTGTGATGCTAAATCATCAAACATTTCAGCTTGAACAATAATTCTAACTTCACGTCCAGCTTGTACTGCAAAAGATTGTTTGATCCCGCTGTAGCTGTTAACAATTTCTTCAATTTTTTGAAGACGTTTGATGTATATTTCCAAAGTATCACGTCTTGCACCAGGTCTGCCAGCTGAAATTGCATCAGCAACTTTTACCAATACAGCTTCTATTGTATTGGCGACGACGTCATCATGGTGAGCTTCAATTGCGTGTATAACTTCAGGTTTTTCACCATATCTTGCAGCCAGTTCAACTCCAAGTTGGATATGAGTTCCTTCCTGAGTTTGGTCAACAGCTTTTCCTATATCATGAAGAAGTCCTGCTCTTTTTGCTATGGCAACATTTGCACCTAGCTCTGCTGCAAGCATTCCTGCAATATGACCTACTTCTAGTGAGTGTTTTAGTACATTTTGACCATAACTTGTTCTATAATATAATCGACCTAATGTTTTTATGAGTTCTTTATTTAACCCCATAACACCCATATCAAGAGCGGCATTTTCACCTTCTGTCCATATTTTCTTTTCAATTTCTTCATTTGCTTTTTCAACCATTTCTTCGATTCGGACAGGGTGAATACGTCCATCAACGATAAGTTTTTCAAGAGCTAACTTAGCTACTTCTCTGCGTACAGGATCAAAACTTGATAATACAACAGCTTCTGGTGTATCATCAATAATTAAATCAACGCCGGTTAAAGTTTCCAGTGCTCTAATATTACGGCCTTCTCTACCAATTATTCGGCCTTTCATTTCATCATTTGGCAAAGCTACTACGGAAACTGTTGTTTCTACGACTTGTTCTATCATACATCTTTGCATTGTAGTAGATAGAATTTCTTTTGCTTTTTCAAGAGATGTTTCTTTTATTTTAGCTTCATTTTCTCTTATTAGAGTCATTTGCTCTTGAGCTAAATCGTGTTTTAATTGTTCAAGAAGCATATTTTTAGCTTCTTCTGCTGTCATTCCTGCGATTCTTTCTAACTCAGCAGTTTGTTTTTGAACAATCTCAGCTAGATAGTCTTCTTTTTCTAATAATTCATCAATTTTTCTTTGTGCTTGGAGATCTTTTTCTGTATATTCTTGAATTTTATCTTCAAGCATGTCTTCACGTTTTGTTAATTTAGCTTCTAACCTTGCTAATTCTTGTCTACGTTCTCTTTCTTCTTCATTTAATTTTTCTCTGTCATCTTGAAGTTCTTCAATAGCTTTAATTTTAGCTTCTTTGAATAAGATTTTCTCTTTTTCATCAAGAGCGTCTCTATCTTTTTGGATGCCTGCGATAACGCTTTTCATCTTGTTTTGCTGGATAATCAGCACAGCGATTAAGGCTATTACTGCAATAACCGCAAGAATTAATAAAAATTCCATTAAGTCTATACCTTATCCTTTTCTATTTTTTATAATACATGCAATTCCCGATACATATAGCCTATCGGGTTGAAACTTTTTATTTAATTCAACTTTGCTTCATTGCATATATTTCCAAAAAATATTTACTACTACATCTATTTATATAGTATCATGACATGTATTTTTTGTATAGTAGGGAATTTAAAAACATTTTTGATTTTTTTATTTTAAAATTTTCCAAACTGTTGGGACTTTAACTTTTGTACCGCCTATGTCAAGCCAGGTTTTTGAAAATCCTACTGCTTTAAATTTTTTATCTTTTTCTAATGCAATCCTCAGCGGGGATTCTTTAAATAGTCTCAAATATGAGGCTTGTCTATGAAATTTATTTTCGGGGTTAAAAAATGGAGTATCTTTGAAGAAAATTATTTCATCATCAGGAGTATTTTTATCTGCGAGGAAAAGATGGTCTTTTATGTGATCCCCTATTACAAAAACTCCGCCTTTATCCAATTTTGAATATAATTTATCAACAAAATTATTAATAATATCTTTTTTGTTGTAAATAAATTCAGTTGTCTTTCTTTGTTCAATTGATTCATTAAGGTCATTACCAATCATTTGATACAATGCATTTCTAAAAAATACTGCCCCTATAGGATTTGAGGTTCTATATTTGTCAAGGTTGGAAATGTTACCTCTTCTTATGTCTATAGAATTTTTGTGTTCAGAATTTATGCAGAAAAATTTTTCAAGAAATTCTGGGATTGATTTTTTTATGTCAAAGTATGCTTTTTTGTTGTTGATTAACCTATCTTGAGGTGCGGGGAAAGTTTCTTCCATAATATTGTAGAAGCTGTTTTTTAGATGAGCTTCTTTTGATTTAGGATATGTATTAGGTAGTAAAAATGAGTCATACCAATGGGAAAATACGGTATAAACTCCTCTATTAGCAAGTTTTAAAGCTGATTCACTCGTATCAAACCCTGTTATTTTGTATTTTGTATCGGGTAAAAGAGCTTTTAATGATATCGTTTCCTCTCCATTTGAGCAGGCGTAGTCCAATATTTCTGCACCTTGTGGAAATGAATTTTTTATTTCATCAGTTGCCGTTTTTAATGTGGTGTAATCTCTGAAAAACCAACTGTCTAGTGGTGCATATGTTTTAGGGTCAAGTCGCATAAGGCCATTAAAATTTATTTCTCTATTTTTTATTTGTGAGTTTGAATTTATTTTATTTTTATTATAATGGGGTAATATTTGCATATAGGTCTTAATGTATATAAATAATTAAATTTGTTATTGCTTAAAATAAATTTACAAAGTTGAAATATAGTGTTATAATTTCTAGCGAAAGAAGGAGAGATATTTATTATGGAAATCAAAGTGTTACAAGAAGTGAATGATTTGCCTTGTGAAGTTCTAGTAATTAACCAATTTGAAGGTGAAAAAACTTCTCAAGATATTGCAAATACTTATGCAATTGATAAAGATCATTTTGAAGGAAAATTTGGTCAGACTTATTTATTGCATACTTTTGGAAAAATTTATGCTGATAAAATTTTGATTATCGGTTTTGGGAAAAAAGAAGAGTTTAACGCAAATAAAATGAGAGAAGCTGTTGCAAAGGCAGTTAAAAAATTACAGCAAATTCAAGCGAAAAATGCTTGTTTTGATTTTGATATAAATTGTGATTATGGTAAATCAGCAGCAATTGGTGCTATGATTGCAAATTATGCATTTGACAAATATAAAACTCAAAAAGCTACAAGGTTAGATGAAATTACTTTTGCAAAATTTTCTGAAGCTGAAGTTAAAGAAGGTATTATATTAGGTAAAGCTCTTGAATTTGCACGAAATCTTTCTAATGAACCTGCAGAATTCGCTACTCCATCTAAGCTTGCAGAAATTGCGTCAAATTTAGAAGGTATAGAAACAAAAGTATTTGATAAAGAAGCTGTAGAAAGAATGGGTATGGGAGCTTATCTTGCAGTTGCAAAAGGAAGTGCAAGACCGCCTAAATTTATCCATATGAAATATACTGGTAAAAATCCTAAAAAGAAAATTGCGATTATAGGTAAAGGAATTTGCTTTGATAGCGGCGGTTTGGATATAAAGCCGGCATCATCAATGTTAACAATGAGGGATGATATGTCAGGAGCAGCTTGTGTTCTTGGCGTTATGCAGGCTTTAAAAGATTTAGAACCAGAAGTTGAAGTACATGGTATTATAGCAGCTTGTGAAAATATGCCGTCAGGGACTTCTTATAAACCGGGAGATATTTTGAGAGCAAAAAATGGAAAAACCATTGAAGTCGATAATACAGATGCTGAAGGTAGGTTAACTCTAGCAGATGCTCTTTGTTATGCTTGTGAGCTTGGTGTTGATGAAGTTATTGATATTGCAACACTTACAGGTGCTTGTGTAGTTGCTCTTGGTACTATAGCTAGTGGTGTTATGGGTAACGATGATGAGATGATTTCAAGAGTTATAAAGACTGCAAATGATTCAGGAGAGCCTGCTTGGGAACTTCCTATGTTTGAGGATTATAAATCAAGCTTAAAATCTGACATTGCTGATATGAAAAATACAGGCTCTCGTCAAGGCGGGGCTTCTATTGCTGGAGTATTTTTGAAAGAATTTGTAGATAATACAAAATGGGTACATATTGATATTGCAGGTACTGCATTTCTGGAAAAACCTCAAAAAGAATTTATTGCTGGTGCTACTGGCGCAGGTGTTCGAACTCTTTTGAATTACATCAAAAATTCTTAAAAAAGCGGGATTTAATCCCGCTTTTTTTAACTGATTTTAAACTGAATTTTATTTTTAATTTTTTATAAATTTTTCTATACCGTCAGCAATAGCTTTAGCTGTTGCTTTTTGAAATTCTTTTGTTACCATTTTGGCATTATCAGATGGGTTAATCATATAGCCGATTTCGATTAAAATACTTAGAGCATTAGTATTTCTTACAACTGCAAAACTTTGTTGTCTTACTTTATCATTTTTCATCCCGAGTTGGGTAGTCATTTCTGTAATTATATCATTAGCAAGAGGCTTGGCTTGGTTATAATAATAATAGATGCTTGTTCCGCTGTTTGCGTTAGGATCTTGACCGTCAGGCAAAGCATTCCCATGAAGGCTTATAAATACTAGAGAGTTTTCGTTATTTGCTAATTCAACACGTTCATTTAAACTTTTAAAGTCATCGCCATTCCTAGTCATAACGACTTCGGCTCCTCGTTTTTTGAGTTCATGTTCTAAAAGTTTAGCATATTCAAGCATAACATCTTTTTCTTTATCTCCAAGACATCCGGTTGTTCCCTTTTCTGAGCCGCCATGACCGGCATCTACTGCTATTTTTAAATGTTTTAGCGGATACTTTTCATCAATAATAATAGGTTTACGTATTTTTAAAATGAAATCTGTACCGCTGAATTGACCGCTATATCCTAATAATTTTCCATTTTTCATTGATTTTTCAACAGGAAAATCCATTACATAAGTATTATCAGGATAGTCTTTTACATTGTAGAATTTCATTAAAAAAGGGTTACTTTCTACGAGTTCATATGGTGTCATTCTGTTAAAGTGGTAAACAAATATAAAAAATTCATCAGTATCTATATAGTCGTATCCTTTTAATTCGGAGAGAGAAGTGCCTGAATCTTGTATTTTAACATTAACTTTTCCAATCCAGCCATAATTATTGCTTCCAAGAATTACTCTATAAAAATTTCCTTGTTCTCCATCAATTATTAAGGGCATATTTTTTTGCAGATGTGCAATTCTGTTTATGCCACTATCAATAGGTGTGGAGCGAAGTGGCGACTTTTCGTTTATTACAATTGCGTACTTAAGGCTATCAAACTCATTAAATACAGGATTTCTATATCCTCCTGAGGTATTTGCTGCAGGTTTAGTTATAGTGTAGTTAAGTTCTTCTTTACCTGATTTAATTTTAAAGGTATTTTGGCCGTTTTTTAGCGGAACTACATAGGCGAAACCGCCTGAAGGATGAACTTTTACATTACTTCCATTGATTGTAAGTGCTTTATTAGTATCAGCTGAACCAATGAAAAATGTAGAGGGTGCATTTATAGTTACATTATTATAATTTGGATATACAATATCAAGTCCGTATGCAATTTGTGCAATAGCTAAATAGCCAAAAATTATCAAAACTTTTTTCATAAAAATATTATATCATAATGGTGCGTTAAGATAAGTTAATATTTAATTATTTATCAAAATCCTTATGCTAAAATTAAAATACTTAGGGAGATGATAAAGTGAGAGAAAGGCGAGCAGAAAATCAACGTACAGTTGATAAACGGCAAAAACGTTTTGACGGAGTACTTGGCTGGTTGTATATTCTATTTATTTTGTTTGCTGTAGCATTGATTATTCACCTGTTTTTTATTCAAGTTATAGATATAAAAAAATACAGGGTTAAAGCAAGAAATCAGCGAGCAAGTCAAAATTTTGCAGTGAGAGGTGATATATACGACCGCACAGGTATAAAACTAGCTACTGATAATGTATTTTATAATGTGTTTGCTCGACGTGCTGATTATGATGAGGATGAATCTTCTCCGGAAGTGATAGCAAAAAAACTAGCGCCAATTTTAAAAGTATCAAAAGAAGCACTTTTGAAAAAATTAAATAGTTCAAGCCAAATTATTGCTGTTAAAAAAGATATAGATAGGAATACCGCGAAAGCTATTGCAAAATTACATTTAAGAGCTATAAGCCTTGATAAAAAAAATACAAGAGAGTATCCACAAGGTACACTTGCAGCTCATGTTCTAGGTTATTATAATTTTGATGCAGATATAGCAAATGGAGTTGAATATACAGCAAAGGATAAATTAGAACACGTCGAAAATGAAGTAAAATTCCAAAGAACTCAAAAGGGTAAAATTATTTATGATTTCACAACAGATCCCGTAGCTACTGCAACTAACCCTAAAGGTCAGGATGTAACCTTAACTATTGATGCTGCAATACAGCATATTTGCGAAAAAGAAATTGAAAAAATGGTTAAGGAAAAGGAAGCGCTAAGGGGGACAGTTCTTGTAATGAATCCTAAAAATGGCGAAATTCTAGCTTATGCTGTATATCCGACTTATGATCCGAATAACTATAAAAATGCAACTCAAGCGCAGATTAAAAATTGGACATTAACTGATGTATTTCCACCAGGTTCAACCTTTAAAATAATTACTGTAGCAAGTGCTATGGAGTTAGGTAAAATTAATGAGCATTCCACAGTTCTTGATACTGGAAAAACTACTATTGGAAATTGGGAAATTAAAAATTACGACTATGATGTCCACCCATATCCAGGGAATATTTCTTTGGAATATTTGTTTGAACACTCTAGTAATATAGGTGCGATAAATATAGCAAGAACAATGACGCCAAAAGAATTTTATGATATGCTCAAGAAATTTGGATATGGAGCAAAGACTGGGATTGATTTGCCAGGTGAGTCCTCCGGACTTTTACCATATTATGGTAATTGGGATCAGGGTATCCTAGCTACAATGTCATACGGGTATGGAACTTCAGTCACTGCAATGCAGATGATATCAGCAGTTCAGGCAATTGCAAATGCCGGAGTAAGAGTTACTCCTCATGTTATAAAATATACACCAGAAGAAGAAGCTCTAAAAATCCAGCGTACACAGGTGCTATCTCCAGAGACAGCCCACGCTGTGACAAGACTTCTTGCAGCAAGTGTAAATCATGGTCGTTCTGTGATTAAAATGGATAAATATAATGTTGCCGCTAAAACTGGTACTTCACGAAAACCAAAAGAAAATTCTTCAGGTTATACCCCATTTACATATACATCAACAATAGGCTATCTGCCTGCATCTGATCCTCAAATACTTGTATATGTTATGGTTGATAGTGCGAAAGTAGGTGCTATATGGGGAAATACAGTTGCAGGCCCAGTATTTCATGAAGTTACCACTCAGGTTGCTAGAATTATGAATTTAAAACCGGATAAGGTTATAGTAACTAAGAAAGCTAATTAGTAAGGAGATATAATAATGAAATTAGATGAGTTAATTGAACACTTAGATTACAAAGATTTAATAAATTTTAAAAATGTCGAAATTTCAGGGATTTCATATAATTCTAAAACAACAAAAAAAGGAGATATATTTGTTTGTTTGACAGGTGAATATACAGACGGGCATGAATACGCAAAAGACGCTATTGAAAATGGTGCAGCTGCGTTGCTCGTTGAAAGAAAAGTTGATGCAGATAGAAAAATTCCTCAAGTTGTAGTATCCTCAACCCGTCATAAAATTGCTGATATAGCTGATAGATTTTATTCTAGTCCTTCAATGGGTATTAACTTAATTGGAATTACTGGTACTAATGGTAAGACTACAGTTACTCATTTAATCCAAAAAATATTTGAAGAAAATAACAAAAAGTGCGCGCTTATAGGTACTCTTGGATATAAATTGTCTTCAAATGGAGAATATCGCGATGCAAAACATACTACACCTCAGGCTCCTGAGTTGCAGGCGACTTTAAGAATGATAAAAGATGTTGAAAAAATAGATAATGTAGTAATGGAAGTAAGTTCTCACGCTCTGGAACAAAATAGAGTCGGCGGATGTAAGTTTGATGGTGCTGTACTTACTAATTTAACTCAAGATCATCTTGATTATCATATCACTATGGATAATTATTTTGAGGCAAAAGCTTTATTATTTAAAGGGCTTATAAATTCTATGCCTCAGGAGGGTGATGAAAATCCTAAAATACCTTTTGCAGTTATAAATGCAGATGATAACTATGCAGAAAGGTTTATTAATGCCATACCAGAAGGTGTAAGAACCTATACCTATGGTGTAAAAAAAGCTGCTGATGTGACAGCAAAAGATATTAATTTCTCATTGAATGGTGCAGAATTTAAACTAGTAACAAAAGATGGTGAATATTCTGTAAATCTTCATATGAATGGCATGTTTAGTGTCTATAATGTACTTGCAGCAGTTACAGCATCGATTGCTATGGGAATTGATATGTCTATAGCATTAAAAGCTTTAGAAAATGTAAAAGGTGTAGCTGGACGATTTGAGGTTGTCGCTAAAAAACCGCTTGTTATTGTAGATTATGCTCATACTCCTGACGGGTTGGAGAATGTACTAAATTCAGCGCGCGAGATTACTCCAAAAGATGGTAAGCTTATTTGTTTATTTGGTTGCGGTGGCGATAGAGATGCAACTAAGCGTCCGAAAATGGGTGCTATTGCTGAAAAAATTGCTGATAAAATTGTTATTACAAGTGATAATCCAAGAAGTGAAGATCCTCAAGCTATTATTACAGATATAATAGCAGGGCTAAAATCAACTAATCCGGATAAAGTTACTGTAGAACCGGATAGAGGCCATGCTATTGCTTTATTGAAAACTATTGCAGGAAATAATGATGTTGTTGTTATTGCAGGGAAAGGTCATGAAGATTATCAAATTCTAAAAGATCGTACAATTCATTTTGATGATAGAGAAGAAGCAAGAAAAGTATTTGAAGGAAGTGTTATCTAATGAAAACTCCCTTATTAATAGAACAACATTTTCATGGGTGCTTTGGTGTGGACTTTAATAAAGCCTCAGTTGATGATGTATTACTTTTGTCTAAGGAAATCTTTAAATATGGTATTGGCGGGATTTTTCCAACTCTAGTGACCGATAGTGTGGAGAATATCAAAAAAGCTATTTCTGTCATAAAATCCGCCTCCAAAAGGCAATCTGATGCTATGGCAAAAATTCTCGGGATTCATCTCGAGGGAATTTTTATTAACGAAAAGAAAAAAGGAATTCATAATCCTGAACATTTTTTAAAGCCAAATGTTGATAATTACAGATTAGTAGAGGATGATTTTATAAAAATAATTACTCTCGCGCCTGAACTGGATGACGGACTGGTAGATTATTTGATTTCTAAAGATGTTAAAGTACAAGCAGGTCATTGTGTGAGTGGCGATTTGACTGGATGTGCTGGTACTACGCATACATTTAATGCTATGGAAGGAGTATCGCATAGAGGAAAATCTACTGCAATGTCTGCTTTAATTTATGATAATTTGTATTCAGAAATTATTGCAGATGGAGTGCATGTTTCAGATGATGCACTAAGGTTGTTTTTTAAATGTAAGCCAGTAGATAAAGTAATTCTTGTAAGTGACTGTCTGCCTTGTACAAAAAGTGATTTGAAAGAATTTATATTTGCAGATGAAACTATCTATTATGATGGTAAAAAAGCTACATCCAATGATGGGACGCTTGCAGGAAGTACAAAGCTTTTGCCGGATATTATTAAACGTCTGAACTCAGTTGGCATGTTCAATCCTCAATATATTGAAAATCCATATAATTACCATAATCTTGAACAATTCGGTTCAATAGAGTGGGATAAAAATTGGAATATTATAAATGTTTACCAAGGGTAATCGTCTTTAATTATCCAGCCATCTTTGATAATTTTAGCAGAGCAGGTTATACCTTCATCATTTTTACTGCAGCTATCTTTTAATTCGTTATCAGACTTATTTACTCCATAAGGTTGGATAAGGCCTTTGTTATCCCTGTAAAAAACAAAAACATCTTTGCCAAAAATATTAGGGGCTTTCCCACCGTTAATATCAATATATAAAATAGATTTAGCTATATCTTCTTCTTCTACTTCTTCTTCAGAACCTCCCATAGTTATAAAGTTAATAACAACAGTACTATCAGGAAGCATAAAAGTAGTACGAGCATTTAGACTTACTACTTGGGCATTAGACTTTGTACCATTTAAAAATGTAAATGGATTAGGTAAATTATAATTACACTCTTTGTAAGTTTTACAAATTCTAAATCCTTTTAAGTATGGAGCCCAATATTTATTAAAATAGGCTTCATTACCATAATCTTTTCCTATAGGCCAAAATTTATATTCACCATTATCAGCTTCAGAACGTCTAAGTGCTTGATTCATTGTTGTATAGAATTTTTTTATATGAGCGACGGTTACTTGTTTTTTATATTTGTTTACAACAGTTGGTATGGTCATTGCAGCAACAATTCCTATAATACCAAGAGTAATTAATACTTCAGCTAATGTAAAACCTATATTTTTTGTTGTAAACATTATAAACCTCCGCAAAATATATACTTCTCATTAATATTATAACGTGTTTAATAGAAAAGTCAATATAAAATATGGTGTTTATATTATGTATATTATCTTTGAATATCGTTATGCTTAATAAAAATAAAGGGCTGGATATGGATAATGATAAGATTCTTATAGGGAAAAAGATAAAAGAAATCAGAAAAAAAAATAATCTTACTCAGGAAAATTTTTGTGAACAAATAGGCATAGAGCCATCATCTTTAAGCAATATTGAAAATGGGAAAAGTTTTCCCTCAATGCAGACTGTACTTAGAATTATGGAAAAGCTAGGGGCAAAACCTGTTGATTTTTTTGATTTTCAATATTTTAAAGATGAAAAAGCCCTTGAAACCGAAATGTTTGAGATAATAAAAAATCTTTCTTACGATAAAAAACAAATTATTTATAGAATAATAAAACAGTTTGATATATAATTTGTTTAAAGAATTGAGGTTTGTATAATATGAAAAGTGATAATATAAAAAAAGGTATCGCAAGAACTCCACATAGAGGTCTTTTGATGGCAACAGGTGTTAGTCGAAAGAATATGAATGCCCCATTTATTGGGATAGCGAGTGCTTTTTCTGATTTAGTTCCAGGTCATATAGGTATGCGAGATTTAGAAAGACAGATTGAAAAAGGTATTCATTCATCTGGTGGTCAATCTTTTATATTTGGAGTCCCTGCAATTTGTGATGGTATTGCTATGGGACATAGTGGTATGAGATACTCGCTGCCTTCAAGGGATTTAATAGCAGATTGTGTTGAAAGTGTTGCCTCTGCGCATCAGCTTGACGGTATCGTTTTGCTTTCTAATTGTGATAAGATTACCCCAGGTATGTTAATAGGAGCATTAAGACTTAATATTCCAGCCATTATTGTGACTGCAGGTCCTATGCTGGATGGAACATGTCGTGGTGAAAATAAAATTACAATGTCATCTGGTTCCTTTGAAGCTATTGGAAGATATAGAAAGGGTGAAATTACCGAGGAACATTTGCTTGCCTTAGAAGAGAATGCATGTCCTTCTGCAGGTGCTTGTCAGGGTATGTATACAGCAAATACAATGGCTTGTTTAACAGAAGTTATGGGGATGAGTATGCCATATTGTTCTTCTGCTTCAGCTGTGTCTTCTCAAAAAAGACGAATCGCTTTTGAAAGTGGTATGCAAATTGTAGATCTTGTTAAAAAAGATATAAAACCATCTAATATTATTACAAAAGATAGTTTAAGAAATGCCATTACTGTTGATTTGGCTCTTGGAGGATCTACAAATACATTCTTACATATTCTTGCGATTGCTAATGCAGGTGGAGTGGATATTACATTGAATGATTTTGAGGATTTGAGTGGTAAAATTCACCAAATTGTTAAAATTAACCCATCGTCAAGTCTTACTATGACAGATTTTCATAATGCAGGCGGTGTGCCAGCGGTTGAAAAATCTCTAGAAAAATTCTTATTTGATGCTAAAACGGTTTCAGGCTATACTGTTAAAGAAATCGCAGACAATTCTTACGCAGACGAGAATATTATTCCTCCTTATGATAAATCCAAATACACCCAGGCTGGGTTGGCTGTTTTATATGGAAATTTAGCAAAAGACGGGTGTGTTGTAAAAATATCCGGTGTTGCATCTGAATGTTATCAATTTAAAGGAGTAGCAAAAACCTTTGACAGTGAAGAAGAAGCAATGATGGCAATTGAAGGAGATGAAATTAAAGAAGGGGATGTGCTTGTTATTCGTTATGAAGGTCCAAAAGGCGGGCCTGGAATGAGAGAAATGCTTGCCCCTACTTCTTTGCTAGTTGGGAAAGGTTTAGGTAAAAAATGCGCACTAATTACGGATGGGCGTTTTTCAGGAGCAACTAGAGGGCTTTGTGTAGGTCATATCTGTCCAGAAGCTGCAAATGGCGGAGTTATTGCATTGATTAAAAATGGCGATAAAATAAAAATTGATATTAATAAAAGATTAATTGAGCTTTGTGTCGAAGATTCTGTTCTTGAGGAACGCAGAAAGAATTTAAAACCGTTTGTGCCGAAAATAAAATCAGGTTATCTTGCTAAATATGCAAAAAATGTTCAAGATGCCTCCCATGGAGCTATAGTCTAACGTTTTTCTTCACGTCTTACAAATTTTAAATCATAACCCAGTATATCTGCAATAATTATCATTTCGCGGTGGGTTATTGTTTCCTTGCGGAGTTTGTTTGATAGATTATTCATAGAATAATGTTTGTTTAACCTTTTCCCGAGTGCTGCTGCAAGTTCGGTAAGTGATACATTTACATCAAGAAGAATTTTCTTTAGGTCGTTTATAATCATTTTTTACTCCATTAATATGTTAAATATTTTACTTTATGATTAATTTATGTTTAATTTAATTTA
>CALUTP010000035.1 GCA_944323725.1 Candidatus Gastranaerophilales bacterium | reverse complement strand
AAAAAATCAAGAACGTATTTGGCTTAATCAATTTAAAGCCACTTATTCCATTCTCTCACAAGCATATTTGAGAACTTATCAAGAACATGGACTCCCTGAAACTTGGGGACTCCCTGAAAATAGAACTAAAGAAGGCACCGCTCTTGTCGCTTCTTATTTATTCCCTCACTTAAAAGCATCTAGAGACTTTGGACAAAATGATAAAAACTCGACATATAAACTCCCTATTAACTACAAAGATTTAAATGGAAAATTAATTGGGACAAATTTTAATGGTTGGGACGGAATTGACTATATTTATAGTCTTGCTAATGGTGCAGTTATTGGGATTAGTACATATACTTATAATGAAGCTGACAAAAGATTTCGGATTGAATTATATCTTGATATAAATGGGGCTAAAGGGCCTAATCAATTTGGAAAAGACTTCTTTATTATTTGTTTAAGTTCTAGAAAAAATTACCCGATTGTTACTGGTTTTGATTTATGGTGGTTATCGAAAAACAGTTGCTCTACTACGGCTATAACTTCTGGTTGGTATAGTGGTGGTGGTTGCGCTGTTTGGATTATAACTACTGGAAATATGGATTACCTGCATAGAGAAATTACTCAAGAAGAATGGGATAATATGCCTCTTGGAAATAAAGTCCCTAAATAAAAAATATGAATAATAATTCCTGTATTTAAATCCTGAATTTCTAAAAGTAAAGTTTAGTATGACTATATGTACCTATTAAAAATTTTATAGAATATTATTCAACAGTTACCGATTTTGCTAAATTTCTCGGTTGGTCTACATCTTTGCCGAGAAATTCAGCTATATAATATGCTAGCAACTGCAAGGGTATCATTGCAATTACAGGAGAAAATAGCTCCTGAACTTCTGGAACTCTTATAATATAATCAAATAAATCATTTAACTTTTCATCATTGGAATTTGTAAGTGCAATCATCCTTGCATTACGAGCCTTAGCTTCTTCACTATTTGAAAGCAATTTTTCATAGACTCCCCCTTGCATTAGTATTGAAAGCACAGGCATTGTCTCATCAAGCATTGCGATTGGTCCATGTTTTAACTCACCTGCTGGGTAGCCTGTAGCATTTATATAACTGATTTCCTTAAGTTTCAATGCCCCTTCTAAAGCTGTTGGGAAATTAATTCCTCTTGCAATATAAATAAAATCTTTTGTCGCAGCGTAAGCTCTTGCACACTTTTGAATATCTTCTGTATGAGCAAGGATTCTTTCTACTTTTTGAGGAAGCAACATCATCTCTGCTTTTAATGATGTCAAAGTGTCTTTATCAACACTTTCTTTCACTTCTGCCATATACAATGCTAAAAGATAAAACGCCATCAATTGAGCTATATAAGATTTTGTTGCAGCAACAGACACTTCAATACCTGCATTCACTGAAATTAAACTGTCAGCAAGCCTTGCCATCGCCGAATCCGGTCTGTTAGTTATTATTAAAGCATGAGAATCCTTCTCTTTTGCTTGTTTAATAGCTGTAAGAGTATCCGCAGTCTCACCAGATTGAGATACTCCAATAACTAAAGTATGACTATCTGTAACAGTTTTTCTGTAAATATATTCACTTGAAGCCTCTACATCTACAGCTATTCCACAGAAATTTTCTATTAAATATTTCCCAACCATAGCTGCATGCAAAGAGGTTCCACAAGCTATAATTTGTATTCTATTAAGGTTTTTCAAAGTTTCTTTATTCAATTTAACTTCATTCAAAACTATACTCTCATCAGGGGCATGAAGTTTTCCTACTAGAATATTTCTTATAACATCTGGCTGTTCATGGATTTCCTTTAGCATAAAATGCTTATAGCCTCTTTTGCTTAAAGCTATTGGCTCCCAAGGAAGAGTTTCAATCTTTTGCTTAAGCTCGTTGCCTTCAGAATCAATTAAAACCATTTTATCAGGAGTTAATGTAACTATTTCATTATCATTTAAATACATTGCCTTATTAGTATATTTAATAATTGCAGGAACATCTGATGCCGCATAGAATTCACAATCACCAACACCAACTAATAACGGGGCATTCCTTTTAGTTGCAACAATTGTATTTTTATAATCATTGTGCATTACACAAAGAGCATATGCTCCTTCTAACTCCTTTGTAGCATATCTAACAGCTTCTGTTAGGTCTTTTGTAAGAGCATATTTTTTTGCAACTAAATGCGCAACTACCTCGGTATCAGTTTGTGAGCGGAACGTACATCCTTCTTTTTCTAACTGCGACCTTAGTTCTTTGTAATTTTCTATTATCCCGTTGTGGACAATAACAAGCCTTCCACATGTACATGTATGCGGATGTGCATTTAATACAGTAGGTGCACCATGTGTTGCCCAGCGAATATGCCCAATACCACATGTCGCAGATGAAAATTCATTGACATGTCCACTTAATACCTTAGACAAATTTTCTAACTTACCCTCTGCCTTGTATACTTTTATATCATCTCCACACTTTACAGCGACTCCAGAAGAATCATATCCTCGATATTCCAATTGCTTAAGTCCATCAATTAATATATCTACAACAGATTTATATCCAGTATATCCTACTATTCCGCACATATCATCTCTCCAATCAAATTATCAAAACTATATGGACATTATAGCATTGAAAAATTGAAATTAAACTATCCTTATAAAAGTTTTACATACGCTTGATAAAGAATTTTTATATAGTAAAATAAAATTCGGAGTTAAGGGAAAAAGGAGTTATTATGAAAAAATTTCTAGTGATATTAGGAGTGCTATTGCTAGGTACTGCAAGCTTTGCTGATGTTATGTACGTAGAAACAAACTTAAACATGGATAATTTTTGGGAAAAAAATGGAAAAGATGAACAAAAAGTTCTAAACATAGGACACAAAATTTTATACAAAAATAAAATTGCTAAAAGAGTCCCTATTGTAATGAATAGAAGCACTACAACAATCAATGCAAATTCTAACAAGTTTTATAAAACAGTAACAATATATGCAGGAATACTTCCTTATTTGGACAGTGATGATGAACTTGCAGCAGTTGTGTCTCATGAAATTGCTCATACTGTAGAATCTTACGGCGGACCTATAAAATTATTAGCTATGAATATAAATTCTAAAAACTATGAAATTAAAGCTGATTTAAAAGGTATTGATTATATGGTAACAGCTGGATATAATCCATTAGCTGCAATAATTGTCGCAACTAAACTCTATGATGAGCCTATGTGGGATTGGGGATTTGCATCTACTCACCCTAAAGGTTCTAAAAGAGTAATGGCTATGTATAAATATATCTACAAAAAATATCCTCAATATTTAAATTCTGATATGAGCGGAAATTTATATTATAAAAACTTCAAATATGCAATGGACAAAGAAATAAAAGGTTTTGAAGCTAAAGAAAAAAGCCGTAACTTCCAAAAAGATGAAGATATTTAACTATGATTAAACAATTATTCTTAATATCCATAATTTTATTAGGAAACTGTTCTTTTGCAGCTGAATATGTTATTAAAGTCACACCATCCGAAAAATTTACGACTGCAAACGATAAAATTCAAGAAGGTGATGAAACATATTTTAAAGTTATAAAAAGTAATTATCCTAAAATTAAGCAAGGCGAAAAAATATCTGGTATAGTAACTTTTTATGAAGCAAACGGATTCGCTGGCAAAGAAGCTGTTATTAGTATTGAACAATTTAAAACAAATGATGGTGTTGAACTAAAAGGAATGATTTATGCAAAAGGTAATCAGCATAATCAGTTAATGGAATTCAATGAAACAACCCTAATCCCGCCAATGTGGATGAGAGGCGGAGAGGTTACATTGATTCCTGATAAAGATATTTTCCTTTTATATTTGGAGAAATAAATTATGAAAAATATATTACTTTTAGCCTTAATTTTAATAATATCTGCAAGCTCTTCATACGGAAATCAAATACCAATAAAAATTTGTCCTGATGAAAATATTTCAACTGCCTATGACGCTATTGAACCAGGAGATAAAATTAAGTTCAAAACAAAACGAGAATATAACTCGAATAATTTAAAAATAAAAGCTAACACTCCTGTTACTGGAATTGTAGATTATGTCCAGGATAACGGCTGGATGGCAGATAATGCAGTAATTCAATTTAGAAAATTTATACTTCATCAACCTGACGGTAAAAATATAATAATCAATTCTAATCTAACAATTGATGGATTTGATGAATTAAAAAATAGAAATCCAAAATTTATAAGGTTTTTTGAATACTTTGGAGTCCTAGTCAGAGGAAAAGAAATCGATATTCGCAAAGATAAAGATACACCAATTTATAATATATGGATGGATATATAACCATATTATAAACGAGATGCTATATATTCACAGAAAATCTTTGTAACCTGTATTGCATTTGAGATTCCAGTCTGTGCTATTTCATACCAAGCATTTTTATTATCTTTTCTAACTTGCTTACCATTTTCGGATATTGAAACTGACTTATTAAAAAGTTCATAAATTTCATCAGATTCAAGTTTTATATCAGAGGGTTTTGCATTTTTTATAAAAGCATCTTGGTTTTGATATGCAAACTCTTCAAATTCTTTATGCAGCTTTAAATCTCGCCATTTTCGATAAACAGTTCCTCTTTCTGTATGCTGTGGCTGGGTTACATCCTGCAAAAAATGTAAAGCTCTTCCAGCATGTTCTAATGCTTTTGATTTGTCTTTTTCTACAAACCTATTAAATTCATACATATGTTCTGCAAATTTTGCCCCAGCATTATTACGAAAAATAATATCCATAAAGCTTTCTCGAGGACGTAGGACTTTTGGAGAATAATAGAAATGATTATTTCCTTTAAATCCTTTCTCATCAAAATCAGGTTTTTGTGCAAATTCTACAAGAATATTTTTATATTTTTTGAGATTTGAAACACTTTCAACAGCTAAAGAAGTTATCTCTTTGTGAGCACCATACCGCCAGCCAAAATTTAAATTATTGCCACTTGAATCAATTTTCATAATTACACATATCCTTTTATATAAAGGATAGCATAAAGATATGCAAAGTTAATAACATTATAAAAAAAAGGCTCCCTTTAATACTTATGGGAGCCTTATGTAATTATGCTTTTTTAAAAACAATTTCATCATTGTCCACATCTATAATAAGTTTATCACCTCGCAAGAATTTTTGTGACAAAATTTGTTTTGAAAGAGGGTTTTCAACTAACTGTCTAATTACACGTTTAAGAGGTCTTGCTCCATATACAGGGTTAAATCCTCTTGTAGCTAGCAGTTCTTTAGCATCATCAGTTATTTCAAGCTCAATTTCCTGATCTTTGAGCAATCTTCTCAAGTATTCCATTTGCAAGTCAACAATATGTGACAACTGCTGTAATGTAAGCGCTTTGAAGAAAATAGTTTCGTCAATTCTGTTTAAGAATTCAGGTTTAAAACGACTTCTTAACACCTCAATAACTTTATCTTTTGTAGCTTCAAAGTTTTGCTCTGAACCTATTGATTTCAAAGAATCTTCAAGAATGATGTCACTTCCTATGTTAGAAGTCATAATAATTAAAGTATTTTTAAAATCAACAGTTCTACCTTTTGAATCAGTAAGACGTCCATCATCAAAAATTTGTAACATTATATTAAACACATCAGGGTGAGCTTTTTCGATTTCATCAAAAAGAACTACTGAATATGGTTTTCTACGTACAGCCTCAGTAAGTTGCCCACCTTCATCGTACCCAACATATCCTGGAGGAGCACCCACAAGCCTTGATACATTATGTTTTTCCATATATTCAGACATATCAATTCTTATAAGTGCATCTTCATCGTTAAACATAAATTCTGCAAGAGATTTAGCAAGTTCAGTTTTACCTACACCAGTAGGGCCTAAAAACAAGAATGTTCCAATTGGTCGTTTTGGATCTTTCAGGCCTGAACGAGCTCTACGAATTGCATCAGAAACCGTTTCCACAGCTTCATCCTGTCCAACTAGCCGTTTATGCAAAAGTTCCTCCATATTTATTAGCTTAGACGTTTCACTTTCAACTAGTTTTGATACTGGAATACCTGTCCACTTACTTACTACTTCCGCAATATCATCCTCATCTATTTCTTCTTTTAACAGTTGATTAGAACTCTTTTCCTTATTCTGTACTGATTTTAACTGTTTTTCCAAGTCAAGCAATGTACCATATTTAAGTTCAGCAGCAGTTTGTAAATCGGTATTACGTTCAGCCTCTTCAATTTTCGCCTTTACTTTTTCAATTTCTTCTTTAATCCCTGCTTCGCCTACAATTGAAGCTTTTTCAGCTTCCCATTGAACTTTCAATTTTGATATTTTTTCTTCATATTCATTTATTTGTTTTGACAAATCATCAATTTTAGCAATTGCTTCAGGGTTATCTTCTTTTTTCAAGGCTTCCCTTTCTATCTCAAGCTGGATTTTTTGACGCATAAGTGTATCTATTTCTTCCGGCATTGAATCGATTTCAATACGCAAAGAAGATGCAGCTTCATCAATCAAATCAATAGCTTTATCTGGAAGAAATCTATCTGTAATATATCTATCAGAAAGTTTTGCTGCTGCAATAAGTGCACTGTCTAGGATACGTATACCATGGTGGACTTCATATTTTTCTTTTAGACCTCTTAGTATTGAAATTGTATCTTCTACGCTAGGTTCCCCAACCAATACCGGTTGAAAACGTCTTTCAAGTGCAGGATCTTTTTCAATATATTTTCTATATTCATTAATTGTAGTAGCACCTATTGTCCTTAATATTCCTCTTGCAAGCATAGGTTTTAATAGGTTTCCCGCATCCATTGAACCTTCAGTAGCACCTGCACCCACAACAGTATGCAGTTCATCAATAAACATAACAATTTCACCATTTGAATCTTCGACTTCTTTTAATACAGCCTTTAATCGTTCTTCAAATTCTCCTCTAAATTTTGCACCAGCGACTAAAGCTCCCATATCAAGTGAAACGAGTTTTACATCTTTTAAGCTTTCAGGAACATCACCTCTTACGATACGCTGAGCAAGCCCTTCTACTATAGCAGTTTTACCAACACCTGGTTCACCAATAAGTACAGGATTATTTTTTGTGCGCCTATTCAAAACCTGGATAATTCGTCTTATTTCTTCATCTCTGCCAATTACTGGATCCAACTTACCTTTTCTAGCAAGTGCAGTTAAATCTGTTGAATATTTTTCTAGAGCTTTCATATTTTCTTCTGCATTTTTATTATCCACTTTTTTATTTCCCCTTATTTTTTTCATTACATTCAAAACAGAATTTGTACTAACTCCTGCATCTTTTAAAGCTGATTGTATAGAGCTACTATCAAGCCTTGTCATTGCAAGTAGAATAGATTCAATACTTATAAATTCGTCTTTTAATTCTTCTGATTGTTCCTTAGCAATATCAAGCAGTTTATATGTATCACTAGCTAAAAAAAGTTGTCCGGCATTAGGTGGCCCTGAAATTGTCGGGAATGATTTCACTTTTGCAACAATTTTATTAATAAAATTCTGATTTAAAAGCTTTAGCTCAGTAAGATAATCTTTAATTATCCCATTATCTTTTATCATAGCAAGCATAATATGCTCAGGCTGTAATTCTGAATTTTTATATTCATTCATCAATGCACCTGACGCTGATAAAATTTCCTGAGAATAATTTGTGAATTTGTTAAAATCAACCATATAATCAACTCCATTCAAAATATTCTTTCACTCAAATATGATTGTGAAACTCTTATTGATTTATATAATTATTTTAACGTTTTTTTCAACAAAATTATTTTAAATTAATCTTTAATTAATATTTAATCTGCCAGCCATCACTAATTACTCTTGCAGCACAAACAAAACCACCATGAAATGATTTTCGATTACAAGCATTTGTTACAGAAGAGGATATCATATCTTCATAATTCCAATTATAGCCATATGGACGCAATGCATTATTATCAATAGTAAAGAAAAATAAATCTTCACCTGCAATATTAGGCGGTTTTGGACCATTTACATCTACAAATACATTATTAACATATACTTCTACATCTTTAGGATTTAAACCAATACAGCTGCCATCTTGCAACAAAAAAGAAGCTGTTTTCTCTGTAAAAAATGGAGACGAAATATGTACACCATCCATCCAGGAGTATTGAAATAAAACATTCGCATTACTATGTAATTTTGAATTTTCGTCGTAACAAAGAGCTAAAACGCTATTTTGAGCTTTACCATAAGATTTTGCACCCTTTATTTCAGGAATTAAATATTTATTAATAATTTCTTCTGCATCATCCCACTCAGTCCAACTATCAATCGTACCATTCTTAACTTCTGCCATTTTAAATGCTTGACTTAAAATCGAATAAGATCTTTTTAGTCTTGTAATAGTTTCAACACTTTGTTTTTTGGAGATTATAGCCGGCAAAGTCATAGCCGCAACAATACCAATTATCCCTAATGTAATTAATACTTCAGCTAATGTAAATGCTGTATTTTTCATCATTACCTCCTTATATGTTTCCACATAGAAACATGTGTTTATAAGTATAACATTATATTTTTACTATTGCAAGTGTTAAATACTATGGAAAATAAATGGATAAAGTACAAGAATATCGAATACAATTTGGAAAAGCCTTAAGGGAAATCCGAAAAAAAAACACAGGAAAAAGCCTTAGGATGTTTGCGTATGAGTACGATATACCATGTGCAACCCTGAGCCGCATTGAAAATGGTCAAAGAGAAGCTCAGCTTACAACCCTAAAAAGAATATCCGAAGGTTTTGGACTAACATTTTCTGATTTTATTAAATTAATTGAAAATACAATGGAAACAAAAATTATATTAAAAGATGAATAAAAATTTCTATCAAAAATTTGAAAAAATATAAAATATATGTTATTATATTAAAAGATAGAAAAGGAGGATATTATATGCAAAATGCAATTATAGCAGAAAAACTAAAAAAGGGGGGTGGGCTTAACTAGGTTTAAGGCACCTGTTTTCAGCCTTTTGGGATTATCCCATCAGAATAAAGCATTTACTCTTGCTGAAGTATTAATTACACTTGGAATTATTGGTGTTGTTGCGGCTATGACATTACCAACACTTATGAATAATACACAAAATAACGAATTACAAACACAATTTAAAAAAACTTATTCTGAGCTTAATCAAGTCGCAAGATTATTCTACAATGATAATGGTATTTCTGTACCAGAATTTACCGAAACATCTGGATTACCTAAATTTTTATCACAATTTCCTAAACACATGAAAGGAGTTTCAATTATTGATGACTGGGTATATAATGATAAAGATGAAGAAAACTCGTTTATAACAACTATGCCATATCCCATATATGCAATAAAAGGTTCTAATAAAGCAAAAATGATTTGTAACGTTTCTGGTTTTGATCAGATGTTGCTGGCCGAATTTATGCCTTTAACGATCCTCCGGCTACCGGAAACAATGGTCCAATTGTCTGCGTAGATATAAATGGAGAAAAAAAGCCAAATAGATTTGGAATTGATATATTTCAATTCACATTTTCTAGAGAAGGAATAGTTCTCCCTATGGGACAATATAATAAAAACAATACAACAAATACTACATCCGTAGCCAATAATTTCTTTGTAGATAAATGTGAAATAAATAATAACGCATATTACCAATATGGATGTGCAACATATGCCCTAACCAACAAAAATCCGGATGGAGAAGGTACATATTGGAAAGATTTTTTAAATAGTGCTAAGTAATCCATATACTAATTAAGATTAAACCATTATACTTTACACTCCTGCATGTTTTTGATAAGCTAATGATATAGGGATATAGATAAAAGAGGATTAAAAATATGTCAGGACACTCAAAATGGTCAACCATTAAACATAAAAAAGCAAAAGTCGACTCTCAACGTGCAGTTGTATTTCAAAAATATTCTAGAGAATTAATAGTAGCTGCTAGACTCGGAGGGTCTGACCCTGCTGGAAATTTTAGACTTAGAACTGCTATTGAAAAAGCAAAAGCTGCAGGGCTTCCAAATGATAATATTAAAAGAGCTATAGAAAAAGGTGCTGGAGCTGGGGCTGCTGACAATTACGAAGAATTAACCTATGAAGGATACGCTGCTGGAGGTGTAGCTGTTGTTGTTGAGGCTATGACTGATAATAGAAACAGAACAGCTGGGGATATAAGAAGCTTTTTTACCAAATATAATGGGAGTCTAGGTGCTACAGGTTGCGTTGGCTGGATGTTTGACCAAAGAGGGGTCATTACTTTTTCAGAAGAAAATATCGACTTTGAAAAATTATTTGAAACCGCAATTAATCTTGATGCACTTGATGTAACTGATGAAGATGGTGAGTATAAAGTTTTGACAACAGTCGAAAGTTTTCAAAACGTCGTTGAAGGATTAGAAAAAGAAGGCTTCAAAAGCAGCTCTGCAGAACTTTCTAGAATACCTCAAAATACAATTGAAGTTACCGACGAAAAAACTGCTGAGCAGATAATGAAACTTCTTGATAAATTAGAAGAACATGATGATGTTCAAAATGTATATGCAAACTTCGATATTTCTGATGAAATTCTGCAAAAAATTGAGGGCTGATGCAAATTTTAGAGCAA
>CALUTP010000034.1 GCA_944323725.1 Candidatus Gastranaerophilales bacterium | reverse complement strand
AAGAGTATTGAATTTCACGATGCAATGAAGAATATTGCAAAAATTATTGAAACTCAATATGAACTCAATTATATAATTCCAATTATCGGAGAAATAATAGATAAACTTATTTCAAACCAGCTTATTTACATATTTTTGAAAGAAAACGGCAAATTAAAACTTGAATGGCCATCAGCCTGTAATGACACAAGGATTAAGGAACTAATAGTCCAAATTACAGCAAAATCAGGATATACAATAACAGAAGATCAAAAAATAGGAATTTTTCCACTTGTAAATGAAAACACACTGCTTGGAGCTATTGCTTCGAAAAGTATGGAAAATACTATTAATAAAGAAGATATCTCCTACCTTGAACAAATTGCATCACAGACTTCTACCACAATAAATAGAGCAAATGTCTATGCAGAAATTTTAAAACATGCTACACTTGATGCACTCACTGGATTTTACAACCGAAGACAACTAGAAGAACGTATTAAACAAGAAATATCCAGCGCAAAGCGTCAAAAGACTTCACTTTGTGCAATTATGATCGATATTGACTACTTTAAACAGGTAAATGATACATATGGTCATGCTGCGGGGGATTTAGTATTAAAAACAGTGTCAAAAATAATACGCTCACAACTTCGGGAATATGATATTGCCGGACGATATGGAGGTGAGGAATTTGCAATACTGCTACCTTTCACTCAGGAAGATGAGGCTGTAATGGTAGCCGAACGTCTTAGAAAAGCTGTTGCAAATAAAGTTATTGACCTTACTAAAGTTAATTCTGAGAGTGAAAATCGCAATATTCAAGTTACAATAAGCTTAGGTGTCTATAAATACATTGGAAAAGATAATGAACTTCTAAAAAATGCGGACAAAGCTCTATATGAGGCTAAAGCTAAAGGGAGAAATCAAGTTATACTTTATAAATCATAATAACATTTTATATAAAAGGGAAATTTATGAAATACGAAAAAATATGCAAATCATTAGATGATACAAAACATTTAGCTCAAAAATTTGCTAAATTAATAACAAAGGGATGTTTTATCAGCTTATATGGAGAAATCGGTGCTGGTAAGACTGCATTTGTAAAACTCGTAGCTGATGCTCTCGATGTTAAAGAAAAAGTAACAAGCCCGAGTTTTGTGATTTTAAATGAATACCATAGCGGAATTATACCAGTATATCATTTTGACCTATATAGACTAGAAAATGAAGGGGTTAAAACAATACTAGATGAGCTAAGGGAATATTCTGAAGGGAATCAAGTAACTTTTGTAGAATGGGCAGAATTTTCTCAAGATGAAATCCCGTTTAATCATATAAAAATAAATGTTACATATGGTGACAATGAAGAAAGAAAATATTCATTTGAAGGCTTTGGTCATGATAATATTAAAATTATAGAGGAATTAAATAAATAAAATGAAAATATTAGCTTTTGATACTTGTCTAGATAAGATGTATGCAGTTCTTAAAGAGGACAATGCAGTACTTTCTTCTGTTGTTATTGAAAATCAAGGAGGGAAATATCATTCCGCATTTTTAATATCAACACTACAAGAAATATTAAGCAAAAATAATATAAAACCAGAGAATCTTGATGTTATTATAACTAACATAGGGCCTGGCAGTTTTACAGGAATAAGAGCCTGCACAACAGTTGCGCGAGTAATGGCTCAACAATTAAATAAAAAAGTAATAGGAATCTCATCATTAGAAATACTTGCAAAAGCTGCAGGTAAAAATCCTCTAGTTGCACTTGATGCTCGAAAGAATTCTGCATATCTATACTGCGATAATAAAATAAAAGGTGCAGTCCAACTAGAAGATGTAAAACAGATTATTGAAAATAACACATATGATATTATTACAGATAATAAACTTAAACCACTTTTAGGGGGAAATTCCTATCAAGAAAAGCCATTACCACTAGGTGAAATTTTATTAGAACTAGGAATTGAAAAACTCAAGAATTCTGATGGTGACTGGCTCAAATTAAAACCACTGTACATTCAGCCACCACCTATGGGTTAAACTTAAAAATTTGACAGTTACGTTTCTTTACGAACTGTCAAATTTTTTTATAAAAAGGATTTTATATAATATGAAAATTTTTGGAATAAATAGCTTTAATATAGATAACGTAAAACAGAATTACTATCACAAAAATTGTTTTAATATTCAACAAAAGTATATCCAAAGTCCAATAGAACAAGATATATTTATAAAAAGTAACACAATAAATCCACTCCAAAATACAAATATAACATTTGGGGCAAGAATAATAAAAAGTCAATCAGGATTTAAAGCTCTTGTAAGAAAACGAACAATGCACTGCATATACTGTAATAAAGTATTAGTAGATGAAGATAGATTGAATAAACTTCAAAAAAGTGGTATTTTTAGCGGTTCTATCAAAACATTTATAAACAAAACAAAAGAATTTTATCCTTCAATGCACAGAACTCATAAAACTGTATTTAGAATAATTTCAGCATATGCAAAAAAATCTCCTCAAACAACTCTTGAACAGGTTATACAAGATTTATATCCAAAAGCTCTTAAAAAATTAAGAAAATCACAAACCCCACTATTTGAAAAATTACACAAAAAAGCAAAAGCTCTTCCCCCTGAATATCAAGTAAAATTTACTAAATTTATGCAAATACAAAATTATAGATTAAGCGATAAAGCATACATCAACGAATTTAGTGGAAAAGAATTTAATTATATGCTAAAAAATATGTCCAAAACCATAGATAATGACAGACTGGTATCTACTATGCTCGGTTATGCTAATCACTTAAACCATCCTGTTTTTAAAGATAAAGAAGCACAAATCCCTGAAAATTTATTAAATAAAATATTCAATAGAAATAAAATATATAATAAAAATACCAATATAATTCCAATACAAGAAACTAAAACCGAAGTTATGCTTCATATAATTAATGAAATAAAACGAATAGGGCAAAAATTAAATAGAAACGATATTATTAAATTGTGTAATAAAGCAGAAAATGAAGTAGTTGGCTTACCTGTAAAAGTACCATTTAGCAATAAAACATTCCGATATGACCTAAATGAAGCATTAGAAAATCTCCCAGATGAAACTTTGAAAAAAGAAATGATGCAACTTACATACTTATTACCGACTTCAATGAATAATCCATATTCATTTATTGCAAAACACGAATCCGCATCATCAGAAAAAATAGGTCATAACCTGCTTTTTCCTTCAATTGTTACAATAGAACATATGAAAACAAAATTTGATAGCGGTAAAAATATAATGGGGAATTACGCATTAAGCTGCGCCTTTGATAATAATTATGTAAGATCAAATAGAAATATGAGCGTTGTATTAAACCGATATAATAAAGAAAATCCACAAAAATATTTCAATGAAATTTTTGAAGTAGTTAGAAATGGTGAAATAACCATAGAAGATGTTGTTGCTCAGGTAAAAACGTTCGAAGAACAAAGTGGAAAGAAAATTGATATCACCCCAATCAAAAACTTAATAGAAGCTATGGAAAAGCATTCCCCAAAAACAAAACCAAAATATAAAAGAAACAGAAAAAATAATAGAATATAATATTAACAATTGTAAAACTTTAATGTAAAAGCTTAAACTTTTATGACAAAATAGCCGATACCCTTAATGTTCTTAGTAAAAAGATAAGGGTATAAAAAGATGACAGAAACAGGTGCATCATTTAATAGACCATATAAACCATTTGGTTTTAACGTAAAAGTTCCGGAAATAGGGGATAGAACATTAAAACTCGCAGAAGGAACCCTTACTAATATAGTTGCTTCTCCTGTAGAACCATTATTTAACTTCCTTGAAGAAAATGAACAGGTATTTAATGGTGATATTAATTTCCAAATTAATAAAGCCTTTGCAGAAAGCTTTACTATAGGAAGTGCAATGCGTATGGAAGATGAAAAGATTAACGGAATGCCGCCATCATTTGACATGCATTTTTAAAAATTTTAATAATAATAAAGAAGTGTATTAAGAAAAGATTTGAGAGTTATGAAAAAAATATTATTATTTCTTTTGCCTACTATATTTATGCTTACAATGCAAATATGTATGGCAATGACTGGACCCCACTGGGAAAAAATGCCTATAAGAGTTTATATAGAAAAAAACCCTGAAGAATATACAATGAAAAAAGCTTTTAATAAATGGGCCTCAGCATCTAATGGTGTTGTAAACTTTATATTTGTAAAAAGTCCAGAATCTGCAGATATTAGTGTAGAATTTACAGATAATCTTGAAGGACAAGCTGTTGGATTATGTGCATATGGTGGCATAAACAATGGTTACTTTACAAAAAACACAATATATCTAGCAAAACGTGAAAATACATTTAATAGAATTTTAACCACAAATGAATACTACCGAATTATGCT
>CALUTP010000033.1 GCA_944323725.1 Candidatus Gastranaerophilales bacterium | reverse complement strand
GGCTTTAAATTGATTAAGCCAAATACGTTCTTGATTTTTTTGAATAATACCTGGCAAAGTAAGAGCACAAACAACGCCAATAATACCAAGAGTAATGAGTACTTCAGCAAGAGTAAAAGCCTTAGAACGAGGAGGATGTGCTAAAACCCAGTATAATAGCCTATTTTGCCTACTAAAGCCCCCCCCCCCTGGAGGGAATTCTTTATTAATCAATGTTTTCATGAATATCCTCCTTTTTTTTAATTATAAATCATTTTAAGAAAATATTCAATATTGAAAAATTCTTTATTATAATTTTGTTTTTATATTATTTTTTTTATATTATTTTTTTATGATAATTTCGAAAAATATTAATATAAATATAAAACCTCCATTGAAAAGTGACCAACTAGAAGAAGAATTTGCAAAGTTGCAAATTAAACCTCTACGCTGGTCAATAATTAGTGTTTTAAATTCAACATTTATTGTTTGTGTTTCTTATGAAATTTAGCATTAAATTTTTATAAGGAGAAATTTACTGTCTTTAAGAGCAATGACTTTGTGCTCTTTGTCTCTTTTGAACATAAGTAGTTCTCCTTTTTCAATTTTAAATTTTTCGGCATCAAAATGAATTTCGATTTCACCATCATACACATAAACTGCTGCATCATTATCTGATGTATGAGTGTCAATTATTTCGTCTTTTTTTATGGCAACTGCACTAAGGCTGCCATTTTGTGATTCCATTAATGGAATTCTTTCAAATTTTTTCTCACCTATGTCAACTAAATCTTTAATTTTTAGTACATTGAAAAACATAAATTTACCTCCCATGATAATCATTCTTTATTGAATCATTAAAACTTATTGTTAAAAAAATGTATATTGCTAAGTCGGTGTAATTTAGTTTAATAAATATTAATACATTATTTGATTTTAAAAATTTTTGGGTGTAAACTGGTACTTAATGATGTGGCCGGGTTGGAATTAAAAAACTTACCGGCCGGTACAAAAACAAATTAAGGAGAAATTGAAATGACACCAAAAAACTTTTTATTTACTTCTGAATCTGTTACAGAAGGACACCCCGACAAAGTATGCGATCAGATTTCTGATGCAATTTTGGACGAGTTTTTAACAAAATACCCGCAATCACGTGTTGCTGCTGAAACTACTGTTACTACAGGTATGGCTCTAGTTTGCGGTGAAATTACATCTGATTGTTATGTAGATATCCCTTCAGTTGTAAGAAATACTATTAAAAATATCGGTTATTCAGGAGCATCAGGTGGTGGTTTTGATGCTGATACTTGTGCTGTTTTAACTAGTATTGATGAACAATCTTGCGATATTGCTGGTGGTGTAAATAAAGCACTCGAAACAAGATCTGATAATGCTGATACATCAGTTTCTGAAACTGAAAATATTGGAGCTGGCGATCAGGGTATTATGTTTGGATATGCTTGTAATGAAACACCTGAGTTAATGCCTTTGCCTATCAGTTTAGCACATAAACTTTCACATAAGCTAGCTCAAGTTAGAAAACAAGGTATTTTATCATATTTAAGACCAGATGGTAAATCTCAAGTAACAGTTGAATATATAGATGGTAGACCATCAAGAATTGATACTGTTTTAATCTCAACTCAACATGATCCAGAAATTAATGGAGTCTCTGATAATTCTAAGATTCAAGAAATTATCAGAAATGATATTAAAAAATATGTAATTGATGCAGTATTTGAAAGTGAATCAATTAAATTAGACAGTGAAACTAAAATTTTGGTTAACCCATCAGGAAGATTTGTAGTAGGTGGCCCTCAAGGTGATGCGGGGCTAACTGGCCGTAAGATTATTGTTGATACTTATGGTGGTTATTCTCGACATGGCGGTGGTGCTTTTTCAGGAAAAGATCCTACAAAAGTTGACAGGTCTGCAGCTTATGCTTCTCGTTGGGTTGCTAAAAATATAGTTGCAGCTGAGTTAGCTGAAAAATGTGAAATTGAATTAGCTTATGCTATCGGTGTTGCAGAACCTGTTTCAATCATGGTTGATACTTTTGGTACAGGTAAAATTTCAGATGATGAAATTTCAGCTTTAGTTGCAAAAAACTTTGATCTAAGACCTGCTGCAATCATTAAACAATTTGATTTACGAGGATTGCCTGCTAAGAATGGTGGTAAATTCTATCAATTATTAGCTGCTTATGGCCATATGGGCAGAACTGATATTGATGTTCCTTGGGAAAGGACTGAAAAGGCTGAGACTTTGAAAGCTCAAGCTTGCGGGCTTTGTTCTTGTTCTAAGTAATTTTTATATTCTAAAAAAAGGAGAGTAGAAATACTCTCTTTTTTTTTAGTTTAAAACAGTTTATTTATCAAATTTGAATTCGACTTTGTTTTTTTGTTTTTTTATCAAATATGCACTGATTAAAGCAGTAAGAGGAACACATAGAAGTATTGCTATACTCCCAACTAATGCGGAAGATATTTCAGTTGCTACCTGATTAAGATTGAAGAATTTTTGTAAATCTATATTATCGGATAGTAAAACAAGTGGTAGTGATGCTCCTAAATATACAAGAATTAATGTATTAGACATTGTGCCAATTACATCTTTTCCTATATTCATACCAGATGTAAATAGTTGTTTTATTGTTAATGTTTTATCAGTTTCGTAAATCTCGTTAATGGCACTAGCTATAGATACTCCGGTATCCATTAGTGCTCCAAGTGCTGCGATAATCATTGAGGCTGATAAAAGTCCTTGAAAATTCAACTCAGGATGAGCTGAATATAGGAACATACTTTCTTCTCCTGCGAATCCTGTAAGATGTGCGAGATAAATAGTTAAAAGTGACATTCCTCCAGCAAATACAAGGCTTAATGATGTCCCGATTATTGCTGAAGAACTCTTTGAATTAAAACCCCCAACAAGATAAATTGTTATTATCGTAGATAAAATTCCAACAAGCACTGCGGATGCTATTGGACAAAAGCCGTTTAAAATCATTGGCATAAGTATTAAGAAAATTAATGCAATTGTAGCTATAATAGAAATAAGGCTATAAATCCCTTTTTTTCTACCTATTATTAGTAATAGCAATATGAATAATGATGCTACCCACATGAGTGCATTGTCTCTTTTTATATCAGCAATAAAGAAATCTAAATCATTAGCATCAATGATTTCTTCAGCTTTTTTCTCAAGGTGTAGTATAACTTTATCACCTTTATTCAAATTTATATCATATGCAGGGTTACCTGTCAGCATATTATCTATTAAAATTTTAGTACCCTTATATTTCCCGCTTAAAATTTCTACGAGTGCGATCTGTTTTACGTTATTATTACCTTGTTCAAGGTTTAGCACATCTTCATATTGAATATTTTTTATGAGTCCAGTCTCAGATGGTAACTCGGTATCATTTTGTGCGAATACCGGATAAACGAATAAAAATAGTGAAAAAAGTCCGATTATAAAATTTTTCATAACACATCTCCTCTGCTTAACCTTAGCATAAACAAAATCATCATAGAATATTTTCTAAATTTAAGTTGTTATATCTGAAATTATTTCTTATTAAGTATTTACTTTACAAAATTTTATATATATTTACTTTTATAAAGTAATATGTTATAATATTATTGGGTGGATTTATATAGGATTTTTTTTATGAAAAGATTTTTGTTTCAAAAGTGTGCATTTACGCTGGCAGAAGTTCTCATTACCCTTGGAATTATTGGTGTTGTAGCTGCAATGACAATGCCAGCACTTTTAACAAATGTAAATGATAAAATTTTTGAATCTCAGCGAAAAGTTGCAGCAAGTAAATTAACTGCAGCTATAAGTATGTTGAATGTTAATGGATCACTTGCCTCTTCCTCAGATACTGAAGAGTTTATTAATGCTCTTAAATCTGAACTTAAAATTTCAAAGGTATGCGATAGTAATAATCTATCTGATTGTTTTGCTGAGACTATATATAATTATAATTCTAATAAAGTAGAAATTATTAGTAGTATTTTCCCGCCTGCTTATGCTGCGAGTTTAGTTCCTTCGGGCAATAAAAGTATTAATGTAGATTCAGTTGAA
>CALUTP010000032.1 GCA_944323725.1 Candidatus Gastranaerophilales bacterium | reverse complement strand
TTATTTACAGAAATTGGATATAAAGATAAATTTCACAGAGCAATAAAAACTATTCAACAACAAACTTTAGGAATTTATTATAATGAACTCTATAATAAGTTTAATATCTAAAAGCAGCTCCTAGCTTGCCTTATAAGGCTGGCATGTGTTTTGAGCTGAGAAATTATGCAAAGCAAATATAAGTCCTCTTAAAAACGATTCTAGTGCGCTCTCGTTTAAAGTTTTGAATATCTATTACTTATAGCTACCGACTTTTCTGCCGTATTTGTCATATTCGGTAATTCTACCAGAAGAGTCCTTTTTGAATGAACCTACTTTTTGCCCGTACTTATCATATTTTGTAGTTACACCGTTAGAATTTGTCTTGTAACTACCAGTTTTCTGTCCATACTTATCGTAGGAATTATATCCTGAAGAGGTCTTTTTATAGCTTCCTGTCTTTTGACCATATTTGTCATACTTATTATATCCACTGGTTGTCTTTTTGTATGAGCCAGTTTTAGAACCGTATCTGTCATAAGAATTGTAGCCTGAAGTTGTTTGCTTGTATGAGCCAGTCTTTTGCCCATAACGGTCATAAGAATTAACCGCAAAAGCTACATTTGTAAAAAATAACATTAACAATAAAACTAAAAATTTCTTCATACATAACTCCTTTTTATTTAGTATAACGAAAATAAAAGAAGAATTGTTTAATATTAGTGTTAATTAAAATATTAAGGTCTCTTGTTACAAATCCAATAATAAAGCATGTTTATGGTATAATCAGGATATCAATAAAGTGTTCAGGAGAAAAGAATGGCTAAGAAGAAAAGTGAAATATATGGTGCATTATGGGATGCTTGTAATAAATTAAGAGGGGGAATGGATGCCTCTCAATATAAAGATTATGTGCTAACCTTATTGTTCGTAAAATATATTTCAGATAAAGCTAAAGCTGATGCTAATTTTTTAGTTGATGTTCCAGAGGGTGCAAGTTTTGATGATATGGTTAAATTCAAAGGTAAATCCAATATTGGTGAACTTATCAATAAAGAGATATTGGCAAAAATAGCAGAGGCAAACGAAAATCTTCTTGGTTTAATTGATAAAGTTGATTTTGACGATACGCAAAAACTTGGTAATGGGAAAGAGCAAGTTGATAGACTAACAAAACTTATAGCTGTATTTGAAAGAGATGAAATTGATTTCTCAAAGAACAATGCAGAAGGCGATGACATACTTGGCGATGCTTATGAATATCTCATGGGCAAATTTGCAGCAGAATCAGGCAAAAGCAAAGGTCAATTCTATACTCCAGCTGAAGTTTCCAGAATAATGGCAAAAGTAATTGGTGCAGATAGAATCTCAACAGCCAGCACAACAATATATGACCCTACATGTGGCTCTGGTTCTTTGCTTTTAAAAGTAGCATATGAAGCCCAAACAGAAGTTTCTATATATGGTCAAGAAAAAGATAATGCGACTGTAGGTTTAGCTATTATGAATATGTATCTGCATAATAATGAACTTGCAGAAATAAAACAAGGAAACACGATTGCCTCTCCACAATATAAAGACAATGATACAACATTAACAACTTTTGATTTTGTTGTAGCAAACCCACCTTTTTCAGATAAAGAATGGAGTATGGGAATAACTCCTTCAGAAGATTCTTTCTCTAGATTTGCTTTGGGAGTTCCTCCTGAAAAGAATGGAGACTATGCTTATTTATTGCATTTGTTAAAATCAATGAAACAAACAGGGAAAGGGGCTATAATATTGCCTCATGGAGTTTTATTCAGAGGAAATGCAGAGGCTGATATTAGAAAAGCATTAATTGAAAAAAGATGGATTAAGGGGATTATTTCTTTACCTTCTAACCTTTTCTATGGAACAGGTATTCCAGCTTGCATTATTGTCTTGGATAAAGCTGATGCAGAAACTCGTCAAGGCATTTTTATGATAGATGCAAGTAAAGATTTTATCAAAGATGGAAATAAAAATAGACTTAGAGAGTGTGATATTAAAAAGATTGTTGATACTTTTAATAATATGAAAGAAATCCCTAAGTATTCAAGATTTGTTCCAATTTCCGAAATATCTGAAAAGAATGAATATAATTTAAATATTCCAAGATACATAGACACTCAAGAAGCTGAAGATATCCAAGATATCAAAGCACACTTAAATGGAGGAATTCCAAACTTTAATATAGAAGAACTTGATAAGTATTGGCAAGCATTTCCTTCTGCAAAGTTGGATTTATTTGCTGAATATACAGATGGATATTCAAAACTATTGCCTGATTTGGAACAAATCAAACCTACTATTATAAATAGTTCCGACTTTGTATCATATAAAGATAACTACAATAGTGTATTTAAAGCTTGGGCAGAAGAAAATAAGAGTACTTTGTGGAATATTCCTTTGAACACTAAGCCTAAAAAATTTATTGCAGATTTAGGTGAAACTGTTTTGACTAAGTATGAGCCTGATAAGCTTACGGATAAATATGCAGTTTACCAGTTGCTAATGGAATATTGGCAAGAAACAATGCAGGATGATGTTTATATTATTTCTGAAATTGGTTATAAAATTGAACTTCAGGAGCATCGTGAGACAAAAA
>CALUTP010000031.1 GCA_944323725.1 Candidatus Gastranaerophilales bacterium | reverse complement strand
CTGTTTTGTACTGTGCACCATTAGTTGAGTTCATCAATGTAGGCATTGTCATGGCAGCTACAACACCAATAATACCCAATGTAATTAATACTTCTGCCAAAGTAAAACCGAATCTTTTTGTCATAATAAAATAAACCTTTCTTTTTTATACTCTTTGCTATAATCTTTATAATAATTTTATTATTCCCAACCACTAATTCTTTATAACTATATGTAAAGAAAAATTAATTCTTTAGAATTAGTTTTAATTAAATTTTCTTTTTTCTTCTTCAGCCAAAAAACTGCAAAGCCCTTCAAGACGTCTATCTTCCATAGCATCAACCAAATCTTCAATATTTGAAAATTTATTTAGAGCAAATCCTGTTTCAGCCAGCAATACACAATCATTACAGAGTCTATATCCACCATATTCAATGGAACCAGCAAGACATTTTTGCTGACCGCAACAATCACATTCAAAAGTTTCATTTAAAATATCTGGATTATCTTCAATATCATCAAGACGCATCTGCTCGACAACAGCCTGCATTTCTTCTACAATTTCTTTTTCTGATTTCATAAATATCCTTTACTTAATTAAATTAACCATTTTATTAACAGCTTCAGGCAAGCCAGTAAATACAGCTCTGGAAATTATACTATGTCCGATGTTTAATTCAACTAATCCCACTATTTCATGCATTCTATGAACATTTTCATAATTAAGGCCATGACCTGCATTTACCTTTAGGCCAATACTTTGAGCTAATTCTGCAGCTTGTTTCAGTTTTTGGAATTCAACTTCTTCTGTCTCATCACATCCATAAGCTTCTGCATAAGCTCCTGTATGCATTTCAATAAACTGAGCACCAGTTTCTTTAGAAGCCTCTACTTGTTTTTTATCAGGATCAATAAACAAACTAACAAATATACCTGCATCAATAAGAGGTTTTATAAATTGAGTTACTCTATCAACCTGTCCAGCAACGTCAAGCCCGCCTTCAGTAGTAACTTCCTGTCTTTTTTCTGGAACAAGACAAATAGAATAAGGTTTAATTTCTAATGCAATTTTTTGAATATCATCAGCCATAGCCATTTCCAAATTTAATTTAGTTGTAAGTGTATTAGTAAGAGTATATACGTCCCTATCTTTTATATGACGCCTATCTTCTCTTAGATGCACCGTAATAGAAGAAGCTCCATTATGTTCACATATAGCTGCGGCTTTAATTGGATCCGGTTCTACACCGCCTCTTGCATTTCTCAACGTTGCAATATGGTCTATATTTACACCTAATAACATATTTTACCTCTTTCTATTTAAAATTTTCTTTATTTATCTTTAATAATGCAGTATATGATGGAAGTACTGTAATATGCTCACTATAATCTTTTGATGCACTGGCAAAGCTAATAGCCTCCTTTATAGAAGGAATAATTTTAATTTTCTCTTCCGGCACTCCTGCATATTTCAACCTTGTAGCCATATCATTTGCTCTTATTCCTGACGTAATAACTACTTTTCTAGCTCCCTTAAGCTGTTCAAAATCACTATCCCAAAGCCAAGAAATATCACGACCGTCTGCATAGTTATCATTTATAGCAATTACTATAATTGAATTTAAATCAACAGTTTTTAATACTTCACTAGCACCGGTCGGATTTTTAATAAGTTGAATTACAGTAGGATGACCGTTAATGGTACGTTTTTCAGTTCTTCCAAAGATTGATTTATAAGTACTGAGCGCAGCTTGAATTTCCTTTTGAGAAAAACCCATTTCAAAAGCAAGCGCAATAGCACCAAGAGCATTATACGCATTATATAATCCTGCAAGATTTACTCTAAAATCATAAATATCATTATTATGTCGAACTTTCAAAGCAGAATAATCATTATAAACAATGACATCAGCTGAATAATCACAAAAATGGCGTTTATAACCACATTTTGGACAATAATAATGTCCTTGCTGTGCAAAAAAGCGTTTTGAGTAACACAAAGGTTCACCACATACGCAATTAAACACTTCAGAAGGTGCATTGGAAGAATGCTCATAATTACAATCATACTCAACACTTTCAATACCGTAATACACTGCATATTTAGTCCTGTCAAATGTTGCTACGATAGGATCATCAGCATTAAGCACCAATTTTAAATCGTTATTTTTATCAATAGCTTTTTTGATAAACTCAGCAGTAGTAGCAAGTTCCCCGTACCTATCAAGTTGATCTCTAAATAAATTTGTCACGACGAGGTAATCAGAAGGCAGATAATCATATAACTTGTTAAGATATGCCTCATCAGACTCGATTACTGCATAATCGAATCTTTTAAAAGGAGCAAGCTCAAGAGCAAAAACATTAGCAACACCAGTCAACATATTCGCGCCCTTAACATTATGAATAACATTTTTCCTGGCAGTTTCAAAAATATGGGAAATTATTCCTGATGTAGTAGTCTTACCATTAGTACCCGAAATTGTTACCACATTATCTTTAATATATTTTCTACAATGATTTAAAAATTCCGGATAAAATTTTAAAACCATTTTTCCGGCAAAAGAAGTCCCTGAAGAGCGACAAAAAGTTTTTACCCCCCAATATGCAAGACGTGCTAAAATTAAAGATGAATAAAATTGTATATTCTTAATCATAAATAGTCCTTTGGACGTATTCCAATTATTTCTAAATTATCCTATACTTCAAATAATAATACAAAAGTTAAGAAAATAAAAATGTATTTATTTATTGCAATAATTTTTATATCTGAGCTGATAATTACAATCACAATAATAAACGGCATTATAAAAGCCGATAGACAAGTGTGCGCATTAAACAATAAAATTACGGCACTAAAACCCGAAATAAGAGAATTTCTTACTCAAACAAAAGAATGTATATCCTGCCTTCAAACAAGTGTCAATACTGTCATAGCATTTGTCAGAAGAAAACATCAAGAAGTAATTCGTAGAATTACAAGAACAATTTTAATCTATCTAATTCTTCTAATAATGAAAAATAGATACAAAAAACTTGCTACATTCTGCCAGTATGCCGTCTTGGCAAAAGACTACTGGGATGGGCTTCCTGCCTAATTTGCTTGTAATTTTTAAAAAATATGATATAATCGAATACAACAATGAAAGATGAGGTTAATTATGAGTAACAATAAATCATTTGCATTTGGTATGGGACTGCTTGCAGGCGTTGTCGGCGGCATTATTGCAGGAGTTCTTTTTGCTCCAAAATCAGGCGAAGAATCAAGAAGAGAACTTAAAGAAGCTGCCTGTGAGCTTTATGAAAAAAATTCTCCAGCTATAGCTGAAGCAAAAAAACAAGCTCTTGAAAATGTTGACCTTATGAGATATAAGCTGGAAAGGCAATTCAGAAAATTTAATAACATGATAAAATCAAAGAAACTATTAAAAGCAAAAGAATTAGAATCTGCTGATGATAGTTTCGATTATTAATATAGAGAAAACCATAAATAAATAAATAAATAAAGGGAAAATAAATGGACTTTTCACAAGCAGCATTAAATAACGGTTTAACATTTCTTGCCTGGGCAACAGGTATTGTATTAATTGTTGTAGCAGGTTTTTTGATAAAACTTTTAATAGATTTATCAGCACTTGCAAAAAACGTAAACGAGACAGCAATACTTTTGAATACAGAATTAAAACCCACACTGAAAGAATTAAATAACACATTACATTCAATAAATGCAATAGTAAAAAATACAGATGAAGGTGTTGACAGTTTCAAAAGCGCAGTCGAAAAAACACTTGGTAAAACAAAAGCGATATCCGAATCTATCATAGGGGGTATTATCAAGGGGTTTACTACAGTGTTTAAAATGTTCGTAAAAAAATAGTTATTTTTGGTAATTATTTTTTAAAAATAGCTTGATAAAATTTAAACAAAAGAAAAGGAGTGAAATAATTATGTCAGCAACTAAATTTTTAGCAGGTTTTATAGTAGGCGGAGCAATTGGAGCTATCGCAGGCATTTTACTAGCACCAAAATCAGGTGAAGAAACACGAGCACTTATTGCAGAAACAACAAAAGATGCAGTAAGACGTGCAGATGAGACAGTAAAAGAAATTCAGTCAAAAGCGGATGATGTCGTATCAGATATGCAAAAAAAAGGTGATGAAATAAAAGAAAAACTTCAAAACCTAATCAATCAGCAAAAAGAAGCTAAAGCTGAATAAAAAAAGTAAAAGCCGGAATTAAATTCCGGCTTTTTTGTTAAATTAATACTTATTTTCAAGTGTGCTATCTATTTAAAGCATCTTTTAATGCTTTTTCCAAAACCTGAACTTTTGCTTGTAAAACTTTCACCTGAGATGAGCTGGAATCACTTTTAACTGAATTCCTCTCAAGCTCGCGTTTGTATATTTTTAATTTTTCTTCCATTGCAAAGTAAAAAGGACTAAACATTCCAACCCCTACTGCAAGACCAATTACCAGAATTGCAATTGTGTAAAATGCAATATTTACATCCTTGGTATAATGATAAACTTCCTGAGTCCCTGCAATAACTTTTGGCCCCCATACCTGCAATGTAACAAAATCTTGAGAATTTAATATAGCAAAATATAATACAGCTAATATCCCAAAATATGCTAAAATTTGAGCAATTATTTTCATTTATTTCCTACTTTCAAAATAACTTAGTACTTTTTGATATTTTTCATCAGGTTGTATTTCTAATTCTATTATCTCATCAGAAAATGGTTTTGTAAACCTTAAAAAATATGATTGCAAAACTTGCTCTTGAGTAGTTACTTTTCCTTTACCAGCACCATACAAAGTATCATTATATACAGGATAACCTAAATAACTTGTATGGACTCTAATCTGGTGAGTACGCCCTGTAATCAAAATAAGCTCTACCACACTAGCTTCTTTGAAACGTTTTATGACTTTTAAAATTGTCCTGCTGGGTTTTCCATCAGCTCTCACCGTCATTTTGCAGGGCTGATTTGGATTTCGTCCGATTGGCAGATCTATTATCTTCCCATCTTCTGGAAATATACCCCTTAAAATTGCTCTGTATTTTTTAACTATTGCATGTTTTTTAATCTGCTCTGCAAGAAACTCATGCGACTTATTATTTTTAGCAACCATTAAAAGTCCAGAGGTATTTCTATCCAGCCTATGCAATATACCCCGACGGAACTCACCATTTACATCAGAAAGATTTTCACCAAACTTATATAAAAGAGCATTTACTAAAGTATCAGTACGTTCTAGATTAGTAGGATGTGTAAGCATACCAGACGGCTTATTTACTACAAGCATATTTTCGTCTTCATAAATAATATCAATAGGAATATTTTGAGGTACTATCTTCAACTCTCGTTCTTCTGGTATATTAACTTCAATTCTATCACCCTCACGCAAAAGATAAGAAGACTTTTTAGAGGCACCATTAATCAAAATATCTGCGCTTTTTATATAATTTTGAATTTTAGAACGTGAAAAATCAGGCATAACTTCTGCAAGATAAACATCCAGTCTTGTATTTTCCTCGTTTTCACCAGCAATTATAATCATAAGTTATCTAGTCTTTTTTAAAAGTATCAATATAATAAGTGCTATTACACCTATATTTATAAATATATCAGAAATATTAAATACTGGAAAGTTAACAAAAGTTAAGTCAAAAAAATCTCTTACATATCCTAAAATAATTCTTTCATGAAGATTCCCTGCAATACCTGCAGTCAAAAGTGAAATAAAAAAAATGCTCTTCATGGAAATTGACTTTAAATGCCTGAATACATAGACAAAAAATAAAACAATCGCAGCACAGGAAAGAATAATCAAAAATTCTCTAGAATCTTTCAATAAACTAAAAGCTGCACCTGTATTTTGAACATAATTAAGAGCAAATACTGGATTATGAATTCTTAACCCGTTATTTATTTGGGCTACAAGTAAATTTGACAAATATAAGTCAGAAAACAAGAAAAACACAAAACAAATTATTAAATAGAAAATTTTACTTAGATTTCTGTGCATCCTCATCCTCAATTTTGATAAAATTATTTTTCGGAACAACATTAACCCTTGTCATCACAAAAGCCAGCCCATTCATATAAACTCTTACTTGAGTCTCACTAACAGGCTCAGTTTTTGTCACTCCAACTGAGGCAATATTATATTCATTTACATTATCTGTATTTGAAATAAACATTCTCTCAAGAATTTGATCTTCAGGTAATCTTCTAAAAGCATCTTCTGACTTTGAAGCTGGTTGAATAATTTTTTCTTTATTTATAGAAGCAATAACAATATCATCCTTAGGTAGATCAATTTTTAATTCTGAAGTATATTCTTCACCTGCATTTATAAAAGATGGTGCGCTCAAATCCATTTTTATAAATCTTGCATCACCATACTTCAAGGTGGATTTCTCTTCAAGAATATTTTCACCTGCAATTAACCAGTTATTATTTATTTTTTTAAGATGATACATACAAATAGCATAAGCTTGAAGCTCACCTCGTGCTGAAATCAACTCAGAATCCTCTGTAGTTGTAGCATATGCAGTTTCTTCTGTTTGCACTGTCGCATAATCTGAATATACTTTTATATCCTTAATTTTTGTACTATAAGTAATATCAGGATAAGTTTCCCAAGTTTCTTTTATCAACTTGAAGTAAACTTTTTTATCATATCCATCATTATTAATAAAATCATCAGAATATATCCTGTATAAACCTTCAAAATCATACTTATTTGTCATTTCAGTCTGTCTGTCAAAAAGTTCCTTAATTGCTTTTTGAGCTTCAGATTCAATACGATTTTTTTCAATTTTAGCTTTGTATTCTGTAAAAATTCCAGCTTCAGCTGGCTGATAACCATTTACTGCCAGCACTGTACATAAAATAATAGGTATTAAAAACTTTTTCATAAATATAATTATACAAAAAAATTTTAAAAACGTAATAGTTTAAATATAGTATTTCATTAAAAAGAGTACAGTTATTTATATACTGTACCCCTTTAATGTTTATTTAATGTTAGCCATTAGTGCTGTCTATATACTTTTGCAGTATGATTTTCGATATCAGGAGTATCAATTTCAAACACATGAACTCTTGCTGGCCCTATATCAACTCTCAGTTCATCATTAACAGCTTGGAATATACTTTCTTTACCATAAGATGGTAATAAATTATGCAACTGCTGATTTTCTTTTAACGTAGGAATTTTAATAGTACAAGCAACTGCTCTATCTATATTTTTATTTGCAACCCATAATAAAGTTCTACCTTGATAATGACGAGCAAATGTTATAATCTGATCATTTTTATCACCGACTTTATCAAATTCAATAAAAGTACCTTTTCTACCTAATATGTCTAAATTATCAGCTCTAAGTTTATTAGCTGCACGCATAAAAGTCCTGATAGATTCATCATCCCCACCAGGTTTTCTTGAAAGATTAAATATATCAAGTTTACCATGGTGAACTGTCATTTCATGAGAATCAGTCTGAGTATCTGGATTATATTTATTAGCCCAAGGATACAGATAATAATCCCCAGTCTGGAAACCATCTACCTGATACATATTAAGCATTGGTAATCCGGCTTGTAATCCGACTGTCATTTTACAATAATCAGCCCCCCCATGAAACATTGGAGATATATCATCATGAGTTGCAAATGAGCCAATTAAAGATTTTCCAGGATCCAAACGATATGACATATCCAGATTTTCTTTAACATAATTCATAAATGTTGTAGCATCAGGCCATTCATGGAATATATGATACTGGCCATATACCAGATCAAAACCTGCTCTCAATGAATCTTCAGGTCTATCATATGGCATATTAGCTTGTGGAGAAGCATCTTCATATGTATAAGTCTCAGCAAGCCAGCCAAATTGTGGATCTCTCATTCTAGAATACGGGATTAATATATCCCAAAATTCAACAGGTTTTGCTCTAGCTACATCTGAACGAATTCCATCTATACCTAAATCTATACACATATCAATAAATTGTTTATGCAACTCTAGTAATTTTGGATTCAAAGTACGTTTACCTTCATCCTCCCATGGTTGGAACATTCTAATATCATTCCACCCTTGAGGAGTTTTAGCAAGCCCATCCCGCTCCATCGCCATCCATTCAGGATGATTTAAAAACATTTCATAAGAAGCACAACTAGGCAAATCTAACATCACTTTGATATCTCGCTTATGACATTCATCAATAAATGCCTTAAACTGTTCTTTTGGACTTCTAGGATCATTTTTATCAACTAGCATCGGATCTATTTCCAATAAATCTAATGGCGAATATACAGAACCTGCAGTACCCATTGCTTTAATTTTACCTGGAGTATTTACTGGTAATAAGTGAAGAGTATTAAATCCATCTGCTTTGACTTCATCTAGACGCTCAATAGCATTTAAAAAAGTTCCATTTTCTTCACCATTATCAATATAGGCATTTCCATTTAAATCTTTTGCATTAAAAGTTCTTGGAACAATTGCCAAAATATTAGCTTCATTATTTTGGAACATAGAACGAAGATTATTTTTATAAATGATATGTTTAACTGGTTTTTGTTCTTCAACAGAGGCAGCAGACTCTACCACACTAGTCTGTGAATTTTGTTTTACAACTGGCTTATTTATATTTGCAAGATTTGTCAAATAAGCAGAAAGCAAATTTGATTTAGATTTTTCAGAATTTACCTGCACTTGACTATCCGGTTCAGAATTAACTGCCAGTTTATTCTTTATGTTATTCAAATGTTGAGATAAAAGATTTGTATTTTGAATCATAGTCTAACCTTGTTTTTGTGACCTTTCAGGAGTTTTTAATCTACCAAGGAAGAATTGAGCCAGAACGGTTACTCCTAATAATACACCACCTACTGTTCCGAATATCTTCAACCATTTCTTTGTATTAAAGGTTTGCCTGCCGACATTTGACATTAGCTCATCTGGAGCTATACCGGTTAACCAGAACTTACGTTCTGAGCTTGCTGAAGCAGCATTACCATGGAATATATGGAATTTCTTTGCGAAATATTCACTATCGCCTATATCATGAGCAACATCACGTCTATGTTCATCAATAAGTTTAAGAAGTCCGCTGCTTTCAAGAATTTTTCTTGTATCTTCGCTGTAAGGACATTCATATACTAATCCCATTGCACGTTTAAAGAATTCTGCATCATTAGAAATTTCTACTCTTGTAATCTTTTTATTCTTATTAAATTTTTGATTTATTACCTTTCCACCTTCAACTTTTAATTCACCAGCTTCATCACTTGCTTCGATATTTCTCATAAAGTCAAGTTTTGTTTCAAAATCACATGAATGTCCCTGCATAGTAAAAGTCTTACAATGTTCAATAAGTTCCTCTTTTACTTCTAGACTTAAATTATTTAATGAATCAAGATTTTTAAGAGTTGCAACTCTTCTATACAAATCAAGAGTATTTATTAATCTCGCAAACGAATTTTTTACACCAATTAATCTATTATTAACAAATGATTTTTGAGTAGCCATTAATGAACCATTCGGCACACCATTTCTACCAATAAGTTTTTCTACAGTAGAACTAAATCCCATCTTTTCAAAAGCACTAGCAGCTGTATGGAATGTTGTATCTACATGTTCTATATATTTTGCAGAAATTTCCCCATTTTCTGCAACACGATCCAATTGTGCTACTTTATTTGCTATTGTTGACAATACTCGACGATATTCTTCATCATTTGAAGCTATTTTTTCAACTTTGTCTCTAAATACTTTATACATCAACTCTCTATCAAGACGTGTAGCTGCAAGTTCTTGTGGCGTAAACTTAAATATTTTAGGCAAATCTCCAGCCACATCATTCCAATAATTCGGAAGCCCCATTTCTGGCGCTGATGCAAATTTTCTATATACATATCTGTTTAATACTGATCTTTTAGCATTTAAATCTGTTACAATATCAGCTACACTTCTCAATGTTTTTTGTGCTTCCATATCAAGCACTGCACTTGGAGTTTTAAATAAAGTTTTAGCTATAGGACTTTCTTCTATTTTACTATCATATAATCTATCAAAAATTATCTCTTTATCAATATCATCTATAATAGCTTTTCCCTTACTTTGAGCATTTTCATTATATACTCTAATTTTTGTCCTTATTAAATCATCAACAGAATCAACAATATCCTGAATACCCAGTTCTTCTCCATTAGTACAATACATTGAAACAACTTTTCCTGAAAAGCCTTCTTTATCAAAATGTTTTAATAACTCTTCAGAATCTGGAAGAATTGCTGAAATTATATTTGCATCGACAGGAATTTGTTTGAAAGCTTTTTGTAAACTTACAGAAATTTCAGGAACGTTACTTCTATTTATAGTATATTTAGGATTTCCAGAAACAAGAGCTGTTCGCAAATCATTCTCTAATGCTCCAGCTGTAACAGGATCTAAACCTAATCCAACAGTTCTAGTAATTCTATGAAGTAATTTATCAGTAAGAGGCTCATCCTTATGTAGCTCAATTAAATCATCTAATGCATTATATATTCTGTCTGATTTTGCATTTTTGATGGCGTCAGAAAAATGATTAATCATTTTTTCATTTTCTTTAATTCGTCTTGCATCCTGCCATTTTAACAAGTATGGCTCTACCTGATTACAAATTAAAGCACTCATCACAGGAGTTGCAACACCTGCTGTAAGCATCCATAACGTATTATTTTGAAGAGCTAACTTCCTCATTTTTTCTTGAATAAAATCTCTGCGATTAGGAATATCTCGAGGGACTCCCAACCTATCACCTATTTTATTAATTTCATCATCCGAATACAAATCCCAAGGGATAAACTGATGATCTTGATAAAATGGTTTTTTGCGCCCAAAACTATCTTCATATTCCGGCATGACATTTACACCATGTATTAATTTTGCAGGAAGCTGAATTGCAAGCTTCGGCCAAATAGCCATTGAGGCAAAAAATGAAGCCAGTCCGACGAATTCCATCCCCTTTGCCATAGGTGTCTGCTTTTTGGTATAAAGATATGATGCAATCGCTAACCCGCCGAGCTTCATTCCTAAGTCATTCAATTTTCCTAATTGATGATCATTAGCTTCTCCATTTACAGCACCATGCAATGCTTGTACATCATAAATCATATCTTTTAAAAATATTGCCGGTGCTGTAAATATATTACTTTTTACAATATGCCCCTGACCTTTAAGAGGTTTTATAAAAGTCCTATTAGCAAGTTCGCGGTTTATATCAAAATTAGGCTTTGCTTTCTTAGGAGTAATAACTTTTACTTCAGAGTCTTCTTTTTGGGGCTGAGTTCTAAATTGATGTATGTAGTTTTGAATTAAATTTGTCTTCATATTAGTTCACCACATACTTTCTATCTTTTTCGATAATATCTGCACTATCTAGTTTTGAAGGTCTATTGGAACTTGACATAACATTGGCAACTCCTAATACAGAAGATAAAATAGCGGCTCCGAGTAAAATTTTGCCTGAATATTTACCTAACTTACTCTTATCACCTTTGTAAAAATCTATTGCGCTATCCCCTAGACTTTCAAAAAATTGTTCTGTAGATTTTTTAAATCCTTTAGCATTGAAAAACTTATCCCAAGGCTCTTGGAAAGCAAGCCCTACACCAACAGCTGCCCATAAATATGATGAAATATTTTTAGCTAGATTTGTTTTTACAACTATTTCCTTTATTCTTGGCTTAACTTCCTGATCAGAATCTTTTAAATTATTACCTAAGCCTAATTTTTTAGCTACTTTATCAAAATAATAATTTCTTTTTTTGCCTTTAGTTTCGTCACCATACAACAAATCCCAGCGAGGGAATTCTACACTCTCAAAAACTTTATGATACTCAATGCTTGTAATATCTGTGTCATTTATATTTTCTGGCAATTCATAAATTACCTTAGCATAAGGGAGTTCTGTATCAACACCGGTAATTGCTTTAACTGGACGAGTTACAAATGATTTTGATACTTCTTTCATAATTCCGTAGAATAAAACACCAAGCGCCATCTTTTTACCAAGAGATTGTGCTTTAACTTTTTCATTAGGCAAAAAATGTTTATTAGCAGCATTAAATACTGCCATAAGCATACCACTTCCTACAAGATATGGAACCATCCCCATAGTTAAAAATTCATAAAAATTAGAGTTTTTACTTCCTTTTAAACCTTTCGTTGGATACAGAGTTAATGCATTAGTAAATTTATCAAAGCCTATGCGCATACGGTTTGAAAAACTATTTTTTAAAACTGTATCATGAGTATATGGGAGTTTCTTGTCATCATTTTCTTCGGCAGAAAATTTTATATTACTGTTATAACGATTTGTAATCGGTAAAATCATCTTTACTCCACACGAATTAGTCTGTTAATATAAGAACTGTCAAAACTTTTTTTTGCCATTTAAAATAAGTTGCTTTACATTTTTTTACAATAAAATAAAGAACAATTATTTATTTTTAAACACCAAAATCTATATAACTAAAAGCAGATTATTGACAAAATTATTCTAACAAAAAAAGAATAAATATCAAGCATAATTTATTATTTATCTAATTCTTGATAAAGAGTTGGAGCTTCCTGAATACTAACATTAGTTATTGGAATACGTAAGACTTTCACATTAATTTTTCTATTAGCATATTCTATTGTTATAATATCACCTTCTTTAAGTTGTTTCCCTGCTTTTGCAATATTCCCATTTACAAAAACTCTTCCCATATCTGAAACTTCATTTGCTACAGTCCGCCTTTTTATCAGTCTCGAAACTTTCAAAAATTTATCTAATCTCATAATATCTCCATTTGTTTTTATTTTAGCATGCAAACTTCATTTGTGATATAATCGGATCTATAAATAATATGGAGTTCACATTTATGAAAAAAATAATAATTATTTTATCATTATTATTAGGAATTACAATTAAAGCTTACGCTGGTGAAATAAAATTTGTCCAAGTATCAGACACTCACTATGCAAGCGATAATGAATATTCTAAAAGAGTTCTTGAAACCGCTATAAGTGATATTAACAAACTTGACAATGTATCCTTTGTAATCTTCACAGGAGATAATATAAGTGATCCAAAACCAGATTATCTTGTTGAATTTATCCAAATAGCAAATAAACTGAATGTACCATATTATTTAGTAATTGGAAACCATGATGTATTTAAATCAAACGGACTTTCTAAAGAAAGATACTTTGAAATTGTCAAAGAAAACAACATTTTTTACAAATTCAAAACACCAAATTACGTACTGAAAAAAGGAGAATTTGTATTCATTATAGTTGACGGAGCAAAAGAAGTAATCCCGGGAACAACCGGATACTTCAAAGAAAATACTCTAAAATGGCTGGATAAACAGTTAACTAAATATGCAAAAAAACAAGTAATAATATGTCAGCATTTTCCATTACTTGATCCAAAACCATCTAAATCACACAACACCTATAGAGCTGAAGAATATCTTGAATTATTAAAAAAACACTCGAATGTTATAGCTGTAATTTCAGGACATTTTCATATGAATTCCGAAAAAATGCAAGATGGAATTTACCACATAAATTCCCCTTCTCTACTTGCATTGCCAAATCAATATAAAATTATTGATATTGTCACAACTAAAGGATTTTCTCCAATGATATACACTCAACTGAGAGAATTAGACGTCAAATAAAAACGGTTGTTGCTTTTTTTGTTTAATAATAATATAATTAAAATTATTATAAGTATTATTTGAAAAGTATATTATAGAGAGACTAAAAAAGAATGGACAGTGCAGCAAATATAGGAATTATATTCAATTTAATATTGATTGTTTTTTTACTTCTATCAAACGGATTTTTTGTAGCTTCAGAATTTGCAATGGTTAAAGTTAGAAAAACCAGAATCGAACAGTTGGTTAATGAAGGTAATTTTAACGCTAAAATTGCATTAGAAGCGCTAAAAGATTTAGATAAATTTATAGCAGCCGTCCAATTAGGGGTTACAATATCAAGTATCGGTTTAGGTTGGGTTGGTGAAGGCACATTAGCTACAATTATCGAGCCTATATTTGCATTTTTACCAGGGATAAGCCAATCTATAGCCACTCATACAGCATCAGTATCAATAGCTTTTGCTTTAATTACATTTTTACATGTTGTAATTGGCGAATTAATACCAAAATCAATTGCTCTTGAATATACTGAATCAACTGCTCTCGTTGTAGCAAGACCAATGCAGTTTATTACATTCATCTTTAATCCATTCATATGGCTGCTAAATGGGTTTGGAAATTATTTACTTAACCTTATGCATATACCACATTCACATAAAGGTTCACTTGTCCACTCTACAGAAGAACTAGATATGCTGGTAAATGCAAGTTATAACGGTGGAGTATTAAATGAAACCGAAAAAGACATGCTACACAATGTTTTTAAATTTTCAGATTTAACAGCAAAACAAGTCATGATTCCACGAACTGATATGATTTGTATTCCAGAAGATATAACATTCGAAGAGTTAAATAATCTTGCAGCAGAAAGTCAATACACAAGATATCCTGTATATAGTGAAGATATTGACCATATCACCGGTCTAATCCATGTAAAAGATTTATATTCTTTATCTATTAAAAATCAAGAAAAACCAATAAAAGAACTTTTACGAGAAGTTCTACTGGTTCCTGAAACAATTACAATGGATAACCTTGTTTTAGAATTCAAAAAAAGAAAAGGGCAAATGGCCATTGTAGTTGATGAATTCGGAGGTACTTCAGGATTAATAACTCTAGAAGATGTTCTTGAAGAAATTTTTGGCGAAGTACAAGATGAGTTTGATGAAGAAGAAGAATGCGATATAAAAGAAATTGAAGAAAATAAATATATAGCTAATGCAATGATGAGAATTGATGAAATGGCAGAATTCTTCAACATTCCAGAAGAGACAGTTGATGATGAGGATATCGACACCATAGGCGGACTTGTCGTAAAATTACTCGGAAGACTTGCTGAAGTTGGCGATACTGCTATTTTTAATGATTTAACATTTATAGTAAAAGAAATTGATGGTGCAAGAGTTACAAGAGTCGAAATAATTAGAAAACCTCACGAAGAAGAGAATAAAGAGGAATCAACTGATAATGATTAATATTGCACTAGGTTTTGATAGTAATTTTGCACCATTTGCTGCTGTTACAATAAAGTCTATTTTGCTTCACAATTCTGAGATAAATTTTTATCTTATGTATGACAATATCAAAAAATCAGATATTGAAAAAATTGAAAAAATGATTACAGAATGTCCCCAAAAATCTAATAAAGTAAATTGGATTGATATGTCAGGAAAATTTAATAATCTATTTACAGGTTCTTGGTCATCTAGTGCTGTATATTTTCCACTAGCACTCCCCTCAATTTGCAAAGATGACCGAATATTATTTTTAGATGCTGATACTATGGTTACAGAGAATTTATCTGAATTTTATAATCAGGATTTAACCGGGTATTATATTGCAGGAGTTCATGATTACGGAATGGTTTCAAATATTAATTCTGGACAATTAATCCCCGTTGATAATGATAAAAAATTATCCACTAAAGAATATTTTGAAAAAATTCTTAATTGGGATAATGAAGAAATGAAAAAATATTTCAATAGTGGTATGCTGCTTATGAATTTAAAAGCAATGCGTAACGATAATATCGAAGAAAAAATTTATACCAGTTTAAAAGAACATACATTTGCATTTCCAGACCAAGATTGCATTAATTTTGTATGCCACAACAAAGTAAAAATACTGGAACCAAAATATAATTTTATGATACTCCATGATGACGTATGGAATAATTTATCAGAAAATATTAAAAATGGACTACAAAAATACCAAAACGAAGAATCAACGCCTCTAATCATACATTTTCTGAAAAAACCTTGGAGAAAACCAGCAGAAAAAATACCTTTTTCAAAACAATATAATGAAATTAGAAAATTAACTCCGTATAAAAATTATCGTTCCAAACAAGAAACTTTCCAATTTCGCTGGAGTAGAAAAGGAAAGTATCTTAGAATTTTAAATAAAACTATATTTGAATTTTAAGAATTCTTTTTACCTGTAAAAATAGCAACAGCAGCACCAACTAAAGCTAAAGTACCACCTATTATTCCTGCCCATTTTGCTGAAGATTTTAATTTAAACTTACGTGCTAATTTATCAATATTTTTTGCAACATCAATAGAGCTTTCATTATTTATATCTTTAGGATTTAACTCTCCTTTAAAATATTCAGTTAACTTCTTTTTACCAAAATTTATGGTATCATCAAACATAGCCTGTTGAACTTGTTTCTCATCAATAATAAATTTATTTACTTCTGCTACAGATTTGCCATCAACTAATGAATTTATAGAAGCTTCAAGTGGAATCCCATCATCAAAATTGAATTTATGAGCATTATTTCTAATTACTTCTTTCATTTTTTCGGGCTCAGTGCCTTCAGTAAATAATAACTTATCATATTCTGCAATAGATTTTTTTTGATTAGCAACTAAATCCTGAAGTTTATATTCCTTGACTTTTTTCTCCAAATCGTCGAAATTATCAACTCCAAATTCTTCATAACCTTCCTTTATAATATTATTTGCGACTTCTTTACGTTCTTCTGATGTCATATTTTTAAATCTTTCTGCACTGTAACCTAAATCTTTAAACATTCTATCAGGAACGTCTTTTACTGAACCAGTTTCTGCGATTTGTTTTAATATTTTAGATTTCTTAGACATATCCTTAAGATCTTCTTTTACACCCATATCTATATAACTGGAAACAAATTCATCTGTTACCAGACCATTTTTCATATAAGGTTTTGAAAGATATCCACCAATACCTCCAGTAACTACACCTGTACTTAAGCCTATCCCTGTATATATTAATGTCTTTTTTGAATCTACCTTTTGAAACATTCATGACTCCTATTAAATTTTACACTGGCTTATTATAATAATATCTAAACAAAAATATTTTTGCTACTACATCACAAACTTTAGTAAATTAAAAACTTTTCCTCTTTTTAAATGATGTGACAAAAACCAGATGTTATAGAATATTAATGTAAAGAAATATTAAAAATATTTGGGTGGATTAATGGATCAAAGTTTTGATTTCACATCTTACAACAATATTAAAAGACTACAGGAAAATGAACTAATAGCGTTGTGGGAGGAATATTTTAAAGATAAATCTAACAAAACAGTTAGAGACACTTTGATTGTGCAATATATTTACCTAATTCGCTATGTTGTTGGACGTGTAAAAATAAGTCTTCCAGCAACAATATCAATAGAAGATATAGCAGGCTATGGTGTAGAAGGTTTAATAAATGCAATAGAAAGATATTCACCGCAAAAAAACACGAGATTTGAAACTTACGCACTTATAAGAATTCGAGGTGCTATATTAGATAAAATTCGTTCAGAAGATTTTTTACCAAGAAGTGTAAGGAAAAAAATAAAAGACATTAAAAATGCACAGGAAATATTAAAACAAGATTTGGGCAGAATGCCAACCACATCAGAAATTGCAAATTACCTTAACATGGATGCAGAAAAAGTTAACCAGATAATGGCAGAAGATACAACTATTACATCCATTTATGAAAAAAGAGGCAACACTGATGATAGTGTTGAAATTATAGACACAATTCAGGATACGAACAAATTAAATCCTCAAGAGAGCATGGAAGAAAAAAATGTAAAACAAGAACTTGAAAAAGCACTGCAAAGACTTCCTGAACGTGAACGAATAATAATGGTTTTATATTATCAAGAAAACATGACTCTAAAAGAAATCGGAGCAACAATAAATATGTCAGAATCAAGAGTATGCCAGCTCCATGCACAAGCCATTATGAAACTTAAAAATATTCTCAGTGAAAATAGAACATCAAGGATGAGAAAAAGTATTATTGCTTAACGTTCTATATCATAATCAAAAATTACAAAATCAACCCGCCTATTACTAAAATTTTTACGAGCTACATTATCATAAAATGGCATAATTTCTCCGTATCCTTGAGGAAAAATCCTACCATAAGGGAACTTCGTTTTTACAACAATATAATCTACCACAGCATTAGCTCTCATAATAGTCAATTCCCAATCATATTTCATTATATTATTATCAGCAATAGGCTCATCTGTATGACTTTCAACAACACATTGATTATCAAAATTTTTCAAAACATCTGAAATTGCATTCAATAATAACTTTCCTTGAGGTTTTAGTACAGAACTGCCTTCATCAAAGAATTCTTTTTCATCAATACTTAAAATAAGTCCTCGAGGGACTTTTGTATAAATAATTGTTTTCTTATTCGGTAACTTTTTTTGGAAATAATTTTCAATTACACTTACCTGATTATCAAAGGGAGTAGTAACATATAATTGAGCAATCTCTTCTGCAGATACCGCATTCAAAATAAATATAAAAAATAATAGCACCCAAAGCAGTCTCAAGACAAAACACCTCGAAACACATTATTTATTAAATTTACTAAATCAGCTATTACCTAATAAGGTTAAGGCTTCAAAACAGCATAGACATAATTTTCATTAAAATATTTATTAGCACAATCAAGTATTTGCTGAGCAGTAACTTCCTTAACTGAAAGCTTGATCTTATCCAAAAAGTCAAAACCCAGCCCCATTATACCATGATGAGCATAGATACACGCCTGCTGATTATTAGTTTCAGTAGTAAACGCCCATTTACCAATTATATTATTTTTTGCATTTTCAAGTTCCTCTTCACCCACTGGGATTGTTTTAATTTTATCAATTTCTTTTTTAAATCCAGCAAGAGAAATTTCTATATTTTTTGGCTCAGTTGCAATATATATAGAGAAATTACCACAAAGCACCAAAGGCTCATAAGAACTTCTTACTACATATGCGAGTCCTTTTTTATCTCTTAATTCAAGGAATAATCTTGAAGAAAGCCCCGAAGCACCTAGTATGATATTTAAAAGCACTAATGCAGGATAATCTTTATCCATATATGAAGGGACAATCCATCCTTTCAATAAATGTGCCTGATTAGCATCTGGTTTTATAATTTCTGCGACTTTATTCGAACCTAAAGCTTTTACTGGAATTTGAGTTTTTATATCTTTATCATTTGGAAGATCTGAAAAACTATTATTCAATACAGGCAAAACATGCTCAATATCTAAATCCCCGACAAAAGTTATCACTTTTCGGCTGTTTTTAATAATAGAATTATAAGCCTCAACTACATCCTGCTTAGTTATATTTTTAATATTTTCTAAAATTTTAGAAGAGCTGTTTCCATAAGGATGAGCTTCAAACATGGTTTTATAATAAGCATCAGAGACCTTAGCTCTTGGAGAATCCAATTCTGCAGTGATTTCACCAGCCATTTTTGCTATTTCTTTATCAAATTCATCGAAAGTAGAATTTTTAATTACATCAGACATTATTTCTAAAGCTTTTTCAAAATCTTCATTCAAACATACAAATCTGAATCGCAAATAATCCTGCTTTAACTCATTAGAAAATTCAATAGCATAAGAGTCTAACTCTTCAGCAAGCTGCTCAGCTGTTCTTTTTTTAGTTCCTTGCAAAAATAATCTTGTCATAAGTACATAAATTCCTGCACCTTTTTCAGGACTATTAATTGAAAAATTCATACACAAAGCAACTCTTGGAGTATTTTCATTTCTTTTATAAAAGACCTCAATATTATTATCAAGATTTGTAATTTTTTTATTCATTTCACTCTCCTATAGGAGAATTTTAACATAATTAATTAAAACAGTAAAGTTTTCTTGCACTCAGACTCTATTTTACATATAATAATCTTATGGATATAAAGAGAATTAAATTAAACAATTTTGAAATTGGCGGGGATAAACTAACAATACTAGCAGGTCCTTGCGCTATTGAAAGCCAAAGTATCTTAAATAAAACTGCAGAAAAACTAAAAGAAATTACCGAAAAATTAGGAATAAATTACGTATTTAAATCATCATTTGATAAAGCCAATCGTTCTTCAATAACCTCATTTAGAGGACCTGGAATCGATGAAGGGCTTGGAATGCTTGCAAAAATAAAAAAAGAATTTGACCTGCCAATTGTGACAGATATCCATACACCCGATCAAGCCCAGCCAACAGCAGAAGTCGCTGATATAATACAAATTCCAGCATTTTTATGCAGACAAACTGATTTACTTGTTGCTGCTGCAAAAACTGGAAAAATCGTAAATATCAAAAAAGGTCAATTTCTAGCTCCAGAACAAATGGGGTCACTTATAAAAAAAGTAGAAGATAGCGGAAATAATAGAATACTATTAACAGATAGAGGCACTACCTTTGGATATAATAATCTTGTTGTAGATTTTCGCGGGATACCTATCATGCAAGGATTTGGATATCCGGTAGTATTTGATGCAACACATAGCGTGCAGTTACCAGGAGCTAACGGCTGCTCTTCTGGCGGAGATAGGAAGTTTGTACCGTATCTTGCAAAAGCTGCAATGGCAGTTGGAGCTAATGTATTATTTTTTGAAGTCCATCCTGATCCGGAAAAAGCTCTATGCGACGGGCCTAATATGATTGCACTAAATGATGCGGAAGAACTTTTCAGAAAATGTAGAGATATATTTGAATTAATAAGGCGGTAAATATGATTTTAAACACTTATATTGCAGGACCATTTGATGCAAATAACTACCTATTAATGGATAAAAATACCAAAGAAGCAGTTCTAATTGATTGCTCTGAATACAAAAGAGAAATTATTGAAGATATTTATAAATTAGGTGCAAAAGTAAAATATATACTTCTAACTCATGGACATTTTGATCATGTTTTAGGAATTAACAAAATGAGAGAAGCCTTAAATATAGAAGCTTACATAAGTAGTGCTGATGTAATACTAGCTGAAAATGTGAATACAATGCCAAAACTTCTAAACCTTCCAATGTCTGAAGTCCCAATAATAAACGGGCGAATTCAAGATTGGCAGGAATTTAAAATAGGCGAACATTCAATAAAAGCTATACCTACACCAGGACATACCAAAGGGGGAATGAGCTTTTTAGTAAATAACGAATTCTTATTCTCTGGCGATACTCTATTTTGTCAGAGTTTTGGAAGAACTGACTTATTTGGTGGTAATATAAAAAAACTTATAAACAGCATAAAAAATGTACTATTTGAGCTTGATGAAAATATAATTGTATATCCAGGTCATGGACAATCAACAACTATAAAATTCGAAAAAGCTTATAATGAAATTTTAAAATATAACGAATAAAAGAGGAAAAAATGAAAGAACAACTGGAAAAAATTTACGCTAATGCTTCTAATGATTTAAAACAAGCAGAATCAATGAGCGACTTAGATGAAATAAGGACAAAATATTTAAGCAGAAAAGGTGAATTTAATGAAATCAAAAAGAACCTTAAAAATTTATCGGATGAAGACAAACGAATTGTAGGCTCATTAGCAAATGAAATAACACAAAAACTTGAGACCTCATTAAAAGAAAAACACGATGAATTTTATAAAAAAGAACTTGATGCAAAACTTTTAAAAGAAAGAATTGATATTACTCTACCTGGAAAATATATTCCAAGAGGTAAAGTCCACCCAATTACATCAACTACAAATGAAATTGTTGCGAGCTTACAAAGTCTAGGTTTTTCAGTTGTTCCAGATATTCAATCTCCAGAAGTAGAAACGGATTATTACAACTTTGATGCCCTAAATGTGCCAAAAGATCATCCAGCAAGAGATGTTCAGGATACTTTTTATACAACAATAGCAAAAAATATAGTACTTAGAAGTCAGACCTCAGGTGCCCAAATCCATGCAATGGAAGGTCAAAAACCTCCAATCAGAGTTATCGCTCCAGGAAGGGTTTATCGAAATGAGAATATTAATGCCCGAAAAAATAATTTCTTCCACCAAATAGAAGGACTATATGTTGACAAAGACATTACTTTCGGAGATTTAAAAGGTGTATTAAATGAATTTATACGAATATACTTTGGAGCAAGCCGACCTACACGTTTTAGAAGTAGTTTTTTCCCATTCACAGAACCATCAGCAGAAGTAGATGTTCAATGTATTATGTGTGAGGGTAAAGGTTGCAGAACATGCTCTGGTACTGGCTGGTTAGAAGTCTTAGGCTGTGGCATGGTTGACCCTAACGTATTAAGAAATGTTGGAATCGACCCTGAAATTTATACAGGCTTTGCTTTTGGTATGGGAGTAGAACGACTAGCAATGCTAAAATACGCAATTGACGACATCAGATTATTCTTCAATAACGATGTTAGATTCTTAAAACAATTTTAGGAAGTTTTTATATAAACTAGGAAACACATCAAGCTAAATTCATTTTAGCATTTTAAGGATAAGATAAATTTTTCTATCTTATCCATGGATAATCGTCTTTTATTTCCCATCCATCGTATTGAATTAAGGCACCGCATGAACCTACTCGTTGTTTACATATTTCCATAAGTTCTACTCTATTTTTATTTTCTGTATTAAAACCTACGGTCATCTTTACTTTATTTTGAGCCTTTACATACTGAAAGAAAAATTCAAATATGTCAATATCCATTTTGTTTGGTTTCCCTAAACAATTATAATCATAAAGGAAATGTAAATTTGTCCCCCAGTCACCTGCCCCACCAGTAGAAACTTTAAAACAACCTCCGCTCGGCATTATATAAATAGGTACATATCCTCTAGTTCCTGTTTGTTCTGAAAAATTATTCCGAACTTTATTACAAAAATTCTGATTCCCATTATTTCTATTATCATCACATTCTTTTATCCCTACAATATATGGAAATAGATACTTTTTAGTAAACTTGTTCAACATTTCATAATTTGACTGTTGACTAGGAAATTCCCAGTATTCAATAGCTCCATTATCAAGAGTTGATTGTAACATTGCATTTTGCAAAACAGAATAGAATTTTTTTAACTGTATTGGGACTTCTTTCTTTTTATAATTAGATATAACTGAGGGTAAAGTCATTGCTGCAACTATTCCGACAATTCCAAGTGTAATAAGGACTTCCGCAAGTGTAAAGCCTTTTTTCATAAAAATATCCTTTCATACATCAATTAATTTATATATTTTTATTGTATCACATCAATATACTTAATGCAACACATCAGCTTACATAATATACGACATTCTTAATTTCTAAACATAATAAAGGTTTAATAAAAAAATGGATATAAAGGCTCAATTTGGAAAAAGACTAAGAGAAATAAGACTCAACAAAAATCTCACACAAGAAAGAATAGCAGAGGGTATTGGCATACAACCCGAAAACTATTCACGTATAGAAAACGGCTTATCTTTTCCAAAGCCAGAGAATATTGTAAAACTTAGTAAGGTTCTTAATGTTGAAATAGCAGAACTATTTCAGTTCTCGCATTTGAATGATTATGATAAAATATTAGAATGTATTATTGATAAACTAAAAAAAGACAAAGATACCACGATTATAACTTATAAATTTCTCAAAAGTCTTGGCAAAATATAAAAATTATTTTACGACCTTATGCAACCCATGAGGCTTATCTACATTTCTATGCAAACACTGAGCGATTTCCAATGCAAGTAGTTGAATGATGACAACTATAGCAAAAGATTTTACCATTTGACTTTCACAGTTTATATCTATATTAAATTTAGGATTAACTTTTTCGTTTGAACATCCTATTATACATAGCGGAGCTTTGTAATCCTCTTCAATTTTATTCAAATTTTTAATAGCTGTATAACTCAATTGGTCAAGAGAAATATGTATCATGGCTGGTTTATTATTTAATATTGCAACATGACCATGCATAAATTCACCTAGAATATTTGAATAAACATTTATATAAGATGTTTCTTTAATTTTTAATGAAGCTTCCTTTGCTATGGCATAAGAAATCCCATCTGCAGTAATGACAATGTTTTTATACTTTGCAAGAAACTTTGCAATAGTCTTAATTTCATTATGTAAAGAATATGCAATTTTTACGTTATCATAAAGCGATTTTAAATCATTTAAATAAGCCTCAATATCAATACCTTTGTGAGCAGCATATTTTAAAACCAGTAAAGTACAGCATAACATCTGAGTTGTAAGTGATTTAGTCGCAGCAATACTCTTTTCTTCACCAGCACAACAATCAATTTTAAAATCAGAAGCCTGCCAGATTGTAGAATCTTTCTTATTAGTAATACAAAGAGTTCTCATCCCAAATTCTTTAGCCTTTTTTAAAGCTGAATTTGTATCAGAAGTCTCACCTGACTGAGTTATAAAAACATATAAAATATCTCTATCATGAGGTACTGCTGATTTTAAAAGAAATTCACTTGAATAAATAGCACGAGCCTCCATGCCGGCAACATTTCCGAACAAATCAGCTGCATACCTGGCACAGTGATAAGATGAACCACTTGCGACAATAATAATCTTCGAAATATCTGTCGGGATGTCAAATAAAATATAATTGTTATCATTGACATGAGTTCTAAACAGATTATCAAGAACTGACGCCTGTTCAAAAATCTCATTTTCCATACTTGATTTTAATTTTTCTTTTAAAAACATATATCTCTTGAACACCTTTATAAAAGGTAGAGCAGTATTAAACTGCTCTTATCCTAAAATTTCTTTCATCAAATCGTTAACAGCTTTTGGATTAGCACGCCCCTTGGTTTCTTTCATAACCTGACCTACAAAGAATCCTAATAACTGGACTTTACCGCCTCGATATTTTTCTACCTGTTCAGGATTAGCCTCAGCTACCTTTTTACAAATTTCTTTAATTGCACCTTCATCAGAAATTTGGCTTAATCCGCGTTTTTCAACAATTTCAGAGGCTTTTATTCCATCTTTCATCATATCGATAATGATTTGTTTACCAATATTATTTGAAATTGTATTTTTCTCAATCAAAGCAATCAATTCAACGAGATTTTCTGGTACAAGTTTAGTTTCTGAAATATCAAGCTTTTCATTTTTCAAATAAGCAGCTATTTCACCCATAATAAAATTAACTGCAATTTTTGGATTAGCACCAAGCTCAAGAACTTTATCAAAGAATAAAGCTAAGCTCATTTGTTCTACTATTACACTGGCATCATATTCACTCAAGCCCAACCCCATATATCTCTGGCGTTTTTGCTCAGGAAGTTCCGGCATTTTATCTTTAATTTCTTGAACCCATTCTCGTGATATTTCTAAAGGCATCAAATCGGGTTCTGGGAAATATCTGTAATCATGGGCATCCTCTTTACCTCTCATAGAACGAGTTTCTCGAGCATTATCATCCCACAATCTTGTTTCTTGAACGACTTTCCCTCCATCTTCGACAATTTCAATTTGTCTATCGATTTCATACTCAATAGCTCTTTGAAGTGCTGAAAAACTATTTACGTTTTTAATTTCAGCGCGAGTACCGAATTCTTTTGAACCTTTTGGCATAATAGAAATATTAGCATCACATCTCATTGAGCCTTCTTCTAGGTTACCATCACAAACGCCTATGTATCTTACAATATTTCTTAATTCTTCCATGTAAGCTCTAGCTTCATCAGAACTTCTCATATCCGGCTCAGATACAATTTCCAAAAGAGGAGTTCCTGCTCTATTTAAATCAACAAGAGAATAACTTGAGCCTGCGAGCCCAGCTGCTCCAGCATGAACAAGTTTACCTGCATCTTCTTCTAAATGAGCTCTTGTAATACCAATTCTCTTACCTTTTATATCTATATGTCCATTTACACAAATAGGCTCATCATACTGTGAAATCTGATAACCTTTTGGTAAATCTGGGTAAAAATACTGTTTTCTATCAAATTTGCATCTTGCTGGAATTTCACAATTTAATGCAAGCCCAGTCAGTATCCCCATATTAACAACTTCTTTATTTAATACTGGTAAAACTCCAGGCATTCCAAGAGTAATAGGACTAGTCTCAGAATTAGGTTCTTTACCAAACTCTGTACCATCTGGGGCAAATATCTTTGATTTGGTTTTCAATTGGGCATGCACTTCCAGACCAATTACAACTTCATATTTATCTCTTAAACTTTCCATAGCTTCTCCTTATCGTATATAAAGCTTAGCACAAACGGAAATCACACGCAAATACTATTTCTGTTCTACTATAACTCTTGCAGGATAATTTTTTATTAACAATTCATTAGCTATATTCATAGCCTTTTCTTTAGAATTATATGAACCGACCTGAAGCGTATACCCACTGCCCATTTTTCTTATAAACGGGGCAACACCTAACCCTGCATCCTGTAATATTCCTTTTGCGACTTCTGCCTGCTCAGGTGTTGAATAAAATCCTACAACTACTCTTGCATTAATTACCTGAACAGAAGATTGAGGAGTTGGGGCGCTAACTTGTGCTGAATGAGATTGCGGCACAGGGGCTCCTGCTGAAGGAGTCGCCTCCTGTTTAGAAACAGAATTTTGTGGCTCTAAATTAATTGACTCATCTTCTTGTATAGTTTGATTTAACTCAGTATTATCATCTTTGGTTTTTGGAATTACAACTTTTCCGTCATCCTCTACCGCTAAGTCTTCATTTCCTATAGCATCATAATTATCTTCCATTTGAATTTCTTTAAGTCTATGATCAACTCCAGCTCTTACACCAGAATCTTCCTCCAATGCTACTTCCTCATCCCCTAGTGTAATATCAACATCCGGAGACATTAATTTAGCAAAACCTAGAAAAACTAAAAGCAATGTAAAAAATACTGATACAAATAAAATCAAGCTTTGTCTTGGATTTCTATTAACAAGTTTTTTATAATCACGATAACTTATATGCGCACTTTGCTTTGGCTCATTATCTATCATTTATTATACTCCTCTAACTTTTGTGCTTGCCAATATTATATCATCAATTTCCTCTGAATATCTTTCAAGAATTTCATTAGCAAATCCTTCAATATCACATATTCCTAAATCGTTTTTCAACCCACAAGCTTTTATCGGGGCACCATTTGAATCAATATTAATCCCAGTATGAATAAGAATTGAATTTACTGACTTTGTAGCAATGGAAACCGTAAGTTTTTTATCATCAACAAATAAATCATCACCATTTCTTCTGACTAAAAACCCCCGTTTTTCAAGAGCTTCCTTAATTATACAGACTAATAGTCTTTGCCTGAATACACCTTCTACTAGACCAATATTAAATTGCTCAGAAATAAAACTAAGCATTAATTTACTGTAAATAGGTTCATTATTAATAACATCTTCAATATCCACCATCTCAGTAAGCTTAACGTCGCATTCACCAATAAATGCAACAGCAGCATCACCTTGAATTTTAAAGTTTTTATAAATCCAATGCGGGGACAACTGCCACCCCTCATATTTAATTTCCTGTTGTATTAACTTTGTTTTCATATCCTTACTATATATTAAAAAAGAAGTTTTATAAAGCGAGTATCTCCGTTATTAATAAGAGCATTTTTTAATCTGATACATGATTCGCATTCACCACAATGTCTCTCGCCACCTTTATAACAGCTTTTCACATATTCAAGAGGAATCCCATGCTCCAGAGCCAACCTAACTATATCATTTTTGTCAAAATTTATCAAGGGCGCCAACACCTTAGGATGATTTTGTGTTGAATATTCAAATTCATTATTAATCCTGTCAATAAATTCTTGTGTATTATCAGGGAAAGTCATACCTTCTTCTTTATTAGCACCTATTATAATATGAGTATAATTTTCTGCTTCAGCAAAACTGGCTGCTATATTTAAAAACAAACCATTACGATTAGGTACCCAGACAAGTTTAGCCGATTGTTTCGAATTTTCAAGCTTTTTACCAGTAGGAATCTCATCATTTGACACTAATGCAGTATGAGTAATATTTTTCAACCAATCCAACGCTATAATGACATGTTTTAAACCATAAAGTTTTGAAATTTTCTTTGATGCATCAATTTCATCTAATGCAGATTTCTGTCCATAATCAAAAGTCAATGCCATATCTACATTATATTTTTCTTTTACTAACCCTAGACTAACTAGAGAATCTAATCCACCAGATAATAAAACTATAGACCTATTCATCTGAATCCTCTCGAATATGACCAACTATCTCATCATCTTCATCAATTTCATACTCATCTATCATTGAAACAGCCTCGACTTTTAAAAAATCACTATATTCAGGCTGTTTTATTACTTCATCAAGAATACGTCTTCCCACCATATTATATAGAGCAATGAGAGCATTTTTCTTAACATCATCATCATTATCTGCTAAACATCCTTTTATAACATCATAAGCATCAGGATTATCACTTTCCATAAGAGCCTCTATTGCATTAATCCTGATTTGAGCTGACTCATCCATCAAAGAAGCCTTTAATGCATTAAATACTCGATCATTGCGATCAAAACGCAACTTTCCTAAAGCCTCAATTACTCTTTCTTTCAAAAAAGTAAACTTATCCATAATCCCCTGCTTAGTCTCTAAAATACTAACAAGAGGCTCCAAAGCTCGCATATCGCCTATCATACCTAAAGCTGATGCTGCGGATTCCCTTAAATAAACAGATCGCTCGTCTTCATCCTTCATAACCTCTATCAATGGCGCTACTGCATACCTATCTCCAATTCTGCCTAATGCATCTGCACATGCAAAACGTACTTTATAATTTTCATCTTTATTATTTAGACAATATAATAAAGGAGTAACCGCAGAAGTATCTTTTATATTAGCAATGGCTTTTGCACACATAACTCTTACATTTACAAATTTTTCTTTGTCTAAATTATCATCCTCTATTTTCCACAAAAGAATATCTAAAAGAGGACTAAGAGAAGATTTATCTCGAAATCTATCCTCACATCTAATAACAGCCATTAATATATCAGGGGATTTTGAAACAGAAAGGAAATAATTATAAATTTTAACAAGATTATCTCTTTCATATATTTCATCTAGAGCATTTATCTTACATATAACTTCATCAGGAACAACAGATTCATTACTCCCCATGTATAAATTGCATTTATTAGCTATAGCTTCCAAATCCAACGAATCTTTATTATCCACTTCTTACCCCTGCTATGAATATACTACAAATGTGTTTTTTTAGCAAGCTAACTAAACTTGACCTGAAAGGCTCTTTGTTTCATATACATGGTCAATTTCTGTCGGAACAAATCCGGCATCTTCTAATTTTTGACCTATACCAAGATCCTCTTCCAAATCTCCAATTACTACAACGCAATTTTCTTTTAATTTTGAAGTAACAGTATTTATAAACTCTTCTTGCTTAGCTTCATTACCAAGATAAGGTACAATATTTCTTATCATAAGCACAGTATCTTTTGATGGCAACGCATTAACAGATTTGCGGACATCTGAATTAATATAGCGTATCCGATTGTTTAACTCATATGTAGGATGAATAATCATAGATTCATTCTCTGGCAACTGAGGCTTTATAATAAAATATCGGCCTAAATGATTATCTGAAAATTCAACAATTTTATCTATATCACTAAAATATGCTCTTACATTACTTGATCTTAGCCTATTTAAAATAAATTCATCATTATCTTTTGCAATAATAGGGAAAAATTTTCTAGCCTCATATCTATTATGGGTATCAAGCAAAATAGCAAGAGACATAGGCTCAGATCCATCTGAACATCCAAAGCTGAAAACATTTACCTTATCATTTTTCTGATATTTTCTAAATAAGTAATCTGAAAAATTCTTCCAGTCTATATCTTTACTATAAAAACAAGTACTATTACTGTTTTTAATATTACCATTAGAATCCCTTACATCCCTAATTATACTTTGGAATGTAGGAGCTTTAGGAGGATTTATGTATAAATTTGGCATTAATGGTGTAATTCTCATACTGGTTTAATATCTCTGAAAAATTTTTTTTGCTATTTTGTAACACGATATTAAGATTTATAAAGTAATAGTAATTATTTTGAAAAGCTCCTAAAAAGGAGCTTTTGCTATTTTAAATTATTTTCTGCAGCCCTTCTTGCTTTCTTTTTAGCTATAATTGCATCACCTATTTTGTTAGCAAATGGAGTAACTGCAACCGGTACAATGTAACGATAAACAAGTGCAAACACCAACATTGATTTCAATACACCCATACCTTTTATCTGACTCTTGAAATTTTTAATATCATTAGCCTCTGTCAAATACTTGGATATATTAGAATCAATATAATCTTTTGCTTTCAATAATGATTTACCGGCTTTTTTATTTTGTTTATTTGTATCAATAAATGTTTTTGCAAATGTTTCATCATTAAATTTTGCACCTGCATATTTTACTGTAACTTTATCCCATAAATTATTTAACTTATTATCAAGATAATAAGCACCGGCAGTTGATACTAAAAAAGTCAATCCTTGATTTACTGCTAATGTTCTTTTTCTATCACTGTCAAGGTTTTTATTAGTTAGAGTCTTTTCCATGTACATACCACTTGTAATTAAAGACCCTACAGCCATAAAATGCTTAAATAGATTATTACTCCCTTTTACTTTATCTGCAAATTTATCAACATATTTATTGTCAAATACAGGTTTTGTAAAATGCTCAGCAATCCAGTCTGTAAAACCATCATATTTTTTATTAATATATTTTTTGACTCGTTTTAAAAATTTTGATTTTTCAACAACTGGAGTAACTACAGTGCTTTCCTCTTTACCTACTTCAAAAAGAATTCTGCCAATTTTTTTATCTGTAGTATTTAATATTGCAGAAAATTTTCCACCACTAAAACTTGGGGAATTTGTTTGTTTGGTATTATAATTTCTATATTGATTTAAATTATTAAAATTATTCTTATTGAGGGTTACATTCATTACTTATTCCCTCCTTTAAATTCATTTATATTTTTATTCTGCATAAAACGTCTAATAGCCTCATTTTGTAGCGTTTTTGGTAAATTCTGCTGTTCCTGAGCCGGAGCTACTGGTTTCTTTTTCTTTTCAATACCGAACACATACTTAAGAACTAGTGGAATTAATGCAATTGTAAGCATTGCTCTTGGTACAGCTATCACCCATTCTGCAATATTTTTCATAGAAAGTTCCAAAGCATTTATCTGCTGTTTAATGGCTTTTTTTTCTGCTTCTGTTGTTGCATCAATCGCCATTTTTTTCAACTCTGCAAGTCGTAGATATTTTTTATTTAATATTCCCATATTGAATTTTGTGTAATCTGAACGGTTTGCATCTTTTGGAATTCCTTCCTTAGGAATAGGGAGTTTGCCTTTTGCATCCTCAACTATTTTCTTAACTGCTATATCTAAAGGTGTTGTAATAATAGTTGAAAAACCAAAACCGATAATTCCGGAAGCAATAGAATGACCTGAAGCATAAATTTTATCTTCTTTATCTTTTTTACCTGGAAGAGCCATAATTGTTGCAGGTCTTACAATGCCAGCAAGGAGAAGCGCCATAAGTGCACTGCATCCTATATTATGAGCATCTGCATATCTTAAAAATGAATCAAACCATTTTTTCTTAAATAAACCGCCATTTTTACCGGAAGTTGCATTTAAACAATTAGCGGCAGCCTCACTCATTCCTGTTAAGCCACCGCTAAATGTCACACTTTTATCCTTAATATTTTTCTCACACAATCCCGCACTCTTCTCTTTAAATATCTGCGGGCCTTTATGGACCGAAGAATATCCCTTGCTACGGGTAATGTCATATTTAATAGAATTTGTTTTCATGTCCCACCAAAGTTTTTAATGTCTTCTACAATTATTCTAAATCAAAGAAAAAATTTTTTTGCTAGCATTTTAAGAAATTTTACAATTTTTTTATTAAAAATACCACAAATTAAGTAGGACTGTGAAAAAATTTAACTTCTAAAAACTTTACAATTAGTGTCTATAATACACTTTATATATCCATTACATATCCAATGCCAAATCAAGAGTTGGAGCTTTTGCGACAATCGCACTTGATGAAATGATATCAACCCCGCAGGCTGCAATTGAACTCACTGTAGACAAATTAACATTACCGCTAGCTTCGACTATGGCTTTATTATTAATATATTCACAAGCTTTTTTCATAGTTTCAATATCCATATTATCAAGCATAATTATATCAGCACCAGATTGGACAGCTTCTTTTACCTGCTCAAAAGTATCACATTCTACTTCTATTTTATGGGTAAATGAAATTTTATCTCTAAGCTTGCTTACTGCCTTAGTAATACTTCCAGCAAGCCTAATATGATTATCTTTAATCATTGCACAGTCAGAAAGATTAAATCTATGCATATGACCACCACCGATAAATACGGAATACTTTTCAAACGGTCTAAAGTTAGGAGTTGTTTTTCTCGTATCCACAATCTTTGCAGAATAATTTCCAACAGCATCTTGATATTTTCTTGTTTCTGTAGCAATTCCACTCATTCTCTGAGCATAGTTAAGTGCAACTCTTTCACCCATAAGAAGGTACTTTGCTGGACCTTTTAGGTCAGCTATTTTATCTCCTTTTTTAATTATATCACCGTCTTTGAAATAAAATTTTATTTCGACATCGGGAGACAGAATTTTAAACACTGTTTTAAAAACTTCACAACCGCAAAGCACACCATCACTTCTTGTATTCAATTGAGCTGTGAGGATATCTCCATCTTCTGCTAAATTTTCAGTTGTAATATCTCCAAATCCTATATCTTCTTCCAAAGCCCTTTTAACATGATCTTCTATATAAAAATTACTTAACAAAACAAAGTTCTCCTTCTTTTTTAGTCAAACAATTGTGTATACATTCCTCATTTGTATCAAGATAGTCTAATCTATAATGAGCGCCACGAGACTCTTTTCTTCTTAACGCAGAAATCACAATCATCTTTGATACAGTGAGCATATTTTTAAATTCATATTCTCCCTTGCTTAAGCATTTTTTACCGCGCGGGAATTTATCTTTCAGTATTTCTATTTTTTCTAATGCTGTCATAAGAGAGTTTTCACTTCTCAAAATTCCTACATAATCCCACATAATTTCTTGAAGTTCTTTTTTCAATTTAGGAATATCTAATGACTCAGATTCAATATCTTCAGCATACTCATCAATAATAGATTTAATCTCCATATCAATCTGTTTAGGTGCATCAAGAATTTGCTTTTTGAGGAAATCCGCAACTTCATAAGCACATACCACACATTCTAATAATGAATTACTAGCCAGACGATTCCCGCCATGCAATCCTGTAGACGAAACTTCTCCTATCGCATATAGCCCTTTTAACGAAGTTCTTCCTTCAACATCTGTTTTTATTCCCCCCATAAAATAATGAGCAGCAGGAGCAACAGGAATAAAGTCATGAACAATATCTATACCGTTTTCGGCGCACTTTTTCGATATATTAGGAAAACGCTGAATAAGTTTATCCTTATCAATACAAGAAGCATTTAAATAAACACAATTAGTATGATTTTTCATCATCTCATTGAAATTCGCACGAGTAACTATATCTCTAGGAGCAAGTTCCTTTCTTTCGTCATACTTTTGCATAAATTCAATTCCATCGCCATCAACCAGTTTTGCACCTTCACCCCTTACAGCCTCAGAAATTAAAAACCTATTTTCATCACCATCAATAGCTAATGCTGTAGGGTGGAACTGAACAAATTCCATATCCTGCATAATAGCACCTGCATTATATGCAAGAGCAAGTCCATCACCAGTTGCCCCAATAGGATTTGTTGTATATTTATATAACTGACCAATTCCGCCTGTTGCTAGGATTATTGCTGAAGCATATATGGTTTCATATTCACCTGTTACATCATTATATATAAGCAAACCCTTACATTCAGAATTTCCATTTACAAGCAGCTCTACAGCCATCGATTCTTCATAGACTTCAATATTATTATTTTCAGCGACTTTCTGACATAGAGCTTTCTCAATCATTTTACCTGTAGCATCCCCACCAGAATGTAAAATTCTTCTTACACTATGGGCAGCTTCTCTTGTAAAGCAAAGTTGATTATTTTCATCTCTATCAAATTCAACACCAAATTTTAAAAGATCTTTAACGACCTTATCTGAATTTTCCGAAATAAACTTTACTGTGTTAAATTCACTTAAACCAGCACCGGCTTTAATTGTATCACTAATATGAGATTCAGTTGAGTCAGCAACATTTTCTTTTAACACAGCAACCATTCCGCCTTGTGCATATCTAGAATTACTTTCGCCTAATTTGGATTTTGTAATAAGTAGTATCCCATCAGGCAAATTAATCTGCTGTTCTATTTTGAGAGCTGCATACAATCCTGCTACACCACTCCCTATAATTACTGTTGAATATCTAGAATATTTCATAATGTGTGCCTTTATTTTTCACGTCACCCTATCAAAGTACATAATAATCCAAAATAATAAAAATTACCACATTATAAATTAATTTTTTATTAAGTTTTTAATCTTAATACAAATTTTATTTATTAAACTCAAAGATTTAATATTAGCACTCATCACAAATTAAAAGCCGATTAAAAAGAGAAACTAACAATTTATAAATAAAATAGAAAAGCCACAGCAATAAGGAGAAGATATGTCAATAGTAAGAATTTTATTGGTAGAAGACCATAAGCTCATGCGTGTAGGATTAAAATCATTATTTGAAGAGCATAAAGAACTAGAGGTAATATCAGAAGCTCAAAGCGGAAAAGAAGCTATAGAAAATTATAAAATTTCACACCCTGATGTAGTCCTTATGGATATAGGACTTCCTGATATGAGCGGTATAGAAGCAGCAAAAAAAATTCTAGAAATAAATAATAATGCAAAAATAATAATGCTAACTTCACATCTTTCAGAACAAGAAGTAATGGACTCACTACATGCCGGAGCATGTGCATATGTTATGAAAGATATAAATATAGAAATTTTAAAAATGATTATAAAAACGGTAAAAGAGGGTGCAATGTGGCTTGATCCTCAGGCTGTCCCAATATTAAGGGAGAAAAACTGCGGTGTAATACCACCTAGACATATGTCTAGAGCAATGTTCAAAGAACAACATGCTAACCTCACACAAAGAGAATATGAAGTATTAAAACTTGTTGTAGATGGTAAATCAAATAATGAAATTGCACAGGAACTAACAATTTCAGAACACACTGCCAAAGCCCACGTATGCAATATTATACAGAAACTCGTGGTAGATGATAGAACTCAAGCTGCAGTAAAAGCTTTAAAAGAAGGTCTTGTGTAAATATATTTGCTTCTCAAATCTTTAAAAATACGGTAATATATTTTTAAACTATATGAGGAGGGAATATTATGAAAAAAATACTTGCTACATTATTTATAATTTCTGCGCTATGTTCAAATGCATTAGCAGCAGAACCTTTAAATTATCAAGAACAATGCATAAAACAAATTCTTGAACAAAATGTAAGTTACAGTGAAAGAGGATTTTTTAGTGCAATCCAAGAGGGTAATACTGAATTAGTAAAATTATTTCTTAAAGCCGGAATGAGTGCTAATACAACATTTCTAAAAGTCCCTGCTATATATATGGCAATATATTCTCACCAAAATGAAATAGTAGAAATACTTTTACAGAATGGGGCAAATGTAAATGGAGACATCACAGCAGTTGGAATAACTCCATTACTAGCTGCAATAAAAAAGAAAGATTCTGCAATTGTAAATACTCTAATTAGATACGGTGCTGATGTAAATATGACAGCAGCAAATGGGAATCTTTACCCTCTAAATTATGCAATAAAAAAGAAAAATGCTGAAATTGTTACAAGTCTAATAAATGCTGGAGCAAAAACTAATGAAGATGCTTTATTAAACGCACTAAAAAGTAAAAATGATAATATTAAAAATTTAGTATTAACTAAATATAAAAATGAAAAATAAAAATAAAAATAAAACTTGAAAATAAAAATTTATTTGATAAGATTGTTTTGGCACTAGTTGAAACAATCTTATTTTTTCAAGATGCCAAATGATAATAAGAATATATGCGTGCGTAGCTCAGTTGGATAGAGCGTTTGGCTACGAACCAAAAGGTCGGGGGTTCGAATCCCTCCGCGCGTAAGTTTTAACACGAGATAATTTTTATTATCTCGTTTTCTATTTGTATAGTTGTAATTTAATGGGGCATTTTGTCTGAACGCATAAAAAGATTAAAGTCCGGTTTGCTTTCCATGTAGGTTGGGTTTCTATCCAAACAACACTAAATTATAGCCGTCGGAGGCCTTATGATATTAATTTTTTAATAGGTGAGAACAAAAATTTACTAGGATTTGAAACTACAAAGCATATTTTTAAATCATATCGGGATTTAGTCAAATTAAAGAAATTTAAAAATTTAGATAATAAATAGGTTTATTAACAAAGAACCCAGATTTGAATTCTAAATATATTAAAAATACAGATTTTGAATAATCTGTATTATTTGTCATTGTATTAACTGTTAAATTCTAATATGACAAAACGTAAATAAATATTACAAAATATAGGATTTATGAAATTGCAAAAAATAAAAACACTTTATATAAATATCAGTTAAAAATACTGACTTAAGTTCATCTAGAATGGAAAGGGGCGAAGAGCCCCTTTCTATTTTTAACTATTAGCTATTAAATCTAACTTCTTTAACTCTTTTTTCATCCTGCGAGGAAGCTTATCTTTAATTTTAGGTTGAGGTTTTAAATTAACAGGCTCAGCAGGACGAGCAAATTCAATTATCAGATCTTTCAATATTAAAAATGGTTTTTGAACATGAGGGATATTTGATTCTTTTAATTTTTGTTTTTCCATTTTCTTTTCTAAATTGTGAGTAATTTTGCCCTTAGTCCTATTCACTCTTTTCAATTTTGGGAATTCTCTTATACTGACATTTACATCTTTTGTATTGAGAATTTCCTGATTTTTTAAAATATTAACATCGACCTCTGCACTATCTATAACATCAAAAAAAACAGAACGTCCATATATTGCTTTAGAAAAAGATTTCCAGCTGAAAGGCAGTGAGCCCTGAGGAAAAATCTCACAATATCTTCCTATAATCGGCATCGGATCAACAACCCATTTTTTATTAACAAACCCATTTTTATCCAATGTTTTAACGGTCAAAAGATTTTTCCCTTTTTCAAGAACATCAATTACGATATTATTTTTATTATTCTTCTGACGCTTTTCAACCTGCTCAGATAAAACAGACCACAGGGGAAGCCTATGCCCTTCTGGAATATTTGTATCAACAAACTTTACATTTCTTGACGCTTTTACAACTCTATCAGCTTTTTTCAAAACTTTAGAAGCTTCTAATGAATTAACATATAAAGCACCAAAATTTTGACACGAATTATAATTTTTAATCTCCATCACATCACCCTTTTCATAGTTATATAAAAAAATCCTCTGAATTTTTATTTTTGCTAATTATAACAAAAAAATTTACAAATTAATAAAAATTTATTTACGGCAATATTATTAATATAATTGTTTTAAATTTAAAGTTTCTGTATGATAATAATAACAGGAGGCAGTCATGAGAGTTAAGAACGCAAAAACATCAAACGAATTAACAGAAAGAGAACTTATTACTCTTAAATATCTTGCAATCGGGTACGAGAATAAAGAAATCGCAGACACAATTTATGTTAGTACTCACACAGTAAAAGCTCATGTAAGTGCCATATTAAAAAAGCTAAATGCCCGTAATAGAACCCATGCCGTATATATTGGACTAAAACATGGTTATATAGATTAAAACTTGAAATTATCGTTACAATTTGAAAATTTGATAATTAAATTATATTATTAATATTATGAAAAAATTATTAAATTTTATTTTATTATTTTTATTACTTACATTTACACTTTGCTCTAAAGTTTTTGCGGAAGATATTTTTAAAATAACATCTGCAACTTTTGATACATCAAATTCTATAGTAGTTTTAAGTGCTCAAGATGGCACAAACTCTCAAATAATGCCAAATGTAAAATTAGTCCAAATGGAAAATCCAAGAAGAGTATATTTTGATATAAACTCTGCTATTTTAACTATGCCTAAAAAAGATTGGACATTTACCTCCCAAAGTATTAAACAAATAAAAATATCACAATTCAATACAAACCCTAACATAGTAAGGGTTGTAATGTATTTAGACGATGATTATAATATTTCAAACATAAAATTTTTAAGGATTAAAAATAATATAATCTTGTATTTTAAAAATTCAATTTGCCAAAATAATAACTATTTTCAAAATACCTATCGAGATGAGCATTCTTCATCAAGTGACTTTTATGAGTATTTAACAGTTACAACTCCATCTGTAAAAAATACGCCGCCATCTCAAAATGATATTGCCGGCCAGATTCAACAAGCATTTAATTCAACAGTAGAACAAGCTTCTCAGTTGCTAAATCCGACAGAAAAACAAGAATTAAGATTAAATACCAAATATTACATTGATAAAATTACACCAAAACAAAATGCAGTTTTATTTAACGGATTTGGCTCAGTGACACTGGAAAAGCCAATGATACTCACAAACCCTTCAAGAATTGTATTTGATCTGCCAAATACCCTAACATCAATGGACATTAGAAATAAAGAATACAAAATCAATGATACAGACACAGTAAAAGTAGGTCAATTCGTAGTAAACAAAGCAAGAGTTGTAATTCAAACAAACAATGTCGAGCAATATATACCAATATACTCAAGTGATAACCAATCACTATTAATAGCAAATAAAGATAGAATTGATAAAAATACTCTTTATTCTAATACTGGAGATATGATAGCATATGGACACAAAAAAGTAGATGAACAAACAAATGAAATGACACTATCATTTAATCACCCTGTAGTACATGGACTTGACAGAGAGTCAGATAAGTTAATACTTTATCTTTATAATATATCTAAATATAATGATTATACTTTTAAAAATACCTATGCTAATACTACATTTTCAGATGCTACTGTTACATTATTACCTAATATAGGTATGAAAGTAACAATTCCACTTGAAATTAATACACTAGTGAGTACCTATATAGGCGCAGATGGAAAAACAATAAAAATTGTAACAAAAGCATCTAAAAAAACTCCAGCAAAAGCTGGAGTTGCAAAAGGCGTAGTATCAGCACCCGTAATAGTTCCACCAGGTAAAAGACGTATTGTAATAGATGCTGGACATGGCGGCACTGACCATGGAGCAATAAGAAATAATACGAGCGAAAAAGATATCACACTAGATGTTTCCAAAAAAGTAGAAGATATGTTGAAAAAACAGGGTTATGCAGTTCTAATGACAAGACCTGCGGATTCATTTGTATCACTTGCAGATAGAGTAGCAATGGCAGAAAATTTCAACCCTGATATATTCGTAAGTATTCACGTAAACTCAAGTGTAAGACCTGAAATTACAGGGATAGAGACCCATTACTATCATCAAGAAAGCTTAAATCTTGCACAAACCGTTCATTCTTCACTAGCTAGTGCAATTGATTCTAAAAATAGAGGCTTATTCAAATCTAAATTCTATGTAATAAATCACACAACATCTCCTGCAATATTGGTTGAAATAGGATTTATTTCGAATGATAATGAAAGAGCACAACTTGTGAGTGAAAAACGAAAACAAGCAACAGCAAAAGCAATAGTGGAGGGAGTTAACAATTATTTCAAGCAACTCAAATAAAAATAATAATAACCCGATAGGATTTTTTGACTCAGGTGTAGGCGGATTGACTGTATTAAAACAATTTAGGGAAATTTTGCCAAATGAAGATTGCCTGTATTTTGGTGACACTAAAAATATGCCATATGGAGAAAAATCAGAAAAAGAATTAATTGAATTTGCGGATAAAATATTCAAATTTTTTGAAGAAAAAAGAGTTAAAGCTGTAGTAATGGCTTGTAATACAACTTCAGCTATCACATATGAAAAACTTAAAGATAACTATCATTTTAAAATTTATCCAATAATTCAATCAGTAACAAAAATACTATCAGAGCTTCCCATAAACAAAATAGGAATACTAGCTACTCATGCAACAATTAATTCTCACGCATATTTAAAAGGGATAAACAAATTCAACAATAAAATAAATGTATACGAAATAGCCTGCCCAGGCTGGGTTAAAATTGTAGAAAATGGTCTAGAACAAGACGATAACAGTCAAATAGAAATAAAAAACAAACTTTCAGAAATGCTAATTAATAACCCTGATAAAATTGTTCTAGCCTGCACCCACTATCCGTATTTACTTCCACAGCTTTCAAAATATGCCGATAAAAATTTATTTATTGATCCTGCAAAAGCTTTCGCTGAATTTATAAAATGGGATTTAACTAAAAATAACTTACTTAATCAATCAACTAAACAGGGTATTGAAAAATTTTACGTCAGCGCATCTCCTGAAAAATTTGAGAAAGCATCAGCTATATTCTATAACATTTCAACTAACCCTGAATTAATAAATCTAAACACTCCTGATATGTTGCAACTTCAATAATTTTATCAGAATTATTGAATAAATTTTGTTTAGTGATATTCAGTACAGTAGAATTTTCTTTTACTGCAAATACGGGTATATTTCTTTTTAAAGCCTCAAATACAGGGATTGACCCTAATGAATTATAAGGCATTACAAGAAAATCCAAATTATCAATAGAAATTCCATCAATTTTAGATAACAACGGAGCTTGAGAAAGCCCCAGCAAAATACAAGGTAAAAATGTTGGAGTAATATACTCAGCTGCAGATTTTGGATTAACAATTTCAGAAGAAATCGAATAATCTTCAAACGCAGGGGAATGAGCACAAGGAACTACTAATTCTTTAGATAAATAATGAGAAATAATAGCTTCAACACCCCCGACAGGATCAGTTCCAGAGCCATCAGCATAATTCAAATTCATATCTTCAGGATCAGAAAACAGACATACAACAGCAATCGCATCTGCCCCTTTTTCAATAAGCTTTTTAGCTGCTCTTAGCATTGTTTCAGGACAATGTAAATTCCCATTAGAAATACCACTTTTTTTATCAAGTATAAATTCAACACCTACAGGATTATCTGTCAATTCATACCCTATAATTTCAACACCATACACTGTTTTTACTGCATTAAACGTATTAATATGAATATTCAAAACATCTTGAGGAATTGCACAATCAAAGACAATCCCAACTTTATTATGCATAGAAGGTCTAAAAAACAGATTGCCTTTAAAAAATTCATCAAGAGAATAACCTTCAATATAAAACATATTTTCAGTTATCCCAGAAAAACACCCAGCATTAACGACATTAGGATTAACAATCAATTTAAAATAACTCGAAAATTTTCTAGCCCAAACACTTGCATCACCGGCATATCCGCCAATAGAAGCTCCAACACCTGTCGGAACGATAAAGGCACCTAACTTTTCTTTATCATAAATCATATAAATATAATAATACAAAAGCGGCAGTTTTGCCGCTTTTGTCCAAACTTTTGAATATTCAATTTTAACTTACTGTTGTGCACCTCCGTATGTAAAGTCTGATTTAACATTATTTTGAAGTAATTTAGTCCAGGTACTCTCAAATGATGTGATTTCATTCAATCTAGTTTCATAGTTGTTCTTATCAAGTTCTAATTGAGATTCCCAAGAATTTAAATTAGCGAGTTCAAATTCATGATCTTTTTCTAAGTCTTCCATAACCATCTGATAAGTAGTTGTATCATCAGAGTCATAATATTGATAATAATAATACTGTTGTTTATCATTATATTGAGCTTGCATTTCAGCACTTTGACGTGATGCATTCATCAAATTAAACATAATTTCTGATAACTTTGTATTAATCATAGATTTTTGTTTAGTGTACATTAACAAAGTTTCTTGAATATTTGATATAGCCATAATGCTCGCCTCTCTTTTTTAATCTCTCTTATATATATAAAAACATCTAAAAATAAGCAATTTCAGCATGTCATATTTTCTTTACAATTGTTAACATATTTTTTAATTTTATGATATAATAAATTTATAATTAGGAGAAAAATTAAATGGATCAACAAACTTATTTAAAAATTATGGGTTATGTCCCTACCGTAATTGAAGCTTCATCAAGAGGAGAGCGCTCATTTGACATTTTTTCACGACTATTGAGAGAAAGAATTATTTTCTTAGGTTCAGAAATTGATGATGAAGTAGCAAACTCAGTTGTTGCTCAACTATTACTTTTAGATAGTGAGAATAATGAAAAAGATATTATGCTATACATAAACAGTCCAGGCGGTGTTATCACAGCTGGATTAGCGATTTATGATACAATGAATTTAATTAAATCAGATGTTGCCACAATATGTCTTGGAGATGCAGCATCAATGGGAGCATTTTTATTGTGCTCCGGCGCAAAAGGCAAAAGAATGGCATTGCCTAACTCAAGAATAATGATTCACCAGCCTCTAGGGGGAGCGAAAGGGCAAGCTACAGATATTGAAATAGAAGCAAAAGAAATTTTAAGAATGAAAAATATGTTAATAGAAATTATTGCAGAAAATTCAGGCCAGCCATTTGATAAAGTAAAAGAAGATTGTGAAAGAGATCATTTTCTTTCAGCACTAGAAGCAAAAGAATATGGATTGATAGACAAAGTAGTTGAAAGAAATTCTTTGTAATAAATCTTTACAATAATTTAAAAAGCATGCAATTCCTTGAAGTTGCATGTTTTTATATACATGTAGGTAAAGGTTAAAAAGGTTAGTTTAAAAACTTAGGTAGGTAAAAAATGTCTCTATTGATTTTCGCATATCGAAAACTTGAGATCATTCGTCAGAAAAACGATTTGAACTACAAACTCATGGCAATGAATCGGAAAATCCACGATTTGCAGCAATATGCGAGCAATATTGCGGACGGAGCCATATCAATGAGTGATATGATGAATACTCCAGCATCAATGTTCAATCGCCAGCTGATGTTTATGACATATGCTCATAACGGAGCTCTGATGGGTGCTCAGCAAAATATGCAAATGCTTATGACAATGCCTCATATGCAGGCACAAATGAATCAAATGCAAGATCCAAATATGAAAATGATGTATCAAAATTGGATCTTCAAAAACTTATACAATCAGGAACGGCAAAAAGCAGGCCGAGCAGAAGAAAAACTATTAAATCAGCAAGAACAAGAACTGCAAAAAGAAAAGGCTAAACTTGAAACAAGGTTAAAACTACTTGAAGCAGAATATGATGCAGTAAAACAAGGAGAAGATAAATCAGCTCAATTCTGGAAACCTGAATATGTAGCATAAAGTTAAAAAAGATTTAATCCAACATCCTATCCTTAAACTAACCAACAATTTAAGGCTCACTTAATAGTGAGCCTTTTTCACATCTGTAATAACCCTATGAACAGGGACATCAAAATTATCAACAGGCAGGTAATCTACCACAAAGTTTTCAGCAATGGGGACAATTGAAAAAGCATCAGGTACAATTTTCAAAAATTTATCATAAAATCCTCCACCATAACCTAATCTGAAATTATTTTTATCTACAGCTAAAGCTGGAACAAAAATTAAATCTAAAATTTTAGGATTAACAGGCTCCGAACAAGGTTCATTAATATTAAACGATGATTTTTTAAATTCAACATCACTAGAATATGGACATACAAGTAAATCCTGCGCATTAACCTTAGGAAAATAAAAATTTTTACTTTTATCAGCTAAAAGTCCTAAAAGATTAATTTCATATTTAGTAGGATAAAACAACATAATATTATTAGACTTTTTATATATATCAAGTTCTAAAATAATTTTCTCAATATTTTGGCTAATTTTTTGAATATCAATCTGCTTTCGGGCAGTTAGAAATTTACTTCTTAAATCTATTTTACTCTCCATGTTTTTAATATATAATAAATTCAAGAAAAATGACAGAATATTGCAATAATAATTTAATAAATCCCGATTGGGCAAAACACGGTTACATTCAGGTCTACACAGGAAATGGCAAAGGGAAAACTACCGCCTCATTAGGACTTGCAATGCGAGCGTTGGGCAGATGTTGGAAAGTTTTAATAATCATGTTTATGAAAGGCGGAGATGACTATGGAGAATTAAATTCTTTTAGAAATCTCTCACCTGAAATTGCCAATAATTTAACAATTATTCAAGCAGGACCTGACAGAATTGTCTACCAAAACAACAAAACTAATGATGATGTAGAACTGATAAAAGAAGGCTGGGCTTTAGCTAAAAAGGCTATAAAAAACGATGAATATAACCTAATTATCCTTGATGAAGCAAACATAGCAATAGATATGGGCTTTATTGATCTACAGGAAATGCTTGAGATACTGAAAAATAAACCTGAAGAAATGGAAATAGTATTAACCGGCAGAAATGCAAGACAGGAAATAATAGATATTGCCCACCTAGTATCTGAAATTAAGCCGGTAAAACATTACTGGGATACAGGTATTGCTGCAAGAAAAGGGATTGAATACTAAATTTTACCAAGGATAATCATTTTTTATCTGCCATCCATCCATTTGGATTAACAAACCGCAAGCAAATCCATATCCAGAGTGATTAGAATTACAAGTTCCACAACCACTATTAACTAAAGAATTTCTGGATAATAAATAGTGGTGAGCTCCATTGCCACATTGTTCATGATTTCCAAAAACAAGCTTTTTCTTTTTATATCCTTCAACATAAGGGTAAAGACTCATAATAAAAACATCTCTACCCATACGATTAGGTTTTTTATATCCATTTATATCAACAGCAATCGCTGCAAAAGATTTTTGTCTGTCAGCACCTTCATATACAGTAGTCCTCACCGCAAAAACCATACCATTTGACATAGTATATTTTTGAATACCAACAACCCAAAAAGACGTAGCTGTTCTATCTAAAGATTCTATAGCACTATATTCTCTGGAATTTACTTTTTTTACACCTTTTAAATAAGGTATTATATATTTACTAGCAAAAATTTTTCCATTATAGTCATTTGAATAATCCCAATACCTAAAATCTCCAATTTCTAATTCTGAATCAGAAATTGCTTGATTAAAAATTGAATAAGCTTCTTTTAATCTTTCTACAGTCACTTTTTTTCACATTTGGTAATTATTGAAGGTAATGTCATAGCAACTACTATTCCAATAATCCCAAGTGTTATCAAAACTTCAGCAAGAGTAAATGCAGTAAAAAATATTTAATAATGATTTTTGGGTTCTATTATAAATCAAGTATTTCCTTTCTTTTTATGTGTATACGATATACATGATAGCATAAAATTAAAAAATAATTTGTGTAAAATAACAATCAGTTCAGGAATATTTGACAACCTGTTTGGGAATTTTTGGACAGATAAATTTAGAAACTTAAATTAATGTTATAAATTTTCTTAAACATAATAATTAAAAATAGTGATGCTCCGTTAGTTAATTTTTCTCCGAATGTGTATTTTAAAGAAGCATTTCTTGAATAGTGGATATAATCAAGCACTATTCACTTCTAAGAAAGATATTAGTACTGGTAACAGAATTACTGATTGAATAAAATTAATTGTAAGAAATTTTACTGATAAAAAACAAGTACGTACAGAATTAGATGAAATATATAAAAAGTATAATTTTGAGAAAGGTGATACTAGATATCTAAGTGATGAACCTGAATTTTTTTAATAAAAGATAAAAATTAATTTAAGGAAAGCTTGCTGTCAAACATAAATGTAAAGAAACACTTTAAATGATTATTTGTAACAGTCAAAATGAGTATTTAGTTATTGCATTAAGAACTGTTTTGCAACAAAACATGTGACAGGTACAAAATCAGAGTGTTTAATTTTATTCGGCGCTCTTACTACATGTCAGAAAGTTGTTATTATATCAACGTTTGGTGCTAGTTTGTTTTCTTTGTTGACAACATTCTTTATTTCCTCCTAATTATACTGAATTTGAGGTAATTGATCTATTTGCTCTTTTACTTGATTAGAGTTGCTTCCGACTGCTAAAGATCAAACACAAAGCCAACTTTGCCGAATAATCTTTTTATGCGTGCAGATAAAATGCCCCGTTAAATTACAATTGTAAATTAGCAGATACATTGAATAGTTTTAATAGCGCGATTTATTATTCATAGTTTAAATTAACGATATTTTTAATATCAGCATTATTTTCCCAGTTCATATCATATAAATTTTGTTTTACATATTTATGAAAAGAAGAATAAGGTCAGTCTTTTTCGTTTTTAACAAGACGTGTTTAACAGGGTTGTAATTAATGTAATTGATTTGATTATCTAAATCTTCTTCTGTAATTACCATGGGTAATCCTCTTTAATTTTCCAGTTATCATGTATTATTTTGGTAAAACAACCCTCCCCTGAGGAGCCTTTTTTACAATCGTTAATTGCGGAATTTGTATTAATGTGGAGTTTATATCCATCTGATGACCCCATGCTTTTGGAGCCAGTACGACCTACAACTTTTGCTGGACGACAATTTTCTGATAACAGTTCCATATAAAATACATCTCTTCCAGCTTTGTTTGGACCAGTTGGACCATTCACATCAACAAGAACTGTAAGCCAAAGATGGAGGAATGGTGAATTATTAGCTGCACCAATATTAAAACCCTTATTGTCAATTAAATTAAAGCCAAAGTACATATTATCTGTACTCATAAAACTTTCTTGTTCATATCGCGATGATATAGTACTTCCACTTAGAGATGTAAATACGCCAGAGCTTTTACTGTAACCGTACTTTTTCATATTAGCTTGTGAGCCGCCGTTACTATGAAGTATTTTATAATATGGACGTATGTATTTGTCCATAAAATAGTTTCCTCTTACAGTCATAATATTTCCAACTTTTTCTACATCAAACCAAGAGCACATGTCTCCATTGTCTAGTTCAGCGAGTTTTATTCCTTGACTCAGAACTGATTGAGCTTTTCTTAATTTAGTTAATGTAACTAATTTTTCATAGTGTCCAATGAGAGATGGTAATGTCATTGCTGCAATTATACCAATTATACTCAGTGTTATTAGTACTTCAGCAAGAGTAAAGCCCTTTAGGTAAATATGAATATAATTATTTATAAAATGATGAATGGAGCTTAAACTACTCTGCCCCCCCCCCCGAAATCCCTTGCTATTACTACATTTCCCATAATTCAGTCTCCTTTTACTCTTATTTTCTGCATCTTTATTATAAACGATTTAGCTTAATATTTCAAGTATTGAAGATTAATAGCTTCTTCTCATCAAATCAGAAAGTTTTATTTCACTTGCAGGTTTTATAACTTTTTTAACAGGTTTTTCAACAGGCTCAACTACTTTAAATTGCGATAATCCGATTTTCTTATCTTCAGGTTTCATCAAAAATATTTCTTTTAGGAATTTTATTACTTCTTGCATAATGTATCTCCTCATGCACTATTTTATACCGATATAATACATTAAATCGGCACAAGGTGCAAATTTCATTATACTTTATGCTATATTAATCATATAAAAAGATGAGGTTTTTAATTTGAATAATACTTACTATGAAACTTTAGACAAAAATTTTAATGAAGCTTTAGAACTGATAAATAAACCACTTAGGCATAATGAGATTATCGAATTACTAAAAAAAGGAAACATTCCAGAAAAACAATCTGCTGCACTAAAATTAGATACAATACAAAGCAAAGCTGATGCAGAAGTTCTTATAAACAATTTAACAGGTCAAGATGGGAAAATTAGAGAAGTAGTCTCAATGAGAATTAATGAATTCATGAGTAATCCCCAATTACTCATTTACTTTGAAAACATAAAAAGTTATGATGTTTTTCTAGATGCAATCATTGATATAAACGCAAATATTTGCAGAAACATAATTTCAGCAGTATCTAATCTTAAAGATAATAACGATTTTTCAACATATTTTTGCGAAAAACTCACCTGCAAAACATTAAATCTACTAGATATTATCAAAAATTTCAACTTTCAAGACGGTAAATATAAAGTAAATAAAGAAGTCTTTAAACTATATTGGTGCCTTGAAACAATTTATCAATTCGCTGATAAAATTAATTTTTATAACCTAAAAAAAATAATACTTACCGCAAAAAATATAAACGAATACACAATTAGAGAAAAAACAGCCAAAATATTAACAAAAGATTTTAATGATTTAGAACTTCAAAATGTACGCATAGAGTTAAAAAATGATAAAAACTACTATGTACGAAGATTCTAGTACATAAAGATTTGTTAAATTTTTTATAAAAGATATATACAAATTAAGCAATTTTTAAGTAATAATTTCCTTTATATATATGGGAATACTAAATCAGGGAAAAATAAAGGAGTTTATTATGGCAAGAGTTCTAATTTCAATGCCTGAGAGATTTTTAGATGAGATAGACAGTGTAGCAAACTCTGAAAACCGCACTCGTTCAGAACTTATTAGAGAAGCTCTTAGAACTTATATGTACAGAAATCAAGTTAGAAATTCAAAAAAAGCAATTAAAAATGCTGAAATCTTAGAAACACTACTTGGCTAAAATAAAACTTTTAGCTATAATATTAAGGAAAGGTATGGGGAAATATGAAAATGGAAAATTCAGACTATATAATGTCATCAATAGATGAATATTTTGAAATTTTAGATAAAGAAGCTCAAAAAAGATCTCAAATGGTAGCTAAATCTTTAACAAAATATCTAAAAAGAGTTCACTCAGAATCAACAAAATTTGACAGCTTGAAAATCTCAGCTACTAATTAATGACATTAAACAAAATTTGATAGGGGAAAAAAGTCTACTTATTAGGTAGGCTTTTTATACGATATAACATATACAACCGTTTTTTAATTCCGATTCTAATTTTTCAAAAATTTCGTTTACATCTTTTATCTTATTAAAATTATTTTTAATAATTTTCCAACTAAAAAACGAGCCTGTTTCCAGACCCGTTTTTATAATTATAATATTGTATAAAAATTATTCAATAATTTTGTCTACAACACCGGCACCAACAGTGTGACCGCCTTCACGGATAGCAAATCTCATACCTTCTTCGATAGCTACAGGAGAAATAAGTTCAACTTCCATAACTACGTTATCACCAGGCATTACCATTTGACCGTCGAATTTAATAGAACCAGTAACGTCAGTTGTTCTGATGTAGAACTGAGGTCTGTAACCTGGGAAGAATGGAGTATGACGTCCGCCTTCTTCTTTAGTTAAAACGTAAACGTTAGCTGTAAATTTAGTGTGTGGATGAATTGTACCTGGTTTTGCAAGTACTTGACCACGTTGAATATCAGTTTTGTCAATACCACGAAGTAATGCACCAATGTTGTCACCAGCTTGACCTTGATCAAGTGATTTTCTAAACATTTCAACACCAGTAACAGTTGTTTTCTTAGTTTCGCCAAGACCAACTAATTCAACTTCATCACCAACTTTAACAACACCACGTTCTACTCTACCAGTTGCAACTGTACCACGACCTGTGATAGAGAATACGTCTTCTACTGGCATCAAGAATGGTTTGTCTAAATCACGTTCAGGAGTTGGGAAGTAAGAATCAATAGCATCCATCAATTCCCAAATCTTATCAACCCATTTATCAGCACCACGAGCGATAGATGGATTAGCTTGAGCTGCTTCTAACGCTTTTAAAGCTGAACCATGAATGAATGGGATATTATCTCCGTCGAATTCGTATGATGTAAGAAGTTCTCTAACTTCCATTTCTACTAATTCTAATAATTCTGGGTCATCAACCATATCACATTTATTCAAGAATACTACTAAGTTAGGAACACCAACCTGTCTAGCAAGAAGGATATGTTCACGAGTCTGAGGCATTGCACCATCTGTAGCTGCAACTACAAGGATAGCACCATCCATTTGAGCAGCACCTGTAATCATGTTTTTAACATAGTCAGCGTGGCCTGGACAGTCAACGTGAGCATAGTGTCTTGTTGCTGTTTCATATTCTACGTGAGCTGTAGAGATGGTTATACCTCTTGCTCTTTCTTCTGGAGCAGCATCGATTTCATCAAATTTTTTCAATGAAGCTTGACCAGCTGCAGCTAATACTGCAGTGATAGCTGCTGTTAATGTTGTTTTACCGTGGTCAACGTGGCCAATTGTACCTACGTTAACGTGCGGTTTGGTACGTTCGTACTTTTCTCTTGCCATGAGATTAATCTCCTTTTTTTCTAGTTATACTACAATACTAATTTGGTATTTAAGCCATATTATCATAATATTTGCTCAAACTTTTTTGTCAACAAACTTACACAAAATTATGCTGGACAAATCTTTTTATTTGCCAATATTCTAACTTGTAAATTTATCTTTTTTTATTCTTTGCGGCTTTTTTCTGCATACCTTTTTGCTGATAATCATTTGTTTTACCAAGATTTCTAACTGCAAAATCAACTTCTTCAATAGAAGCATCATGCAAAGGTAATTTTTGATACCGCTTAAAACCAAAATGTTTTAGTAAACCTTCTACAAATCCATCATAAATTTCTTTTGTAGAAACTCTTCCATAACCTTTTCCTGTATTTGGAATTTGAAAAGTTGATACTTTATCAAGATGCTTCATCAATTCTGGCTTTAAACTTTCGCGTTTAAATCTTGTAACACCGGGTTGCGTCATTGGAAATCTGTAACTTGATGTAAAATTAATATTATTTTGCATTTTATCCTCCTGTTTTATGAGTCTAAAACTTTAACAAAATTTATTTTGCGCAAAATAACTAAATCTATTAACTTTTATTAAATAAAAAAGACTGCAAATACTGCAGTCTTTCATTTTAAGTCAAATAAAATTTATTTATTATACTACTCTTCAATCTCATCAACTGATTCTTCTTCTGTTGATTGTTCTTCAGGAAAATCTTCTTCATCAATAGCTTGCTGATTCATTTCCTCTTCAATTTCCTGCTGAAGCTCATCATTAACATCATCTTCTTCAATTTCTTCAGGAACTTCTTCATAATTTTGGAAATTAGCAGCTTCATCCTTTTCCATTTGAGATACACTCTTGATATCTATTTTCCACCCTGTAAGTTTATGAGCAAGTCTTACATTTTGACCTTCTCGTCCAATAGCAAGTGAAAGCTGATCATCAGGCACTACTACCATTGCTTCATGAGAATATTCATCATCTGCTAAGATATCAACAGATACTACTCTTGCTGGAGATAGCGCATTTACAATATATTCAACAGGATCTTCAGAATATCTTACGATATCAATTTTTTCATTTTTTAATTCTGAAACAATTGTCTGAATTCTGCTTCCACGAGGTCCGATACAAGCTCCAACGCTATCTACCTCTGGATCATTAGACCATACTGCAATTTTCGTTCTATATCCTGCTTCTCTTGAAATTGATTTAATTTCAACAATACCATCTTCAATCTCTGGCACTTCCAACTCAAACAATTCCCTTACAATTTCAGCATGAGCATGAGATACAATTACCTGAGGCAATCTTGTTGTTTCTTTTACATTTAGAACAAAAACTCTTATTCTGTTACCTGGCTTGTAGTATTCTCCAGGTATTTGTTCTTTTTGTGGCATAATCGCATCAGTTTTACCTATATTTACTATTACATTACGATTTTCAACCCTTTGAATAATACCAGTAGTAAGAGTACCTTTCTTATCAAGGAATTCATTAAGCACAAGATTTCTTTCAGCTTCTCTTATTCGCTGTGTTATTACCTGCTTAGCGGACTGAGCAGCAATACGTCCAAATTGTTCCGGCGTAACTTCAATTTTTACCTCATCACCGACTTCTACATCTTCATCTATTTCTTTTGCGACTCCAATTGAAATTTGTGTGTCTTCTTCTCCGTCCTCAACAGATTCTACAACTGTTTTTGTACTAAATACACCAATTTCACCAGCTTGTTCATCTAAAATTGCTTCAATATTAGCTGCGTCCTTAACCCGCATGTGTTTTTTATATGCTGCTACCATTGCATCACAAAGCGATGCTATTAAAATTTCTTTCGATATTCCACGTTCTCTTTCTAATTCTTCACATGCCTCAAAAAGTGCTGTACCAATTTTAATCATATCTTTATCCTTTCCAATTAATAATTATTAATCTATATATAATTTAGCTGACTGAATATTTGAGCGCGGAATTGTAAGTTCCTGTCCGTCATCAAATCTAAAAAATCTTAACCCTTCTTTTTCATCAAAATCTATTATTTCACCTTTAAAAATTTTTTCAATTTCTCCCTCAATAGGAGTTTTTAATTTAATACTTACCCTCCTACCTTTAAATATCACAAATTCTTTATCAGACTTAAATTTTCTTTCCAAACCAGGAGAAGATACCTCAAGATAGTATTTTACAGGAATCAATTCATCCAAAAAATCGCTCAAGCTCCTTGTTACATTCTCGCAATCATCAAGAGTAACCTCTTTATCTTTAGAATATAGGTAAATTCTTAAAAACCATCTATGGTTTTCTTTTACAAATTCTATTTCTATAGGGATATACCCAAAACGCATAGCTGTATTTTCTATTAAAGGGGTAATCTTTTCCAAAATATCATGTCTATTAATATCCTGTTTCACAATACTACCTTCCTTTATATTTTTACTTACCTCTGGAGTAAAAAAGAACGGGGGTTCCCGTTCTTTTCACACGACAATACTGTCTTTCTAATTATTATAAATTAATGAGTTATAAAAGTAAAGTGCATTGTAAAGTTTTTAAAACTTATCAGGACATCAAGTTATTCATAGCTTCTTCATTTTTCTTTTTTGCATAATCATCTGCACTGGCTCGCATTTGATTCATATTATCCTGCAATTTAGCATTATTATTTTCAGCAAAAGTAGATGAAGAATCTATAGAGGCACCTGCATATTTCTGACTTGTTGAATTAGCAACCATTGTATTGAAAGTATTAGCAAGTTGAGTATATTCTTGTTTCAGCTCAGCTTTTTTTGATTCATTACTTTCCTTTGCTATTTTAGCATCGAGCTTTTTCAAATCATCTAACAGGCCATCTAATTTCTTTTCTTCTTGCTTTAACAATTTGTCCTGACGCTGTTCGGCATTTTGAAGGGATTGTTCTATAGTATTTAACTGTGTAGTTTTTGTCTGCTTGTCGTTTTGGAGAGCTGTCAATGAAGTAATTTCATTGTCTGCCTGTTTCTGTTGTGCCAACAAGCCACTTTCACCATCAAGTTTTTTCTGAGCAGCATTTCGAGTTTCTTCCGCAGTTTTAAGTTGATCTTTTAATTGCTGTAAGCTGTCCTTTGCCTGCTGTAACTGATCCTCGGCAGCTCTAATCGCTGCATCGTTAGGATTTTGAGCAGTTGCCATGCTTTGAGCTTTTGCAAGATTTGCCTCTGCATTACTTACAACTGACTCCTGCGCTGGAATTCTTGTATTACTCAACAACTCTATAGTATTATTCTGATTTGAAACAATTCCTTGTTGTTCTTTAACTTGAGCATCAATTTTTGTTTTACCATCTTTTGCTGCCTGTAGATTTGTTTCAATATTTTTATAATCATCAGAATTTAACAATGTAGATAATTCTGCTTGTTGATTTTTAGCTTTTGCTACAGCCGTTTCTAACTCGACAGTCGTTGATGCAGTAGAAATATCGCCTACATTTCCAGCTAAAGTCTGAGCAACCTGCATTGTTTGTGATGATAAATTAGAAACTGAAGAAGTAGTACTTCCTCCACTTTCAGTTCCACTAGATTTAAACATTCCTATAATGGAAGTAACCGTCGTACCTAAATCACTTAAAATTTGCATTGGAGACATCTTTTGGCTATACATGTTACCAAAATCGGTATATCTCCCTTGATATTGAGGAGCGACAGTAACCTGCTGAGCCTGTACCATTCGTCTATAACTTCTTTTTGTGACTCCGGTTTGACCTTCAATATAATGATCACCCTGAATAGAACCCCAAGCGGCTGTAGTGGTTCTATCACGTGTAAAATCTGATGCATTCATAAATCGGGTAGCAGGAATAAATGTAGATGAACTAGAGTTTCTCGCTCGCTCTGTAAATACTGAGGAACGTGAACTTGTAGCAATATTACTAGACACAGTTTTTTTCAAGCTTGATGCTGGAGCTGACGCAGTCGTATCTTTTGTCCCAGTCATCGCTTTCATCGAAGCAGATTTTGCAAAACTAGGTCTGTCTGGTATCTTTCCGAAACCTGGTTTTATCGGAATTTTAGCTTTGTCTAATGCTACATTCATGCTAGGTACTCTCTCTTTAATTTCTTCTTAAATATATAAAAACTTTTTACATATGATAATTTCATTAATTCTCCATTTTGTAATATAACTTTACAATCATTTAATATAAATACATTCATTAGAAATGCAATACTTAGTTTTCCTCAGCTTTATATTTATTATGCCCATATTTTTACAAAAAAACTGTGTAAACTATTTTGGGGCTTTACAAACCTTAACCATGCCTGGATTACTCGAAATTATTACAGCAAGATTTTCTTGGGTTTTTGCAAGTATATTTTCGACTTTCTTAACAAAAATTTAGTAAACTTTTTTGCTATAGTCATAATAACTGAAAAGTGTTATCATTACGCTTTATCCAGCTTTTTAACAAAACTTATTGTAAAAAGATTGGCATGGATATACTCAAACCGCTTTATTTTGAAAAAATTTATTCTATGATGGATATACATCTTGGGAGGTGGGGTTAGTTATTTAAAGCCTTATCTCATGTTTATATCAACCTAAAGAACGATTAAGATTTTTCAAATATCGTTTAAAATGTTGATAGAGAAAATAATCTATTATTTTTTATTGGAGGTAGTTAGAGTGTTAGAGCATGGTTATATTCAAATTTATACAGGAGATGGAAAAGGGAAAACAACAGCATCATTAGGCTTGGCACTTCGAGCTCTCGGTCATGGTTGGAAAGTTCTTATTATCCAATTTACAAAGGGTGACAGCGCTACTTCATATGGGGAGATTGTAACTTCTTCTAAATTTTTACCTAATCTTGAGGTTGTTCAATTTGGAATGGATAGAGTATGTTATTCTCATAATGTTTGTATGGATGACTTTAAAGAAGCAAAGAGAGGTTGGGAATTTGCAAAGAAAGCAATTAATTCTGGAGAATATCAGCTTATCATTTTAGATGAAATTAACATTTGCACAGCAATGAATATGATTAAAGTAAGTGAAGTAAAAGAAGCATTATTGAATAAGCCAGAAAATCTTGAAATTGTATTGACAGGAAGGTATGCACATCCTGAATTGAAAGCAATGGCTCATCTTGTTACAGAAATGAAGCCTATCAAACATTACTTTGATATGGGAGTTATGGCAAGACAAGGCATTGAATACTAGACTTAAGTTAATGTAAATCCTTTTTGTTTCAGAAATGAAATACCGGACATCTTAATAAGACGTCCGTTTTTTTTACATAATATATGTTATGAGTGTGTACATTTCTTTCTCTTTTATTGCGAGTAAAAGAGAAAGAAATGTACCAAAGAAAGAGAAAAACGCAAAAAAGAACAGCATCGTTATCCGATGCAAAATCAAAAGAAAGAAGTTAAATGCTAAAGCATTTAACCGTTCAAGCCTCACTATCGCACAATAAATTGTGCACGTTCGGCGACCGAACAAAAAGTTCGGTAGTAACAAGCGAGCGTGTGCGAAG
>CALUTP010000030.1 GCA_944323725.1 Candidatus Gastranaerophilales bacterium | reverse complement strand
CTGTTTTGTACTGTGCACCATTAGTTGAGTTCATCAATGTAGGCATTGTCATGGCAGCTACAACACCAATAATACCCAATGTAATTAATACTTCTGCCAAAGTAAAACCGAATCTTTTTGTCATAATCTTTTCACCTTTCTTTTTAATGAAGCTATGATCTTCTTCTATCTTTTTGTTACTCTCTATGAATTATATTATCAATATTCTTAAATTGTGTCAAGTATATGTATGATTTATATTTTTTGCAATAAAAATATTTTAAATTCAGCAGGTTTTAACTCTACAAAATTAAGGTCTTTTTGTGGGTTTTCAAAATGCTTTGGACTATATTTATTATCAGAAAATATATATTCAGATGCTGCGATAAAATCTCCTGGTAATTTAATAATTTTATCCTTTAAGTTGTAACCTTTTTTAATTTCACTGATGCATGATCCATCTTCATTGTGTGTTGTTATAAACTCTGTTGGATAATTGTAATTAGCAACAATTAAGAATGCTTTTTTTAATGGTTCTTTTGAAATCATCCATGCTACAAAACCATCATTTTCTTGAATTAGGATTTGAGCTTCTCCATCAGTAATTATGGGTTGAGATTTGACAAATCTATCTATTGCGTCAAATTTTGCATAGAAATTGTAATTTTTTTCTCGAGGCATTGAAATTTCTTCACCTATAACACTTTCTATGCCATTTTTTGTGAAACTTTCATCTCCATCGATATATAGAACAGGCCTTTGAGCATATTTGCCACCTGGAAGTAGTTTATATTTAGCCCATTTAAATAATGCACCATCTTCTCCTAATTGTCCAGGATATTGATTGATACATCTGAATTCTCCGTCCTGATTATTATAAGACTTTAGAATTGATAACCTTTTACCTTCTTTGTAATTGACATTATAATTAGTAAGATTTTGGTTATCTTCAGTTATTTTTTCAGGTGTTTTATCTTGTTGAGAAATAATATCATTGCCCCATAAAATATCGAAATTCATCTCATGATGATATTCTTTTAAATAGTTATCCCAAAGCATGTATTCTGCAAGTGTCCCAAAATATGGAATCTTCTTTTTTAGTGTGGTATTAAGTTGATTTAGTACCATTCTTGGAGCTCTGTAGCTTATAGGTACTCCATCTTTTTCTGATACGGGATCTACTATATGGTCGATATGATCAACTCTATATCCGTCAAAATTGTATTCTTCCTGTAGTTTGATCATAAAGTTTATAAAGTATTCTATTACTTGTTTATTGTAAGTCCCATCTTCAAGATAGACAAAATAATATGGTGTCTGGCAGTCTAGATTAGCAAAGTTTGTAACGTCTTCCCCTTTGTAATCATAATGTTTAAATACAGGATAACCTCCGCAATCACTCATTTTGTCATAGATAGGTATGCCTGCAGAACACCATGCTCCGCCAGGTGCAGGCCAGAGTCCCTCTTTTATAAGTGCTTGAATTATATCTATTTGTTTTTGAATATCATTTTCACTAAGTTTTTGATTTGGTTTGTTCCCGTTTGCTTTTGCCGTAATCTCTTTTACTCTTTTTTGAATTTTTATTTGATTTGCTTTTTTTAACATAGAATTGCAAAGTTCTTTTTTGAGATTATCCATTTCTCTATCAAATAAATCATATATATTTTGATATTGTTCACTTAATGTTCCTGCAGAACTTTCTTGACTTTGTTTATATATATTTTTTACGACATCTATATCTTCTGCATCATAGTCTTTTTTTAAATTTTCAGCAGCAATATCAATTTTTTCTTCAAGTTGTTTTTGTAATTCTGTTATGTCATACCATCTAGCTATTTGTGGATTTGCAAGCACAGCTTTTGAAAATCTTCCAGTTTGTGGAAGTATATCGTAAATAACAGGATGTCCAGCCAGCTGTGCAAGTTCAATAAAAGTTTTCACTTGACCTTTAGCATCTAGTCCTGTTAGTTCTTCAATATCTTTATCTAAAAGTGCAGGGCTTACTTCTGAACTTTTTGGTAGGTATGCACAGCCAAATTCTCTTGGGTGAAACGGAATAAGATATATTGTCGTATTAAATATATTGTTGTTTAAGTCTCCAGTAGGGAGTATAAGTAGTTGCCTTAGCCAGTCCATAAATTTACCAGGAGTTTTTGACTTATTTCCATTTCCGAGTCCAGCTAAATTAATTAGTTTGATGTCATGCCCTTCTCTTTTTATCCAATCTGAATTTTTTACATTATGTCTTGCTAGTGGACTGATTATATTATTAGTAAATTCAAATTTGCCGTCTTTAAATATTTTATTCTTTTTCCACTTTATCTCAAGTCCATATAGAATTTCTTCTGGAGTTAGTTCTTCTAAAGCTTTAATATATGGATAAGGTAAATAGCCGTATTTGCTTATTAGATTTTTTAATTCTGTTTTTCGTTTAACTGTAATTTTATCAAAGTTATATTTCTTTTTTAATTTTGTATAAATTTCATTTAGTGCTAAATCTTTTTTTTCTTCTTTTTTCTTTTTCCCAAATAGAAATTCCAGCATGATATACTCCCTTTCGTCACTTATAAAATTATAGCATGATATTTTAGTCCGTTTGAAGTATTTTCTTAATTTTTCTTAATATTTTATCCACTCGGGTAATGGATTAATCCTTATTGCTAAGATTTAATAAACTTGTCAGTAAATATGAGGATTGAATTATGGCAGAAAAAACTTGTTCAGTAGTTGAAAAGAAGGTTATTAAAGTTGCAATTGTTGAAGATTTTAAGCTTACTCGTGTAGGACTAAGATGTGCTCTTAATGAAAATGAAGATTTGAATGTAGTAGCAGAGGCAGAAGATGCTATTGAAGGTTTAAAGTTGATTGAAAGATCTCATCCAGATGTTATTCTTATGGATTTGGGTCTTCCTGGTATGAATGGTATTGAAGCTACGATAAAGGTCAAGGAAATGTTTCCAGAATCCAAGGTTATTGCACTTACCTCACATGATAGAGAAGAGGAAGTTATTGCAGCTTTAAGTTCAGGAGCAAGTGCTTATTGCTTAAAAGATATTGATCCATCTAAACTTGCAGATGTAGTTAGAGATGTTGCAGAAGGTGCCTGCTGGATTGATCCTATGGTTTCTCAAATGGCACTTAATTCTTTTCCTAAGGTTGAAAATATTGGATTTTTGCCTAATAAATCACAAAGTGAAGGCAGAGTTCCTCTAACAGAAAGAGAATATGAAGTATTAAAACATCTAGTAACAGGGAAAAGTAATACAGAAATTGCGAAAGAATTAATAGTAAGTGTTCATACTGCAAAAGCCCATGTTTGTTCAATTTTACAGAAAATGTGTGTAAATGACAGAGTGCAAGCAGCAGTAAAGGCTGTTAAAGAAGGTATGGTATAGATATTTGTCTATCTATTTTATAATGATTGCTCTACTAATAATGTGTTATTGGTGGGGCAATTGTAATTTTTTGAAAAATATGTTATAATAAAAGAGTTGTTATTATTCAGTGGCAGTAAATCAAATATATAAAAATAAAAGAGGTAACGTATGGCAAATGCAGTAATAGAAGCGATTTCGGGGGGGGGGGGCACCTAGTTTAAGCAATAAATTTGCGAATATCCATAAACTTAGTCAGCCGATAATTAGTAGTGGCTGATTTTTTAGTGTTTAAAAAAGGGAAAATTAGAAATAAAAAGAGGAAGG
>CALUTP010000029.1 GCA_944323725.1 Candidatus Gastranaerophilales bacterium | reverse complement strand
TAGAAGTGGGCGGACAGCCTTTATAACCTTCAATTTAATCTTGCATTCGACCGGGGGTTGCCTAGCCGATATTTCTCAATATCGCTGGTGAAGCTCTTAACTCACCGTTGCACCATCGCTCGTACTTTATAAAGCCGTTAGCAGTATATTTTCTGTGGTCCTAATCCGCCAGCTCACGCTGCCCGGAGTTTCTCCGGCGGTCTGTCCTTGAATGCACGGACTTTCCTCACATTTTCATGCGCGATTATCCAGCTGCTTTATTAACTGCATTTTATCACAAATATATTATTAAGTAGTGTTACAAGATTTGTAAATTAATTTGTTTTTTTTGTCCAACTAAAATAAAATATTAATGGGAAGTTTTGAGGGAATCGTAAAAATTATGTTGAAAGAAGCTTTAAAAGAGAAAACTTTATCTCCGCAAGAAGTCAGAGCCATATTAAATACAGATAATAAAGAAATTGTTGAACTCTGTAAAAGAGCATCTATTTTGCCGAGAAAAAATAGCAAAGGTCAAACTTACTTTTCATATGATGAAGTAAAAAATCTAAGAAAAGTACAAGCACAAAATAGGAGTGTTACAAATCCAATGGTTATGCAGGTACAAAAACAACCTTCTGCTATGAAAAGCATTCTTGCTTCATTACAGAAAATGGAAAATACACTTAGCGACAAAATTGCTAAAGTTATTGATGAAAAACTTGAAGGGATGGATGAAGTCGTTGTTGAATTAATCAGATGTAAAACTGATAATGAAACTCTTAGACAAAAAATAGTTGATTTAAATAAAGAAGTCTATCAACTTAAAAACGAACTCAATAGTTATAAACATGTAGGACTTGGTTTATATAGAAAAAAACAAACTCATGTTTGGGAATAACAATTCACAAAGGATAGTATAATGGCCGTTAAAGAAAAAGAAACAGAAATGACATCAAATGCTGATGAAAGAAGTAAAGCGCTTAAACTTGCAATAGAAAAAATAGAAAAAGATTTTGGTAAAGGTTCAATAATGAAACTCGGGGATAAAGCTTCTGTTAATGTAGAAGCTATACCTACTGGAGCTTTGGCACTTGATGTAGCTTTGGGAATAGGTGGCGTACCTCGTGGTCGTATTATTGAAATTTACGGGCCTGAGAGTTCCGGCAAAACAACTCTTGCACAACACATCGTTGCGGAATGCCAAAAAAGAGGAGGAATTGCTGCATTTGTAGATGCTGAACACGCTCTTGATCCTGAATATGCGAGAAACCTTGGAGTTAAAGTGGATGACTTGCTTATTTCACAGCCAGATACAGGGGAACAGGCTCTTGATATTACAGAAGAATTAGTTCGCTCTGGAGCTGTAGATGTTGTTGTAGTTGACTCAGTAGCAGCTCTTGTGCCTAAAGCGGAAATTGAAGGCTCTATGGAAGATCAACAGATGGGACTTCAAGCAAGATTAATGAGTAAAGCTTTAAGAAAACTTACTGGTGTTATTGGAAAAACAAATACTACAGTTATTTTCATTAACCAATTACGTATGAAAATTGGTGTTATGTATGGGAATCCAGAAACAACTACTGGTGGAAATGCTTTAAAATATTATGCCTCAGTTCGTTTAGAAATCAAACGTACTGATGGAGTAAAGGGTGATGGTGAAGACATCGGGAATCATGTCAGAGTAAGAGTTCTAAAAAATAAAGTGGCTCCGCCTTTTAGAACTGCTGAATTTGATATTATCTTCGGTAAAGGGATTTGTAAAGTTGGAAACATACTTGATGTGGCTGTTAATTTAGACATCGTCAAAAAAGCCGGCTCTTGGTTTAGTTACAATGATGAAAAACTTGGTCAAGGCAGAGATAAAGCAAGAGATTTCTTAACAGAGAACCCTGATTTATTAAACGAAATCGAAACTAAAGTAAGAGAGAAATTAGCAGAATAAATTTGATATTAAGAATTGTAAAAGAATATGTTTTTATGTAGCTTCAAATAGCAAGAAAAAACATGTTCTTTTTTTATGTAACCAGCAAAGTATTAATTGGAGGAATATATGCGAATAAACTCTATAAATAGTTATATGCCAACAAAAAATATGGCAAACCGTTCAAAACAGAATAATAATATGACTACCCCAAAACTTCAATTTGAAGGAAAGAAAAAAGATGATAATGGGGATAAAAGTCTTCTAAAAGGTGCTAAATATACTACTGGAGCCTTAGCAGCTTCAATGATTCTGGGCGGTTTGGGTAGTTGCGATAAATTAGACCTTGAACATAATTATATAATTAAAGTACCAGTTGATACAGTAGATAGATATATCCCAATTGTAATGGATCCAGATACTATATATAAAGTTGAACATGATACAATTGAAGTGCCTGTAATAAAGGATTCATTAATTCACGATACCATTAAAATCCCTGTCGAAATTCCAGGAAAAGATACTATAATTTATAGGGACTCTATTATACATGATACAATTCCGCAAATAATTTATAGAGATTCAATCATACATGATACAATCGACAGAGTAATTACAAAAGTTGACACATTATTTATGAAAGAAGAATACGATTCACCTGTAGCACCTATTATTAAGAAATTCTATAAAACATTAAATATAGATCCAGGTGATGGTAGAATTCCAGTTAAAATGGTTTGGACAGATGAAAAAGATGGTTCATTTAACAAATCAGTATTTGATGGAAAGAGTTCTTCTGTTAACCAAATGACATTTAATATTACAAAAACTCCATTTGATGAAGATCAAGGGGGAGTAGTTCTTGGTAAAAATGAACAATATGCAAGATTAAAATTCTCTAAAATCAACGATAGAAGTCTTGCTTTAACATATGAAAAACCAAGAATTGAAGGAAAACCTGAAGATGGCAGAGATGATCAGTGGAAACCTATAGAATACTATATATACGATATTAGAACTGATGACGTAAAACGCTATACACTAAAAGATGACAATACCGCTGAAGATAGAGGCGAATACCTGCCAGGCGATATGCCATCCTCAATTATTCTAAATAATCCATATGGAAGCAAATATAGATATTCTTCACTTAGTGTTAAATCTACCAATGCACCTAGTAAAACTGAAGATTATGAAGATTAACCTCCAAATATACAATAAAACACACAAAAAGCTCTTCTTTAAACGAAGAGCTTTTTATTATTGTGATATAATTATAATATGAAAACATTAGCACAATTTGTACAAAAAAGAAGAGATTATTTAGGACTTTCACCTAAAGGTTTAGCTGAAAAATGTAGTTTTCCACTTAGTATAATTGAAGATATAGAAGCAGGGAAAGAGCTTTTTCTCGCAGTTACCGTTCGTCAAAGTCTTGCAAAAGGATTAAAATGTAATCCGGATGAAATCAAACGTTTGGAAAAAGATTTCACTAATAACCTTGTATCTCAAGAAATTATAGAGAGTTTGAAAGAACTAATCCTAAATGGAGCAGGCGGTTTAAAATGTCCTCAATGCGGAGCTCCATTAATTACTAGAATTGCAAAAATGTATGACTTAGAAGACAATCTCATTTTGCACCCAAAAGCTCACTGCTCTAAATGTTCATTTCAAATCCATAGTTAATACAATTGACTTACAAGCTGCTTAATGTACCCTTTAACTGCTGGCGTAATTATTAAATCAGGTTCTTTAACTGCAAATTCGTCCAAAGTAGTAATTGCATCCCTTAATTTACCCTGTCTTTGATACAGTAATCCTCTCATAATCAAATTAAGTGGATTATCATTTTCATAGGTTTGTTTAATTTTAGTATCAATAAGTCCTAATTCAACATAGCAGTCAGCAAGATTCTCATAATATCTGAAATTTAAACTAAACTGTTTTAAAGCTCTTTCAAAACAATCCTGTGCCATATCAGGATAGCCCATTTTCATATAACATTCACCTAAATTATTGTAATATACAGCTGAAGACTGTCTATTAGGACTAAGACTTATGGCGATTTTAAATTCTTGAATAGCTGGATAGTACCAATGGTCTTTCAGATAATATAATCCCAAATTATTATGATAATAGGCGTTCTTTTCAGAATCAATCGTATAAAAATCAGGTCTCCTATAACCGGAAAACAATATGGCACAAAATAAAAGTAATATCAGCGCTAATTTTTTCATACAATCTTTATCCATAGATTAAATTAAGGATAAAATACCTTAAAGTCAATTATTTTATAGCAAATCAATCTCTAAGCCTTCATAAGCAAGAAGCGCCTTGCCTCCAAGCCCCTTATAATGCTCATTAATAGAATCTAGTTTCTCATCATCATAACTAGGGTCGAAATGGAAAAATACTAACTTTTCAGCATTTACCTGATTTTGACATTCTACAGCCATGTCAAAAGTAGAATGCCCATATCCTTGTTTTGGTACAAATGAATTTAAATAATCTTCAGTTGTATATTGAGCATCATGAATTAAAAGATTACATCCGCGAGCAAAATTTGCAAGTTTTTTATCACCGCCGAAATAACTTTCTTTATCAGTTGCATAAACAAGAGTTTTACCTTTATAAGAAATTTTATATATAATAACTCCTTCTTGCGGATGAGCATATGAACGATAACAAGTTATTACAACATCATTTTCATCTGCTATTAAATCATCTTCCTTCTCAATTCTTTTTATAATAGGCGGTTCTCCATGACGAAGAATTATTGCATCAGTTTCAGCAATATCCTTAATATTAAGATTACCAGCAATATCACCCAAATCAAGCGGGAAAGACTTGCCAAATAAAAGTTCAGCTAACTCATCAGAAAGCGATTCATTATAATTAACATTTCCATAAACATTAACTGTAGTAGATGGTATATGGAGCGGTCTAAAGAAAGTAAATCCTTGTATATGATCATGGTGTATATGAGAAAGTAATACAACAGCTTTAATAGGAGATCTATCATTATTACAAGAGCCGGACGCAATATATTTTTCTAAAAGTTCATCTCCGACATCAATCATGCCAGTACCAGCATCTAAAACAATTAAATGTCCTCCTGCATTAACTTCCACACAAGACGTATTTCCGCCATACTTAAGATATTCTTTTCTGGCAATGGGGTAACTGCCTCTGACACCTCTGAATTTTACTTTAAATTCACTCATATAATTATACCTCTATTATTTTTTTATTTCATAAATTGCGCTTTGATCTTTAGCTTCACCTGCATATAAATTTGACGCGAATACAAGTAATTTAGCCATTTTTTGAACATTTGTTACACGAGTCTCTTTCATTTGTATATCAAAAATAACTTTTTTACGAGTATTTGTTACTGTTATAATTCTAAAAGCGTTAGGATAAGAAACAAGTGCAGGAGAATCTACATATAATACATTACCTTTTTGAATAATTTTTGCAGCATGGTAATGCCCTGAAAAAACAGCGATAGGGTTTTTATACTTTTCAATCACAGCTTGAATTTCACCAGAATTTTGAAGTCTATGACTTTCACTAGGAAAAGGTTCCATTATGGGTACATGCATAAAAATTAATACAGTATCATTTTTAGCCTCACTTAACTCTGTATCAAGCCATTTAAGTTGCTCTTCTTCAATATAGCCCTTTGATGTAACTTTTTCAGTTATAATAGTATCAAGAACAATAACTCTATAACCTTTTCTAGGGATAAAGGAATAATAACGATTTTTTCCCTTCATATTTTCATTATGAGAACCTAAAATATCAAGATAAAGTTCCTTAGTCAAAAATCCGCCAACACATCGATCATGGTTTCCAAAAGCAAAATACCAAGGTGCATTAAGTTTTTCCACATGAGGAAGAACCGCATTTAATTCTTTTTCAAAAGGTTTATCAATCAAATCTCCCGTAAACATAACAAAATTAAGATTAGGGATCTCATTAATTTGTTCTACAGCATCATCAAGCAATTTAGGGGATTCAGCAGTCATTTTGAAAGTAGTATTAGAGCCCTCTTGCAGAAAATGAACGTCACTTACCTGAGCAAATTTTAAACTAGAAGCACTATAGCATTGTAATCCATAAATCATCATACCAGAAAGTGCCAGAGTAATTATTGCATTCATTAATCTGGTAAAAAAAGATTCTTTTTTCTTATATTTTTTTCTTGGCATACTATTCTTTCAATTCTGATTGATTACCACTTATTGCCGACTTCACTTCATTATACTTTAAAATCAGAAATTTATCATCATCAGAGAGGATGATTGCTTTATCAAGGTTCAAAAGTGCGTTATTATAGTCTTTGAGACCATAATAGCATAGTCCAATATATTTGTATATATCTGAAGTTTGAATATCCTGAGTAAGACTTTCAAAAAGATTTTTAGCCTTTTCATAATTACCTTTATTATAAAGAATAATCCCATGTACATATCTGTATTCAATGTCATCATTAAGTGCAATTGCTGTGTTAATCTCAGTTTCAGCATCATTAAACTGCGACATGCCCATATAAGCTTTTGCTCTGATAAAATATCCAAAATCTTCTTGTTGATTGTAATATAGAAATCTTGTAATCGGAGGTATGACAGCATCATACTTACCTGCTTCCAAATAGCATAAAGCAATAGAAAGCAATGCCTGAGTAAATGAAGGTTGAGACTCAAAAGCTTTAGAATAAGCTTCTACAGCTCTTTCATAGAGCTTATTTTCTCTATAATAATCACCTAAAAAGCTATATACCCAGAAGTTACCACCTGATACGGCACTATTTAAAGCATCAAGCATCCCCTGTCTGTCACCTTTTTTTCTAGCTTCAATTACTGCATTAAGCTTTGAATTACTACTAGTTACATATGATTTACGATTTACATTTAATAACCTTATCAATGCACTTCTTATATCTCTATAACTTTTATTGTCCGGTTCTAAAGCAAGAGCCTTATCAACATATATAATTGCACCTGCATAATCTCCCATAACAGCATAATTTTTAGCAATATCAAGATAATCCTCTGTCATTTCACTTGCATATGCTGGAACAGATAATAACAAACTAACCAAACCTGTTAATAAAAGTTTTTTCATATCAGAATTATATCATAAATTAAAAGTTTGTAATTAATCCTGTTGTTTATCAATTAATAAAAGAGCCTGATTATAATCAGGCTCTTTTGTTATATATCCATTGCTTTTAAAATTTCTGTCATATCCGATGATGTCTTTTTAACATCTGCATTAGAGTATTTAATAGCATTATCAGGATCTTTTAGACCATTACCCGTAAGGATACAGACGATCTTTGCCCCTTCTTTAATTTGATCTTTGACTTTAATGAGTCCTGCAACAGATGCTGCACTTGCTGGTTCTGCCAAAACCCCTTCACAAGATGCAATTAGTTTATATGCTTTTACAATTTCTTCATCAGTAACACAATTAATCATGCCATTACTTTCATCTCTGGCAGCTTCTGCAAATTTCCAACTTGCAGGATTTCCAATACGAATTGCAGTAGCAAGTGTTTCAGGTTTAAAAATCCTCTCACCTCTAACAATTGCTGCAGCTCCTTCAGCTTCAAACCCCATCATTTTAGGAAGTGCTTTAATTTTGCCCGCATTATACCATTCTTTATAACCTTTCCAATATGCAGTTATATTTCCTGCGTTACCAACTGGGATAAAGTGGTAATCCGGAGCCCCGCCAAGAGCATTGCATATTTCGAAAGCACCTGTTTTTTGTCCTTCAATTCTATATGGATTAACAGAGTTTACCAATGTAATAGGATATTCATCTGCAATTTTTCTAACAAGTTCTAATGCTTCATCAAAATTCCCCTGAATTGCAATAATCTCAGCCCCATACATCATTGCCTGAGATAGTTTACCAAGTGCAATGTACCCGTCAGGGATAAGCACAAAAGTTCTCATGCCAGCTTTTGCGCCATAAGCTGCCGCAGAAGCTGAAGTATTACCTGTCGAAGCACATATAATTGCACCTGAACCGGCTTCCTTTGCTTTGGAAACTGCCATGGTCATTCCACGATCTTTAAAACTGCCTGTAGGATTACAACCCTCAAATTTTAAATAAATTTCAGCTTCTAATCCAATTTTTTTAGCAAGGTTATCTGCTTTAATAAGAGGAGTATTGCCCTCATTTAAAGTAACAATTGGAGTTTTGTCTGAAACAGGCAAATACTCTCTAAAAGTATTTATTAATCCTTGATAGTACATAATTATCACCTGATTTACGGCTAAAGCCGCCTTTCTTATTAAATTATCTCTGTTATATCTGAACTCTTATCAAATTATTAACTTTATTAATATATTCATCATTTTCAAAAGCCTGCAGGGCGTTTTGCATATCTTTTTCTCTGCATAATTCCGTTATAACTGTAATATCCGCAGTATTATCCTCTGAAACTCCACGTTGCACAATACTTGCAAGACTTATGTTATTATCTGCACAAATCTTACCAATCTTACCAATAACGCCTTTATTATTTTTTGCATTGATTGAAAGGTAATATTTATTATCAGTATCAGATATATCAATAGGTTCTGCATCAATATTATGACGACATCTCATCATAGGTAATATATAATCACTCTTGCCTAATTCAGCTGAAATTGCAAGAATATCACCTACAACGGAACTTGCGGTAGGGAATTCTCCAGCACCCGGCCCAGATAGTGTAATATCCCCTATTGGATGACCGCTTAGTGAAACTGCATTTGTTACATAATCGATATGAGCAAGTGTAGATTTTTTAGAAACAAGCATAGGATGAACTCTTACATCCGCTCTGCCCCCTTTATCAATATATGCTGATGCAATAAGTTTAATCTTATAACCTAAATCATTTGCAGCCTGCATATCCTGCGCTCTAATTTTTGTAATACCCTCACGATAAACATTCTCTAGCTTAATCCTTTTTTTGAAAGCAATAGTAGCAAGAGTTGTAATCTTGTATGCAGCATCAAAGCCTTCAACATCACCAGTAGGATCAGTCTCAGCATAACCAAGCTCTTGAGCTTCCTTTAATACATTCTCATACGATGCTCCCTGAGCATCCATTTTAGTTAAAATATAATTTGTAGTACCATTCAGAATTGCTTCAATTTTTGTAATATTATTACCTGCAAGGATTGTCTTGATTGGCATAATAATAGGAATACCCCCAGCAATAGCTGCCTCATAAAGTACAACTTTATTATGTTTTTCTGCAAAATTGAATAATTCTTCGCCATGTTTTGCTAAAAGCTCTTTATTTGCAGTAACTATATGCTTACCATTTTTTATTGCAGTTTTTATCAAATCGAAAGCTGGATTTACTCCTCCTATTAGTTCTGCAACAATATCAATTTCAGGATTATTAACAATTTTATACGGATCATCTGTAATAATCGAAGCGTTTAATCCTTTAATATTCCTTTGTTTATTAATATTTTTTACTGCAATAGCAACTATTTCAATATTTTCAAAATTACAAAGCGTCTTAAAAACGCCTGAACCTACAGTACCTAGACCAATTATGCCGACTTTAATCTTTTTCCCTTCATTCTGCTTCGGCTGCAAAATATCATTAACATTATTTTCCATAAAAAGATGTTAACATAAAAATATTTTTAAATATATAAAAGCCCGAAATTTAATTCGGGCTTTCGCATAAATTATTTATTTAAATCAATTTTTGCTACATTATCATTATTTCTTACAATACTGTATGTATTATAATTTATAAACTTCCCGTTTACATTTTTTCTTACTTCTTTTACAGTTGTCTCTGAATTAGTACTTCCTGTAACCTTTCTTTCTATAGATTTTACAAGCATACCTTTTTTGTCATATGCTTTTGCAGATGTAACATAATATCCTTTTGGATAAACATTTCCAAGACTATCTAAATTACTTAAAGTCATCTCTATAGTTTTATTTTTAGGTGTGGAAATTAAGCGTCTTACTACACCATTTGAAAATTTTTCTTCCAACGCAAGACTTTGCGCCAATCTTTGGGGTACAAAATTAATCTTCATATTCTTTATCCTCTTAACTAGTGTATATTTTACACTAATAATATATTATGAAGATACTTTTTTGTAAAGTATTAATTTTTAAAACTATTTAATGTTAAAAAACTTTTTGATAGCAAGAATAATCTGCGCAATAAATTTCGCAATAGAAAATTTTTCTTCAGGTTCTTTAAATTTCAAATCTTTTTCAGAAATAAAAACATCTTTTTCTTTTTTAGAAAAAATACTTTCATCAAATCGGCGTTTTTTCTCTTCCTGTTCATTTTCACCTTGCTGCATATAACCAAGATTGCCAGCACCGCCGTCATTTTGCATACTTGCGGCTTCTCTTATTACAGGTTTTGTACTCAAAACATTAACATCGAAACCACTCATAACTTTATTCCTTATATTTTTCCCTTATATATATAAAGTATTTTACATGAAGAAATGTTACAATTTTAGTGTTTTTGTAAATTTTTTGTTACATAGCGTTATATGCCAGTAAACTTAATAACAGACTGACTTTTAAACCCAATTTCCAAAAGATCTCTTTTTCGAATTGCAACAGTAATATCAGGAAGAAACTCCGGAGTATTTGGTGTAAGATAAATCTCTATAATATTATTATCTTCATCGTAATTAATAGTAATATCTTTTATAACAGCTAAATGACCACTATCCAACCCATCAGCAATCCTCAATATGCCAGCAAGCCGTTTTATTTTTTTCCTATCTTTTTTTTCAAAATTTCCATATAATTCATGTTTTTGTTTATTGGGAAGACTTCCTCTATGGTACCTTGCAATACAAGCAATCATTTCAGTTTCATGTAATGAAAATTCGTCAAGTCCATTTTCTAAAATTATCTGCTGGGAATGCTTATTGTGGGATTTTGCTTCAACATAATATCCTATATCATGTAAAAGCGCTGCACTTTCTAAAAGCTTTCTATCTTTTAAAGACATACCTTTTACATTTTTACTCAATTCATCAAAAAGCATCAATGCAATTCGTCTGACTTCTTTAGGATGGGAAACATCATTAGAAAATTTTGCTAAAATATCTTCTGTTCTCAATTTCATCTTGTGTAAACTTTAGCAAAAAAAATATTTATAAGCAAATTTTATGTTATAATAAAAATATTAGAGGGAGATTATGGTTGATAAAAAAGAACCGGATATTGACAATCTGAGCTTTGATATGCCGCCAGAAGTACTGGATGAAATTCAAAAAAATATTGAAGAAATTATCACAAATTTTCCAGTTCCTGAAAGTAACAAGCTGGATGTAATAAGAAAAATTAATTTTATGTATTCCCATACAAAACATCTTTCTGTAACGGACGCATTGACTGGTCTTTATAACCGAAGAAATCTTGACGTTCATCTTGAAAGAGAATTTTTAAGAGCTAAAAGATATAAAAATGATTTAAGTATTGCAGTAATTGATATAGATTTTTTTAAAAAAGTAAATGATACTTATGGACATCTTTGTGGTGATTATGTATTAAAGGAAGTTGCATACTTGATTATGGAAACTTTCAGAAAAACTGATCTGGTTTTTAGATATGGGGGAGAAGAATTTGTAGCACTGTTAACAGAAACCCCTATTGAGAATGCTTTAATTCCTCTTGAACGCCTCAGAAGCAGGATTGAAAATTATCCTTTTAAATATAATGATACTCCTATAAAAATTACAATCAGCATAGGCGTAAATAGTTGTAATGATAATATAGAAAATGCGAGCCAATTCCTTGATATGGCTGACAAAGCTTTATATTCAGCAAAACAAAGCGGCAGAAATCGTGTAATTTCAGCAGTATAATTATTATAATTAAGTTTTAACTGGCATTTATTATATACCCACTCGGGTGATAGTAATTTATTTTTCTAACAGTTATGATTAGTAAGTTATGGAGAGGAATAGGAATAGATAAATGACAGATAAAATTACTTTATATATAATTGAAGATTACTCATTGACAAGAGCGACTTATAAACATAAATTTTCCCTATATAAAGATTTTGAAATACTAGGAGCATTTGAAACCGCTGAAGAAGGCTTGGAAGCACTAAAAAATAAGCCTGCTGATATCGTGTTAATGGATTTAGGTCTTCCTTATATGAATGGGCTTGAAGCTACTAAAATAATCAGCCGTAAATTTCCAAAAACTAAAGTAATTGTACTGACATCTCATGATAGATATGAAGAAATATTTGCATCATTATCATCTGGAGCACATGCTTATGCACTTAAAGATATACATATTTCTGACTTGTGTAATGTGATAAAAGAAGTCCATAAAGGAGCAGTCTGGATTGATCCAAGAATTGCGAGAATGGCACTATCAGCATTTCCAGAACCTGCATCAACAGATTTCAATAATCTTTATAACAACAAAAAGAAACTTGATATCCACCTCTCAGAAAGAGAACTTGATATATTAAAACTTGTCGTAGAAGGAAAATCTAATACAGAAATTGGTGATATTATAATGATAAGTCCTCATACGGCAAAATCACACGTCTGCAAAATCCTAACGAAACTGTCTGTATCTGACAGAGTCCAAGCTGCTGTAAAAGCAGTAAAATATGATCTCTTGAAATAAGCACCCTATAAGAAAAAAGAGAAAAAGAAAATTAAATATGAATAGAAAATTAGTAAAAAGCATATTTTATACGTTTTTTACGGGCTTTATAATCTGGAGCGTCTATCAGGATGCTGCTTTAAATTCCAGCCCGCAAACAGTTGTGACTATTGGATTAATTCTAGTTTTATTAATAGCTTTTGTAGAAAATAAAAAACTTTTGAAACAACTCAAAATCAGAACTCAAACCCTTGAAGATTTGGTTAATACATTTAGTGAAAATTGTCCAGATTTAATTTCTTATAAAAATGCTCAATTACGTTATATAGCTTGTAATCAAGCAATGTGCAGCCTATATAAAATAAGAAGTCTAAACTCTATTAAAAATAAAACTGCATTTGAGCTTTTACCGCAAAAAGCAGCTTCTATTGTTATGAAAAAAGATAAAAAAGTATTATTAACAGGGAAAAGCGTTAAATATACCATTGAAATAGAACATCCATCTGCTGGCGCAAAAATATATGACGTCATAGCTGCTCCTATGAAAAAAAATGGAGAAGTAAATGGAATAATGACAATTGCAAGAGATATTACAATAAGAGAGCGAATGCGCACAAAATTTATGGAAAAACAAAGACAAGTGAGTGAAATGTTAAATAATCTTCCAATGGTTTCATTTGTTACAGATAAAGACGGCAAATATTTAAGAGGCAATAATAAATTTCTTGAATTTATAGACTTGAATCATGATGACCTAGCAGGAGTTAATATAGCAAAAACATATACTAATACTGAAGAAAAAATCCTTGAATACGAAAGGAAAAATGTAATAAAAAATAAAAAACCTATAATTACGGAACACATATATAATATTCCAAATAAACCGCCAGTATGGTGTAAAGAATATCGCGTACCAATCATCAATGAGAATAAAAAAATAATTGGTATAACAGTTTTTTTACTTGATATCCAAAAAGAAAAAGAAGCTGAACACCAAAAAGAAAGATTCATAGCAACATTAAGTCATGATTTAAAAACTCCTGTAATTGCTCAAATACGTTCACTTGAAATGCTTATAGGCGGAATGTTTGGTGATGTAACAAGAGAACAGTATGAAATGCTAAAAATGACATTAGAATCCTGTCAAAATATGTATGATATGGTATCTACTGTTTTATTTTCATATAAATTTGAAAATGAAGAAATAAAACTTCATAATACAGATGTAGATATAATTGAACTTACAGCAGAATGCTGTAATGACCTTGCTAAACTCGCTAATGACAAAAACATTGAAATACAAATAAAACCTAAACCTAATATCGGATTTATATCAGCAGATCGGAATTTTATGAAAAGAGCTGTTATAAATATTTTAGAAAATAGTATTTCATACGCATTTGAAAGAACTCAAATAGAAATTCTAATAAAAAAAGTTCATGACGAAATAGAAATGCAAATAATATCAGAAAGTCCATTCATAAAAAAAGAAGCTTTAGAAATGATGTTTGATAAATATAAAGGTCAATCATCATATAATAAAATAGGATTTTGCTTAAAACTACATCTTGCAAAACAAATTATAGAAGCTCACAATGGCATATTAATAGCAGAAAGTAAAAAAACTAATAAAAATACCTTTGGATTTTTTATACCAACAGGAGTACAGCTTGAAACTAATTTAGAAAAAGTCATGTTATAATTTGAACATAATCACAACAACTATTAAAAATTATGTTAACTATAACAGCTATTATAATAAGAATAATCTCAAATTCATTTTCAAATGTATTACAAAAGGAATTAACAACAAAGGGAAATTCTCCATTTATAGTTAACTTTTTTACATATCTTGGATTGAGTATTTTATGTGTATTTTTAATACCAGAAATACATACATTCATATTAGGTTTTAATACATTAAAATACGCAATAATAGCAGGATTACTGGGAGCACTAGGGAATAGTTTTTTGATAAAAGCACTAGAAAAAGGTGAATTATCAATTCTTGGCCCAATAAATTCTTACAAAGCTGTAATTGCAATGATTGCAGGAATTTTCCTAGCTGGAGAAATTCCTTCTTTTGCTGGAATTTTTGCAACAGCATTAATTATTTTCGGCAGTTATTTTATATTTGATTCAACTGAAGAAGGATTTTCTATAAAACTTTTAAAAAGGAAAGACATTCAATATAGACTACTTGCCTTGATATTAACCGCATCTGAAGCCGTTTTTATTAAAAAAATTATTTTACAAACTGATATAAAAACAGCTTTTATACTCTGGTGCATTTTTGGTACAATTTTTTCATTTTTGTTAGTTTTATTCCAAAAAACAAAATTTAAAATAAGTTATAAAAAACCAATCATTGAAATTGCTTGTCTTATAACAACTACTGGTCTAATGCAATACACAACTAATTACGTTTTTAAAAATATGAACGTAAGCTATGCACTTGCACTTTTTCAACTCTCTACAATATTAAGCGTTATAATGGGGTGGAAAATTTTTAAAGAAATCGACTTAAAAAAGAAACTGCTAGGCGCAATTATAATGACAGTAGGTGCTGCAATATTAATTTTGTTATAAAAGTTCAACTTTTATTTAAATAATATCAGCATTAACTTTTATGGAATTTTTTCCATTTAAAATTAGGATAAGTTCTTCTTATACGGCTCCAATCAATCTCTACTGCAGACTTAGCAGTAGAATTTCTTGCATTTTCCCAATCCTTTATAAAATCAACACAAGCATGATCCATAAAATGAAGTCTATCAGCACAGACATAAATTTCCTTATCTTCAGGAAGATGCTCAAAAATATCAATAAGTTGAGGAAGCTGTAAGAAAATTATATTTCCACTTAATTTCACGATAATTTTATTTTCTTCTTCATTTTCTTCGACTTTTATATGAACCTTAAGCATTTTAAAAACACTCTTAGCAATAGCAGCACCAAAACCTATAAGAATACCCTCAAAAAGATTAGTAAACAAAATAGAAATAAGCGTAATTAAATAAATTGCGAATTCACCCTTGCTTAAGTGATAAAGATATTTTGCGGCTTTGACATCCACAAGCTTATAGCCTGTATATACTAAAATTCCAGCCAAAGAGGCTTGTGGAATAAAATTTAAAACTTGCGGAAATAAAGTGACAAAAAATATAATCCATATACCATGCATTATTGTAGAAAACCTACTCTGAGCATCAGCATTAATATTTGCAGCACTTCTAACGATTACACCTGTAATAGGCAGCCCCCCGACGAGTCCGGAAATAGAATTACCGAGACCTTGAGCAATAATTTCTTTATTATAATCAGTCTTAGAACGCTCACACATCTTATCAATTGCATTCGAAGTAAGAAGTGTCTCTGCACTTGCGATAAAAGTGATAATCAATGCGCTTAGCAGAATTTTAAAATCAAAAATAAATTTAAAAGTAGAAAGGCTTATAAATTTAACATTATCCCAAAATTTTGCACCTAATTCAATATAATTTATATCAAAATGAAAAACTCCTGCAACTAATGACGCAATAATAACAGCAACAAGTGCTGCTGGAATAACTTTAAATTTTTTATAAGGAATATTATTCCACAAAATAATACTACCTATAGTAATAATCCCAATAAAAGCAGCATGATGATGTTGAGAACCATCAAAAGGCAATACTGAATTATAAATTACAGAAAATAAATCTGCAATATTTTCAAAAAAAGTATTTTGCGGTTTGCTATCAAGCATTATATGAAACTGCGAAAGGAAAATAGAAATTCCAATACCTGCAAGCATACCCTGAATGATAGCTGGGGAAATCGCCCTGAACCATTTTCCTAATGAAAAAAGTCCAAAAATAATCTGCATTAACCCAACGACAAAAATAATTAAAAATAATTTATCAACTCCAAGAGTTGCTATAATATCAACAATAATAAGTATAAGTCCTGCAGCAGGGCCAGATACCTGAAGCGAATTCCCGGAAAATGCCCCCACAATAATCCCGCCGATTATAGCAGCTATCAACCCGCTATATACAGACAATCCACAAGCAATAGAAATACCTATAGCAAGAGGCATCGCTATTAAAAATACAATTATTGAAGCAAGAAAATCTTTTTTTAACGAGGCAATATTAAATGTATTAATCATAATATGACAATGATAACAGTTAATATAAAATATGGCAAGTACACCATAATCTATAAAACACATGTTATAATAAATAAAAAGGAGAGAATATGAAAGCACTTGTATATAAAAAAAATGGGAAAATAGAAATTTGTGAAAAACCTATACCTGAAATTCTAAATGAGAATGATGCCATTGTAAAAGTTAAATTATCAACAATTTGCACAAGTGATCTTCATATTATACATGGTGCCGTACCACTTGCAAAGGAAGGGATTGCATTAGGTCATGAATTTGTAGGTGAAGTTGTAAAAGTTGGTAAAAACATAAAAAATCTTAAAATTGGAGACAGAGTATGCGCTAATTGTATAACTTTCTGTGGAGAATGCAGATTCTGCAAAAGGGGGTTTATAAACAATTGCTTAAAAGGCGGTTGGGAAATTGGATGCAAAATAGATGGCTGTCAGGCTGAATATATAAGAGTTCCATTTGCGCAGACTGGATTGACAAAACTGCCTGAAAATGTCAGCTATGAAAATGCACTTTTTGTTGGTGATATATTATCAAGCGGGTATTTTGGAGCAGAACTTTGTGAAATTAAACAAGGGGATACTATAGCAGTAATTGGCGCAGGCCCTGTTGGATTATGTACAATGATGTGTGCAAAATTACTTGGAGCTTCTAAAATTATTGCTATAGACACTGATAATCAAAGGCTTGATTTAGCATATAAAAATAATTTAGCAGATTATATAATCAATCCCTCAAAACAAAACGCACAATACGAAGTCGAGATAATTACCAATGGAGATGGAGCTGACGGAGTAATAGAAGCTGCTGGCGGGAAAAATACTTTTGAACTGGCTTGGAAAATTGCTCGGCCAAATTCTGTTGTAGCGGTGGTAGCAATGTATGAATCGCCGCAAACCCTTCCACTGCCGGATATGTATGGAAAAAATCTCATATTTAAAACTGGCGGAGTCGATGCCACACACTGTGCAGAACTCGTTAAATTTATTTCAGAAGGTAAAATTTCTACAGACATTTTAATAAGTAAAAAAGTGCCTTTTGATAATATTATTGAAGCCTACAAAATGTTTGAAGAAAAAATAGATAACTGTCTTAAAATTGCAATTACCTATTAAATTTTTACAAACTGAAGAAAAATTCCAGAAAATAGACTTATAAATAAAAGTAATAAAATTACTAAAGCAGTATCTTTTATACTTTTATTTTTTCTAAGCAAAACAAGGAGGCCTAATCCGGCATTTGAGAATAATCCAGCCATAGCAGCCCCAAAACTTATAGTCCCTTTTATAAGCATCATAGTAAATGCAATTGATACTGCACAATTTGGAATTAAGCCCAAAACACCAGTCACGATAGGCTCAAGTATGCGGTATTTAAAACTCGTATTAGAAAAAAATGCACTAATAACCGAGTCAGTAACAAAATAATTTAAAAATAAAGTAATAACAAGTACAAAAGCAAAAACATTTACAGTATGTGAAAGCGGATGAAGCCATAGATTATTTTTATTTTCTGAAATAATATCATGCTTACAACAACCCTCTTCAGGAATTTCCACTACAGCATCTTTTACGAGTTTTGTTTTGAAAATAAAATCAATCAAATATCCAGCAAATATAGCAACAATAAGTTTTACAAAAATAACAGGCAAAACAAGCCAAACTTTGTCAGGTCTAGCCAATAATACAGGAATAGCTTCATCTGAAGTAGCAAGATAAATAGCAATTAAAGTACCTTTTGTAATTAACCCGCCAGAATATAAAGAGCTTGCTATTATTGAAAACCCGCATTGCGGAACTATTGCAGCTAAGCTGCCAATTGCCGGTCCAGTTTTTTCAGATTCTTTCATAAAACCATTAATTTTATCAGCATAGTAATATTCAAAAATCTCTATAAAAATAAACACAATAAATAAAAAAGGGATGATATGAAAACTATCAATTAAAGCATCTGTGATCCAATCAGCTAGACCAAAACTTTCTATAAACCTATCAAATCCTACAAAAATCCAATCATTAAAAATACTTAACTTATTCAAAAAACTTATAATCATAACCTATTCCTTTTTAGCAATTTTAATATAAAATAAAAGTATAAAAAATGAAATAAAAAATATCTGTTCAAACAAAAAGGAAATGTATGAAAAAATCTTTATTAACGCTATTTTCATTATTAATACTGAGCACCTCAGCATCTTATGCAGAAACTGTCGTATTTAATCCTAATTCAAAAATCTACCACAAACCATCCTGCCATTATGCTCAAATATGCAAAGTCTGCATAAAAATAGAGAAACAAGACGCTATAAAAAGAGGTGGACGTCCTTGTAAAAAATGCGGTGGCTAGAACTAACCTGATAAGGCAATTGTAAAGTTTAAAACTTTTACAAATAATAACCTTATGAAAAAAATACTGCTTCTATTATGTATTATAAGTATAGGCTGCACAAGATTTGCAGATACATGTAACTGTCAGGAAGAAATTATTTCCAAAGAACATATGTTCTGTGAAAAAGGTGCAATAACAAATCAAGTTGTAATCACCAACCTTAGAAATATAATTTGTAAAGGTAATGCATTAAAAGTAGTTTTTAATGAAAAATTTAAATCTGAATGCGTAAAAGCAGGAGACAGAGTAAATTTTAGCATCCCAGAAGCAATTTATACTCAGGAAGGTACACTTATTATCCCTGCCTGCTCAAAAGTTGTGGCAACAGTAATAAAAATTGAAAAACCACGAATACCTAATAAAAATGCTAGAGTATATTTTAATTTTGAATGCCTTATCCTACCTGACGGAACCGCCATATCAATGTCAGCAAGACCTAAAAGTAAAGATTCCTCTTTAAAAGAAAACGGCTGGCATACAGCAGGAAAATTAACAGCTTGGACTTTAGGATTGGGCATTGTAGGAGCAGGTGCAGGAACAGGATTTGCATTCATACCAAATCCTGCTAAATTAGGGGTAGGATATGCAATAGGTATCCCTGTGGGAACATCTGTCGGACTAATTACTGGATTAATTACTCCAGGACTCAATTATCATGCAAAAGCCGGAGAAGCTGTAATTATAATACTTTGTGAAGATTTATGTGTTAATAAACAGTGCAGTTAATTTTTTATAAAAATATTGAAAACTACTATAAATTAACTCCCTCTAATTTTAAAAGCTGAAGTTTTTTATCAATTCCACCTGCATAACCTGTAAGATTGCCATTTGCACCAATTACTCTATGACATGGAATTATAATTAATAAAGGATTATGACCTATAGCCCCGCCAATCGCTTGAGCAGATATAGAGTCTTTATTTAAAATTTTAGCAACTTTTTTCGCAATAGCTCCATAAGTTGTAATCTCACCATATGGAATCTCTAATAGAGTATTCCATACAACATGCCTAAAATGACTACCAAAAGGAGCTAAGTAGAGCTCTTTTGGAGATACAATTTCACCAGAAAAATATCTATCAAACCAAAGTTTTGTTTTTATAAATACAGGAATACCATCTTCTTGAGAAATATTTTCTGATAGGTTCCCACCAAAATACTTTTGTCCCTCAACCCATGTTCCTATAATATTATTACTATCCCCAACAATCATCAATTTACCAATAGGTGAGTCGTAATAAGTTTTATAAATCATTTATATCTCCTATTGTCTTGATAATAACATAGAAATATAATTTAATTATACACCCCAAAAGAAAGGTAAATTGATGAAAAGGCGTTTAACAGGTATAATAAACGGATGTATTGCATCCGCAAGTTATGGCACAAATCCTTTATTTGCTCTCCCGCTTTATGCAGGAGGAATAGGGGTTAATTCTGTATTGTTTTATAGATATTTATTTGCAGTAATTTTTTATGGATTATGGATAAAATTTATAAAAAAAAGTTCCATTAAACTATCAAAAACTGAATTTTTACCTCTTTTTATTCTGGGAATAGTTTTTTCACTTTCGTCTTTAACTTTATTTGATGCTTTCAAATACATAGAAATTGGAATAGCCTGCACAATTTTATTTATATATCCCGTAATAGTTGCAATAATTATGGCTATTTTTTATAACGAAAAAATCACAAAGACTTCAATTTTTGCAATCATTCTTACCTCATTAGGCATTATAATGCTATATAATACCAAACCTAATTCAGCTATGAATTTAAAAGGAGTTTTATTAGTTTTACTTTCAGCTTTATTATATGCAATATACATAGTTGGTGTAAAAAATAATAAAACAATTAAACATATAAAACATGACAAACTTAGTTTTTATGTAATGCTTTTTGGCCTACTCGTATATATCTATAATCTAAAATTCTGCTCAGAACTACAAATTATAAATACTCCATTTCTATGGCTATGTACATTAGCATTATCAATATTTCCTACAGTAATATCCCTTGAAACAATTAATATATCAATAAGACTAATCGGTTCAACTCCTACTGCAATACTTGGAGCTCTAGAACCCTTAACTGCAATATTTTTTGGAGTGTTTGTATTCCATCAGAGTCTGACTCCAAAAATTATACTTGGAATAATACTTATACTTACAGGAGTTCTTGCAATAATTTTACAAAAAACTAATAAAACCCCAGTAAAAAATCATAACTAAAAAATAATTCTTCTTTAAATAGTTACAAATTTTCTTAAAATTACACTTTGCTCAGGTTTAGATAATTTCAAAAGTTGATCTATAATTCTATCAAAACTTTTGGTAATTCCAATGTATGAAGTGCCAACAACAGCTTCAATTGTGTAAAATTTTAGTGCTAATTCTTTTACTCTAACTTTAAAATCAGCAACATCTTCATCTGACCAGTCTTTAGGGACTCTTGATTTATTTATAAATGTAGCAATACGATTAATCCATAGAATATCATCTGCATCTTTTTCCGTAACATTATTAAATAAAACTCTGAGCTCTTTTTCTCCTATATATTCTTCAACAGCCTCAAATCTTTTGGCAAGTTCTGTTCTTGACTTAGAATTAAAATTATCTAAAAAGAAACGATTAATCTCAAAAATCATATCTCTAGTAGCATTTTTCATTTCATTAATTGAATTTTCATATTCATTTAAGAATTCATCACCACATTCAGGAAGTAATTTTCCACAAAGAACTTTTGGAATATCCCGATAAAAAAGACTTATCGGATCTTTAGCATTCATGATTACATTTCTAAATCTGATTGTCTTTTTAGATAATCTTTCTGTATTTAGAGTATATTTTTCTAAAGCTCTAATAAAATATATAAGGCTTTTTGTTATATCCAAAATATTTTTCGTACTATTTTTAGACAAAACTTTTGAAATACTTTCTAAAATTGGTAAATCATCCATAATAGTTTTTTGAATTTCAAAGTTTTGAGGACAAAAAATCATTCTATCAAACATTAATTGATTAAGTTTTAACTGAAATTGCAATTTTTCATAAATTGCGAGGATATCTTTATTTTCTGCTAGCACATCTAATAGCAGAATACTAATAATTGACTTTGTAAGTCCGTAAGAACTGAATTTTTCAAATAAATCAGTAAGCTTTATCTTTTTACCCTTAAGAATATCTTTTTTAATTTCTTTTTTTATATCTTTACAAGTAGAATTTTTTGATAATAATTCTCTCATCAAATAAGACTCAATTGAATTTTCTTTTAATTCTTCACCTTCCAATAAGTGTCTGGCAAGGCACCTTATTGCTTTAGTCAGTGTAGGCGGCATTTTTTCAAGTTTTAAATACTCAAGATTAATCTCAGGGCGTTTTGGAAATTTATCACTACACCATGATTTAATAGGATTTTCTTTTAAATAGATTTTACCTTTTTCCGTTAGAAAAAATTCTTGCTTATCATTTTTAATAAAACCTTCTTCTACTGCAATTTTTTTTAAATCCTTAACTTGAGTATTAGTAAGTCCAACGATAAAATTTAAATCTGGATTTTTAAAAATTAAAGACTCTTTTTCCACACAAGCTAGTAATTTGTTTAAATGTTCCATAAAAGTTCCTTTCTATAACACTATTCAACACAAAACGGACTCATAACTACATTTGAGTCCGATTAAAATCGACTATTTTAATCAATACAAAGATGACACAATTATATAATATTACTTCACCTAATGGAAATTTAATTTCCGGTTACTCCCTGCAAACGATAGAATCATCTTGGATTAAACCTTGCAGGAGGTGCAAGAACACCAATTACATTATTGACTAAGATTATAAAAATAATAAAAAAATTAATTTTTTTTTAATGTTATTACTTAAAAATAATATAATATTGCAAAAATTATAAAATAACATTATGATTATTTTATGAAATGCAATATTTGCTCAAGCGAATGTAACGAAGTTTTTGAAGGCAAAATTCTAAAAAAGTATGATGTAAAATATTATTTATGTCCTATATGCAAGCATCTGCAAACTGAAAAACCATACTGGCTTAATGAGGCATATCTAAATCCCATTGCAAAAGAAGATACTGGAATTTTAAAAAGGAATTATGACAATAGAATAATAACTTCTGCTGTAATAGAGGGCTTTTTTAACAGTGATTTAAAATTTCTTGACTATGCAGGAGGCTGGGGAATTTTAACAAGACTTATGCGTGATGACGGATATGATTTTGTATGGATTGATAAATATAGCGAAAATCTGTTTGCCAAAGGCTTTGAATATAATAAAAAAGATAAAATCGAACTTATAACAGCATTTGAAGTGCTTGAACACTTAGAAAATCCTTTACATGAACTTGAAGAACTCTTTCAAATTTCACCTAACCTACTATTTTCTCAGCCTTTATTGCCATACCCTATTCCAAAGATTGGTAATTGGTGGTACTATACCCCAGAAACTGGCCAGCATATAAGTTTTTATGATAAAACAACTCTTAAATATCTAGCAAAATATTTTAATAAAAATTATGTTTTTTATAACGACTTTCATTTATTTTCAGACAAAACTATTTCTCAAAAAGATTTTAGTACAATAATAAAAAATTCATATTATATTTATCTAAAACAAACTGGTAAAAGAAAAAGTAAAATTTCTGAAGATTTAGAATATCTAAAAACACATTAAACTTTTTTGACAAAATTTTTCTTTAAAACACTAGACAAATGGTTATTATTATTTTACAATATAATTTATAAATTAATAAAATAGTCCAAATAGGCTATGGAATTAATAATACTGGTATATGAACAGATATTTAACGCAGACTTCATAGTCTGCATTTTTTTATTTTTATTATATAATGAATTTAAATAGGGTAAGTGTTTATGATAGAAAAAGGGTTTATAAAAAATATAGAAATAAAATATTCTGAAATGGACTGTAATCATACATTAAAACCATCAGCCCTTTTAAATTACTTACAGGATTTTGCAAGTGAAAATGCAGAAAGCCTTAATTTTGGCTATACCAATATAACAAAACAAAACCTTATGTGGTTTCTTTTAAAATACAGAATGGAATTTGACGAATACCCCGCAGGAATTAATAATCTTATTGTAAAAACAAACCCAAGAGGCTATAATAAATTATTTGCATATCGTGACTTTGAATTGTGGAATAAAGATAAATGCCTCTGTAGAGTTGCAAGTACTTGGTCATTAGTTGATATGAAAAACAAATCACTAGCACCTATAGAAAAAGTTTTGCAAAACCCATTTATGCCTCCTTTTGAAAAACAGGAAGATGATTTAAAATATGGAAAAATAAAAATTCCCGTTACCTCCCCTGATATTCAAAAAATATTTGAAGTTAGATATAATGACATAGACGTAAATTTACATGCTAATAATGGGAATTATATTATCTGGGCATTTGAACCATTAAGTTTTGATTTCAAAATAAAACACGCTATAAAAACAGTTGATATGGTATTTAAAAAAGAAATCAAATTTTCAGAAGAATTACAATCTCTGGTATATTTAACAAGTGAAACTTCAACAGTGCATGTATTAAAAAATACTAAAACTGGTGAAGACATATGTTTACTAAGCTGTGAATGGAGCCAAGTATGACAGAATTTAAAAACGTTTTAAATCAAGATATACAAAAACTTGCTATACTTGCTTCTAATATATGGCATGAATATTGGACAGAAATCCTAATACCTGCACAAATTGAATATATGATTGAACAATTTCAATCCTCAACTGCGATAGAAAAACAAATACTTGAAGAAGATTATAACTACTATTTTGTTATCGAAAACAATGAAAATATCGGGTATTTTGGGATTTCAAATAAAAAAAACTATATGTTTTTATCAAAACTATATATAATAAAAGATTACAGACATAAAGGAATTGGTAAAAAAGCTTTTGAAAAAATAAAAGAACTTACTATAATGGAAAATCTTAAAACTATTAGATTAACAGTAAACAAATACAATACAAATACAATCAATACGTATAAAAAATGGGGGTTTAAAATAACAGATGCAGTAGTTACAGATATAGGCTCAGGATTTGTAATGGATGATTACATAATGGAATATTATTTATAAACTAAAAGGCAAAAAAATAAATTTACGGAGTTTAAAAATTAAATAACACAAAATAAATCATGCAACTAAGTATAACAAACAATTACATTAACCAAAAGAATTATAAAAATTACATAACACGCACATTACCCAAACATGGATCCGGTAATAGTGTTAATTTTAGTGCATATAATAATTTATCTTTTAATGGTAAAAATGTATTTATGCTGGATGGTGGACAGCATGCTGATGATTTATATTATTTTGCAAAAGCAATAGATAAAAATATGGATTTGAAAATTTTACCTCTTGAATTAAATCCAAAAGACCGCAGAATAAAACAATTAAAAAGCCTGAGAGATAACCTTGTACAAATTAATAATTTACCCAAAAATGAACAACCTGATTATATAGCAATACCTCTTGGGATGCATATATCATTGCAAAATTTATCTAACCAGATGAGTAAGATATTTGAGCAAAATATAAATTTAACACCAGATAATGTAGGTCTTGACCAACAAGGCAGTAAAATATTAAAAATGTTAGAAATTTTATCAAAATATCCAAATGATAATATGCACTATATAAGAGCCCTAGACCCTATGGGGCAGGGTGTTGAATATACTTATCCCATAATCCAAGAAATAAATAAAGCATGTGCTAACGGCATAAAAGTATATGTTCCATCAGGACATCCAATAGAAAATTCTATAAAATGGCTAGCCAGAGATAGAAAACTTAAACCAGAATTTTATTATTACATTTCACATGGTCAAGATATTAATAATACTGTAGGTGAAATGAAAAAATTTGTAAAAAACAATAATTGGTATGACTTCAATTTATTTTCACTTTCAAATGCAGAAAAAGTTGCACTAAAAGATAAAAATAATAATGATCATTTATTTACATCCTATGATAGTTGTATTACAAGAGGAGCAAGAGGAGTTTATAACTTCACACCTATACGAGGAGAAAATGGAAAAGTAAAAGGATTTAGCTTTACAGATGAATCTACTATTGAATATCCTATTGATAAGTATAAAATGGTAAAAAATATTGAAAATCTACTTGAATACGTAGGACGGAATATAGCTGAAGTCGAAGCAAACCCTCAGGAAATTCAAAATTTTAAATCATTTTTAAATGGGGATAGACGTTTTAACATAAAAGATTTTAAAGGGAAACTTTTTCCAATAGAAGAAGCCTTTTCAGCAGAAGAAATAAAAAATCAAAGGATTTATCTTCAAGGCGAATATACAGATTCCACAAGGAAACTACTTTTTAATACAAGAGACGATGGTACTATTTTATTTAACAAATGTAACTACGAAAAAACAGCTAAACCTAGTGTTGTATCGATGTGGGGCTGTTGTTTTTCTTTATTTAATGCAATAAAAGAGGATATAGAAAGTGATAATAGGAGTTAAAAAGTGTTTTCGATAAAATATATAAAATATATAAGTTTTGTAAACAACAAGACAAAAAGACTTATAAATAATATAATAAAAAATCATTAGAAATTTTTCGAATAGACAATTAACTGGAATTATGAATTAGCGGAATTTAGTGTATTCCGAAACTAGCAAAAAATCATCAGCCAAAGGTCTCATGGCGCATAAATAATAATTAAAAAACAAGAGGTTTTCCATGAAAGTTCAAAATGTACAACTTCACAATCGAGTCAACCCGAAATTTACCGGCAAAATAATAGATGCCCATACTCATGTAGGAACATTTACCGACGGGCTTTTTGGGACATGCGATAAATTTGAAATACGACATTTCAAAGACATTCTATCACAACCCATAAGCGGCGGAGCAGACACAGTAGAAAAAATTATTGTATCAAATTTAGACTGCATAAATAACAAAGTTCCAGAATTAGAAAAAAAAGCTAAACAAAAAGGAGTACAGATAAGATATTTAAATGAACTTGACGGTAACCGAGAAATGCTTAAAATATCCTCCCAAATGCCTATATTAAAACCCCTTGCTGTCTGCCAGCCGAATGAAACACCAAATGCAAACCAAATTAGACAAGTAATAAAAGAAGGAAAATTTTATGGACTAAAATTTCATCCACTGCATATGAAACTTGCTGCAGATGATGCAAAATATGATGATTATATGCGAGTTGCCGAAAAAAATAATTTTCCATGCTTATTCCATACAGACGCGATAAGATGTCCATATTCTTCACCGGAACAAGTATATGCACTAGCAAAACGCCATCCAAATGTGCCAGTAATTCTTGCTCATATGGGAGCAGGAGAGGAAAGCCACTCAAGAGCTGTAAAAGTACTTTTAGATTCAATTGAAAAAGGAGACGCTTTAATATATGCAGATATCTCTTGGGTAGATGATGGAAAAGCTGATAAAAAAGTTATACTTGATACCTTAGAAAAACTACAACATACCTCAAAAGGGGATATGACCAGCCGACTTCTTTTTGGAACGGATGCTCCGCTTGGTAAATTTGGAGCTGACGGGATTAAGGATCCACAATATTATAGAAAAAATATTGAACAAATTAAAACAGCAATAAGAGGCAAATTTAACAATGCTGAAACTCTAATAAATAAATTATTCTATGAAAATGCTCAAGAATTATTTTTTACTAAAAATTGGGTAAAAAAAATTCCTGCAAAAGGGATTAAAGGTGCTGTAAAAAAATTCGCTTCCTCCAAAACCGGCGCACTAATAATTGGTGGAGCTCTTGCAATAGGGACTGGAATAAATGCAGCTGTACAAGCTTTTAAATCAAGACCTGATGCTATTACTCAAAAATCTTTAAAAGTAATAGCTTGACAAAATGTTAGGCTTGCCTTACAATTATTATATAAGTAATAATTTGGAGTAAAAATTGTGCAGGAAAAATTATCATCCAGCTTAGAGGATTATCTAGAAACCATTTATAATTTTATTGAAAAAAATAAAAGTATTCGAGCTATAGATATTTCACACGAATTAAAAGTAAGTAGAGCCTCAGTAACTGAAGCACTAAAAAAACTTGCCTCCAAAGATTTAATAAATTACGGCAGATATGATGTAATTTCTATGACAGATGAAGGTAAAAAGCAAGCACTAAAAGTGATCACCAAACATAAAGCTCTGCATAATTTTTTTGAAAAAATCTTAGGACTTTCTCCAGAAGAAGCATCAGAGAATGCTTGCAAAATAGAACATGTAATTTCGGAAAATGCTCTTGAACGAATTGCTGCATTTACTGAATATTACACCAATTACTCTAAAGAAATAGAAAATTTTACAGATATATACAAAATAAATAGATAAGGTAAAAATAAAATGAATACTCTCAAAATAGCAGGCAAGTTTCTTGACCAGCCGATTTTAGTTGCAAAATTTCAACGAGCAGTCCCCTCCATATTAACAGCAGGTGCAGCTATATGTGTTACAAAACAAGTACATAACACCCCCAAAAATAAAAAGAAAAAATCCCTAATAAGAACATCCGCAACAATGGCCATTACAGTGTTATCCGCACTTGCAGCACCTAAAATTACAAATAAAATTTTTAAAAAAACAGAATCAATTCCAAAGACAATAAAAGTAATAAAACAACAAAACAAAGAATTAATAACTAATTTTTTAGAACTCAATACAATTGAAGAATCAACAAAAAAAATATTAGAAAAAGCAAAAGAAAAACCTCTAAAATTTAAAGAAATAAAACAGTTATTTAAAACTTTTAATAATGATTTTTCTGGAAAAAGATTTTTAAATAAATTAATTCCAGATCCTGAAAATGTAACGTCAAAAGAAATTTTTTCTGAAATCGGAAGGCTCTCAGTATTTGGTCTAATTCCAGTTCTTGGAGGAATATCAGGAGGCATAATTGGAGATAAACTTACAGATAAAAATTGGAAATCAAAAATTCCTGATAAAATAAAAGAAGGTTCTTATCAGTACTTAGCTAATATATTTTTATGCAACATTGGAGCAGGCGGAGCACTTGCAATAATGGAAAAATACAAAATCAAATCAAAAACTCAAAGAGCAATAGGAATGATATGCGGAATACTTACAACAGGGGTAATAGGAGGCAGTGCAATCGCTAATTATATAGGCAATAAAATTATAAATCCTTGTTTTGAAAAACATAATAATGACAATAGGTATAAAAATAAGCATCTATTTGATGAACGTAGACCCGAACCTCTAGATATCGGACTTCATACTGATGACATCGCAACTGTTGCAGTAATGTCTGGGTTAAAATGGATAGAGCCTGCACTTCCTATATTATATGCGATCTCGGGCTACAGGGCTGGTATAGGCTACCGAAATGGAAATCAATCCAATAAAAAGAATTCATAACAAAATAAAAAACTTGTTTATTTTTCAATAAACAAGTAGTAATTAAGTATAAATAATATGATAAACAAAAAAGGGTTCGATTTTATTTACGCAGCAATATTATTTTGTTTTTGATTTTCAAATAACGCTCACATTGTTTTACTCTGTCATAACCAAGCATTATTCCAAGCATAAAATCTTGTTCAGCAGATAATTCATTCAATCTAGGACTAAATGTTTTTACTACATCTACACAACTTTTCTCACCAAAAAATACATTAATTTTCCCATTACCAACTTCATTTATTGCATAATCAATATTACGATTCTGCAATTTATTTTCAATATAATCTCTATATTTACCTTTTTCAGTAGTTAAAATAAGATTTCTTAAACCCTTTTCATATTCATAAATATGATGGTTAAATACTCTTAAATCCGAAATCTGCTCCTTGAGACTTTCATTATCTCTACATGCTGACATAAAAGCCTGATTATCACGCTTTATATGGGAATTTTTTAGTATATTATTAGTTTTCACATTAACTAAAGAAACTGCTTCTATTCTCATTTAATCCGCCTTGTTAGTTTTACCTAACATTTTTATTGTAAGGCATGCCTAACTTTTTGTCAAGTATTTTTCACTTCGAAAAAAAAATAATAATAAATAAAACATAGATGTTGAAATAAGATATATATGAATTAACAACTTAAATTTAGATTTTTATGATATGATAATAAAAGATAGCTGAAATATAGGGAAAAAAATGATAACAACAAATAAATTAACCGTAAGATTTGGATCACAAACTTTGTTTGAAAATGTAAGCATAAAATTCGTATCAGGGAATTGCTATGGTGTAATAGGAGCAAACGGAGCCGGTAAGAGTACTTTATTAAGAGTAATCTCAGGAGAAATTGAACCGACCTCAGGAGAAGTACATATTACAAAAGGTCAACGTATAGCAGTATTAAAACAAAACCATTTTGAATTTGATGATTTTAGCGTAATTGATACGGTAATTTATGGTCATAAAAAACTCTATGATTTGATGAAAGAGCGAGATGCTCTATATGCAAAACCGGATTTCAATGATGAAGATGGTATTAAAGCTGCACATTTAGAAGAAGAATTTGCTGAACTAGATGGCTGGCAGGCAGAATCTATGGCAGCGAGTCTTTTATCTGAGCTAGGAATTCCTGATGAGCTTCATTACTCCCAAATGAAAGATTTAGCCGGCAGTGAAAAAGTTCGAGTACTTTTAGCTCAAGCACTTTTCGGGAACCCAGATATTTTACTTCTTGATGAGCCGACCAATCACCTTGATCTTAATACAATTGCCTGGCTTGAAGAATTTTTGATAGATTTTCCAAATCTTGTAATCGTTGTATCACATGATAGAAAATTTCTTGATAAAGTATGCACACATATGGCAGACATTGATTATAAAAATATCCAGCTATATACAGGGAATTACACATTCTGGTCACAAGCCAGCCAGTTAATCCAAAAACAAAAAGAAGAACAAAATAAGAAAACCGAAGAAAAAATGGAAGAATTAAAAGCCTTTATAGCAAGATTCAGCGCAAATGCTTCCAAAGCAAAACAAGCTACCTCTAGAAAGAATATGCTTGACAAGCTATCATTAGAAGAAATTAGACCATCATCCAGACAATATCCTAGAATTCGATTTAATTATCAAAGAATTCCAGGAAAAGATGTGGTCCAAGTAAAAGGGTTAACAAAATCAATCGATGGTGAACTTTTATTCAAAAATATGAGTTTTGAAATTAATCAAGGAGAAAAAGTTGCATTTATTTCTAAAAATCCACTCACAATATCAGTATTATTTGATATATTAGAAGGTAAAATAGAGCCTGATTCTGGAAATATTGAATGGGGGGTGACAGCAACGCATTCATATTTTCCAAAAGATAATAATTTTTACTTTGAATCAGATCTTACAATTATGCAATGGCTAGCACAATATTCTCCTGACCAGCATGTTAATTTTTTAAGAGGTTACCTTGGCAGAATGCTATTTTCAGGTGAAGATGCTGATAAAAAAGTAAATGTTTTATCAGGTGGAGAAAAAGTAAGATGTATCCTGGCTAAAATGATGATTGAAGAATCAAATGTTATGCTAATGGATGAGCCAACCAATCATCTTGATTTGGAATCAATAACTGCACTTAATAATGCTATTATAGATTATACAGGCACTGTATTATTTACATCTCAAGATTATCAATTTATAGATACCGTTGCTGATAGAATTATAGAAATTGCTCCGCAAGGATTTATAAATGTAAGAAGTAAATATACAGACTATTTGGAAAACCCTGCTTTAATTAAAAAGCGAGAAGATTTATACAAGATGGTGGTGAAGAAATAACATCTGATGATACTACTGTCAACATAAATTTATCTTGGAATTTAGTTGTAAATTTACCTTTCACAGAATTTTGAAGTTTTATCTCTGCTTCTAGTGCAGTCCAAAAGCTGTAAAATTCTTCGGCTGTCTCTATAAATTTATCATAACGAGCAGAAATAGCTTTAAAATCTCGTGGTTTTATTATTTCTAAATCAAGCCCGCAAGGTTTTTTGTCAAATGCAGCCATTATTATCTCTGATGAATGAGATATACTAAAATGAATTTTACCAGATTTAAATTCTGGCTTTGAATTATTAATTATAATTTCATCATCATTAATCTCATAAAATTTTTTACAGACTGTTTTAACCAGAAAACGTCCTAGAGTAAATTCAATAAATCGTTTTTCAGATTTAAAATTTCTGCCTTCAGCATAATCTTTAAGGAAATCTAAACCATGTGTATGTAGAAATTCTTGAGAATTAATGTAAAATAGTTCCATATAGAAATAATACTATAAAAAACATAGATAAATTTATAACTTAGGAAACAAAATTATGGACTTCAAGCTGGCAAATGGAATAGAAAGAAATTTTTACAAACAAGATTTTACCGTAGTAAATGAATTATTAAAACGCATCAGGCAGGGGCTTATCACAGGTAACTACATTGATATAAGCGATTTGGATTTTGAGGGTATATGGGATTACGACCAGTATCTTTCAATGACATATATAAGTCTTTTCCAAAGTGGATTGGCTCCAATACGTTTTGGTAATCGTAAAAAAAATCTTATGATGACTATTAACAGAAATATTGAAGTATTGAGGAAAAACAAATTTTTTGAAAAATTTGACGTAGCTGATGAAAACAAATGCAGAATACTACTAGAATATGTTATAGAACGCCAGCCAGTCACTTTAGATCAACTTCAGCAAGATAAATTTGATAAATACAGATTTGAAATAGGCATTAATGGATTGGAACTTAAAAATAAAAAAGATAAGATGTCTTATTATTATATGCCGACAGATGCAACAATTAACAGTCATATGGGCTTACAAGCAGCACTAAGGCTTGCAGTAAATAGAACTCCTATAAGACAATTATCTGATAAAATTCCTGAACGTATGCATATTTTTAAGACTTGCGGTGAATATGAAATTTTTAAACTTAGAAGCAGAGCTTTTGTAACTTACAAAGATGAATGTGTTCCACTATATCGAGGAAATATTCTATATGACGATTTCAGCTATGATATTGTACTTGATCAGTTTATAAAATCTTCTGACTGGCTTATAGCTAATATGCTTGATGATGGAAGATTTATGTATTATTACGATTGTTCTCAAGATAATAACAAAGATCATGAACATCCAAATAGACCTGTTGATGATTTATATTATAATGATTTAAGACACTGTGGGGGTGCAATTACTCTTATTAGAGCATACACCCAAACAGGAGACAAAAAATATCTGGAAGCGGCCAAAAGAGCAATTGATTTTACTGTATCTATTACAAAAGAACATACTTATCATAAGAAAAAAGCAATGTATGTGCATTATAATAGAAAAGGGAAATTAGGCGGTACAGGACTTGCACTTATAATGATGATGCAGTATCGTATAGCCTCAGGGGACAAATCTTATGACAAGTACATAAAAGGCTTTGCCCGACACATAATGAGTCGTATGACCAAAGAAGGTGAACTTCTGGGATATTATATTCATCCATCCTACAATGATGGAAAACCCTTAATAAAATTAACTGATGAAGAAAGAAAAGAAACTTTTTCTTTCTACTACCCAGGAGAAGCTCTTTTAGGTCTAGCACTTTTTGCAAATCATTTCAAAGATGATGAAGATCTTATAGAAGAAGTCCGCAATATGGCAAAAATTGCACTTGATTGGATTGTAAACGAGCGTCCAAAATTTTATAAGGATTTATTCACCGCTCTGCCTTCTGACGCTTGGCTTATGCAGGCTATAGAAGAATGGTCTGAAAATAAGGATTTCCAAAAACCTGAATGGCTAAATTTTGTATATACTGACGCAAAAGCAATGATGGAGCGCTGTTACAAAAAGAATGATAGTCCTTATATAGACTATGAAGGGGGCTATTACTACAACTATGGTGATCATTTCTACCCTGATGGAGCACGCTCTGAAGGATTAATTGCTGCATATTACCTTGCTAAAAAACAAGGAGAAACTGAACTCGCAAAAGAAATTTTAGATACTGCTAAAAAAGCTGCAAAAAGTCAATTTCAATTATTTAATGATGAAAAATCAGGTTTCTCACATAGAAATCCGGCAAAATCAGCACATGGTATCCGCTTCAAAGCAACCCGCCAGTGGGTAAGAGTAGATTCAGTTCAGCACGTAGCCTGCTTTTTTATAAGGCTTTATTGGGCTGAAAATCCTGTTGGTAGCGGTACTTTGTAAATAAATTTGAAATTCCTGCTACAAAAAATCCCATAATACCTATACTAAATAGATAAGGTATTCCAGAAATTAAGACTTTTTGTTTTGCAAGTTTCTTAAATTCAGTATCAATTTTTGTTCCATTTTTTTTAGCAAGAGTCTTTGCAATTTCTTCAAGTTTATCAAATTTTGGAGTATTAAGGTTTTTGTCAATAGTTTCTCTACATTTGCCCATTTTTTGAAGCATTTTTTTAAATCCTTTTTCAAAAAGCTCACTACCGGTAATTATGTAAAATCCAACTAGCGGATAACGGAAAAGGGTTTCTAAAAAATTTTGTTTTCCTCTATCTTTTGAAGCTCCAAAATATCCAGCTCCGCCTATAAAAACACACGATGTCAGTTGTCCTTTGCTCAAAACCAATTTGCCATTCTGCGAAGCAAAATCTATGCTGGCATATTTATTAAAAAACTTTTTAGCCTTTTCATTTTTTTTGAAAAGTTTTGAACCTGGAGCAAGAACAAATTCTGAAATATTCTGTAGAGTTTTAGAATCTTTTCCGCGTTTAGCAATTAAAGCCCCTAATCCAAGACATGCTGAAAAAATAATACCCGCTTTTTTAATATTTTTATATGCACTTTTTTCTACTTTCTTCTGCTTTGCTTTATCTTCAGGAGATTTATCCAATGCTGCTATTGTATTGAAATCACCTTTTTTAAACACTTTCAACGTAAATAGATTTTTAAAATAATTAAGAGTAAACTCAGTAAGTGGAATAAGCATAGCAGTAAGAGCAATTGCAGCCTTCACTGGTAAAACTTTTTTAACAGCAGGATTTTTCATTTGCATAAGCTCATTTGCATTCATTGAGACCAGCTTTTTTTCAACTTCATTAAGATTTTTAGAAAAAACCTTTCTTGCAATATTTTCACCAATTAAAGCTGGGGCAAAATATACTAATGCACTTTCAGAAAGTTCTAATACGGCGTTCTCAGCTAAATCTGCTTTACTTCTTGCAAAAGCAGCCTTTGGTAAAAGACAAGTCCCAGTATCTTGAATAAAACGAGATGTAGAAAGCCCTGAGGCTTGTTCTTGAGAATTAACAAAACGTGCTGCAGCTTTAAGCGGGGCTGATAATGTATTGATTAATGTAACTTGCATAAAATTTTAAAACCTTTCTAACAAACTAAAAAACCTGTACTGAATTTTATAGTACAGGTCTTTCATAAAAATTTTATGCATTATACACCTGTACTCTTACAGGCGCCACCAATTTCTATTTAATTTAATTACATTATTTCTCATACGATTACTATATAAGTAAGAAAATATTTTGTCAATACTTAAAAAAAAGAGGGTTTAAAAACCCTCTTTTTTTATCTTTGTCCATTAAAAGCCTGAAGCCCTAAATATTTAGCAGCTGAGCCTAATTTTTGTTCGATACGAATAAGCTGATTATATTTTGCCATTCTATCAGAACGTGAAGCTGAACCTGTCTTAATTTGTCCACAATTAGTAGCCACAGCCAAGTCAGCGATAAACGTATCCTCAGTTTCACCAGAACGGTGTGAAACAATTGAGGTATAACCAGCACCATGTGCCATAGAAATTGCATTTAAAGTTTCAGTAAGTGTTCCAATTTGATTTACCTTAATCAAAATAGAATTAGCAACACGTCTTCTAATACCTTCAGCAAGACGCCTTGTATTAGTCACAAACAAATCATCTCCTACAAGCTGACATCTATTACCTATACTATCTGTAAGTTTTTTCCAACCATCCCAATCTTGTTCAGCCATACCATCTTCAATTGATATAATCGGATATTTATTTACCCATTCACTTAAAAAATCAACCATTTCATCAGGAGTAAACGTTTTATTTTCACCTTTTAGTTTATATAATCCATCTTCATAAAATTCAGATGATGCAACATCTAAACAAATTTTTACCTGACTTGTATTATAACCAGCTTTGTCAATAGCTTCTAAAATAACCTCAATACCTTCTGCATTAGAACTCAAATTTGGTGCAAACCCTCCTTCATCTCCTACAGAAGTAACAAGACCTTTACTATGAAGCACTTTTTTCAATGTATGGAAAATATTACAACCCATTTCAATGGCGTGTTGAAAACTTTCAGCACCAACAGGTGCTATCATGAATTCTTGGAAATCAATATTATTATCAGCATGCGCTCCACCGTTTATAATATTCATCATTGGTACAGGTAAAGTGAGAGCGTTAATCCCTCCTAAATAGCGGTATAATGCCATATCATAACCTTTTGCAGCTGCTTTAGCACAAGCAAGAGATACCCCCAAAATAGCATTAGCACCGAGTTTTGATTTATTTTCAGTACCGTCCATATCAATCATAAAAGTATCAATTTCTCTTTGATGAGAAGCTTTTTCACCAATTAATTCCGGAGCAATTATATTATTAACATTATTTACAGCTTTCATTACACTCTTACCTTGATAGCAATTTTCATCACCATCACGCAATTCAAGCGCCTCATATATACCGGTAGATGCCCCAGAAGGAACAGCAGCTCTGCCCTTTGCACCATTTGTAAGTTTTACTTCAACTTCTACAGTAGGATTACCTCTTGAATCCAAAATTTGACGTGCCACAATATCTTCAATAAATGTTGACATAACCACTTCTCCTTATTTTGTACCACTAGTTAAACAGATTTTGGCACGAAAAAAAATATTCCGCAAGTAATAATTCTACTAATCTAAAAAACTTTAAATTTAAGAATTTTGATATTTTTGCAAAATAATTTTTCTTATGTTAATAAAATATCCAAATGCTACTATTAAAGAAGCTGTAACCCACGCAATCGGTCCAGCGTAGAAAATTCCAAAATAACTAAATTTCACAGCAAGATATACAGCCGCGAAAGAACGTACCATAAGTTCAGCAAAAGATGATGTCAAAGGAATTAAAGGACGCCCCATTCCCTGTAAAGCATTTCTGAAAATAAATATTTGCCCAAGGAAAAAATAAAATAATGTACTAATCCATAAATAATCATGTGCTATTTTTATAACATTAGGGTTTTCATTACCAATAAATAACCCAACTATATCAGCACCGAAAAAATGCATAATCACAGCCATAAAAATACTTAATGCAATATTAATAAAAGAGGCTCTGATAACACCATGTCTGATTCTAGAAATTTTTTGTGCACCGTAATTTTGAGCAACAAAAGCAGCTAGAGCTATACCGAAAGAAATCATAGGTAATGTAGCAATTTGTTCTATTCTAAGAGCAGCAGTAAATGCAGCTATTACATTAGCCCCGAAAGTATTACATACACTCTGAATAATCAAAACACCAATGCCTAACACAGAAAATTGTATAGCTGTAGGGAACCCCACTTGTAAATGTTCTAAAGCAAAATCCAAATCATTTTTACGATTCTGTTTGCTAAATATCCAATCTTTTTTATGCAAATGTAAAATAGGAAATTTCTTTTTTATATAAAAATAACACATAAATCCTGAGACAGCCTGTGATAATACTACAGCAACCGCAGAACCCGGAACTCCCCAATGAAATTTTAAAATAAACAAAAGTGCAAGAAAAATATTCAAAATCGAAGCAAAAATAAGAAAATAAAGCGGGGTTTTGCTATCCCCCAATGCTCTTACAACACTTGCTAAAAGATTGTAAAAATTAACAGTAACAAGTCCAATTACACAAATTTGAATATACCAATAAGCATCATGAAAAATTTCTTGAGGTACATTCATCATAAAAAGAATAGGCTTCATTAAAACAGCACAAATCACAGTAAATAAAAGAGTAAATAACGTACTAAGAATAATTGAAACAACAACAGAACGCCTTACACCATCATAATCTTTAGCACCGAATTTCTGACCTGTAATGACTGAAAATCCATTATCGAGCCCAACAACAGCAAACATAATCAAAAAGAATAATGGAGCAACCGCCCCAACAGACGCTAAAGCTTCCATTCCAAGCGTTCTTCCAACTATTACAATATCAGCAATATTATAAAACTGCTGGAAAATATTTCCTATTAATAGAGGAACTGAAAATAATAGAATTAATTTTAAAGGTTCTCCATTTGTTAAATCTTTAATCATAGAAATATTATATATAAAAAATTTTTTTATGAAAAAGTGCTTGAAATTTGAAAACTTTTATGTGAGAATAAAACCTGTCGGTTTAGTAGTCGGCTTAAAAGTTAATATGGCAAGGTAGCTCAGTTGGTGAGAGCGCACGGCTCATACCCGTGAGGTCGAGAGTTCGAATCTCTCCCTTGCTACCATTTTAAGAGGGTTTTAGATACCCTCTTTTTAATTTTAATGTAATTTAACAGTTGATTTGAGTATTTTTTAAAATTTAA